>CAYTOD010000037.1:6722-41122 GCA_964439315.1 uncultured Mycobacterium sp. | reverse complement strand
GGCACTTTCGCTTATCTACACCCCGCCACGCACAACATTTCGCGAAAAATCCGGGTTAGCGGTCATTGACGGGTAGTCGTTGCGCTGCCTGACTCCATGCTTCGGCGGACCCGCCAGATCGAAGTGCCGACCAGGTAGGTCCGGATGAGGGGATCGAGGTCGATCCGCAGAAAGCAGATGCGGGATTCGCCTCGCCCGTGCAGTTCCTGGTAGCTGGTGAGGATCTGCCGGCCTAGGAGGAATCCCGAGAAGACCTCCCGGGCTTCGGCTTCGGTCCAGTCGAGGATCTGGGCGCGGCCGCGCAGTTGTATGGTCGCGGGCGGGACCGGCCACAGCAGCCTGCGCGGGACCGGAATCACCAGGGAGACAGCGGGATTGGCGGCGATATCGCGGGCCTTTTGTAGGTGCCGTCGGGTCATCACATACATGGCCCGCCCTGAGGGCGTGAGGCCGTAGGTCACCCCAGCGGATGCCGGATGACCGGCTGTGTCGCTGGTCGAGAGCACCGCGAAGTGCTGGCGTCGCATGGCGCGCAGCACGGTCGGATAGGCGAGGGCCCGCTCACTCACGGCCAGGCCGCCTTGGATGCTCGGCGGTTACTGGCGTGGGGTGGCCCGCAAGACGTCGAGGCGTTGGCGGTACTCGGTTTCGTCGATCTCCCCGCTAGCGAAGCGGCCGGCCAGCATCTGCTCCGGTGTCTGGTAGTCGCTGTAGGGCTGGGGTTGAGGAATGGCACGGGTTTGGGTGGTGCCGGTACTGAACCGGATCAACGCGATGATGCCGACGATGATCAGTGCCCAGAACAACACCATTCCGATAACCATGCCTGTGTATCCCCATCCGCTCATGTCGTGATCGGACCAGAACATCATGGGAACTTCTCCTTTCGTGGGTTTCTGTCGGTGCGGTCGGCTGAGTGCCTCAGCCGGTGTAGTTGAGGGTGGTCATCATCCCGGCACCCATGTGATACCCGTTGTGGCAGTGCAGCATCCAGATACCCGGGTTGTCGGCGACGAGCCTGACGGCGACGGTCTGCATGGGTTTGACGATCACGGTGTCCTTGCGCGGTCCAGGGCTGCCGTCGGCTTTGATCACCTGGAAGGTATGGCCGTGCAGGTGCATGGGATGCCACATCATCGTCTGATTGGCGAAGGTCAGGGTGGCGTGCTGGCCCTGCTGGATGGTCAGCGGCACGGTCTGGTCGTAGGGCCGGCCGTTGATCGCCCATTCGTAGGCCATCATCGTGCCGCTCAGCCGGGCCTGCAATGCCAGGTCGCTGTTAGTCGGCAACACGACCTGCGGTGTGGCGGTGAAGGTGTCGACGGTGCCGACGAGCCGGGTCAGTTCCGGCGGCCGGAAGGCGGCGTCAGGGGCGCTGCCGGTGGCGGTGGACAGCAAGGCGCGAGCCACACCGTTCTTGCCCTCGGCGGAGGCCACCAACGGGAACACCCCGTCGCCGGCGGTCACGATGACGTCGTAGCGCTCCCCCATGCCGAGCAGGAGCGCGTCGACATCGGTGGGCACGACGGGGAATCCGTCGGTGTGGGTGACGGTCATCCGGTGCCCGGCCAGGGCGACCCGGAAGGCGGTGTCCGCGGCGGCGTTGATGATCCGGATGCGGATACGCTGCCCGGGCGTGGCCCTGAATGTCGTTGCTGCGGCGGGGATTCGGCCGTTGACGAGGTAATAGGGGTAGGTGACATCTCCGCCGTCCCCGCCGAGCAGGTTGCTGGTCGCCGCACCTCCGACGCCGGGCGTGCCAGGCATCGAGCCCATACCGCCCATCCCGGGCATCTGACCCATGCCGCCCATGCCGGGCATCTGGCCCATTCCTCCCATGCCGGGCATCCCGGGCATCCCGGACGTGGAGCCCTGGCCGCCCTTGCCCATCGAGGTGAGTCCCTTGAAGATCTCCTCGGGGCTGCTGCCGACTCCGGAGGTCCAGTCATCGAGCATGACGATCCACTCGGCGTCATACCGACCGGGCTCGGCGGGGTCGTCGATGATGACCGGTACATACATGCCGAAGTCGGTGTCCAGGCCGGCGTGCGGGTGGGCCCAGTAGGTGCCCGGGTAGGGCGAGCTGAAGCGGTAGGTGAAGCTCGCCCCGGGATCGACGTTCGGGGTGGCCGGCGCGGCGCCATCCATGTCGTTGCGCACAGCCAGTCCGTGCCAGTGCATCGACGTCGCGTGATCCAGACCGTTGTCCACGGTGACCGCGATCTCGTCGCCGACGTTGGCCCGGATCATCGGACCGGGAACCGCGTTGTTGTAGGCCAGGGTGTGCGCCCGGGTTCCGCCCAGGTCGATGTCGGCTGACCCGGGTGCCAGGCGCGCGGTGACCGTCTTCCCGGTATGGGGACGGGCGGCTTCTGCTGCGGTGATCGCATCGGTGGCGCCGCCACCGCCCGGGGCGGTGGCGGTGGTGGACCGGCTGCAGGCGACCAACGCCGCACCACCCAGAACGCTGGCGGCGAGGAAGCCCCGCCGGGTCAGGGCTGCCGCGGCGATGGGCTGTCTGCTCATTGCTTCACTGTGCTCGGTTCCCGCCATGGGTTTGGTGTTGGTTGTGTGAAGATTCGCTCAAGAAGCGGACCGGGCCAGACGGCACGGCACGATGAAGGCATGGATCTCATCTCCGAGGCGGATTCCGGCGGTGCCGACCTGGGCTATCGCGCCCTGGTGGTCGACGACGAGGCACCGCTGGCCGATGTCGTGGCCAGCTATCTGGCGCGCGAGCACTTCGAGGTGACGGTGTGTCACACCGGCGCCGAGGCGTTGGCGGTGGCCCGGGAGGTCGACCCCGACGTGGTGGTGCTCGACCTGGGGTTGCCGGGTATCGACGGCCTGGAGGTCTGCCGCCAATTGCGAACGTTTTCGGACGCCTACGTGGTGATGCTGACCGCCCGCGACACCGAGATGGACACCATCGTCGGACTGTCGGTGGGGGCCGACGACTACGTCACCAAGCCGTTCAGCCCACGGGAGTTGGTCGCCCGGATCAGGGCGATGCTGCGCCGGCCCCGTGCCGCGGCCGCCGCGCCGGTCCGGCACACCGAGCAGTCCCCGCCCCGGGTGTTCGGCCCGCTGTCGATCGACGTCGCCAGCCGCCAGGTATTCCTCGACGGTGAATTGATTCCGTTGACCCGCACCGAGTTCGACATCCTCGCCGCCCTGTCCTCGCGGCCGGGCGTGGTGTGGAGCCGCCGCCAGCTCATCGACGCCGTGTGGGGTGAGCCGTGGGTGGGCAACGATCACCTGGTGGATGTCCACGTCGGGCACCTGCGGCACAAACTCGCCGACGACCCGGCCGATCCGAGATTCGTCTTCACGGTGCGCGGGGTGGGCTACCGGATGGGCAGCGGAGCATGACCGCGCCCCCGCGGCCGACCGGATTCGGGATGCGCCGGCGGCTTCTGCTCGCCCAGGCCCTGGTGCTGCTCGCGGGCGGTGTCACCACCTGGGTGGTGGCTCTGGTGGTCGGGCCGCCCTTGTTCCGTGAGCATCTGCACCAAGCCGGACTGTCACATGACGCCACCGATCAGTTCCACGCCGAACAGGCCTACCAGCACGCCACCGCACTGTCGATCACGGTGGCCATCACGGTCGCCGCGCTGACCGCGTTCGTGGTCACCGCCTACCTGAGCCGGCGCCTGCAACGCTCCATCACCGAAGTGTCCGCGGCGGCCTCGGCGGTCGCCGAAGGCCGCTACGACATCCGCGTGGCCTCACCGCAGTTGGGCGACGAATTCGACGAGCTGGCAGCAGCGTTCAACCGGATGGCGCAGCGCCTGCAATCGGTGGAATCAACGCGGCGCCAATTGTTCAGCGACCTCGCCCACGAGATCCGAACCCCGGTATCGGTGCTGGAGGCCTACCTCGAAGCCGTCGAGGACGGGGTGAAAACCCTGGACCCCCCGACGATCGCGATGCTGCGCGAGCAGACCGGCCGACTGGTGCGCTTCGCCGCCGACGCCGCCGCCCTGGCCCAGGCCGAAGACGCCCACGCCGCCATCACTCCGGGATGGGTGGATGTCGGCGAACTCGTCGCTGCGGTGAGCGCCGCGGCCGCTGACCGCTACGCCGCCAAGAACGTCACCCTGCGCACCCACACCAGCGGCGGCCGGCTGTGGGCAGACCGGCAGCGCCTCATGCAGGTGTTGGGCAATCTGCTCGACAATGCTCTGCGCCACACACCGTCAGGCGGACAGGTCACCGTGACTGCCGCACGGGCCGGCGCTGAAGCGGTGGTCACTGTCACCGATGACGGGGAGGGCATCGCGGCGGTGCATCTGCCGCACCTTTTCGAACGGTTCTATCGCGCCGACTCGGCCCGTGACCGCGAACGCGGGGGCTCGGGAATCGGGCTGGCCATCGTCAAGGCGTTGACCGAGGCCCACGGCGGCCACGTCAGTGTGGCCAGCCGCGGACCCGGTCAGGGCACCACCTTCACTGTGGCGGTGCCGATCCACGCGCCATCAGAGGCGCGGGATCAGCGCGAGGGCGCCCCGACCAGTTCGTAGCCCGCCCGCGCCACAGCATCCCCAACCGCGTCGGCCGTCAGGCCAGCGGAACTGGTCACGGTGATCGATGAATCACCCTGTGGGACAAGATTAACCACCACTTCCGTCACCGTGTCGAGGGCTTCCAGTTCAGCGGTGACCGCGCGCACGCAATGCCCGCACGTCATGCCCTGCACCAGAAACGTCAGCGTCTGCAACATCTAGACCCTCACTACAGCGAGCCCAGGATCTGGTTCATGGTGTCGATCTCCTTCTGCTGGCTCTCCAGGATCGACTTGGCCATCGCCACGGCATCGGGGAACTGCCCGTTCTTGACCTCGTCCTTCGCCATGGTGAGCGCACCCTGATGATGCTTGACCATCCCGGTCAGGAACAGCTTGCTGGCCTCAACACCCTGGGCGTTCTTCAAGGCATCCATGTCGGCAGGCGACATCATGCCGTCCATACCGGACATGCCACCCATGTCACCCATGCCGCCCATGCCCGGCATGCCCGGCATCATCGAGCCGCTGGGCATCATCGAACCATTGGGCATCATCGAGCCGCCGGGCATCGGCATGGTGGTGGTCGTCGGGGTGCCCGAACCATTCATGCCGCTTTGGCCCATGCCGGGCATCCCGCTCATGCCACCCATGTCACCCATGCCGGGCATCGTCGAACCGCTGGGCATCATCGAGCCGCTGGGCATCGGCATGGTGGTGGTCGTCGGGGTGCCGGAACCATTCATGCCCGGCATCCCGGGCATGTTGCTCATGGGCATGCCCCATTGGCTCATCCAGCCCTGCATCTTCTCGATTTCGGGGCCTTGGGCGGCCTTGATCTGGGTGGCCAGGTCGACCACCCGCGGGTCGATACCCTTCTTGGCCAGGATGATGTCGCTCATCTCGATCGCCTGCTGATGGTGCGGGATCATCATGTGGGCGAAGTCCATGTCGGCCTGGTTGTGCGCGGCGGCCTGGGCGGACGCCGAGGTCTGAGTGGAGCTCGGCGCTGCCGATGACGTGGCCTCTTTGGTTGCCGAGTTGCTACACGCCCCGATGACGGCCACCGCGGCGAGCGCAGCCACCCCGGTCGCCACAGTCCTGGTCTTGTTCACAAAAAATCCCTTTCGTCGTGCACGTCGGTTCGCTGTCCAGCCTTGCCCACACAGATGCGGGTTCTCCTAGTCGTTCTGTGAAGATTCGATAAAGAACGGCCTTCCCCGCCCCGAAGGGCGGGTACCGGTGCCAGATTCGAAGACGGGATATCGACACCCAGGCCTTCGGAGGGACCCCCGTATGAGCATCGCCATTTCGACGTCGTTGCAGTCTTCCTTCGCCGATGCGGTGGCCCGCACCCGCGACGCCCTGGCCGCTCAGGGGTTCGGTGTGCTCACCGAGATCGACATGAAAGCGACGCTGAAGGCCAAACTCGATCAGGACATGGAGAACTACCTGATCCTGGGTGCCTGCAATCCCCCCTTGGCCCACCGCGCGGTGAGCATCGACCGCCAGATCGGACTGCTGCTGCCGTGCAACGTCGTCGTGCGCACCGATCCGGCCGATGACGCCCGGGTGCTGGTGGAAGCGATGGACCCCCAACTGCTGGTGCAAGTGACCGGGGAACCGGCGTTGCAGGAGGTCGCCGACGAGGTCGCCGGCAAGCTGCGCGCCGCGATCGAAACGTTGGGCCCCGCCTCGGCTTAGCCGGCGCGAGTCGGGTCGGCTGTCGGGGGTGACGGCAGTTTGAGGCGTTTGAGCATCAGGGCGTTGACCGCGACGATCAGGCTCGACCCCGACATCGACAATGCGGCGATCTCCGGGCGCAGCACCAGACCGAACAGCGGCTTGAACACCCCGGCCGCGATCGGCAGCGCGATCACGTTGTAGCCGACGGCCCACCAGAGGTTTTGGCGCATTTTGCGCAGGGTGCCCCGCCCGATCCGCAAGGCGATCGGCACATCGAGGGGGTCTGAGCGCATCAACACCAGATCGGCGGTCTCGATGGCCACATCGGTGCCCGCCCCGATGGCGACACCCAGATCGGCCTGTGCCAGCGCGGGGGCGTCGTTGACCCCGTCACCGACCATGGCTGCCTTGCGGCCCTGGGTCTGCAGCTCGGCGATCGTGGCGGCCTTGTCCCCGGGCAGCACTTCGGCGATGACGGTGTCGATGCCCAGTTGGTCGGCGATGCGGGTGGCGGTGGCCTGGTTGTCGCCGCTGAGCATGACCACCTGCACCCCCATGTCGTGCAGGTCCCGGACCGCCGCCGCGGAGGTTTCCCGCGCGGCATCGGCGAGCGCGATGACTCCGACACCGCGCCCGTCGACGGCGAGGAGCACCGCGGTGCGCCCGGTGGCGGCCAGTTCATCGCGGCGGCCCATCAACGCCGTCGGGAAGTCCACGTCTTGTTCGACCATGAGTTTGCGGTTGCCGACGGCCACCCGCCGCCCGGCCACCATCGCGGTCGCCCCGTGGCCGGGAACATTGCGAAAACCCGTCAATGATCCTGCGGCAGAACCGCTTTCGACGGCGTAGTGCACGATCGCCGCGGCGAGGGGATGCTCGGACTCTTTCTCCACCGCCGCGACCAGACCCAGCAACTCCTGATCCCCGATGCCGTCGGCGACGAAGTCGGTGACCTCGGGTTCTCCTTTGGTCAGGGTCCCGGTCTTGTCCATCACGACGGTGTCGATGCGCGCCGAGGTCTCCAGGGCGGTGGCGCTTTTGAACAGCACCCCGCGTTTGGCCCCCAGGCCGGTGCCCACCATGATCGCGGTCGGGGTCGCCAGACCCAGGGCGTCGGGGCAGGTGATGACCACGACGGTGATGGCGAACAGCAGCGCGGTCTGCACCCCGGCGCCCACGGCCCACCAGACCAGGAACGTCACGGTGCCCCCGATCAGGGCGACGAGCACCAGCCAGAACGCGGCGCGGTCAGCCAGCCGCTGCCCGGGGGCTTTGGAGTTCTGGGCCTCCTGGACCATCGCCACGATCTGGGCCAAGACGGTGTCGGAGCCCACCTTGGTCGCGCGTACCCGCAGCGCTCCGGTGGTGTTGATCGACGCCCCGATCACGGTGTCACCGGGCGCTTTGGACACCGGCAGGCTCTCCCCGGTGACCATCGACTCGTCGACCTCCGAGGCGCCCTCCTGCACGGTGCCGTCCACCGCGATCTTGGCCCCGGGGCGGATCAGCAGCAGGTCGCCGGCGATCACCTCGGCGGTGGGCACCTCCACCGGCTCACCGTCGCGGATCACCACCGCCATCGGCGGGGCGAGTTCCAGCAGGGTCCGGATCGCGTCGTTGGCCCCGCCGCGGGCCCGCATTTCGAACCAATGGCCCAGCAGCACAAAGGTTGTCAGCACGGCGGCGGCCTCGTAGAACACCTCCCCGCCGCCGGTCAGGGTCACCCCGACGCTGTAGAGCCAGCCCGCCCCCACCGCCACGGCGACCAGAACCATCATGTCCAGGGTCCGGGCCCGCAGCGCCCGCCAGGCACCGTCGAAGAAGATCCACGCCGAGAAGAACACCACCGGCAGGCTCAGCAGAAACGTGAACACGTCGTCGCGCAACCCGAACGGGGCCGGCACCGTGAACCCGAGCATGTCGCGGCCCATCGGCGAGAACAACATGATCGGGATCGACAACACCAGCGCGACCAGGAACCGGTTGCGCATATCGGCGACCATCGCATCCATCGACATGCCGCCGTGCCCGCCGTGGCCCATCATCTCGTGGGGACTGCGCTGCACCGGCGCACCATCGGCATGCCCATGGAGGTCGCCGGCGGCCGCGTGGTCGGCGGGGTGTCCTGCGGGCGGGCCGGGCGGCTCCGACATCGGGTCACAGATATGGTCGGGAACCGAGCGGCCCGCGCAGTGAAACCCGCAGTCGCGCACCCAATCCGCCAGTTGCCCCACAGAGGTCGTCGCCGGGTCGTAGGTCACGGTGGCCGTTTGGTTGAGCGCATTGGCCTGCACCGCGGCCACACCGGGGCGGCGCAGCAGTGTCGATTCGATCACCGCTTCCGAGGTGGCCCAGTGCAGGCCCCCCACGTCGAGCACCGCGGTCGTGGTGGTCATCGGACCCTCCCGGCTGTGTGGTGATGGCCTGCGCTGGTACGCCCGCTCGCACCCATGGCTTCCCTCCGGATCGGTATCTCACTCCCCAGCCTCCTCCGCGGCGGTATGGCGCAGGTATGGGTTCTGTAAAGATTCGACGAAGTCCTCCCGGCCAATAGCCTGGACCTATGCCAGCCCCCGAGACACCGCACGTTCCCGGGACCGCCGACGAGGAGCTGCTCTGTTGCCTGGGGCCGGGATACCCCCATTTCGCCGAACGCGATCCTGAGCGGGTGGCCCGTATCCGCGACGAGGTCGCCTACGGCTTCGCCGCGATGGCCGACGTCGCCCAGGCGGTATGGATATTCGGATCGGCGCGCACGCCGCCGGATCACCCCCGCTACATCTTGGCGCGCACGGTCGCGGCCCGTTTGGGGGCCCGCGGGTTCGACATCATCACCGGTGGTGGACCGGGCATCATGGAGGCCGCCAACCGCGGCGCCCACGACGCCGCGGTGCGCTCGATCGGGCTCAATATCGAGCTGCCCCATGAGCAGCTCGTCAATCCGTTCGTGGATCGGTCGTTGCGGTTCCGGCACTTCTTCGTCCGAAAATTGATGTTCACCCGCTATGCGTCGGCGTTCGTGGTGTTCCCCGGCGGATTCGGCACCCTCGACGAACTCTTCGAGGCACTGACGTTGATCCAGACCGAGAAAATCCGGCACTTCCCGGTCGTGCTCGCCGGATCGGGGCACTGGAGCGGCCTGGACACCTGGATCCGCGCCAAACTCCTCGACGAGGGGATGGTGTCGCCCGAGGACGCCGCCCTGCTGACCCTGCTCGACGACCCTGATGCGATCGCTGACCTCATCGTCCATTGGCGACACCGTCGACTCCAGACCTACCAGTCACCCACGCCTGGACGACGGCCACTTCAGCGGTGTTCCATCGGCCGTCCCGATCTGCGATCCTGTTGAGGGATCACTCGAACCGACCTTGAGAGACGGTAAACGCCTGCCGTGAAGAAACTTTCGCTCGACGCGACGGTCCGCCATCTCCTGGCCCACGCCGCCGCACAGTCCAGTGGGCGCAGCTCCGAGACTGTGTACGGCGGCCACGAGCGCGTGCTGCGCCAGACCGTCATCACCTTGCTGCAAGGACGGGTGTTGGCAGAGCACGAGAACCCCGGAGAGGCCACGCTGTACGTCCTGCACGGTCGAGTGCGTGTCGCTACCCACGACGATCAATGGGATGCCATCACCGGCGATCTGATTGAGCTCCCCCAAGCACCACATTCCCTTGAGGCACTAGCGGACTCAGCGTTACTGCTCACAGTCGCGAAAACCTGAGGGCGGCGGAGATACCCCCGTCTGAATTACTGGTCGTCGTCCAGTGGCGGGACCGTGGTCAGTGGAATGCGCCTACAAATGAACGCTAATTCCGCTTTCACTTCGGTCACTTTGGCCGCCCTTCCATTGCTGATTGCGCCTCCACGTCCCCAGCTACGCCGGCACGCACGACGGGGATCGGGCAATAGCTCGGCGTGGACAGCCGTCGCCAGACTGCCCAACCCATTAGCCCTAGCGATGCCATGGCAATCAGCGGCTGGAGCGGTGCCCATACTGACAGCGCACCACTGACGCCGAGTGCCGCGACGACGAGCTTGTTGCACGCCGGGCAACCCACCGCCAACAAGGATCCAATATTGCCGAACACCCCCGCCCGGGCATGGGAGATGCGATCGGGCGTCGACCGCCGCGCGTAACTCGCCACGAGCAACCCGGTCAGCGCTGCGGTAACCGCCCAGACGCCGTAACTCCACCACGGTACCGGCGTCATACGCACAAAAAACGGGTTGGCGATCAGCGCGCTCGGGATACCGACCACTACCGCTGCGCCCAGTGCCGCGATCACAGCGACAGCCCACTGCAACCAACTCCACTCGCGTATCGCCATCATTCTCTGCTCGTCCCAGCTGCGCCGACACCTACTGAGCGCAATAGTAGAACAACACAAGAAGGACGCTCAGGTCGATGGTGAGCGCGACCGCAACTCGTTGGGACCCACCCGGCGATGCAAGTCCGACCTTGAGCATCCGTCGTCCATCGGGGAAGGGGCCTGAGGCGTTTGAAGTGGGCCTAATGGCGCTACGGCGGCCGACCCTGAGTAGTTGACGTGCCCCCTTCAGGAGACGAGAGTCATATACGTACTAATTACGTACTTGTGAAGGTAGGCGATTGGAGACGATGATGATGAAGGGAAGCCACATCCTGTGGTACGCCTTGACAGTAGGCGTTATCGCTGTCGGTGCGATGGTGTTCGGCATGTCGGCGTCGACAATTCTGTGGGCACTGATCGTGCTGACCTGCCCGGTGATGATGATGTTCATGATGGGCGGGCACGGTGGCGGGTCCAACCATGGGTCCACCGACGAGGCCCAGCGCAGTGACTCCGCCGGACCGTCGTCGCCCGGAACGCATCACATCTGAGAGGCCGACCCGATGGCCGATTCCGCATACGGCTTATGGCCGCTGGTCATCGTCAACACGCTGCTGTTCGTGGCATTCGGACTGAGCTCTTTTCATCCCCTAACCAAAGGCGACTGGCGCGCGATGGGCGGCCTACACCGCGATCTTGGTGGCCCTGTTTACCGGGATTCCACGCCGCGACGTGAGGGACTCAAACGGATCGGCGTAACAACCACGCTCTGCTGAGCGTGCCGAATGTGGGCTAGAGAGGACCGGAGACAGGTTGTGGAGAAATACAGATTGGATCTCATCCGCGTTGCCTCATCATTGATGGTGTTCGCTGCCATCACCTACACGGTGTGCTACGCGTGGCATGGCCTGGCCCGCTCGTCATTCACCGACAGCTTTTTCGCGGCCGCCTTTCCGGGGTTCAGCTGGAGTGTGATCGGCTTTGTGACCGGGCTCGGTTGGAGCTTGGTCTACAGCGCGTATGTCGCCGTGGTCTTCGTGCCGGTTTACAACCTGTGTTGCCGGGTCGGGGACCGATCCAGCCAGCGCCAGAACAGCCGCTAGCCGTAATCGGCACCGGCACATCGGCGCGCCGCCGACGGTCTGCAGCGGGTCGAATCTTGGCTTGGCCCGGCCGTGGGCATCGCGCCTCGGCCACTTTGCGCTGGGGAGCGTCTTCCGAACGGTGGCGGTGGTGATGGGGCACCGCCCCAGCGGCGCCGGCTTAACGGGAGAGGCATTCCAGTCAGGGTGAGGGCCCTAACCGGTATCCCAAGCCGCGGGCGGTAGTCACATAGCGCGGCCGGCGGGAGTCCTCCCCGAGTTTGCGGCGCAGGTGACCGATATGAGCGCCAACGAGGTCCTTGCAGCCACCAGAGGACTCTCCCCAGACCCCCTCGAGCAATTGGCGGTTGGTGAAAACGGCACCTGGGCGGGAGGACAACATCGCCAGAATCTCAAATTCGATGCGCGTCAGGTTGAGTGGCTCACTACCGAGAACAGCCTGTCGTGCTGCGATGTCGATGTTCAGCGCTCCGAATTTCCTGGACGGCTCAGTACCGCCCCAGCAGTTGCCGTGCACACAGGTTCCCTCCCCGCGTTGGAGTGGAGATCGCCGCAGAATCGCACGGATGCGCGCAACCAACTCCCGCGGGCTAAACGGTTCGGTGATGTAGTCGTCGGCATCAACGGATAAGCCGATGACGTCACCGTCTGCGGCCACGATCACCACGCGGGCATTCGAGAAGCTACGAAGCCTGCGGCATATCTCCGGCCCATCGGCGTGGGGGCGCACAAAATCAAGCATGATGACATCGGGGTCGTTGTTGTGCGCGGCAAGCAGAGCATCTCGTTGCGACGAGACCACCTCCACAACGAAGTGCTGCTGCTTCAGGTAGCCGGCGACCATTCCGGCGAGGAACCCGTCGTGGTCGACGATCAAGGCACGGATTCTGCCGGCCGGCGGAGTACCGGTTGCGCCGCTTTCCGTGGTCATTGCGTGATCTTCCCCTCGCATCCGTTCCCGATGGCCTTGGCGGTCATCGGCGTCACGACCGCATCGATGGATGTCAACATTTCGCTGGCACTGGCGCGCGCTGAGTGCAACGGCCCCTGTCGGGAACCTACTATCTCCGTACGGAGATAGTATGGCAGCGGTGTCGCGCGCACCGTAGGCGCGACATGCGCATGCCCGGCCTCGGGCGTCCCGATGTCAGGGCATGCTGATCCGCGGTCGCCCCGCCTCGGATCACGTACTCCAGGCGCCTTGCGCTCAACCAATACCTAAAAGCGAAACGCTCGGCCGACACGCTGGTTCGTTACTGGATGTATCTGGCGACGAAGGGTGTCATCCCGCTGGTGCGGACCGGGGAGACATGGACATCTGAGCCGGTGTAAGGAGCCTCGAGCATCTGGCCGTTACCCAGGTAGAGCGCCACATGCTGGCTGCCGCCGGGGCCGTAGAAGATCGCGTCGCCGCGGCGCATCTGCGCCGACGGGATCTGAGTTCCCGCGGTGTACTGCGAGCCCGAGTAGTGCGGCAACTTGATGCCCGCGCCGGCGAAGGCGTAGAGGATCAGGCCGGAGCAATCGAAGCCGACGGTGTTGGCGCCGTCATCGATGCCGCGGCTGGGGCCGTCCGCGTTGCCGCCGCCCCAGGAGTAGGGCACGCCGGTCTGGGACTGCGCCCGCTTGATCACGTATTCGATGGCCTGGTTGCCGTAGACCAGCGGGATGCCGCCGTTGTTGGTGATGCCGGTGTCGGTGGGCTTGAGGATGCCCAGCTTCTGCAGGAACTTCTTGCCCAGTTGCTGGGTGGTCTGGAAGGAGTTCTGCGCGATACCGAGGATCGCGTTGATGATCTGGACCGGGTCCCCGGACTGGAACGCGCTGGGCACCGCGGGCAGCGTGAGATCCCACTGGGACGGCAACCCGTAGGGCACTTTGACCGCGGCGGCGGGATTGTTGCCGTCCCACCGGTCTGCTGAGGAAGGCTCAGCCGGGGCAGCCTCCGGTGCGGCATCAGGCGCAGGTCCCCCGCCCTGGGGTGCGGGCGTCACCGCGGCGGCAGCCGCCTTATTCACCGCCGCCGCCGCCGACCATGTGCGCGCCTCCTCGAGCTTGCGCTGCGCCTCCTTGCGCTCGGCGGCAAGCCGGTCGATCTCGGCCTGCTGGGCGCGGAAGGCCTTCTGGGCGTTGGTCAGCGCGGCCACCGCGGCGTCTTGACTGCGCTGGGCGTTGACGACGGCGTCGTCGGCTTTCTGGGTGGCGTCGCGGGCGGCGGCGTCGGAGTTGACCGCCTGGGTACGGGCCTGTTGCAGCCGGGCCATCACCTGCTGGGAGCTCAGCGCGAACGCCTGGCCGGCCGACGCGCTCGAGATGATCTCCTCGGGCGTGCGGGCCATCACCAACGAGGCGGACGGGCCGTTGACGTAGGTAGCTGCGGCGAAGGTGTCGAACTTCTTCTGCGCCTGGACAATCGCGGTGTTGGCGTCCTTGATCGCCTGCTGGCTGGCCGCGACCTGCTGCTGGGCGGCACTGGCCGCGTCGCGGGCGTCCTGCACCTCGACGATCGCCTTGTTGACGCTCTCCTGCTCGGCCTGCACCTGCGCGCCGACCTCCTGGAGCTGCTGGTTGGCTTCGGCTACCTCGGCGATCAACGCGGCCAGGCTGTTCGGCGCGGGTCCCGGCTCGGCCTGCGCCAGTCCGGGAACACTGAGCGCCATCGCGACACTGATCGTCATTGTGAGAGCAGATCGACACCAGGTGAAGCCCAGATTCGTTGTTTCCACTCGGCCGTCTCCCTACAACTCGGTACGCCACCTGATACGCGTGTGCTCCAGATGCGATCGGTCGGCCCTGCCGGCGGTTACGTATCTACGTAGTACGCAGTAAGACCGTACGTTCGAGAACGAACAGTACATTCACATTTGACCCATTGGTACCACCCGTCACAAACTACAAATGTGTAATTCCTCGGCCGGGCTCCGCGGTGTGGGTATCGACCGGTTCGCGCGAGCGGTACGACGCCGCTGCCACCCGCGGTATCGAGCACGCAGCGGCACCCCTCGGCCTGGCCAAGTCGAGCAGGTTCTGGTGGCCCTTGATGGCGTTGCGGTTACCGCACCGACGTGAACCGGTCAGGCTGCGCCGCGAACTTGCCGGCGCAGTCAAGGGAACAGAACAAGTAGTCAGCACCTGCGTAGGTGAGTCGCCCGACTGCCGTAGCCGGATTGACCCGCATCCGGCATACAGGATCGGTATCACGATCGTTGGCACCGTCACGGACAAGCTTGAACAGCTCCACCGGGACACTCAGATTGTGCAGCGTCATGGGGCCCAATGCCCGCACCTCAACACCGACCGACGGCGCGGCGTCCGCGACAGCACGGGTGGCCAGAATTTGTCCGCCTCCAGCGTGGGCGGCAAGTCTGGCCGCGACGTTGACCGTCGTGCCGAAGATATCGCCGCCTCGTTCGACGACGGGTCCGTAGTGCAGCCCGGCCCGTAAGTCGGGGAAATGCTGATCCCTCTCGCATACATCGAACAGCCTGAAAATCAACGTGATTGCCGATGCCGCATCCACAGAGGTGAACAACACGGCATCGCCGATGGCCTTGACCAGCCGATCGCCGATGCCTAGGACCGACTCGGCGTCCGCGACGAGCTGCTCGGCAACATCTGCTGCGGCAGTGTCGCCATGCGCCTCGGCGAGGGCGGTGAATCCAGCCAAGTCCCCGAAGGTGACTGCCGCATTGGAGGTGTCCACCCCCGCAGTATCCGCTACCGATGTGTCAGGCGGAGCTGCCGCACCCGGGTCGGACCTAGACTCCGCTGGCGGCGCCGCGCGAACTACGACGAAGACCGATGCCCGCGATGCCGGCAGGATGGTGACTTCCCCAGTCCGTGTTGATGACGATCTGCCCCGTCAGCGCGAGGATGATGGGAAGTTCTTCGCCCACAGCGCTTCTCCCGCCGCGGTGTTCGTGGCCGTCGGCAAACTGTGTCGTCCGTCGCCAGAATCACCGCGCTACGGGCCGCACGTCGGCAGGCCCAACAGAGCCAGCAGTGGCCCGGCTAGCGGAGCCGCAAGCATGATCATCATCCCCGCCGTCAGTGCGGCGTGGGCGCGGAGTCGGATCCACACCGTTGGCCGCGCAGTAAGCCGTTCGGCGCGCGCGAGCACTGCGATGTCCGCGGCCGCCAGCGCCTCGACAGGTCCTGCGGCGACCAATGACGACAGGCCGGACAGCAGCGCTGCGTGGCCGTGACGGCGCACGGCCGCATCGTCGGCACACATCTCGAGCAACCGGGCCACCTCTGCGGCACCGACAGTGATCAACGCCAGGTTGGGGAACACCGATGCGAGGCTGCGCAGTGCGGAGATAACAGTCAGGTGGCGCCCTGCCAGGTGCGCGCGTTCGTGCGCAAGAACCGCACACAGCTCGTCATCACCAAGCACTGCCAACATCGCTGAGGTGACGACGATCGCCGGTGGCCGTCCTGCCACGCAGTAGGCAGCCGGCTCATCGGCGTCGATCACCACGACGTCGGGTTCGCCGGTCGGGCGACCAACCATCCGCACGGCTTCGGCATGGCCGTGAGCGCGGAATCGCAGCCGGGTCAGCGCTCTGGCCACACGGACGCCGGTGACCCCGACCGCCCCCGACACGGCCGCCACGATCAGCACCATCAGAGCCTGCGGTGCGCCGCGGTGATCCCCGGTGAGGAAGCCGTGCAGCTGAGATAGGCAGGAAAGGATCACCAGTTCGGGATGTTGCCAGTGGCGTGCGACTTCGATGATGAAGAACACCACGGCGCCAAACCAAGCGAGGAAGACCGTGGCGATAGCGGTCAACCAGAGCGCCACCCCAGGCCGGGGAGCATCACCACGGCGGGTAAGCCCGGGCAGAAGCCGCGGGCCGGCGAGCAAAACCGTGGCGCTGTAGAGCAGCAACCCAGCGGCGGTGAGCACTACGACTTCTTCCGGCGGCTTACCCGCCGCAATTCGGCGCGCAGCCGTTCAGCTTCCTCCGGGCCGATTTGCTCGATGAAGTGACTGAGAACCAACTCCGAACGCCCACCTGCGTCCAGCGCATCGCGCATCAGCCGGGCGCCGTGCTGCTCACGGGACAAGGTGGGCCAATACCGGTAGGCCTTGCCGTCACGTTCGCGCTGTAGCCAGCCCTTGCCGTGCAGGTTGTCCATCGTCGACATCACCGTGGTGTAGGCAATGCCCCGCTCGGCGGCCAGCTCGTCGAACACTTCGCGGACGGTCGTGGATGCCTGCGGGTCGCGATTCCAG
This sequence comes from uncultured Mycobacterium sp., assembly GCA_964439315.1. Classification (GTDB taxonomy): domain Bacteria; phylum Actinomycetota; class Actinomycetes; order Mycobacteriales; family Mycobacteriaceae; genus Mycobacterium. The sequence goes on along the minus strand of CAYTOD010000037.1, from coordinate 24,277 downwards.
ATGCGATCCATGATGACCGCTTCCAGTTCCCCAAACCCTCGTACCCGCACGATCAGCCTCCCAAAACGTCGGGGCCTAGCCTACCCTCGGGCTGTCCCTGCACGTTGTTCATAGCGCCGGTGTCACAGCCCCTGGCCAGCGAGATGACAAGAGCGCGAAGTTAGTTGTCTATCGGCACGAATTTGGGGCCGACTCGAGGCCCAAGGGCCGCCGGCCCCAGTCGCAATGCGGGGGAAGCCGGATAAAGCGCTTGCTCGACAGGTCCAACGGGACTGCACGCGGATCGATGTCGCGGCGCCGGGGGTGGCGCACGAGCAGTCAAAATGCGGCGAAAAGCGCACCGGCGCAAACGAATAACACCTCTGTAGTTCTGTGACAGATGTTTTTAGTGAGGCCAGAGTGATGTAAGTTACCAAAACAACCGGGTTCTTACGTACGTAGTAGGTCCGTATGAAACCGGCCGGGTGGTACCCGACCGAGCAGGCGGCGCGGAATTCTGGCGCCGCGTCCCGAAGGAGCACTTGAGCTGATGCCCCCGACTTCTCGCACCCGCTTCTCGACCACGATGCGCTCGGCCATCCTCGGGGTGGCCATGATGGCGACGCTGCTGGCTGCTCCCGCCGGCCCGGCCCGCGCCGAGCCGATCAGCGGCCCCTGGGATCCGCTGCTACCGATGGTGCTCAGCGCGGGAGCCCCGGGTGATCCGCTGGCGATGGCCAGTGCGTCGCTGCAGGCCACCACCAAGGCGGCGCAGACGACGATGGATCTGGGCCGCAAATTCCTCGGCAGTCTGGGCATCATCAGCCCGGCGGCCAATCCTGCTGCCACCCTCAGCGGCAACCGCGTCAACGGAAAGCAGGCCATCGAGTACGTGATCCGCCGGGCAGGTTCCCAGATGGGTGTGCCCTACTCCTGGGGCGGTGGCAGCCTGACCGGTCCAAGCCTGGGGATCGACTCCGGGGCCGACACGGTCGGATTCGACTGCTCCGGTTTGACCCGGTACGCCTTCGCCGGTGTCGGTGTACTACTGCCCCGGTTCTCCGGAGCCCAATACGACGCGGGCCGCAAAGTCCCGCCGTCGGAGGCCAAGCGCGGCGACCTGTTGTTCTGGGGCGCCGGCGGGGGTCAACACGAAGCGCTCTACCTCGGCGGCGGACAGATGCTCGAAGCGCAGCAAACCGGTGTTCCGGTGAAGATTTCACCGGTGCGCACCGAGGGCATGACGCCGTATGTCACCCGCATCATCGAGACCTAGCGTCAATCAATGGTCGAGGCTCAGCGGGGGCTGACGGGCGGCTATCTGGGCCCGCCGGGATCCTGGTTGGGGATGTCGGTGATGGGCAGGTTGGGTGCCGGCCTCGGCGAGGGCGTCGCCGGCAACGCGGGGATTTGATCGACCGCAATGTCGACGATGTCGTTAACCGGCGGCCCGTTGTCACGGCCGCCGTAGCTGGAGCCGGGTGCACGTTTTCCCAGGAGATGTCCGACGGTGACCATCTGGTAACCGTTGGCCTTGAGTACCGGTAGGAATTGGTAGACCAGATCCACAGTGCTGGAGTAGGTGTCGTGCAACAGGACAACCGAACCGGGCTTGACCTGATTCATGAGCATGTAACGGGTGGCGGCGATGTTGGAATCGTTGATCCAGTCGAACGGGATGACGTCCCAGAGGATTTCGGCAAGACCTTGACGGGCGGCTTCGGTACGGACCGCCGTGTTGGACAACCCTCCAGCAGGTCGGTACAGGGTCGGGGCCTGCCCCGTGGCCGCGGCGATTGCTTCAGTGGCCTTGCTGAGCTGTCCGGGGATGTCGGCCTCGGGGATGGTGGTCATGTTCGGGTGCTCCCAGGTGTGGCCGCCAATCTCCATGCCGGCCTGGGCGATACGCCGAGCGCCCTGGGGATCCTGAGCAACTTTGTTGCCGATCAGGAAGAACGTTGCCTTGGCGTCGTTGTCGTTCAGAATCCGCAGCAGCCGATCCGTGAACGGCGTCGGCCCGTCATCGAAGGTCAAGGCGACGCATTTGGCACGCGCGCAGTCCACCGCGTCCGGACCTGCCTGGCCGATCCTGGCAACCACCGCCCTTCCGGCGGTTGCGCCGGCCCCAACGAGCACCACAACGACAAGCAACCACCAGAATCGGTGCCCGCGGATGAGTCTGCGGCGGCCCCGTGGTGGGCTCATCGACATCGTTGGCTACCCCTGTGTTAACTGAACCGACCGGTCGCAATCCGGCGGCGATGAGGCCCGCAGCTGCACGCGCAACATGTGCCCCTACGTTTTGGTCGCGAACCCCACCAGCATGAAGCCGCCCAGAATTAGCGCACCCGCCATCGGATACCCGATCAATAGATCCTGCGACCCGATGATCTGCCAACGTCCGAGGTGGGCAATCATATGGATCACTGCCATCACCGCACCGATCCCCGCCAGCGCCCACCCCGAGGCCCGCCGACGCCGCTCGCGCCGATATTCGATCGTGTACAGCGACTTGGGGATTGGACGCGGCCGGCCCATCGCATCTTCGCGCATATTTGCTCTCACTTCAGTCGTGATAATTACTATGTGCATACGTACGTAGTGAAATAGTAATTTACTAGTCGGGCGGGAGCCTGCAACCCCTACCCAAGCGAGTCGACTGTCTCCGACTGGAACCCTTGGTGGATGCAACGCTTGTGGGTGCGCCGAACGCCGCACCCTTGACACCTAGGTACCCCCAGGGGGTACTATGGGTTCTATACCCCCCATGGGTATGTGAAGGAGGCGGGAATGGAAACTTCGGCACCCGGTTACGCAGACTCCAAGGACGCTCATCTCAAGCGGCTGCGACGCATCGAGGGCCAGGTCCGCGGCCTGGCCCGCATGGTCGAGCAGGACGCCTACTGCATCGACGTCCTCACTCAGATTTCTGCGGCCACCAAAGCCCTTGAGTCGCTGGCCTTGTTGCTGCTCGACGAGCACCTGTCCCACTGCGTCCACGACGCCGCACAGCAGGGCGGTGAGCTGGCCGAGCAGAAGATCAGCGAAGCCTCCGCCGCCATCGCCCGCCTGGTCCGCTCCTGAAACCCCCACGCTGAAACCCCCACGCCCCCAACCAAACCCCCATGCCCCAACCGACGACACCGCCACAGAAAGTAGCCACGACATGAACCAGCACCGCCACGCCGCCCTGCCCCTGATCACACCCGCCTCCACCGGGTGCGGGTGTTGCGGACCGACAGCATCGGCCCAGTCCCCATCCCCATCGACGCTTGCCAAGGAGACGACCGTGACCACCGGCCCAGCGACGCACTCGTATGCGGTGACCGGTATGACCTGCGGGCACTGCGTCGGCGCGGTCAGCGCCGAGCTCTCTGCTCTGCCCGGTGTCGAGGCGGTCGCTGTGGACCTGGTCTCCGGCGGCATCTCCACCGTCACCCTGACCGCCGACACGCCACCGACACCGCAGCAGATCGCCGCTGCCCTCGATGAGGCCGGCGACTACCACCTGGTCACAGACCACAGACCCTGATGCGCTCACCAGGCCCGAGCCGACACCCCAAGGACACGACATGAGCCCCACCCTCCCCGTCGCCGTCGATCCGACCCGCCGCATCGAATTGTCGATCGGAGGGATGACCTGCGCGTCGTGCGCCGCCCGCATCGAGAAGAAGCTGAACAAGCTCGACGGGGTCCACGCCAGCGTCAACTACGCCACCGAAAAAGCGCAGGTGACCTACGCAGAGTCGGTGGATCCGGCGGTGCTGATCGCCACCATCGAAGCCACCGGCTACACCGCGACGGCCCCGCCTCCACCCGAGAACGTCGACCAGCCCGACGAGCCCGCCCCGGAGGCCGGCGAGGCCGACTCGCTGCGCAGCCGACTGCTGATTTGCGCAATCCTGACCCTGCCCGTCGTCGCGATGTCGATGATCCCCGCACTGCAGTTCAGGAACTGGCAGTGGCTCGCGCTGACCCTGGCCTCCCCCGTCGTGGTCTGGGGTGCGTTGCCGTTCCACCGTGCGGCCTGGACCAACGCCCGCCACCGCGCCGCCACCATGGACACACTGATCTCGCTGGGTGTCGGCGCGGCCTACCTGTGGTCATTGTGGGCGTTGTTCATCGGCCACGCCGGCATGCCGGGGATGCGGATGCCGTTCACCCTTCTGCCAGAATCGGGTTCGGGGACCGAGCACATCTACCTCGAAGTCGCCGCCGCGGTGACCGTGTTCATCCTGGCCGGCCGATACTTCGAGGCGCGCGCCAAGACACAATCCGGCGCCGCACTGCGCGCGCTGCTGCACATGGGCGCCAAAGACGTGGCCGTGCTGCGCGACGGAGTTGAAATCCGCATCTCCACAGCACAACTCAACGTCGGAGACGTCTTCGTGGTGCGCCCCGGTGAGAAGATCGCCACCGACGGCGTCGTCGTCGAGGGCACCTCGGCGGTCGACGCGTCGATGCTCACCGGTGAATCGGTGCCCGTCGAGGTACACCCCGGAGACGACGTCACCGGCGCCACCGTCAACGCCGGCGGCCGATTGCTGGTGCGCGCCAGCCGAATCGGGGCCGACACCCAGCTCGCCCAGATGGCCCGGCTGGTCGAAGACGCCCAGAACGGCAAGGCATCGGTGCAACGGCTGGCCGACCGGGTATCGGGGATCTTCGTGCCCATCGTCTTGGTGCTGTCGGCGGCGACGTTGGTGGCCTGGCTGCTCACAGGCCATTCGGCGACCGTGGCGTTCACCGCCGCTGTCGCCGTGCTGATCATCGCCTGCCCGTGCGCACTCGGGTTGGCCACGCCCACGGCCCTGATGGTCGGCACGGGACGCGGCGCCCAACTCGGAATCCTGATCAAGGGGCCCCAGGTGCTCGAGTCGACCCGCCGCGTGGACACCATCGTCTTGGACAAGACCGGCACCGTCACCACCGGCCGGATGAGCCTGACCGGGGTGTACCCGCGCGCAGGGCAGACCTCCGAGGAAGTCCTGGCCTTCGCCGGAGCAGTTGAGAACGCGTCCCAACACCCGATCGCCGCGGCGATCGCCGCGGCCGCATCCGCGGACGGCCCACTGCCTCCCGTGCAGGAGTTCTCCACCCACAACGGCCACGGCGTCAGCGCAGTCCTCGACGGCCACGCCATCATGGTCGGGCGGCTGGGCTGGCTCACCGAGCAGTGGTCACTGACCGCTCCCGAGGAGCTCACCGCTGTCTCCGAACAGGCCCAGGCCCAGGGCCGCACCCCGGTCTGGGTGGCCTGGGACGGGGCTGTGCGGGGCGTGATCGTCGTCGCCGACACCGTCAAGGACACCTCAGCGCAAGCCATCGAACAATTCCGTCAGCTCGGGTTGCGCCCGATCCTGCTGACCGGCGACAACCGGCGCGCTGCGCTCGAAGTGGCCGCCCAGGTCGGCATCGACCCCGCCGATGTGATCGCCGAGGTCCTGCCCGCCGACAAGGTCACCGCCGTGAAAACCCTGCAATCCCAAGGGCGAATCGTGGCCATGGTCGGCGACGGAGTCAACGACGCCGCCGCCCTGGTGCAAGCCGATCTGGGGCTGGCGATGGGCACCGGCACCGACGTGGCCATCGAGGCATCCGACCTCACCTTGGTCCGCGGTGATCTGCGCACCGCCGCCGACGCCATCCGACTGTCGCGGTCAACCCTGAAAACCATCAAGGGAAACCTGTTCTGGGCCTTCGCCTACAACGTCGCCGCACTACCCCTAGCGGCCCTGGGCCTGCTCAACCCCTTGATCGCCGGCGCCGCCATGGCATTCAGCTCGGTCTTCGTCGTCAGCAACAGTCTGCGGCTGCGCCGGTTCGCCAGCACCGCGACCACCAAACCGAGCCCGGCCCACCACACGGTGACGCCACCGCAGGCCGAGGATGCACGCCTACCCGCAGCCTGATCAGACACCAAAGGCGCCTGAACCCGACGTGAGACCTGCACGCGTCTTGATCGAATCTTCACAGAACCAACACCGATTTCATCGGTCACCAGCTGCAGTGTGGTCGCAGGAAAGAGGTGGCCCACATGTGGTGGAACGAGATCGCTGCCGGGTCAGGATGGGGCGGCTGCCTGCTTATGCTCCTTGGCTTAGTGGTGTCCTGGGCCGTGGTGATCACGGCCGTGCCGGCGCTGTTCAGGCCGAACCGGCCATCGGCTGGCACCGCCACCAAACCCGGCCGGGCTGCCCCTGAGCAGGTGCGCCATCGGGAGACCGCCCTTCGGCGGAACAGCCACGATCATGACAACCAGCCCTCATGACATCGGAATATTTCGGACCTGCCCACCGGCAGCATCGAAGTGTTGAACGGCCGGTAACGACTCCGAGACGATTCGGCCGCGGCCCGATCCAGCGCCACTTCGCTGCTAAAGTCGTCGTCACCATGCGTGCATGCAAGCGCCCCGGGAAAACCCGGGTGTGGGCAGCGATCGGGCTGATGTTCATCGTCGCCCTCTTCGGCGCTTCGCCGGCTTTGGCCGGGCCATCCGGCACGCAGGTCGACCACCACGTCACGGAGACGGGCGATCTCGACCACCTTTCTGCGGTGGAACACGATCACATCGGCGCGGCGGCCATCCAGACCGCGCCGGACGACTTCGCCGATTCCCTGCTCCACCGCCTCCGGGTTGCACTCCCCGTTCTGGGGTTGATCGTCGCGGGCGGGGTGTTGTGGCAGTGGTCGCCCCAGCACACCAATCTGGTCGGACGGGGTCCACCCCGTGGACCGCTCATCATTTCTCCCGGCCGGGACGTGCTTGCCCGGCTGTGCATCTTGCGCCGCTGATCGGCTAGCGACAGACCGAACAGCCCATGCGGGCTGGATTGGTCGGTGACTGCCGTCCACATCAGCGGCTGCGTCTCGGAACGCGGCCAGACACGGAAGCGATCCTCCGATGACCTCTGTTCTTCCTCTGCACCACAAAAACCTGCACACCATCCCTCACCGGCCCGCACGGCGCCCCCAACCGGCCCCGACCCTCGCCTCGGCCGTCGGCAACACCCCGGTGCTGCGCATCACCGCCCCGTTCGCCGACGGCGGTCGGGGATTCTGGGCCAAGCTCGAGGGCTTCAATCCCGGCGGGATCAAGGACCGCACCGCCCTGCATATGGTGGGCCGCGCCCGCGCCCGCGGGGATCTGCGCCCGGGAGCGCGGATCATCGAGTCCAGTAGCGGCACTCTGGGTCTGGGCCTGGCGTTGGCCGGCATGGCTTACGGACACCCCGTCACCGTGGTCACCGACCCCGGTCTGGAGCCGATCATCGCCCGCATGTTGTCGGCCTACGGCGTGCGTGTCGAGCAGGTCGCCGAGCCCCACCCCGAGGGCGGCTGGCAGCAGGCCCGATGCGACCGGGTGGCCCAATTGCTGGCCGAAGATCCCGCAGCGTGGAATCCCGACCAGTACAACAATCCCGACAACGTCGATGCCTACCGCGATCTCGCCGGGGAGTTGCACGCCCAACTTGGCCGGGTAGACGTGCTGGTGTGCTCGGTGGGCACCGGCGGGCACTCCGCCGGGGTGGCCCGGGTGTTGCGGGAATCCAATCCCGGCATGGAGTTGATCGGGGTGGATACGATCCGGTCCACGATTTTCGGACAACCTGCCGGATCCCGGCTGATGCGCGGGCTGGGATCGAGCATCTACCCCGGCAACGTGGACTACCCGGCGTTCAATGAAGTCCACTGGGTCGCCCCCGCCGAGGCGGTGTGGGCGTCGCGGACACTGGCGGCGACTCACTACGCGAGCGGCGGGTGGAGCGTGGGGGCGGTCGCCCTCGTGGCCGGGTGGGCAGCCCGCACCTATCCAGCCGCGACCACGATCGCCGCCATCTTCCCCGACGGGCCGCAACGGTATTTCGACACCGTCTTCAACGACGACTACTGCCGCCAGCATCATCTGCTGGATGCTGAACCCCCCGCCGAGCCGCTGACGATCAGCACCCCCGCCGAGACGGTGGTCGACTCCTGGACCCGGTGCGCCACAGTGGCAGACCCGGCGCAGGCGGTGCGGTGATGGGAGTGGTGCGGGAGTTTCGCAGCTTCGGCTGGCCCAGTCGGCTGCTGATGATCAACCAGTTCGGCATCAACCTCGGCTTCTACATGCTGATGCCGTACCTGGCGGGGTACCTGGCCGGTCCTCTCGGTCTGGCGGCGTGGGCGGTCGGCCTGGTGCTCGGGGTGCGCAACTTCTCCCAGCAGGGCATGTTCATCGTGGGCGGCACGCTGGCGGATCGGCTCGGCTACAAGCCGCTCATCGTCGCCGGCTGCCTGCTGCGCACCGCGGGCTTCGGGCTGTTGGTGTTCGCCCATTCCCTGCCCGCGGTGCTGATCGCTTCAGCGGCAACGGGTTTCGCCGGTGCGCTGTTCAATCCCGCTGTCCGGGCCTACCTGGCGGCTGACTCCGGGGAGCGCAGGGTGGAGGCGTTCGCGTTGTTCAACGTCTTCTACCAGGCGGGGATCCTTGCCGGTCCGCTGGTCGGGTTGGCGTTCATGGCGGTGGATTTCAGGCTCACCGCGGCCGTTGCGGCAGCGGTGTTCGCGGTGCTGACCGTCGCGCAGTTGTTCGCCCTGCCGCAGCGCGATATCGAATCCGGTGACGGGCGCACGTCGATCCTGCAGGACTGGCGCACCGTACTGGCCAACCGGTCGTTCCTGCTGTTCGCGACGGCGATGATCGGGTCGTACGTGTTGTCCTTCCAGGTGTACCTGGCGCTGCCGTTACATGCCGCGAGCCTGAGCCCCGCGCACGAGTCGATCCTGATTACGGCGATGTTCGTGGTGTCAGGCGCGGTTGCAGTGGCCGCGCAGTTGCGCATCACCGGCTGGTTCTCCGCCCGCTGGGGCTCCGACCGCGCCCTGGTAATCGGAATGCTGGTGGTGGCCCTGGCGTTTGTGCCGCTCGTCCTGGTACCCGACGCGAGGTTCGGTGTCGCCGCCGGCATCGGCGTACTTTTGATCTGCACCGCGGTGCTGGCGATCGGCTCGGCGGCGGTGTTCCCCTTCGAGATGGACACCGTGGTGGCGCTATCCGGCGGACGCCTGGTCGGCACGCACTATGGCTTCTACAGCACCATCGTCGGCATCGGCATCCTCGTCGGCAACGTCGCCACCGGTGCGCTGGTGCAGATCGCCCGCGACCGCGACCTGCCCGGCCTCGTCTGGGTGGTGCTGGTCGGCATCGGTGTGCTGTGCGCCGCCGCGCTGCGGGCACTGGCCCGCAACGGGCACCTGCAGGACGGCGCGATTCGCCAACAAGTCAGCGCCACCCAGTGACCCCGACGGTGTTCCGAGAAGTCAACTGATTTAAAGCCGAGTAGGAATCCACAACTCACACATGGAGGTTCATATGTTCACATCTCTACGGCGCGGCGCCGGGGTACTCGTGGTCGGCGGAGCGCTCGCCATGGTTACCAGTCCGTCTGTGGCCGCTCACGTCGATGCCCAACTCGACGGGGCGGGGCCCGGCGGATTCGGGGTGATCACGTTGGGTGTGCCCACCGAAGCGGCCAAGCCGGCGACCACCAAGGTGGCAGTGCGTATCCCCGACGACACACCGATGCGGACGGTGCGCCCACAGCCGTTGGCGGGCTGGACCGTTGAGGTGACGAAGCGCAAGGTCGATCCGCCGCTGTACAAGGACGACGGCACGCCGGTGACCGAGGTCGTCGACACGGTGACCTGGACCGCGACCGGTCCGGGCATCCCAACAGGGCAATTCGCCCAGTTTGCGCTTTATGCCGGACCGTTGCCGGACGCCGACTCGTTGGCGTTGCCGACCACGCAAACGTTCACCGACGGCAGCACCGAAGCCTGGAGTGAACCGGCGTCCGGGGGCGAGAAGCCGAAGTTCCCGGTGCCGACCGCAACGATCGCCAAGCCCGCCAGCAGCGTGCTGCCCATCGTGGCGTGGTCGGCGCTAGGCCTCTCGGCGACGGCCTTGGTACTCGCGGTCTTCGGAATCGACCGGGCCTCGCGTCGGGCCTCCGGTGCCAGTTCGCCGGAGGCCGAGCCACTGACACCCTCCCCGGTGAATCAGTAGGCGACGGTCGGGTGACTCCAATGAATGCCGGTTTCGTTCTGGGCGTAGTGGTTTCGGCCGTCGTTACCGCGGGTTGCGGGTCCCCCCCGGCAGCGCCTGCGGGATCCTCATCAGCTGAAACGACTGCCGCCGCCGCACCGTCTGCGGCGACCTCACCGCCCATTGAGGCAGCCGGACCCGCCGTCAACGTCACCATCGCCGCCGGCGTGGTCACCCCCACAAACGCCGAACTTGATGCTGCAGTCGGACAACCCATCGTGCTGGAGGTAAGCAGCGATGCGACCGACACCATCCACGTCCATTCGATCCCTGAACGCGTCTTCGACGTGCAACCACTTCCCGGGCAGCGGTTCGAGTTCACCGTCGGGATCCCCGGACGTGTCGGCGTCGAACTGCACGACCTGAATCGCACCGTAGTCACGATCGCGGTCAGGCCTTAATGACCGGGAGCACCGAAACCGTTCTGGCACATGGTGTGGGCGGATCCACCGATCTGCCGCTGCCGCTGCCGTATGCGCTTATCGGCGGTGTGTGGGCGCTGATCGTCACTTTCGCCGTGGTGGGCGTCGCGTGGCGCACGCCGCGGTTCGACCCGGCCAAGCCGGGACGCGCTCTGCCGCAGTGGGTGACCACCGCGGTGGATTCGCCGGTCATCCTGGGTGTCCTCGCGGCGGCCACCATGGTCGCGACGGTCTGGGTTGCGGTCGCGGCGATCTGGGGACCGCAAGGCAATGACAATGCGTTACCGGGTGCGTTTTACGTGCTGCTGTGGGTGGGGCTGGTCGCGGTGTCGGTGCTCGTCGGCCCGATCTGGCGGGTGATCTCCCCGGTGCGCACCCTGTGGCGGCTGGGCGGGAACCGCCGCGGCGCCCGCCGGTATCCGGCCGGGCTCGGGTACTGGCCGGCGGCGCTGGGTCTGTTCGCTTTCGTGTGGCTGGAACTGGCCAGCCCCGATCCGGGCTCCCTGACGGCGATCAAGATCTGGATCCTGGGCTACGCCGTTGCGATGTTGGCGGGCGCCGCGGTGTTCGGCTCAACGTGGTTCGCGCGGGCCGATCCTTTCGAGGTATACAGCGTGACGGTGTCCCGACTGGCACCCTTCAGGCGGAACCCCGCCACCGACCGAATCGTCATCGGCAATCCGCTGGATCATCTGCCCACTATGCCGGTGCGCCCAGGGACCGTCGCGGTGATGGCGGTGCTGCTGGGCTCCACCGCATTCGACAGCTTCTCCCAATCCAAGGGATTCAGGAGTTTCGTGGACCGCAATGCCGCCGCTGTCCCCCTCGTCGGCGACTCCGGCGGCGGCAGCGTCCTGCGCACCGCCGGACTGCTGGTGTTCGTCCTCGTTGTGGGTGTGAGTTTCACCGCTGCCGCCCGCGCGACCGGCGGCGTGACCGCTGAGCAACGCCGCCAGTTACCGGGCCGCCTTGCTCATTGCCTGATCCCGATCGTGGTGGGCTACATTTTCGCCCACTATCTGTCCTACCTCGTTGAGCGCGGGCAGGAGACAATCGTGCGACTGGCCGACCCACTGGGAAGGGGCTGGCATCTACTCGGGCTGGACCCCGGCGACGTCGTCTACTTCCTCTCCATGAACCCGGCGCTGCTGTGGACCATCAAGGTCGCCTGCGTCGTCATCGGGCACGTCGTGGCGGTGATCGCCGCCCATGACCAGGCGTTGCGGGTGATCCCGGTCGGCCATCAACTCTCCGGCCAACTCGCCATGATGCTGGTGATGGTCGCCTACACCCTGACCGGCTTGTACCTGTTGTTCGGCGGGTAAGGGCCGACCACCCCGCGGGCCCCCGAACTGAGAACGGAGAATGTGAGGATGAACCACGCCCGGCGGCGCAATGTGCTGCTCGCCGTCCATCTCGCGGTCCTGCTCGCCGTGGTGGTCGCGATGCCCAGCGCTTTGAATTGCCCCCCGGTGGTGTGTATCCATGACGCCGAGTCGGCGCACCCGTCCCCCAGCGTTGCACCGCCACCACCGGTCCCGGTCACGCTGCTCATGAGCCCCGGACCCGACGCCCAGAACGTCGACCCGCTCGCACCGGTCACCGTCACCGCGACCGCCGGCAGCCTGCTGAACGTCGAGATGGTCAACGAGAGCGGCAAGCTCGTCGAAGGGGTGATGACGCCGGACAACACGGTGTGGAAACCGACCGTGCCTTTGGGATACGGGCGCACCTACACCGTGACGGCCACCGGCCGCGGTGCCGACGAAGTGACCCGCGCCCTGGTGTCGACGTTTTCCACGCTGGTGCCCGGCAACCAGACCGCGGTGCGGCTGGCCACCACCGGCAACCAGGATCTGCTCGAGGGCGGCACCTACGGCATCGGGACCGTCGTCGTGGCACGCTTCGACGAACCGATCCCCGACCGCGCCGCCGCACAGCGCGCCCTGCGCGTCACCACCAGCCCGCCGGTTGAGGGTGCGTGGACCTGGGTCAACGACGCGACCGCCCATTGGCGGCCGCAGAACTACTTCGCGCCAGGAACGACTGTCACGGTTGCGGCCAACGTCTACGGCGTCCCCCTCGGTGAGGGGCTCTACGGGCAAGCCGACAACCGCGTGAGGTTCCGCATCGGGGACGCGCACCTCTCCATCGCCAATGACATCACCAAACAGGTCAGCGTGTTCAGCAACGGAAAGCTGGTGCGCACCATGCCGACGTCGATGGGCATGGGCGGCAGCGAGACCATCGGCGGGCGCACGATCAGCTTCTGGACCCAGCCCGGGACTTACACCGTGATGGACAAAGCCAACCCCGTCGTCATGGACTCCTCGACCTACGGGCTACCGATCAACTCCCGGCTGGGCTACAAAGAGACGATCAACTGGGCCACCCGGATCAGCACCGACGGCATCTACCTTCACGAACTCGAAGACACCGTCTGGGCCCAGGGCAACACCAACGTCTCCCACGGCTGTCTAAACCTAAGCGCCGAGAACGCCCGCTGGTTCTACGACTTCTCCCAGCCGGGCGACGTCGTCGAGGTCCGAGACACCGGCGGAGCGCCGCTGGAAATCTGGCAGAACGGCGACTGGAGCGTGCCCTGGTCGCAGTGGCTGGCCGGCAGCGCAGCCTAAACCCCCGGTCAAGCACCCACCGAGAGCGTTCTCCATATCGCGATGCCGCCGCGCCATGGAGCCTCACCCCTGAAACCTCAACCCCGCCAGCGCTATTGAAGCGCACGGCCGTGACTGTATCGGGTTGCGCGAGCGTCGAGTGGTGGCCCTTGTCGAGCAGTCCAGGTGACTGCAGATGTGCGGTGTGACCACCGAGACGCGGCTTCCGTCACCAACCTGCGGTCACCTCCCGCGGTTGGCTCATCCGCTACCGTCGAGCTGCACGCCTCCAACGCTTGCTGCTGCATCGGCCAGCGCGGCGGTGACGGTGACGACTTTGCGGTTCACCCGATCGCCGCGGTGATGACCGGGGTGCTCATGGCCGCGGCGGTCCGGTCCGGCGCCGGCCGCCGTCAGTGCCGTGGGTCCCGGTTACCGCTTCTACCGAAAATCAACCTGTAGTACCACGAACCAAGACACCACAGTGAAGTGGTGAGGATTGCACCCCCGACGACAACCATTCCTCCCAAAATAGACCCTAATACGGACAGTCCGTAGTACATGGAACCGGCTGAACCAGCCAATAGGGTGGCGGAGAGTGCATAGGAAAACTGTCGGGGTCTTGGCGTAGGCGGTAACGGCGGAGCACTAAATAGGTGGCGAACGCCGAGGTTGTAGACCAGATCGATAGGCATGCCCCTCGGCAGCAATGCACCGCTAAGAGCAACCAGCGCCATTGCCCCCAGCCAAACGGGCGACTGCAAGACCAGCCCGATCACAATCAGAGCGGTGCTCACCCCTGGCGTGAACCGCAGCGGCAATGCGTAACGAGATTTAGCCTCCGCATCAAGTCCCTCGAAACCCTGCTTATCGAGATTGTTTTCCGTGAAAGCACCAATTGCCATATCAGAGTCCCTCCTGGGTCACCCGTCTCCATGCTTATCTCGTTACACCGTGGGAGCTAGTGCCATTCGCCCCCGAGTCCCGAAAGGCCGATTTAGGAACAGGCGGCCCTGACCCACTGAGCTCATCACCAACTACGTGGGTTACCCGACGCAGCTCGCGTATCGTCCGCGTAATGGGCAGCCAGCACGGTGACCGGCCCGCGAGTCGGCGCCCACTATTGGTGATCGCCGCGTTGATCGCGGTCGGTGCGGCCCTGGTCGCCGTAGCGGTTGCCACGGGTGCGCTACGGCTGGGACACTCCGCCGACTCTGCCCCCTCTGCCGAGCAGTTAGCTCAACAGCGTTGCCAGGCCGAGGTGCTCAAGCGGTTGGTCTCCCCCGACAAAGCCACGCTCTCTGATGTCCACACCGAGACCAGCACCCTCGACGTCGAGGGCCGGGACTTCTCCTCACTGACCGCCAGCGAGCCACTCAAGGGCATCGACGCCTCGCGGATCACCGTGCTGAACGTTGCGGGTGTGGCCAACGCACCCAGCGAAGTCGGTTCGATGATCCAGGACCACTTCGACTGCCGCGCCTATTTCGTCGACGGCGCCCTGGCCCACACCCTGGTCGTCTTCGACCACGCCCACTGAGGGTCTCCGAAATCCGCTGCAATCAGCGTGAGGTGAGCCCGGCGTAGCGTGAAAGGACACCCCGGGGACTTCACGCCCGGGTAGGCGCAGGGGGCCGTGGATGTCGAGACTCGGACTGCGCACGATCGGTGCCGTCACCGTGGTTCTTGGGGTGCTCAGTGGTTGTTCGGGCAACTCGGGACAGGCCCCAGCAACGTCGGCGGCGCCCCGCTCCGGCTCGGTGTGGGTTGCCGACGAGGGCGCCGACAGCATCAGCGTGATCGACGCCGCCACCAACGCGGTGACGATGACCCTCAACGGGATCAAAGCTCCGCACAACATCCAGGTAGGCCGCGACGGGGCGGTGGTGTACGCGGTCAGCAGCGCCGGCGTCGTCGTGGCCATAGACCCGATGACCTACCGGGTCACCGCGGCAGCACCCACCGGAGCCCAGCCCGCCCACGTCATCGAAGCCCCCAACGGCAAGGTGTACGTGACCAACTCCGGGGACGGCACGGTGTCGGTCTACCAGGCTCCCGGACTCAGCCCGGCCGGCCGGATCACCCTCGACGGAATGCCGCACGGACTGCGCCCCGCCGCCGGCGGATCAGTGATCGTGGTCGCCAACACCATGAACGGGGCTCTGGACCTCATCGACCCGGCCACCGACACCTACGTGGGCGCCGTGCCCGTCGGCTCCAGTCCCGTGCAAGTCGCGGTGAGCGCCGACGGCAAATACGCCTACACCGGAATCAGCGAACCCCCCAGCGTGGTGAAAGTCGATCTGGCACAACGCAAAGTAGTCGGTAGCGCAACGGTGCCCAACACCCCGGTGCAGCTGTACCTCACCCCCGATGAGACGCAGGTGGTCTCCGCCGACCAAGGCAAGAAAGACGCCCAAGGCCACACCCTGTCGGTCATCGACACCACGGCGATGACCACCCGCGGGAGCGTCACCACCGGGGCCGGGCCACACGGCGTCGTCATCGACGCCTCAGGTAACTGGGCCTGGGTGACCAACACCTACGACAACACCGTCACCGCCGTCGACCTGTCCACACTGACCGCGATGGCCCCCATCCCCGTCGGCACACAGCCCAGCGGCATCAGCTACTCGCCGCACCCACCCGCCGCAGCAGCGGCCAACGTCGGAACCCTCGACATTCCGATGCCCACCGCTTCGCCTCAGACAAGTCCGCCCGACGAACACAGCGGGCACCACCAGTAGTTCGCCAGAGGCAAGCGGCCTCAGTCGTCGTGAAGGTGTTGGTGACCGTCAGCTTCCAGACTTGAAACCGGTGCGGGCGGCTGCGACTGTACCGGTACCGGTACAGGTACCGGTTTCGCAGCGGGCGACGCCACGGCCGGCGCCGGCTGAGCCAACTCAGCAGCCGGCGGAACGACGGGCTCTACATGGTGGTGATCGGCGTCGGTATCGAGTGCCATATCGGTCACCGGTAGGCCGTCCTCCGGCGTCGGCGCAGCAGACGGCTTCGTCACCCCGTCCACAGGCGGAGACTGCGGCTCCGAAGGATGGTGATGGCCCTCCATGTGCATATCGCTGTCCATATGCGCGTCACCGTCCATGTGCGCCTCATGGGTGGCCTGATGCTCACCCTGCGCCTCGACCGCACCGCCATGGTGATGGTGGTGGTGACCCTGCAGGCTGGCCGCCAAGCCCACCGTCACAGCGCCGGCCATCACGGTGTTGGCGCCCATCAGCACCAACGCCCTTCCGAAGCCCGAGACCTCTTCCGGCTGATACTTCCGCGCCCAGGCCCACGCTGCGCCCATGACGACGTAACACTGCAACAACAGCACACAGATACCCGCAGCCCCCACTGCCTCGGGCTCACCCGCGGACGGCCCGACAGGCGGTCCAGTAATGCAGGACGTGACCCACAGCGTGGCCGCGGTCGCGTTGGCCGCGATCCCAGCCGCGAGAACCCAGGTGCCCGGCCGCGACCACGCAACAAAAGCCCAAATCAGTTGGAAGGTCGCGAGTGCCGCGAAGAACACCCCGGACGGCAACCAATCCCGCCAGTGCATCGGCGCGACAGCGAAATGGATCACCGCCGCACCCAGAGAGGCGACCGCCGCGCAGCGCGCAGCCAGACGGCTGTCAGTCTTCGATGCCTCTCTAGTGCCCATAGCGTCGACCCTCACACAGCGGCCGAATCACCACGAGCAGCAGCACATCACGGTCGCGTCCCAGATCAGCAACGCCACCAATGCCTACTTTGGGTCGAACTCGTCGCGGTAGAAAGCCCGGTCCCACCCACGGGATCGACCACCTAAGCCTCATCGCCGCTGATGTCGGAAAGTGCGCCAGAGAGTGACACCTCCGCTCGGTCACCGTCAACTGATCGCTAGCTCAGCTAATTAGATTCCGGCGGATCCGCCATCCTTCCGCCACGAAAAACGGAATTCCGCCATCAAAAAGCGGAACCTACATGTGCAGTTCGAGGTAGTTGGCGACCGTACGTGTTTGGTGCTCAACAATTTTCATACCGGTGCGCTGCAGCATCTCCGGCTCACACATGTAGTCCTGGGGCGCGGCGAACTGCAACTGGCCGATCTCCCGGTCGTAGCGAATCACCGCATCGACATATTCACTCGGAGTCGTCTTCCAGCCACCGAACAAAGAAAGTTCCGAAAATCCACCCGAATCCAACGCAAACGGGGCGATAGCCACCGGCAGTGTGCGCTTCAGGCGCATCAGCCGGCGGTGCGAAATGAACAGCGGAACACCGGCGGTGCGAAGCCAACTTGGCTCATGGGTTCCCAAAAAATTGATCGTGTTTGCCATCGTTTCAACTCCTCTGAAGTCGGGATCGGTTCGCGTCCAACAGATTTGGTGCCAGGTCGCGCGGGGGGCGGGCCGGGCCGCCCCGCTCCCCCTCGTTGTAGTCAACGGTGACCGACGACAACAC
>CAYTOD010000037.1:0-6712 GCA_964439315.1 uncultured Mycobacterium sp. | reverse complement strand
TCGGTCGGTTCCAGCGGGGTTTCCGGGGCGGGCCTGCGGCGCGCCCCCGGGCAACCGGCGGGCCTACAGGTGCGCGTCGACCTTGACCAGCCAGGTGTCAGCGGGCAGCGGCAGCGGCCAGTCGGCGTTGTGAGCGATCTGATCGGCGGTGAGATTTAGAGACGTTGCCATGTCGAGGTTTTCACCGAACGGCCCCAGCGCCGCGCAGACGGCGTCATACAGGTCGGGGCCGGGATGGACGTCGCCACCGATGGCGACAGTAACGGTGATATGAGTCATCAGAGACCTTCGGCAGAGGACCGGGCCTCGCGGACCCGGCCGGTTGTGGTGGCGGCCGTTGAACTTGTGCCGCTAACGGCAATGCTATCGGCGCCCACCGACAAAAACCGTTCACCCGACGACATGAATCGTCGGTCAGGAGGCTTTCTTTTGGGCGCGGTGCTTGTGGTGGCTGGCCAGGGTGACCAGCTCGGGGCTCGGCTGCAGTCCGTAGCGCATCATCTGGCGCAGCAGCGACGCCGGCTGTACGCCCATGCGGTCGGCGATGCGCAGGTCGGTGAATCCCAGCATCCGCAGTTCGTCGTAGGCCTCCACGAAGCCCAGTCGGCGGCGGGGGCCGCGGTCGGGGCGACCCTTGGCCTCATCGAGGAGGTCTTCGTCCCACGCCAGCGGCGGCGCCCAGCGCCTCGCCCTGGCGTAGTCCTTGGCCGCCTGGCTGGCCCCGGCGGTCATCTGCAACCCGGAGAACAGCGTCGCCGCGGCGCGAGCCGTCCCGGCCGTGACCGAGTCCAGGCGCCCGTCGAGGATCTCTTCAACGCACTGCAGCGATACGGCCAGGCAGCGTGCGATTGCCGTGGCGGGATGCCCGGCGGCGATCAGGGCCTGCAGCCGGCGCACTGTGCCGATCGCGGCAACCGGCGCTGAATCGTCGACTCCCTCATGCAGGGTGCGTGGCACCGACAAGGCCAGGATGCGCTCGGCGTGAGACTTGCCGATCCGGTAGCCCGGGGGCACCCCGGCTTCGGCGCGCCCGGAGGACACCCACTGAATGGTTCTGCGGTTGAGGCCGGCGTCCAGGGCGATCTGGGCTTCGGAGACCCCGGCAGCGATCAGGGCGTGGATGTGGCGGCGTAGACGGGCCAGCACGGGGGCCGGCACTTCCTGGGCGCCGCGGCGGTGCTGCTGCGCGGTGAAGGAGTGCCAGCTGCAGGAGCCGCCCCAACTGGCGGGCCGGCCACAGCCGGCGGTGCACACCTGAACGCTCATCGCTGTTCTGCCTTCCGTCATCTCGTTGCGATAACGGGAAGTACCGGCGGGGACGATGATTTCCGTCACCACCGCCCTCTAGCAGCTCCTATCAGGGCTTTTCTCGATCGAGGCCCGGGTGGGCTGCTCGTGTCCGCGCAGCCAATTCCACGCGGTCGCGGTGTCGGCGGCGTCGGTTCTCGCGGCGGTGCTCAGCCCCGCCGTGGCACATCCAGCAGCTGCAGACGTTGGTGCCGGTGTAAACGAACTCCCAGTAGCAGCGGGTCGGTGACGGTCCCGGCTGATCGGGCAGATCGCACTGATGGTGCACGGCGGCGTGGACGGGATGGGCGAAGAGTTCGCCGCGCGCTAAACGCACCCAGAGAGGGGCGTGGGCATCGGTTCTGGACACAGGTGTGCCTCGCATTCGGGAAGAGCCCCGGTCTGCGCTCCCCCGGTGCGGGGACAGATCCGGGGCTACGGTCGGTGCCGCTCCCGGATGTGGTTGATGGCCATGCCGCCACGGTAACAAGCGGCGCTGACACCGGCCGGCGGTGGCGGCGCGGCTTCACAGCAGGCGCAAGGTCGTGCGGATCGCCATAGGAGGCCCGTCGCGGGTAACCGCCGGGGCGGGGGGCTGCACGCCCAGGATGGCGTTGGTGGCGCAGATCTGGCGCGCGGAGCCGTGTTCGGCGCCGTGGTCATGCTCGTCCAGACACGGCTCGTTCTGCTTCTGGACGTAGTCGTCAATGCAGCAGTGGGAGCACACGGTCAGCAACTCACCGCCGTACTCATCGGCGTACTCGCACTGACCGGCGCAGGAGGTGCTGCAGCATCCCCGGCACGCCACGGTCGGGGCGTGAAGTTGACGGATCCGCTCCAGCATGACGCGCATCGCCGCGACATCCATTGCTACGACGTTGTTTTCAGTCCTCATCAGACCACCGTTCACCGCAAAATGCCGGGTCGAACCACCCGGGGGCCTGGACGGGGTAGCGCTCGGCGATCGCGTCCAGCTTGGGCTGCACCCGTGCAACGTAGTGATCGAAATGCTCTTGACACCGCGGGTAGCGCTCACCGGAACCGGACAGGGCGGGATGCATGCCGACCGGGCCGTCACAGCCGGTGGGGCCTTCCAAACATTCGTGGTAACTCACAGAGGCGTCTCCCTCGTCGGGGGCCGGGCCGCGCGGGCCTGACCGGATGTGGTGGCCGAAAACTGCTCTCCGGCTGAGCCCTAACTGTAGTCGGCAGGTACGACAGAATCTGGTGGCGCCGGCCAGGTGCGCATCCCGTCGCGGATGACTGTCATGGCGGTGCAGTCATCGGCGTTGTAGCTGAGAAGCCAGTCCTTGGCGTGCGCCGCCCCGGTGTCGTTGGTGCGCAACGTGTTGAGGTAGTGCTGGGAGATCGCCCCTCCGGGATCGTCGACCGACCAGGAGAACCCGAAGTGCGGGGCCACCTTTTTGATGCTGCTGCCGTGCAGTGACAGGAACCCGGTTTTGAAGACATCCTCGAGGTCGGTGAACACCCCGGTGTCGCTGTCGAGCAGATCGGCGGTTGCGTCAGCGCCGAGGATGCGGCGCAGCCGGGAGGGTTCCGGGGAGGACCAGTGGAATACCCGCAGTGTCTTCCCGGCCGCTTCGGCGCGGCGGCGCTGTTCGCGTAGCCAGTCGGCGACCTGGGCGGCCAGCTCATACTCGGCCGGGCCGTCGAAGTCCGCGCTCCAGTCCGCGAACACCACATATTCGGCGGTCGTGTCATCACCGCCGACGCGGATGCGCGCACCCCACATGTAGGTCCGGTCCTGCACATCCCATTCGATGTCGAGGTCCACCTCGATGCCGGCGTCCGGTACCTCGACGAGGGTGGGACCGACGGGGGTGATGTGCAGGCCGTCGCGGATCATCTGGGCGCGCGAAATGGCGCCGGCAAGCCGGGAGCGGGCGGTGTCGCGGCCGCGGTGGGCTACTTCCCGGGAGTAGTCGTCGAAGAATCCGGCGTCGTCGGTGGGGTCGAGTTCGGCCAGATCGGTGGTGGTGGCAATTCCCATGCGCCGCAACGTGAGCCATTCGCGGGTGTCGAGGTTGCCGACGGTGAGCAGCGCCGAGGGGTCCTCGGGGCCCATCTGTTCGGCGCACACCGTCTCATAGGGGCACTTGCGGCACTCCCCCTGTCCGACGGGATCGACCAGCAGGTTCGTCATGTCCCCGCGGGCGGTGGCCTCAAGGGCGGCCTCGGCGATCTTGACCCGGAACCGGTGTTCGTGGTCGTAGCGCTCCAGCAGCGAGCGGCGCTTCTTGCCGGTGTCACTGCTGCGCGAGAACGTGTACGCCAACGGCTCGGCGAGGTCATGCCAGACGAACACCACGTCCTCGGGCTGCCCGCCGGCGGCCAGCCTGGTGCTGCCGACCACCGCACCCCACATCCGATGCCCGCCGGGGTGGAAATTGCACGCCTGAAGGCTGCGGGAATAGTGAGCGAGCTGGAGGCCGTCGCTGTAGCGGTAGATCGTGGCGGCCGACCATCCCTCCAGCGGTGCCCAGGCGGACGGCGCAACCAGCGGAGCAACCTGGGTGGCCTTGCGGGCCTTCGGCTCCGCGGAGCGGTGGTGTTTGACGTCGGCGGGCAGGTAGCCGCCCTCGACGGCGACCAGGATGTCGGGGCGGCCCTTGCGGCCGCCGGCCGGGTCGTCGGGCAGCCAGCCACCCAGGATCAGCGGCGCCCCGGCGCGCATGGCCTCAATGGTGGCGGTGATGGCCGCTTGGTGGCGCAACTGCGGATCAACCAGGACGGCGCCGGGGTGTGCAGCCAAGATTTGGTCGAACACCTGCTCTTCGAATTCAATGCCAGCGTCCAGGCGGGCCTGATCTTCTGGGGAGGGTTCCCACCGGGCGGCGATCGGCAGGTGATCGTTTTGGGTGCGCACCGGACACTGCTTGGCGGCGTACCCGCCAAGCAGCACCGGCCCCACAGAGGTTGTCATTAGAACGGGGGCTCGCCGGATAACTTCTGCGGGACAGCGCAATTCCATTGTTCCCAAGGGAATTTGCCGTTCTCGTCGGGCCACACCACCTGCCGGGCTGAGAGCAGGGTTCCGTAGATGTTGTGCACCATTCCGAAGTCGGCGGCATCGTCCGGGTCGAGGTCGATGATGGCCAGTGTGCGCCCGTCGGCCAGGACGCCGTCCACCCGATCCCCCGGTCTGAATTCGCCCTTGTCGACCATGGTGGCGGCCACCGCATTCAGCAGTGCGCCGGCCGAGCGTTGATCAAGCCCGTACACCACCATCTCGGGCAGAAACTGTGCGGTCAGGCCGACGGTGTACATGAACGGCGCTCCGGTGTCCCCCTGGGCGGGAAAGACGCCGATCAGCGCCCACCCATGCTTGTCGATCAAGGCGCGGGTGTCCTCGATGCCCTGGAGTTGGCGGGCGTGTAGGCGATCGGTCATGGCTATACCCCTTTCAGTTCGCAGGCTTGTTCAAGGGTGCGACCCGCGCCGATCCAGTCGACCCACCAGCCGCAGCGGTAACCATCTGCGGCGGGCTGGAATTCGGCGACGGTGCCGTAGCGGTGACAGCACGCGCAACGCAACTGTTGGCGCACCGCGGCACCGGGCTGGAAGCGGCCGCGGATCGTGTGATCCGCCTCGTCGATAGCTGCGTCGAGTTCACTCGCGCGTTCCTCGAGGGTCTCGGGCATCTCCTCGATGAAGTCCCAGTCCTGAAGGGCGGCCTCGCGCAGGGCGGCGGCGGTGGTGGGGCTGGCGGCGGCGATGTCGGCGGCGCGGCTCTCAATCCAGTCCGACCAGACGTAGCCTGCGCCGGGATCAATGTAGAACTCCGCGACGGTGATCTGCGGCGTCTCCCGCAGCAGGCGGCCGTTGACGAACAGATCCGCCTCGGTGGCATGGTCGGGGTCTCGAGTGATTACCAGTTCGATGTGTTGCGGTCGCGACAGCGCAGCCTGGACGGCGGCGGCGAGGTCGCTGCGGTCCAGCTTTTTGAGCTGGCTGATGGCCTGGGCTACCTGGTCGTCTAACTCGGCCTGGGAGGTGGTCTGCGGGGCGCTCACGCCGGCGCCTTGGCTTTCGCGGCGTGGGCCGGGTAGTCGGCCTGCCATTGAGCGGTGTCCTCTTCGCGCCAGGCTTGGCGTTGGCTGGGGCCGACCAGGGCGATGAGCCGGTTGGCGGCGTTGCGCAGCGCGGCGGCTTCCCAGCAGGTGTCCTCCCCGACGAGATCCACCTCATCGGTGGCCTCGTAGCGGTGCATGGCTCGGGCGAGATCGCGCAGCACGAAGGCGATTTCATTCGGCACGGCCGAGGGGGTGAGGAAGGCACCCAACTGGTGGGCCTGCTCGGCGCTGAGTTCCACGTAGGACTTGTGCGCTCCGCGCGGGCCGGAGACGGCGATGGTGACCTCGTTGTTGTCGCGGCGGCTGACGTTGACGTTTTGGCCGCGCCAGTGCTCTTGTGCGAAGAATCCGTTCATCGGGGCTATCTCCCTCGGTAGAGGGCCGGGCCTCGCGGGCCTGGCCGGATGTGGTGCGTTTCCGCTGTGTCTGAGTTTAGCCGGGGGTACTGACAATTCCCGGGTCGGTCGCCGGGGTGATCACTGCCGGCCGCCTTCAAACGCGGTGGATGTAGCGAGGCTCCAGGCGATGCTCGCAGCCGTCGAGTGTTCGGACGGCAACGAGTACCTCGATCGCCCCGGGGCCGTCGTCGGACCATTCGATGGAGACCACCGCCGCGCTCAGGTATTCCTGCCCTGGTGCGCTGAGGAGAACGGTGTCGCCGACCGAGATATCAGCCGATACAGCGGCTTCCAGGGCGATTGCGGTGTCAGCGAAGTTCAGACCGGCTTCGACTTCCCAGCGGGTGGGTGGGCGGCCGAGGTCCTCGCGGAATACCGTGGCGGCGGCCCGCAGGGCGCGGCGCATCTCCCACGCGGTGCGCTTCTGCGCGTTGATCTCAGCGATGCTCGGGTAGCGGTCCAGCTCTGTGCGCAGCCGGGCGATCAGAGCGGCCAGGCCGGCGCACAGTTCATCGCCGGGGCCGTCGCCCCATCGCATGTCAGTGCCGTCAGCATTGATGGATGCCACGGGCGTAAACATCGACGCCCCTCCGGGTTCGGTGTACCAGTAGCCCATTGCTGGCTCCTATTGGCTGTCGGGTTCGAGGGTTGCTGATTGCCAGCCGCGGTCGGCGGCTGCGGCCACCAGGGCGAGGAATTGGGCTGGTGTGCCGCTGTTTTCGATGTGGTCGCCGCTCTCGGCGAGGTCTTCGGTGGGCACGATCTCGATCTCGTCAAGAGTCATCTCGTGCCAGCAGTGATCCACGCCGCCGGAGGGAAATCTGTTAGGCCACTCCCGCTTACCGAGGTGAGTGTGCCCGATGTCGGCGGGGGCGTAGTAGCCCGGATTTTTCGTCCGGGCGGTGGTGGTGATGGTTGGCTTCGGGTTGGCGC
>CAYTOD010000036.1:39382-42311 GCA_964439315.1 uncultured Mycobacterium sp. | reverse complement strand
CGGTGACATCCACACACCCAAACTACATCGCGCGTATAATCCAATGGCGGACCCTTGGTCTCCTTCTGGATTGCCACTCGTCATAGTCCCCGGGTCGCAAATCTCGCTTTCCCTTGAGCGGTCAGTCAAAGTACCCGAGTTGCCTTCGGTGCCATTGCTCCAAATCTAAAGGATGAGTATAGCCTGCACAGCCTGGAACCGGGTTGAGCTCCCTGAGGGCGGCAAGAAGCGCAGTCGCAAAATACTGGGTTTCTCTATTCAGGGTCAGGTCATACAGTTCATTGGCCAGATCGCAGAATTCACCATCGCTGGCGTGACCCGCAACGAGGTCGTCAGCCTGCGCATAGGTCGAGGTCGGACTTGCGTCACGTGCGATGGCAATCGAATTTGCATTGAATTGAAACCAATCTGTTGCTGACTCACGCTCAAAGCGCTCATCCCTGCTGTAGCGGACCATGCGATCGCTAACGTGCCGAGAACCACTATGGCCGCTTGACCAGGACGCTGTACCGACACCCCCGAGGGTGCCAAACGAATTGCAAGCCACGCTGCGACCCCGACCCCGACCCCAACAATCCCGGCGAGAGCTGCGCTGCCAGGCGTGACATCCAGATTGCTCAGGTTCAGGCTCCAGTAGGTAGGAAACAATGCAGAGAGGAGGCGGGCACCGAAGGCTGGCACGGTGCCAGCAGTCAGCGCCGCCTCCGAGCCCGCGTAACACTCCTGCACATTGCAGGAGCGCTGCACCAAGAGCCGGATCGGCACGAAAACGACCAAGAAACCGGTCAGAAATGGTAGGCACGCCCGCCACGAGACTTGCATCCGGTCAAGCCGCCTCGATCGAAAGCGTACCCCTCCAATTGCCGCTGGCACCACCAGTACAGATGCGTAGGTCAAGTCATAGAAGCACGCAGCCACTATCCCTATACCGACTGCGGTCGCTAGCATCCCGCGGGTCGATCGGCAACCGAGCTGAATCGAAACCGTGGCAGCAAAGCAAACGATCGCCAGACTCATCAAACCTTGGACCGGAAAAAAGGCCAATGGTTGATAACTCCAGGTTGCGATTGTGGCACAGGCGCCAGCGCTGGCCATAATTCCCACCACGCGGGGAAATGCTGGCGAGCGTTCGTGTCCCGACGTCTCGACGGCGCGCCATAACCCGGCAATGCAATACGCCGCGAACCACAACGCCAGCGTGCGAACGAACGCGTGCACCAAGGGAAGCGGCACTCGCAATAGGTCTGCCAAGCCTTTCGCGTACACGAACTCAAAGGAATACATGATTCGACCCAGGGGCCGAATGTTCCCTAGCTCGAGAAAGGGCCGGACATCCAGCAGGTTTCCCCTAATGATCTTGAGCGGGTTGAGGCCGTAGCGAGCCGTCATGGTGTAAGGATCCCGCATTTCATCGCCGAACCGCGGGGCTTGAAACAGGACGTAAGGTGGGATTGAGACCAGAGCTGCCGATACCACCCGAGCCATCTGGCGGTGGAGCGCTAGCTTCTCTACAGACATGAGGGGCGGGCAGAGTCCACGTCCACCACGATACCAGCCTTACTTCGACCAACCGGTCGGGCTTCAGCCACCGGGGGAACGGTGGCCAGGCTGTAGTCGCCGTCGACCACGTCGACGGTGACGCTTGAGTCCTCGGTCACCGCACCCTCCAGGATGGCCATGGCGAGGCGGTCGCCGAGCTCCCGCTGGATGACCCGCTTCAGCGGCCTGGCCCCGGAGTCGGGGTCGAAGCCTTCGTTGGCCAGCCGGGCTCGGGCGTTCTCGCTCAGTGTCAGCTTGATGCGGCGATCGACCAGCCGGCGGCGCAGGCGGTCGAGCTGGATGTCGACGATCTGGTTGATGTCGTCACGGGTGAGTTCCCGGAACCGGACGATGTCATCCAGGCGGTTGACGAACTCGGGCCGGAAGAAGTCTCGGGGGTCACCCGGCAGGTTGGACGTCATGATCAGCACCACGTTGGTGAAGTCGACCGTGCGACCCTGACCATCGGTAAGACGGCCATCGTCGAGCAGCTGCAGCAGCACGTTGAATACGTCGCTGTGGGCCTTTTCCACCTCGTCGAGCAAGACGACGGAATATGGGCGTCGACGCACCACTTCGGTGAGCTGACCGCCCTGGTCGTAACCGACGTACCCCGGAGGGGCACCAATCAGGCGACTGACCGAGTGCTTCTCCATGTACTCGGACATGTCGATGCGCACCATTGCCCGTTCATCGTCAAACAGGTAGTCGGCCAGCGATCGAGCCAGCTCGGTTTTGCCGACGCCGGTGGGCCCGAGGAACAGGAACGAACCGATGGGGCGGTCGGGGTCGGAGATGCCCGCCCGGCTGCGGCGGATGGCGTTGGCGACGGCGGTGACCGCCTCGTGCTGGCCCACCACGCGGTGCTCCAGCACCTCCTCGAGACGCACCAGCTTGGCCATCTCGCCTTCCATCAGGCGGCTGACGGGCACGCCGGTGACGCGGCTGACCACGACGGCCACATCCTCCTCGTCCACCTCTTCTTTCAGCATCTGCTTTTCGGCCTGCAGCACGGCGAGCTCAGAACTCGCCACTTCGATCTCGCGTTCCAGCTGCGGCAGCTGGCCGTATCGGACCTCGGATGCCCGGCTGAGGGTGCCTTCTCGCTCGGCCCGGTCGGCGTCGGAGCGAAGGTCATCCGCCCGCTCCTTCATCTCCTGGATCTCGTCGATCTTGGCCTTCTCGGCGGTCCAGTGGGCCTTCAGGCTGTCGAGCTCCTCGTTGAGGTTGGCCAACTCTTCGTCCAAGGCGCCAAGCCGCTCAGCGGAGGCAGCATCGGACTCTTTGGCGAGCGCCACCCGCTCGATCTCCAGCCCGCGAACCCGCCGGTCGATCACGTCGATCTCGGTGGGCATCGAGTCGATCTCGATCTTCAGCCTCGAGGCCGACT
>CAYTOD010000036.1:2203-39310 GCA_964439315.1 uncultured Mycobacterium sp. | reverse complement strand
AGGATGGCCACGGTGTTTTCGTCCGAGGGCTCCTCCACCAGCACCTGCTGGAAGCGGCGTTCCAGGGCAGCGTCCTTCTCGATGTGCTTGCGGAACTCGTCCAGCGTGGTGGCACCCACCATGCGCAGTTCGCCCCGGGCCAGCATTGGCTTGAGCATGTTGCCCGCGTCCATCGAACCTTCGCCGCTGGCCCCTGCGCCCACCACGGTGTGCATCTCGTCGATGAACGTGATGATCTCGCCGTCCGATTCGGTGATCTCGCGCAGCACGGCCTGCAGGCGTTCCTCGAACTCACCCCTGTACTTGGCGCCGGCCACCATCGCCGCCAGGGCGAGCGCGATCACCCGCTTGTTGTTCAACGACTCGGGAACGTCCTCCTCCACGATGCGCTGGGCCAGGCCCTCGACGACGGCGGTCTTGCCGACGCCGGGCTCACCGATCAGCACCGGGTTGTTCTTGGTGCGCCGGCTCAGCACCTGCATCACCCGCTCGATTTCCTTCTCGCGTCCAATGACCGGGTCGAGCTTGCCCTCCATCGCGGCCGCGGTCAGGTTGCGGCCGAACTGGTCGAGCACCAGCGACGTCGAGGGCGAGCCCGACTCCCCGCCGCGCCCGCCGGTACCGGCTTCGGCGGCCTCCTTGCCCTGGTAACCGCTCAGCAGCTGGATGACCTGCTGGCGCACCCGGGTCAGTTCGGCGCCGAGCTTGACCAGGACCTGGGCGGCGACGCCCTCGCCCTCGCGGATCAGGCCGAGCAGGATGTGCTCGGTGCCGATGTAGTTGTGGCCCAGTTGCAGCGCCTCGCGAAGGCTCAACTCCAGAACCTTCTTGGCACGGGGGGTGAAGGGGATGTGCCCGGAGGGCGCCTGCTGCCCCTGGCCGATGATCTCCTCGACCTGGGAGCGCACGCCCTCCAGGGAGATGCCCAGCGACTCCAGGGACTTCGCCGCGACCCCTTCGCCCTCGTGAATCAGGCCGAGCAGGATGTGCTCGGTGCCGATGTAGTTGTGGTTGAGCATCCGGGCTTCTTCTTGAGCCAGGACGACGACCCTGCGGGCGCGGTCGGTAAATCTCTCGAACATCGCTTACCTGCTTCCCTCACCTGGGTGGCGCGATAGTCACCGCGCACCTGAACGACCACTCTAGTGGGCGGACGCTGACGGTGCTCTCCCCTGTTGGGGTACCCGTTCCGAGTGGACATAACAGTCAACGTCGCGAGGGGCTCAAACGTTTCCCGATGGGACATCGCGGCGCTTCGCCGCCAGCGAAACAGCGCTTCGCCGCCGGCGAAACAGCTCGCCGGAAGGGTCCGAAGGCTGCTAGGAGGTGGCGGCGTGAAACGCCTCGATCACCTCGGCCGGGATACGGCCACGGGTCGACACCTTGTGTCCGTTTCGGCGGGCCCATTCGCGGATCGCCGCGCTCTGCTCACGATCGATCGTCCCCCGGCCACGGCCGGCCGGCACGCCGGGGCGTCCACGACGGCGGCCACCCACGCGGCGACCGGACTCGATCCAGCGCTTCATCTCATCGCGCAGTTTCTGCGCGTTTTTCGCCGAAAGATCGATCTCGTAACTCACACCGTCGAGCGCGAATTCAACCGTTTCGTCGGCAGGGCCGGCACCATCGAAATCGTCGACAAGGGTAACGGTCACTTTTTTCGCCATGCCACATAATGTGCCATAACTTCCGGCGGAGTTACAACAGAAATGAATAACGGCTGTTCAGTTGCTGTGACGCCGAACAATCGGGAACAAAACCGTCTCTCTAATTGACAAGCCGGTCAATGCCATCAACAGCCGATCGACGCCCATTCCCGTTCCCGTGGTGGGCGGCATTGCATATTCCATTGCCGCCAGAAAATCCTCATCGAGGGCCATCGCCTCATCGTCACCGGCAGCTGCCGCGCGGGCCTGATCCTCGAAACGAAGCCGCTGGATGACCGGGTCGACGAGTTCGGAATAGCCGGTGGCGAGCTCAAATCCCCGAATGTAGAGGTCCCATTTCTCGGTGACGCCGGGGATACTGCGGTGCTGGCGGGTCAACGGAGTGGTCTCGACCGGAAAATCTTTGACGAACGTCGGTGCCGACAGGGAATCCCCGACGGTGTGTTCCCACAGTTCCTCGACGAGCTTGCCGTGGCCGTATCCGCGGTCCGCAGGAATCTCGACACCGAGCCGATCGGCAATAGCGAGAAGATGATCCAACGGAGTTTCCGGTGTGACCTCTTCGCCCAGAGCAGAAGATAGTGACGGATACATCTGAATTGAGGTCCATTCCCCGTCAAGGTCGTAGGCCGTACCGTCGGCTAATGACACCTGGCGGGTACCGATCGCTTCGTCCGCCACTTCTTGAATGACCTCACGCGTCATCAGTGCGGAATCGTCATAGGTGCCCCAGGCCTGGTAAGTCTCGAGCATTGCGAATTCGGGCGAGTGCGTCGAATCGGCACCCTCATTACGAAAATTTCTATTCAACTCAAAAACACGTTCCAGGCCGCCCACCACGCACCGCTTGAGGAACAGCTCCGGAGCGATCCGCAGATAGAGGTCGGTGTCCAGAGCGTTGGAGTGCGTCACGAACGGCCGGGCCGCCGCCCCGCCGGCCTGGGTCTGCAGCATGGGCGTCTCGACCTCGAGGAAACCCCGGCGCTCGAGAGCGTTGCGGACCGCGCGGACGACGGCGATGCGCTGGCGGGCTACCGACCGGGCCTGGGGACGGACGATCAGGTCGACGTAGCGCTGACGGACCCGGGTCTCCTCGTTCATCTCCTTGTGAGCCACCGGAAGCGGGCGCAGCGCCTTGGCAGCCATCTCCCAGGTCTCGGCCAGCACCGACAGTTCGCCCCGGCGAGAGCTGATCACCTCGCCCCGGACGAACACGATGTCACCGAGATCGACGTCGGCCTTCCAGGCGTCGAGGGCGTCCTGACCCACGCCGGCAAGGCTGATCATTGCCTGCAGCTGGGTTCCATCGCCCTCCTGCAGGGTCGCGAAACACAGCTTGCCGGAGTTGCGGGCGAAGACCACCCGGCCGGCTACACCCACGACCTCGCCGGTGGTGCTGTCCGCCGGAAGGTCCGGGTAGGCGGCACGGATCTCGGCCAGCGAGTGGGTTCGCGGGACGGCGACCGGGTAGGCCTCGCGGCCCTCGGCGAGCAGGCGTTCACGCTTGGCCTGCCGGATGCGGAACTGCTCGGGAAGGTCGTCGGCGACGTCGCCAGGGCCGTTGGCGGGCTCTGTGCCCGGATCCGGATCGCTCACGACGTGCCAGCTTAAATGCCCGGTCTCCGGGTCGGCTCAGCGCGCGGGTTTGAGACGGCCGCGAGGGCCTTCCTGGTTGCGTTCCTGGTTTCGTTCGAAGACCATCCGCAGCCCGTCCAGGGTCAGGTGCTTGTCGTAGTGGTCGACGGTGTGCAGATCCGGCAACAGCAGTGGCGCGGTGTGGCCGGTGGCCACCACGGCGACGTCGCTGCCGCCGAATCCCTCGACGTCCTCGCGGACCCGTGACACCAGGCCGTCGACCAGCCCGGCGAACCCGAAGACCGCGCCGGCCTGCATGCACTCGACGGTGTTCTTACCGACCACGGAACGCGGCCTGGTGAGTTCGACGCGGCGCAGCCCTGCCGACCGGGCCGCTGCGGCGTCGGACGACACCTGCACTCCGGGAGCGATTGCGCCACCGAGGAACTCGCCCTTCGCCGAGACCACGTCGACGCAGATCGAGGACCCGAAGTCCACCACGACGGCAGCCGAGTTGAACTTGGCATAGGCGGCCAGGCAGTTGACGATCCGATCGGCGCCGACCTCCTTGGGATTGTCGACGAGCAGTGGAATACCCGTTCGCACACCGGGTTCGATGAGCACGTGCGGGATCGACGGCCAGTACTGGCCGAGCATGATCCGGACCTCGTGCAGCACCGAGGGCACTGTGGACAATCCGGCGACCCCGGTCAGACGCTCGGAGTCGTCACCGATCAGGCCCTCGACGGTGAGGGCCAGTTCGTCTGCGGTCACCTCGGATTCGGTGCGGATCCGCCAGTTGTGGACGACTTTCGCGTGGTCGCCGGAACCGGAGATCAGGCCGACCGCGGTATGGGTGTTGCGGACGTCGAGTGCAAGCAGCATGGCTACCGCACAGTCTTCGTTCGGAACATCAGTTCCTCCAGCCTATTTCGGAGTGCTCACCGTCCGCCGGCGCAGGCATGAAGGAGCCGCCGGGCAACTCGATGGCGAGATTGTCCAGCAGTCGGGTGGCGCCCAGGCGCCCGGCGACCAGCAGCCTGGCCGGACCGACCGGCGGCGCGGGCTCCAGCCACGGCCCGCGCAACTCCAGATAGTCGACGCCGATGGACGGCACCTCATCGAGAACCGCGCGAGCCGCGTCGAGTACCGCGGCGGCGCCACCGCCGGCCGCGTACTTGCCGGCCAGCAGCGCCGACGACAGCGCAGTGGCCTGTTCGCGCTCCTCACGGCTGAGGTAGCGGTTGCGCGACGACATCGCCAGACCGTCGGGCTCGCGAACGATCGGCACACCGACGATTCGGACGCCGACGTCGAGGTCGTCGACCATCTGCCTGATCAGGACGAGTTGCTGATAGTCCTTCTCTCCAAAGAAGGCCCGGTCCGGCCGGACGATCTGGAGCAGTTTGAGCACCACGGTCAGCATTCCCGCGAAATGCATTGGGCGCTGGGCACCTTCGAGTTGACCCCCGAGCGGTCCGGGATGGACGGTGGTTCGCGGGCCGTCGGGATACATCACTGCCGGGGTCGGGGCGAAGACCACCTCGACGCCCTCGCCGTCGAGAAGTTCGAGATCCGCATCGAGGGTTCGGGGGTAGGCGTCGAGATCCTCGCCGGGGCCGAACTGAAGTGGGTTGACGAAGATCGACACCACCACCACGGCTCCGGGAACCCGCTTGGCGGCCCGCACCAGCGCGAGGTGGCCCTCGTGCAGGGCGCCCATGGTCGGCACCAGCATCACTCGCCGGCCGGTATGGCGCAGCGCCCTGCTGACCTCCGACACCGAGTGCGGGGTGGGATAGACGTTGAGTTGCCCGGCGCTGAACTGCGGGGCCTTGGCGGTCATCGGCGCGGTCCTGCGGACTGCGACCACTCGGTCAGCACCGTGAAAACCTCCTCGGGGGCGTGGGCTCGCTGCGCGGTGCGCAACGAGTCGGCGCAATAGGCCTGCGCCAGTTCTGGATCGACATCGTCGAGAGCTGCCAGATGGGCGGCCACGGCAACCGCGTCGCCGCGGGACACCGGACCGGTCAATGCGGCCTGACCGCGCTGCAAGGTGTTCTCCAGCGCCGCCCGGGCCAGTGGGCCGATCACCCGTTCGGCCAGTCCGCCCGGGGCGTCTTCGACGAATTCCTGGCCCAGCAGTTCTTGTCCGGACAGGGCGGCCCGTAATGCGGCGAGAGCGTCGGAGATCAGGGTGACGATGTGGTTGCTGCCGTGTGCAAGTGCCGCGTGGTAGAGCGGCCGAGAATCCTCCCGTACCCGGAACGGCTCACCGCCCATCTCCAACACCAGAGACTGTCCGATCGCGTAGCCGGTCTCGTCGGCGGCGGTGATACCGAAGCAGGTGTCGGACAGCCGGGTCACGTCTTCGTCGGAGCCGGTGAACGTCATCGCAGGATGGATGGCGATGGGGAGGCAGCCCTGCTCGGCCAGTGGGGCCAGCACCCCTACCCCGTTGGCCCCCGAGGTGTGCACAACGATGGTGCCGCGCCGGACCGCACCGGTGGCGGCAAGACCGCGGACCAGAGCGGGCAGCTCGGAGTCCGGCACCGTGAGCAGGAGCAGTTCCGCGACGCGGGCGACGTCGGGTACCGGCAGCACCAGGGTGTCGGGTAGCCGCCGTTCGGTAAGCCGACGGGAGGCGGCCGATATCGCACTGCAGGCCACGACCACGTGCTCGGCGCGCTCCAAGGCCGCACCCAGCGCGGTTCCGACACGGCCGCCGGAGATGACCCCGACTTTCAGCCTGGCTGGACGCAAGCCGTTGGGAGTCCCCATCTCCGACGACATCGCTGACTTTCTCTGAAGTTCTTCGTTCCAATCCCGCGGGTTCCAGATCCAGCGGGTATCGGACGGTCCGTTGAAGTCTACGTGGGCCCGGTCGAACTCAGTCCTCGCGCCGCCGCCGGCGGCCGCCGCCGACCGGACCGCTCACCTGCAGCTTCGCCATCAGTTCAGCCAGGGATTGCCCACCGGTGTGCTGTCCGCTGGGTTCAGCGTCCTCGTCGATCTCGGGTGCCCCGGCGGCTTCCGGTACGGGGTCGGTCTCGGGTACCTCGGCGGGCGGCCGGTGCCGCCCGGCGGGGGGCACGGGTACGCCGGGGTGACTCCGACCCGATGCCGGATCGGGCTGGGCTGCCGCAACGGCGGGTTCCTGGCGAACAGCAGCCCCGGGCTGTTCGGCGGTCCGGTGCCGGCCCTGGCTGGTCTCCGGCGGTCGCCACGGCGCTGTGGGTGGGGCCGGCGGGGCCTCCTGCTGCGGCTGGCGGCGGGAGCCGCCGTACTCCGGAGTCCGGGCGTCGGCCTGCGGGGGCGCAGCCGGACCAGCCGGCGGGGTCAGCGGCTCTTCCGGCACGTCGATGATGGGGTTGTCGGTGATCGCCGACGCGTCGTCGCCGGTGGCGACGGATTCGGCGGCGACGGGGGTCACCCGGCTGCTGTGAACTCGTCCCGGAGCGGCCGGAATGGGCGTCAGCACCGGCTCGGCCTCCAGCGCGGGTCGCAAGCCGAGGTCGGCTCCGAACATGACCTCGAGGTTGGTCCGCAACGCGGCCAATTCCGCCCGCAATGCGGCCACCTCATCGGCGGCTTGCGCGCGGGCCTCCTTGGACAACTGGCGGCGCAAGTGCGCCTCGACATTGAGTTCGTACTCCCGCCGGGCGCTGATCTCCCGATCGAGCTGCAGGTCGTAGACCAACTTCATGTCCCGGGCCCTGGCATGGTCCGCTTCGCTCTGCCGCCGGTAGATCACCGAAACGAAGGCAGCCAGCACCGCAGCCCACAGCGACAGAATGACCGCCAGGCGCAACAACTCGACTCGAGCGGTGAAAACCAACGTCGCGCTGGCGAGAATCGCCAGAACCAGCAAAGCCGTCAGAAGAGGCCAGCCCGGCCTGCGGCCGTTGCGCCTGTTGCGGGCGCCCCGGGGCGGAACGGTCATGGCGCAGACTGTACCGCCTGCACAGCCCCGGAAAGCGACGCAAGGCCCGGGACACGATCACGGCCGGACAACGACACTGTCACTCCGGAACGGCGTCGCTGTCGATCTTCGGGTCACTCGGCGATCTGCAGCAATTCTGGAGCCACAGGGCCGCCGCCACGAGGGCGAACGCGCTCACCGCGGCAATCGCCGCGCCCGGTGTGTCAGCCCCGGCAACCCTGAGTTCCGACCGCTTGGGCAGCAGATACGCCAGCACACCCAGCCACCACCCCAGCGCCAGCGCACCGACCCAGGCCGAGGCCTTGGCCACCGCAACGGTGCGGGCGACGGCAAGCGGGTGCAGCCGGCCGGCGCCGACACCGATCTGACCGTCCCGAATCTTCGTCCGCACCGACAGCGCCCACACCGCCTCGGCAACAGCGACGGCCAGCAGGGACAGGCCCGTCCAGGCGGTAATCGGCGGGAAGTGCGGCGAGCGATAGAGCACATGCACCGCGAGATAAGCGAACACCGCCGCGGCAGCGACGGCGGCCGCAAGGTCGCGCCTGCGGGTCGGACCCATCAGCGTCCCCTCTCATCCGGCGTGCGGGGAGCTCGGGCGAGGCCGGCATCGGTCAGCCGCACTCCGTCGCGCTCCGTGCGGTCGATCTCGTCGAGCAGATCCCGCACCGGCCGGATACGCCCGCCCACGCTCAGTCGCGCGCCGGGTTCCACCGCGAGCCATGGGATCAGGACGAACGCCCGCAGATGTGCGAACGGGTGCGGCAGCGTGAGGACCGGCTCGTGGGAGATCACCTCGTCGCCGCCGTCGGTGCAGCTGACCAGGTCGACGTCGAGAGTCCGGGGTCCCCACTTGAGGGTCCGCACGCGGTCGTTGTCGTTCTCCAGTTGCTGGGCCAGACTCAGCCAGCCGGGCGGGTCCAGCCCGTCGTCGTCGGCGATGACGACAGCGTTGAGGAAGGAAGCCTGATCCTCGACACCCCAGGCAGCGGTCTCGTACACCGGAGAGACCGCCACCACCGCGCCGCCGAGGGCGTCGACGACAGCCTGAAGGCGGGCGAGCCGATCCCCCATGTTCGACCCGATGGAAAGCACGCATCTGGTCATTGCGCGCCGACCCGCCCTCGCGCTCCCCGCCGGGACCGCCGGGCGACGACGGCGACGTCGACGAACTCCAGCGGGATCGGGGCGTGCGGCTTGTGCACCACCACCTCGACGGCGTGCACCCGGGAGTCCGCCATCACGTCCTCGGCGATGGCCGCCGCGACCGTCTCGATGAGGTTTCGCGCGGGCCCGCCGACGATCTCAGCGGCCCGCTGGGCCAGCACCCCGTAGTCATAGGTGTCGGCGAGGTCGTCGCTCGCCGCGGCAGCGGCAAGGTCGATCCACAGCGTGATGTCCACGATGAAGTCCTGACCGTCGCGGCGCTCGTGGTCGAACACACCGTGATGGCCGCGGACGGTGAGCCCGCGCAACTCGATCCGATCAGTCACCGGAATCCTCTCCGCCGCCGGCCCGCCACGCCCCGAGGACCTTCAACGCGTCGACACTGGCGCGCACGTCGTGGACGCGCACCCCCCATGCTCCGTGCAAGACGGCAAGCGCGGAAACGACCGCCGTCGCCGTCTCCCGGCCGTCCGGGGGGCGCGGGCTGCCGTCGTCATCGGCGAGCAACGCGCCCAGGAAGCGTTTGCGTGAAGCACCCACCAACACCGGGATCCCGGCGTCGACGAGCTCCGGCAGAGCATGCAGAAGAGCCCAGTTGTGTTGTGCTGTCTTGGCGAAACCGAGTCCGGGATCGATCACCAGGTTGCCCACGTCGACCCCTCCGGCGATGGCGGCCTCAACCGAGGCCAGCAACTCGGCGCGCACATCGGCCACCACGTCGCGGTACTGCGGGGCGATATGCGGATCGACTCCCTGCACCGACCTCCAGTGCATCAACACCCAGGGCACGCCGGCCGAAGCCACCACGCCGGCCATCGAGGGATCGGCGCGGCCGCCGCTGACATCGTTGACGATTGCCGCCCCATTCTCCAGGGCCGCCCGCGCCACCTCGGCGTGCATCGTGTCCACACTGACCGTTACACCTTGTGCCGCAAGTGATTTCACAACAGGAACGACCCGCTGGCTCTCCAACTCGGCATCGACACGGACGGCTCCGGGACGGGTGGACTCGCCGCCGACGTCGACGATCGCGGCACCCTCTGCAACCAGCCGCAACCCGTGTTCGACCGCGCGATCCGGGTCAAGGTAGCGGCCTCCGTCGGAGAACGAGTCGTCGGTGACGTTGACGACCCCCATGACGACGGGGCCCCTCGTCAGCGGTGAGCCGGTCACTTGCGGAGGATGAGATCCAGCGCCTCGGCTCGAGATGCGTTGTTGGTCTTGAACAATCCGCGGACGGCCGAGGTGGTGGTGATCGCCCCCGCCTTGCGAACCCCTCGCATCGCCATGCACAGGTGCTCGGCCTCGATCACGACGATCACGCCCCGCGGTTTGAGTTTGCGCATCACCGCGTCGGCGACCTGAGCGGTCAGCCGCTCCTGCACCTGCGGACGCTTGGCGTAGAGGTCGACGACTCGGGCCAGTTTGGACAGCCCGGTGACCCGGCCGTCCTGACCGGGGATATAGCCCACGTGCGCGAAACCGTGGAACGCCACCAGATGATGTTCGCAGGTGGAGTACATCGGGATCTGCTTGACCAGGACGAGTTCGTCATGCCCCTCGTCAAAGGTCTTGTCCAGTACCGCATCCGGGTCGGTGTAGAGGCCGGCGAACATCTCCCGGAACGCCCTGGCCACCCGGGCTGGGGTCTCCTTGAGCCCGTCGCGGTCGGGATCCTCGCCGACGGCTAGCAGCAATTCGCGCACGGCCGCCTCGGCACGGGGCTGGTCGAAGAGCGGGGTATCGAGGTCGATCGAGTCCCGACTGCTCATCTCCGATCCTCCGATCAGCGGTCTTCTCGGCCGGCTTCGGCCGATTCTTGCGGTGAGGGTCCGGCCGACGGCGGCGCAGCGTGCCGGGGCGCGTGCGGGGGCTGACCCTGTTGCTGTGGCGGACCCCAACCCTGGGGCGGTGGATACCAGTAGCCCTGCTGCTGCTGCTGCTGTTGCGGCGGCGGCCAGCCCGGTGCCCGCCAGCCCGCCGGGGCGCCGTAGTCGGGCTGGCCCTGCGTCGGCCCGCTCTGGGAATTACGCGCGCCGTGCTGAGCACCCGCGTGATGCCCGCCGTTGCCGTTGCCGTTGCCACCCTGGGGAGGCTGGGCCGCGGCCGCCGCGGCGCTGGCCGCAGCGATGGCCTTCTTGAACGCCGGCTCGGGCATCGGCTGCGGCCACGGCTCGCCGCGCTCGATGGCCAGTTCGCCGGGGGTCTTGATCGGTGGCTTGTCCGACGGGATACGCCCACCGAAATCGTCGAACTGGGTCAGCCTCGGACGCTTTCGGACGTTGGTGAAGATCTCCTCCAACTCCTTGCGGTGCAGCGTCTCCTTCTCCAGGAGTTCACCGGCGAGCACGTCGAGGACGTCGCGGTACTCGGTGAGGATGGACCACGCCTCGGTGTGAGCGGCCTCGATCAGCTTGCGGACCTCGTCGTCGATGTCGCGTGCGACCTCGTGGCTGTAGTCGGCCTGAGTGCCCATCGTGCGGCCCAGGAACGGGTCGCCGTGCTCGGTGCCGTAGCGCACGGCGCCGAGCTTGGCGCTCATGCCGTACTCGGTGACCATCGCGCGGGCGATCTTGGTGGCCTGCTCGATGTCCGAGACCGCGCCGGTGGTGGGCTCGCGGAACACCAGTTCCTCGGCGGCCCGGCCGCCCATGGCGAACACAAGGCGGGCGATCATCTCCGACCGGGTCATCAGACCCTTGTCGTCCTCGGGGACCGAGACGGCGTGACCGCCGGTGCGCCCGCGGGCGAGGATCGTCACCTTGTAGATCGGCTCGATGTCGGGCATCGCCCACGCCGCCAGGGTGTGACCACCCTCGTGGTAGGCGGTGATCTTCTTCTCGAGCTCGCTGATCACCTTGCCCTTGCGGCGGGGTCCGCCGATCACGCGGTCGACGGCCTCCTCGAGTGCCGCGCCGGTGATGATGGTGCCGTTCTCGCGGGCGGTCAGCAGGGCGGCCTCGTTAATAACGTTGGCCAGGTCGGCGCCGGACATGCCGACCGTCCGCTTGGCCAAGCCGTCGAGGTCGGCATCCGGGGACAACGGCTTGCCCTGCGAGTGGACCCGCAACACCGCCTTGCGGCCGGCCAGGTCGGGTGAGGTCACCGGGATCTGGCGGTCGAAGCGGCCCGGCCGTAGCAGCGCGGGATCCAGGATGTCGGGGCGGTTGGTGGCGGCGATGAGTATGACGCCCTGCCGCTCGCCGAAGCCGTCCATCTCGACCAGCAGCTGGTTGAGGGTCTGCTCGCGCTCGTCGTGACCGCCACCCAGGCCGGCGCCGCGCTGGCGGCCGACGGCGTCGATCTCGTCGACGAAGATGATGCACGGCGAGTTCTGCTTAGCCTGCTCGAACAGGTCACGAACCCGCGACGCACCGACGCCGACGAACATCTCGACGAAGTCCGAGCCGGAGATGGTGAAGAACGGAACGCCGGCCTCCCCCGCCACCGCGCGGGCCAGCAGCGTCTTGCCGGTGCCGGGCGGGCCGTACAGCAGAACGCCCTTCGGGATCTTCGCGCCCAGGGCCTGGTAGCGGGCCGGGTTCTGCAGGAAATCCTTGATCTCGTAGAGCTCCTCGACCGCCTCGTCGGCGCCGGCGACGTCCGCGAAGGTGGTCTTGGGCATGTCCTTACTGAGCTGTTTGGCCCGGGATTTCCCGAAGCCGAAGCCCATCCGCCCGCCGGTCTGCATGCGGGAGAACAGCATGAACAAGCCGACCAGCATCAGCAGCGGCAACATGTAGACCAGCAGCGAACCGATGACGCTGGGCTGGTTGACCGCGGTGTTGGTCTTGATTCCCTTGCCGTTCAGGGAGTCGAACAGCGGCACCGCGTATCCGGTGGGGTACTTGGCGATGACCTTGGTGGCGTTGCCGGTGTCACCGTTGCCGTTCTTGAGTTCGAGGCGCAACTGCTGTTCGCGGTCGTCGATCTGGGCGGCCTTGACGTTGTCGCCCTTGATCTGCGCCACTGCCACGGAGGTGTCGACCTGCTTGAAACCGCGGGTGTCATCGCTGAAGTAGAAGAACATCCAGCCCAGCAGGAGGACGAAGGCGATCACCGTGAGGGTGCGGATAACGGATTTCCGGTTCATCAAGCATCGGCCCCCGGGGGCCCCAGTCCTTCCAATAGGCGGTGCCTGCAGTCTCCCAGGCTACCGTTACCGCGAGGGTCCTCGGTCCCCCGAGGGAACCATCGAGCGGCCCGGAGGGTTTTCGGCCCCGAACCGGCGGGCTGTGATTGGCTTTTGAACGTGCTTCCAGCGACCGAGCGGTACGTCGGTGTCAACGGGGTTCGACTGCGCGTCCTGGAGGCCGGCCCGCCGCAGGGGCCGCTGGTCATCCTCGCCCACGGCTTCCCCGAACTGGCCTACTCGTGGCGTCACCAGATCCCCCCGCTGGCCGCTGCCGGCTACCACGTAATAGCCCCCGACCAGCGGGGTTACGGCGGATCGTCACGTCCCGCGCCGGTCGAGGCGTATGACATCACCGCGCTGACCGGCGATCTCGTCGGGTTGATCGACGAGGCCGGGGCCGACCGCGCCGCGATCGTCGGACACGACTGGGGCGGTGTGGTGGCCTGGAGCACCCCCCTGCTGCACCCGGATCGGGTGGCTGCGGTGGCGGGGCTCAGCGTGCCCCCGATCCCGCGCCCGCGGGTGCCGCCGACCGCGGCGTTCCGCCGGATCTTCGGCGACAACTTCTTCTACATCCTGTACTTCCAGCAGCCCGGCGCGGCCGACGCCGAGATGGCCGCCGACCCCCGTCGCGCCCTGCGCCGGCTCTTCGGCGGCCTGCGGGTGCCCGGCACCGAGGCCGAGGCGAGGCCGATGCCCGGCACCGAGGCCGAGGCGAGGCCGATGCCCGGCACCGAGGCCGAGGCGATGCGGATGCTCGCGCCCGGACCGGAGGGTTTCATCGACCGGTTACCCGAACCCGGGCACCTTCCGGACTGGCTCACCCCGGCCGATCTGGACACCTACGTGGAGGCTTTCTCCCAGACGGGTTTCACCGGCCCGCTGAATTGGTACCGCAATTTCGACCGGAACTGGGACCTGATGGCAGCCTGCCGGGAAACACTCACCGCGCCGGCGCTGTTCGTCGGCGGAACCGCCGACCCGACACTCGCCTTCACCCGGACCGACCGGGCGGACGAAGTGGTGAAGGGACCGTATCGGCAGGTTCTGCTCGAGGGGGCCGGCCACTGGATCCAACAGGAACGACCGGCCGAGGTCACCGCCGAGCTGCTGGAGTTCCTCGGACAGCTGAACTGGAGCTGACCGCGCCGCCGCGGCGCTACCGTGAGTCATGATCGCTCGATTCCTGGCGTGCGCCACTGTCGGACTGGCGGCGTTCACGGTGGCGGGGTGCGATTCCGCGCCGCCTGTGAAGGCCAACCCCCGGCAGGTCACCGTCGTCGGTTCCGGTGAGGCGCAGGGCGTTCCCGACACGCTGACCGCCGACGTTGCGATCGAGGCCATCGCCCCCGACGTCACCGCCGCGATGAACCAGACCAACGACCGTCAGCAGGCGGTGATCAACGCCCTGACCGACGGCGGCAAGGGCATCAAGCCCGAGGACATCAGCACCACCGGGGTGAGCCTGCAACCGCAGTACGGCGACAACTCGACGATCACCGGCTACCGGGCGTCGAATTCGATCGCCGTGAAGATCCGCAAGCTGGACACCGCATCGGGCGCCCTGACCGCGATCGTCAACGCCGGCGGCAACAACACCCGCATCAACTCGGTGTCCTACTCGATCGAGGACGATTCGAAACTGCTCAGCGACGCCCGCGCCCGGGCTTTCGACGACGCCAAGAGCCGGGCCCAGCAGTACGCAGGCCTCGCCGGGCTGTCGCTGGGCAACGTGATCTCGATCTCCGAGGCGCCCGGGGGAAGCCCGCCGCCGGCGCCGGCGCCGCAGGGGGCGATGGCCGCCGCCGTGCCGTTGCAGCCGGGTCAGCAGACCGTCAGTTTCGAGGTGACCGCGGTCTGGGAACTGTCCTGAGCAGACGCCCGTCCGGGAGCTAGTGCTCGTAGACCTTCGGGTGCAGCGTCCCGATGTAGGGCAGATCGCGGTAGCGCTCGGCGTAGTCCAGTCCGTAACCCACCACGAACTCGTTGGGGATGTCGAAACCCACGTAGGCGATGTCGACGTCGGCGCGCACCGCGTCGGGCTTGCGCAGCAGGGTGCAGACCTTCAGCGAGCGGGGCTGCCGCGAGGCCAGATTGCGCAGCAGCCAGGTCAGCGTCAGGCCCGAGTCGACGATGTCCTCGACGATCAACACGTCACGGCCCGCGATGTCGCGGTCGAGATCCTTGAGAATGCGCACCACGCCCGAGGACGACGTCGACGAGCCGTAGGAGCTGACCGCCATGAACTCCAGCTGGGTCGGGATCGGGATGGCGCGGGCCAGGTCGGTGACGAACATGACGGCGCCTTTGAGGACCGTCACCAGCACCAGGTCCTGGCCGTCCAGCGTGTCCGCGAAGTCATGGGCCAGCTGTTGGGCCAACTCGGCGGTACGCGCCTGAATCTGCTTTTCGGACACCAAGACCGACTTGATGTCTCCGGGGTACAGCTCGCTCGCTGACACGCTCACAGACTCTGCCATGTGCGGGCGCGCCGAACAATCAGACCGGCTCGGTCCGCAGCACCAAAGTCTTTCCGCGCCGTTCGGCGAACAGCCGGGTGCGCGGTGCGGAACCACTCACGGCAACACCGCCCTGGCCCCGCCACGCGGTCACCAGGCCGTCGACAGCCCGGATCTGCACCTCGCTCAGCCCGCCGGCCCCGCCGCCGAGCAGCCAGCCCCGAATCGCCCGCAACCGGATCGCGGCGGGCAATTCTTCGATGGCCGCAACACCCAGGCCAGCTGCGGTCCGGGCCGTGGCCAGCGCCTGCGCCGCCAGCCCGTCCAGAACGTCGTTGTCCTCGCGCAGCGCATCGGCGGTGCGGGCCAGCGCCGCAGCGACCCCGCCACCGAGGATCTCCTCCATCAACGGCAGCACCTCGGTGCGGACCCGGACCCGGGTGAACCTCGGGTCGCTGTTGTGCGGATCGATCCACGGCCTGAGCCCGAGTTCGGCGCAGACGGCGTGGGTCAGTTCGCGCCGAAAGCCGAGCAGCGGGCGGTACCAGGGCTCGTCGCAGGCCCGCATGCCCGCGATGGACCGGGCGCCGGAGCCCCGCCCCAGACCGAGCAGCACGGTTTCGGCCTGGTCGTCGAGCGTGTGGCCGAGCAGCACGGGTGCGCCGTCCCGGGCTCCCTCCAGCGCGGCGTAGCGGGCGGACCGGGCCGCGCCTTCCGGGCCGCCCGCCGTTCCGACCTGGACCCGCACCACCCGCGCGTCGACACAGCCCAGGTCGAGGGCCTGCCCGGCGGCAGTGGCGGCGACGACGTCGGACCCGGCCTGAAGCCCGTGATCGACGACGAGGGCCACGGTCGGTCGCACCGTGACGGCAGCGCTGGTCAACGCCAGGGAGTCCGGGCCGCCGGAGAGTGCGACGCACCACGTGGGCGCCTGGGGCAGCCACCTCGCGGCAAACCCGGCCAGCGCGACGTCCAGCCGGTGCCCGGCACCGCC
This sequence comes from uncultured Mycobacterium sp., assembly GCA_964439315.1. Taxonomy (GTDB): domain Bacteria; phylum Actinomycetota; class Actinomycetes; order Mycobacteriales; family Mycobacteriaceae; genus Mycobacterium. Next base: position 23,370 of record CAYTOD010000036.1, on the reverse strand, counting down.
TACAACACGCGGTCGGCGCCCGGCACCGCCTACAGCACGCGGTCGGTGCCCGGCACCGCCTACAGCACCCGGTCGATCCACCGCTGCGGGTCTTCGATCTCGTCGGGCAGAGGAAGCGTGTCGGGACCGGACCAGACCGTGTTGAACCGACTCATCCCGACCCGGTCGACGACATGGTCGACGAAGGCCCGGCCGCGGGTGTACTGGCTCAGCTTGGCGTCCACTCCGAGCAGGGCGCGCAGCAGCCGCTGCAGGGGCGGGTGCTTGCGCTGACGCCGGTCGTCGAACCGGCGGCGGATCTGGTGGACGGACGGCACGACCCCCGGACCGACGGCATCCATCACGTAGTCGGCATGTCCTTCCAGCAGGGTGCCCAGGACCAGGAGCCGGTCCAGGGCCTCGCGCTGCTGGTCGGACTGCACGGCCCGGAGTAGTCCCAGCACTCCGGTGGCGGCCGGATCGCCGGACTTATCGGACGCTCCCCGGCGTTGCCTGACGAAGTCAGCTAGGCGGGCGGCGACCTTTCCGAGATCGTCGTCGCGCTCGGCGGTGAGGACTCCCAACGTCGTCTGCATGTACCCCGACAACCACGGGTTGGCGGTGAACTGCACCCGGTGGGTCACCTCGTGCAGGCAGACCCACATCCGGAAGTCCCGCGGATCCAGTCGCAGCTGGCGCTCCACGCCGATCACGTTCGGGTAGACCAGCAACAGCCGGCCGCCTCCGGCGAAGGGGTCGTACTGCCCGAGGATTCCGCCGGCGACGAAGGCCAGTACCGCACCGGTCTGGGCACCGGCGATCCGTCCGGTGAGGGCGTTGGACGGAGCCGGCATTCCGCCGGTCATCACCCGCATGGATTCCGACGCGGCCCGAATCCATTCCGCACGATCGACGATGTGGGCGTCATCGACGGGGGCGTCGCCGGCGAGGCCGGTCACGTCGCGCACCGGGCCTTCGGCCGCGCGGGCGGCCTCGGCCAGCGCATCGATGACCTGCCGGCGGCTGTAGTCGGTGGTGGGCGGCCCCGGCCGCGTCAGCCGGGCGCCGACCGTCCCCGCGAACGTCCAGTCGACGGACTTGCCGACTGTCGTCGGGGAGGCCATCGTCAGCTGCAGCCGCAGGTGCGCAGCGTGGCGGCCAGTGCGTCGATCGCGAGGCGGCCCCGGTCTCCGGCGTTGTTCGAGATGAAGGCGAAGGTCAAGACCCGGCCGGCGGCGTCGGTGACGACTCCGACCAGCGAGTTGGTCTTGGTCAGCGAGCCCGTCTTGGCGCGCAGAAATCCGGCCGGAGATTTCCGGACGTCTGGGTCGAAGAACCGGTTCGACAGCGTGCCGCTGCCGCCGGCGACGGGCAGCAGGTCAAGCATCGGGCGAAGCGCGGGCTGCTCGGTCCCGGCGGCGGCGTTGACGACTTCGTCGAGGGTCTTCGCGGTCAGCAGGTCGGCGACCGACAGTCCGCTGGAATCGACCAGCGAGGCACCCGTGATGTCGATCTTGGCGCCGGTAAGGGTGGTGAGCACGGCGTCGACGCCGCCCGCGAAGCTCAGCGGCCGGCCGGTGGCCTTGGCCACCTCGCGCGCGATGGTCTCGGCCATCACGTTGTCGGAGGCGTTCATCATCTCGAGCAGGCGCTCCATCAGCGGAGCGGACTGCACCGACGCCAACTGCCGGCCGCCGGCGGGGCCTGGGGCGAAGGTGACCTTGGTCGGGTCGATACCCAATTCGGCCGCCAGCGCACGACCGGCGTCCAGTGCCGGGGTGGGCGAACGGCGGGACTCGTCCGTCGTCGGCTGGATCCGGCCCGCGTCGAGCATCACGGACTGGATCGGGGCGATGTCCCCGCCGGCGATGTCGTCGGGATCCCAGCCGGGGGCCATGTCCGGTCCGCTGAACAGGGAGGTGTCCACCTGAACCGCCGTCGGCACCAGTCCGCTGCCGCGAACCTGGTCGGCGAGGTCGGCGATACGGGCCGCCCCGTGGTACCAGGTCTCGGTCCCGCGGGGGGCGGCCGAGAGCGTCGGGTCGCCCCCGCCGACGAGCACCACGACGCCGGGCATCAGGGTCTGATCCGCTGCGTACACCGTGGTCGTGACCCGGGCGGCGCGGTCGAGGGTGAGTAACGCCGCCGCAGTGGTCAGCACCTTGTTGACCGACGCCGGCTGCATCGGAACGTCGGCGCGCTGTTCCCAGATCTGCTTGCCGGTCTGGGCATCGGTGATGCGGCCGGTCAGATTGCCCAGATTGGGGTCGGCAAGGGCCTTGGCCAGCGCCGCGGTCAGGCCGTTCGTGGTCGGCACGGCCGCATCGGGCAGCGGCACGACGGCCGGCTTGGCGACGGCGGGCGGACGCGGCGCAGGGACCTGGGCATTGCTCCGGCCCCCGGTCAGGAACGCCGCAGCAGCGACCACCGCGGCGACGACAGCGATCACCGCTGCCGCAAGCACCGCGTGGGAGCTGCGCCGAGACCTGCGAAGCATGTTCCCGAGGACCCTTCCGCCAACAAACCCCGGACGGATTCTCCGGGTTGCCATGAATTCTGGCCCTATTGTGCCCAACGAGCCCGTAACGAGGCCAATCGCTCGTTAGGGTTGTGTCGCGCCGCCCGCCGGGGGCGCAGGAAAGCAGCAGGAGGAGTGCGCGGTGCAGTTCGACGTCACCATCGAAATCCCGAAGGGCCAGCGCAACAAGTACGAGATCGACCATGAGACCGGCCGGTTGAAGCTCGATCGCTACCTGTACACCCCGATGGGGTATCCGGCGGACTACGGCTTCATCGAGAACACCCTCGGCGAGGACGGCGATCCCCTGGACGCGATGGTGCTGCTGCCCGAGTCGGTGTATCCCGGTGTGATGATCGAGGCCCGACCGGTCGCGATGTTCAAGATGGTCGACGAGGCGGGGGGCGACGACAAGTTGCTCTGCGTTCCGGCCGGCGACCAGCGCTGGGACCACATCCAGGACCTGGCCGACGTCCCCCCGTTCGAACTCGAGGCGATCAAGCACTTCTTCGTGCACTACAAGGACCTCGAACCGGGTAAGCACGTCGAAGCCGCCGACTGGGTGGGCCGCGCCGAAGCCGAGGCCGAGGTGGAGCGTTCCGTGCGGCGGTTCGCCGAGCACGGCCACTAGAAACTTTTCCCGGCGAGATTTTTCCCAGCCGTAACCTGCGGTAACCCCGCTGTGCTCTGCGTTCGCAACGATGAGCGGGTGTTGATGCATAGGGGCGTCGGACTGGACGTCTTCAACGAACTGCCGAAGCGGAAAGCCGTGCACGCGCTGTTCGAGTGCTGCAACAGCGTGACGATGGCCGGCGACCTCGCCGACCGGCGGCCCTACCCGGACCGGGCGGCGCTGTTCCGCACCGCCGACGCGGTCCTGTTCTCGCTCTCGGAGGACTCCGTCGACGAGATCCTGCAGGCCTATCCGAGCGTCGGCAGCCGGCCGGAAGCGGCTTCCGCCGCAGGCGAATTGGGCTCCACCTCAGGCGAATTAGCTTCCGCCGCTCGTGAATACACCGAGCGATTCGGCTTCATCTTCGTGATGTATCCGGACCCGGAGGACTGTCCGGCAGCCGCGGTGATCGCCGCGATCGGCGAGCGCATGCACCACGACCGCGAGACCGAGCGCAAGGTGATGCGCAATGAGATCGCGAAGTTCAACCGCACCCGCTTCGAGCGGATGCTCGGCCCCGAGGGCGGGTACGACAACTGGGTCTGAGCGGGCGGGTCCGCGCGGGTGTGCCTGAGCGGGCCCGTCAGCTGCCGTCGCGCCGGCTCTTGACCAGGCTGGCCACCACGGTGATCAACAGCGTCACAGAGATCACCGCCAGACTCAGCAGCGTCGGGATCTGGGGCACGTCAAACCCCTCGCCACCGTTGATGAACGGCACCCGGTTTTCGTGCAGGGCGTGCAGCAGCAGCTTGACGCCGATGAAGAACAGGATGAACGCCAGCCCCTGGGACAGATAGACCAGCCGGTTGAGCAGGTCACCGAGCAGGAAGTACAGCTGCCGAAGGCCCATCAAGGCGAACACGTTGGCGGTGAACACCAGATACGGCTCCCGGGTCAGGCCGTAGATCGCCGGGATCGAGTCCAGGGCGAACAGCAGATCGGTGGTCCCCAGCGCCAGCACCACCAGGAACATCGGGGTGAGCAGGCGCTTGCCGTCGGCCTTGACGTAGAGCTTCATGCCGTCGGCGGGCCAGGTGTCGGTGGTGTTGAGGTAGGTCCTGGCGAAGCGGACGACCGCATTGTCGGCGTCGTCGCTGTGCTCGGTGTCGCGACCCAGCTTGATGGCGGTGACCACCAGGAAGGCGCCGAACAGGTAAAAGATCCAGGAGAATCTCTGGATCGCCACCGCACCCAGGGCGATGAAGACCCCGCGGAAGAACAACGCGAGCACGATGCCGATCAGGAGCGCCTGCTGCTGGTTTCGCTTGGGCACCTTGAAGCTCGCCATGATGATGACGAAGATGAACAGGTTGTCCACCGACAGGCTGTATTCGGTGAGCCACCCCGCGTAGAACTCCAGTCCGTACTGGGCGGCGTGGAAGTTCCACACCCAGATCCCGAAGACGATGGCCAGTCCGACGTAGACGGCCAGTGCGGTGACGCATTCCCGGGTGGATGGCTCGTGCGGCCGCCGGGCGAACACCAGCAGGTCGATGGCCAATACGGCCAGCGTGGCAGCCAGAGTGACGCCCCACTCGAGGGCAGATACGTTCACGCGCAGACCTCCGGCCGTTCTGGACACGCCCGAGGTCTCTTCCGCCGCATAAGCGACCCGCGGAACCGGACGGCCGACTGACGGCCGACGTGGTGACGACACCGCGGCGAAAGGAATACTCCCCTCTGCCTCTGCAGTCTCTCAGGTTCACTCCGACGGCGCGAGCGCGCCCTAGGATTCTCAGGCGTGAGCATGCCGCAGGTTCCCCCGCAGTACCTGCGGTCAAGCGAGGCCCCACCACCGCGCACCCTCGTCGACATCCTCTACGACACCGCCGCGCGTTATCCCGAAGCCACCGGCATCGACGACGGCGAGGTGCAGCTGACCTACGCCGAGATGATCGCCGACATCGAGGACGGCGTGCGGTGGCTGGCCGCGCGCGGAATCGGGCGCGGTGACCGGGTCGGGATCAGGATGCCCTCCGGCAGTTACTCGCTGTATATGGCGATCCTGTCGACCCTCGCGGCCGGCGCCGCCTACGTCCCGGTCGATGCCGACGATCCCGATGAGCGGGCGCAGCTGGTGTTCGGCGAGGCCGCCGTCGCCGCCGTCATCACCGCAGCCGGGCTGGCCCGCGGTCCGGGATCGTCTCGCGGCTGGCGGGCGGCGCCACCGCACGTGAACGACGACGCCTGGATCATCTTCACCTCGGGATCGACCGGGACGCCGAAGGGCGTCGCGGTCACCCACCGCAACGCCGCCGCCCTGGTCGACGCCGAAGCGCGGATGTTTCTGCAGTCCGACCCGATTGGCCCCGGAGACCGGGTGCTGGCCGGACTCTCGGTGGCCTTCGACGCTTCCTGCGAGGAGATGTGGCTCGCCTGGCGCAACGGCGCCTGCCTGGTGCCCGCGCCGCGCTCGCTGGTCCGCAGCGGCATGGACCTGGGGCCGTGGCTGGTAACCCGCGACGTCACGGTGGTCTCCACCGTTCCGACGCTGGCGGCACTGTGGCCCGCCGAGGCGCTGGAAGCGGTCCGCCTGTTGATCTTCGGCGGCGAGGCGTGTCCGCCCGACCTGGCCGAGCGACTCGCGGTGAACGGCCGCGAAGTGTGGAACACCTACGGACCCACCGAGGCCACGGTGATCGCCTGCGGGTCCAAGCTGTCCGGCACGGGCCCGGTGAGCATCGGATTGCCTGTTCCAGGTTGGGATCTTGTGGTCGTCGACGGCAATGGGATACCGGTCGAGCCGGGCCAGGTCGGAGAGTTGGTGATCGGCGGCGTCGGATTGGCCCGCTACCTCGATCCGGCCAAGGACGCCGAAAAGTATGCACCGCTGCCGGCGCTGGGGTGGACGCGGGCTTACCGCAGCGGCGATCTGGTGCGACTGGAGCAGGACGGCCTGTACTTCCAGGGCCGCGCCGACGACCAGGTGAAGGTGGGTGGCCGGCGCATCGAACTCGGTGAGGTCGATTCGGCGCTGGTGCACCTCGCCGGCGTCAGTGGCGGTGCCGCCGCGGTGCGCAAAACCGCCAGCGGCACACCGGTTCTGGTGGGCTACATCGCGTCGGCGGATCCGGGCTTCGATCTCGCCGCAGCACGGGCGCAATTGGCCGAGGCCCTCCCCGCGGCGCTGGTTCCCCGGCTGGTGCTGGTCGACGAACTACCCACCCGGACCTCAGGAAAGGTCGACCGGGACGCACTACCGTGGCCGCCGCCCGGTGACGTGCCCGACGTCGGCGCTCAACTCGGCGGCACGATGGGGTGGCTGGCCGGGCTGTGGACCGACGTCCTCGGCACTGTCGTCGACGGCCCGGAGGCGGATTTCTTCGCTCTCGGCGGCGGGTCACTGTCGGCCGCCCAGCTGGTGGTGGCGCTGCGCGCGCGCTACCCGGAGATGACCGTCGCCCATCTCTACGACCATCCCCGACTCGGTTCCCTGGCGGGGTTTCTCGCGGAGTCCGAGGACGATCGGCCCACTGCGCCTCCGGCCGCGCCCCGTGACGTTCTGCCCATGCCGGTCGCCACTCAGGCGGTCCAGGTGGCCCTGACGCTGCCATTGGCCACCCTGACGGCGCTGCAGTGGCTGATCTGGCTGGCGCTGGCGAACAACATTGCCGCCCAAGTACATCCACTGCCATGGCTGGTCCCGGTCGACTGGCGGGTGCTCGCCGCCGGATTCGCGCTCTTCATCACCCCGCTCGGCCGGATGGGCATCGCGGTGGTCGGAGCGCGGCTGCTGCTGTCCGGTCTCAAGCCCGGCACCTACCGTCGCGGCGGCGGGCAGCACCTTCGTGTGTGGCTTGCGGAGCGGCTGGCCGAAGCCAGCGGCGCGGAGAACATGGCCGGCGCCCCGTGGCTGGTCTACTACGCCCGGGCGCTGGGCAACAAGATCGGCAAGGGAGTGGACCTACACTCCGCTCCGCCGGTGACCGGCATGCTCACCCTCGGCCACCGCAGTTCGGTGGAACCCGAAGTCGATCTCACCGGTCACTGGATCGACGGCGACAGCTTCCACGTCGGGACGATCACCGTCGGAAAGGACGCGACCGTCGGTTCGCGCAGCACGCTGCTCCCCGGTTCCGTCGTCGGCAAGAACGCCGATGTCGCCCCCGGTTCGGCGGTCATCGACAAGGTCAAGGACGGCCAGTACTGGAAGGGTTCGCCCGCGGTGAAGTCGGGCAAGGCGCGCCACCCGTGGCCGGACCGCCGCCCGCCACGGGCCGCGCACTGGGTGGCGATCTACGGGCTGTCCTCGCTGCTTCTCGGGGCGCTGCCGTTGATCGGGCTGGGATCGGGCCTTGCGGTGCTGGCATGGGCGATGAGGGACAGCGCCACACTGGGCGATGCGGTGCTCTCGGCGGCACCGTGGATTCCGGCTGCCACGCTGGTGGCGCTGGCGGTCTACGCGGCACTCACCGTGATCGGGGTCCGCCTGCTGTCGCTGGGATTGACCGAGGGGTATCACCCGGTTCGCAGCCGCGCGGGCTGGCAGCTGTGGGCGACCGAACGGCTGATGGACGCCGCTCGCAATTACCTGTTCCCGATCTACGCCAGCCTGCTGACCCCGGTGTGGTTCCGCATCCTCGGCGCGACGATCGGCCGGGACACCGAGATCTCGACCGCACTGGGCACCCCGAAGTTCACCGTGGTGGAGGATGGCGCCTTCCTGGCCGACGACACCTCGGTGGCGTGCTACGAACTCGGCGGGGGCTGGATCCACGTGGCCAGGGCCGTCGTCGGAAAGAGGGCGTTCCTGGGTAACTCCGGCATCACCCAACCGGGTCGCCGGGTGCCCGACGACGGTCTGGTGGCGGTGCTGTCGGCCACCCCGACCAACGCGACGGCAGGCTCTTCGTGGCTGGGCAGCCCGCCGATCCGGTTGCGCCGTCACGCCGATCAGGCCGACGCCGCGCTCACCTACCGCCCGCCGATGCGACTGAAGGTCATGCGCGGCATCGTCGAGACCTTCCGCCTGTTGCCGGTGATGGTCACCTTCGCGATCGGCGCGGCGGTGCTGGCCTGCCTGCAGGCTCTGGCGGTGCGCTCGGGTTACGGCGCGGCCGCGTTGGCCGGCGGCCTGGTCCTCCTGGGCGCGGGCGCGGTGGCCGGCGCGGTGGCCGTGATCGCCAAATGGCTTGTGGTGGGGCGCATCCGGGTCAGCGAGAAGCCGCTGTGGTCGTCGTTCGTCTGGCGCAACGAAGTCGCCGACACCTTCGTCGAGACGGTGGCCGCCCCGTGGTTCGCCCGGGCCGCGGCGGGCACCCCGGTGCTGAACCTGTGGCTGCGCGCCCTCGGGGCGCGGATCGGCCGCGGGGTGTGGTGCGAGACCTACTGGCTGCCGGAGGCCGACCTCGTTCAACTGGGCCGGGGCAGCACCGTCAGCCGTGGCTGCGTGGTGCAGACCCACCTTTTCCACGACCGGATCATGCGGATGGATACCGTCACCCTCGACGACGGCGCCACCCTGGGTCCACACAGCGTCGCGCTCCCGGCGTCGCTGATCGGGGCGGGCACCACGATCGGCCCGGCCTCGCTGGTGATGCGCGGCGACGAGGTCCCGCCGGGCACCCGCTGGCAGGGAAATCCCATCGCGCCATGGTCGCGATCGCGACGGAAGTCCAAGACAGCCGACCGGAGGCGATCGTGAAACCACCGGCCAGGAAGCGCCCCGGCGGACCGTCCCGAAAGCCGGTGATCGACCCGTACCTTCCGCACAACGGGAATTTCGGCTACCGGGTGTCGCGGTACGACCTCGACCTGGACTACAAGATGTCCAGCAACCGGCTCACCGGGACGGCCACCATCACCGCCGTCACGCTGGCGTCGCTGGAGACTTTCACCCTCGACCTCGCCGACACCATGGCGGTCAACCGGGTCACCGTGAACGGGCACCGGCCCGCTCAGTTCGGCACCTCCGCGGGGAAGTTGCGGGTCCGGCTCTCGAATGCGCTGCCGGCCGGTTCGGCGATGTCCATCGTGGTGCGTTACGGGGGTTCGCCGCGGCCCATCCGCACCATGTGGGGCGAGGTCGGTTTCGAGGAGCTGTCCGAAGGCGCACTGGTAGCCGGGCAGCCCAACGGGTCGCCGTCGTGGTTCCCGTGCGACGACCATCCCAGCGCCAAGGCCAGCTACCGGATCGCGATCAGCACGGACAGCCCCTACCGGGCGGTCGCACCCGGCGAACTGATCTCCCGTCGCGTCCGCGCCGGGCGAACCGAATGGGTCTACGAGCAGCCCGAACCCACCTCGACGTATCTGGCCACCCTGCAGATCGGCCAGTACCAGCTCCACCCGTTGGCCAAATCGCCCATACCGATGCAGGCGATCCTGCCGGAGCGACTGCGCACCAACTTCAAGCACGACTTCGAGCGGCAGCCGCAGATGATGAAGGTGTTCGTCAAGCTGTTCGGACCGTACCCGTTCTCCAACGGCTACACCGTCGTGGTGACGAACGACGATCTGGAGATTCCCCTTGAAGCACAGGGTATTTCGATCTTCGGGGCCAACCACTGCGACGGCCGTCGAGGTTCCGAGCGGCTGATCGCCCACGAACTGGCGCACCAGTGGTTCGGCAACAGCGTGACCGCGCGCCGCTGGCGGGACATCTGGTTGCACGAGGGATTCGCCTGCTACGCCGAGTGGCTGTGGTCGGAGAACTCCGGCGGTCCCAGCGCAGCCGACCTCGCCTGGCAGCATCGCCAGCGCCTGGCCGCCTCGCCTCAGGATCTGCTGCTTTCCGACCCGGGCCCGAAGGACATGTTCGACGACCGGGTCTACAAGCGCGGCGCGCTCACCCTGCATGCGCTGCGCGGCATGATCGGCGACGAGAACTTCTTCGCGCTGCTGCGCGACTGGACCACCCGCTACCGGCACGGGACGGTGGTGACCGACGACTTCACCGGACTGGCCGCCAACTACGCCTCGGTGTCGCTGCGCCGCCTGTGGGACGCCTGGCTCTATTCGACGCCAGTCCCGTCGCTGTGACGGGCGCCAACGCGGGGACGGGCGCCGGACCGGCCACCCGCGGGAGCGTCGCGCGGGTGGGGGTGGCCACGGCGATCAGCGCGCTGTGCGGCTACGCCGTGATGTATCTGGCGGCACGAGCCCTGGCGCCGGCGGAATTCTCGGTGTTCGCGGTGTTCTGGGGTGCGTTCGGGCTGGTCACCGGGGCGGCCAACGGACTGTTGCAGGAAGCGACCCGAGAGGTGCGGGCCCTGGCCCACCTGAGCCAGGGCGGTGGACCGCGCACCCGCCCGATGTGGGTCGCCGCCGGGATCGGGGTGACCGCGGCCGCCGTCGTCGGCGCCACCTCGCCGCTGTGGGCGCCGCACGTGTTCGCCGAACTGCGTCCACTCTCGGTCGGACTGCTGTCGATCGGGCTGGTGGCCTTCTGTCTGCACGCCACCCTGCTCGGCATGCTGGCCGGCACCGGACGCTGGACCGAGTACGGCGCGCTGATGGTCACCGACGCGGTGATCCGGGTCGGCATCGCGGCCGCCGCATTCGGCCTGGGCTGGGGACTCGGCGGGTTCCTCTGGGCGACCGTCGGCGGATCGGTGGCCTGGCTGTTGATGCTGACGATTTCGGGCCGGGCCCGCTCGGCCGCCGAATTGTCCACGGCTGGAACGGTTTCGACCTTCCTGCGCGGGGCTGCCCATTCGATCACCGCGGCGGGCGCGAGCGCGATCCTGGTGATGGGCTTCCCGGTTCTGCTCAAGGCGACCTCAGGCCACCTCGGAGCGGCCGGAGGCGTGCTGATCCTCGCGGTGACGCTGACCCGGGCACCCCTGCTGGTCCCGCTGACGGCCATGCAGGGCAATCTGATCGCCTACTTCGTCGACCACCGGGCGCGGCGGTTGCGGGCACTTGCGGCGCCGGCCGCACTGGTGGTGGGCGTGGGTGCCCTCGGGGCCGCAGCCGCCGGCCTGATCGGGCCGTGGCTGATCCGTACCGCGTTCGGGCATGACTACCAGCCCAGCGGCACCCTGCTGGCCTGGCTGACCGCAGGTGCGGTGTCGATCGCCCTGCTCACGCTGACGGGCGCTGCCGCCGTCGCCGCAGCCCTGCACCGCCCGTACTCGGTGGGGTGGGTGGGCGCCACGGTCGCGGCGGCGTTGTTGCTGACCCTGCCCCTGGGATTGGAGACCCGCACGGTGGTGGCACTGGTGTGCGGTCCACTGGTCGGAATCGCCGTGCACCTCGCGGCGTTGGCCCGCGCCTGAGAGCGGCCGGAGGGGTACTTTGTGGGCATCGACACTCACGCACCCCTCGCGGACGACGGCGTCTGGATCATCGTCCCGGCCTTCAACGAGGCCAAGGTCATCGGCGATGTCGTCGCCGATCTCAGGACGACGTTCGCCCACGTGGTCTGCGTGGACGACGGCAGTCGCGACGACACCGCCAAGGTCGCCCTGCGCGCCGGTGCGCACGTGGTGCGGCACCCGGTCAACCTCGGCCAGGGGGCCGCGATCCAGACCGGCGTGGAGTACGCCCGCCGCCAACCCGGAGCCACGGCGTTCGCGACGTTCGACGCCGACGGCCAGCACCGCGTCAAGGACGTCCTGGCGATGCTCGACCGACTGGGGCGCGGTGACGTCGACCTGGTGATCGGAACCCGCTTCGACGGCGACACCGTCAGCCACGTCCCGCCGCTGAAGCGGGTCATCCTGCGCGTCGCCACGGCACTCAGCCCGAGCAGTCGCCGCCTGCACCTGACGGACTCGCACAACGGGCTGCGGGTGTTCAACCGCACCGTCGCCGATCATCTCAACCTGACCATGAACGGCATGAGCCACGCCAGCGAGTTCATCACGCTGATCGCTGAAAACCATTGGCGGGTGGCCGAAGAGCCCGTCGAGATCCTCTACACCGAGTACTCGATGTCCAAGGGTCAGCCTCTGCTCAACGGGGTGAACATCGTCTTCGACGGATTCCTGCGCGGGAGGATGCACCGATGAACTGGATCCAGGTGCTGCTCATCGGAGCAGTCGTCACGCTGCTGGTGTACCTGTTGCGGTCCCGGACCAACGCCAAAGCGAAGGCCTGGGTGAAGGTCGGCTACATCCTGTTCGTCATCGCCGCGATCTACGCGATTCTGCGGCCCGACGACACCACCGTGGTGGCCAACTGGCTGGGCGTGGACCGCGGCACGGACCTGTTGTTCTACGCGATGGTCATCGCTTTCGTGTTCACCACGATGAGCACTTATCTGCGGTTCAAAGAACTGGAACTGCGGTATGCCCGCCTGGCCCGGGCGGTGGCGCTGCAGAGCGCCCAGGCACCCGACGACAGTCAATCATCCAGCGGGGCAACCACTCCCGGGTGAGGTCAGGAGAGCGCCGGGCGGAAGTAGTCCACCGTTCGGCGCAGGCCTTCCTGGAGGCTGACCTGCGGCCGCCACCCCAGCACCTCACCCGCCTGCCCGGCGTCCAGACAGGAGCGGGCCACGTCGCCCAATCGCGTCGGTGCGGAATGCGGATCGTCGGGGACGCCGACGGCCGCCGCCACCGCGCTGTGCAGTGCCCGGTCGCTGGTCTCGACACCGGTGCCGACGTTGAACCGCCGGCCGCCTCCCGCGGGACCGGACGCCCGGACGAAGGCGTCAACGACGTCGGTGACGTAGACGTAGTCACGGGTGTTCGACCCGTCGCCGTAGACCTTGGTGCCCTCGCCAGCCAGCAACGCGGTGACGAAGATCGCGACAACGCCGGCCTCGCCGTGCGGATCCTGGCGTGGCCCATAGACATTCGACGGCGCGATGTGGGTGCAGTCCAGGCCGTAGAGGTTCCGGAAGCTGTTCAGGTAGACCTCGCCGGAAAGCTTGCCCGCGGCATAGGGCGATGCCGGGGCGGGCGGCTCGGCCTCGCTGGTCGGGTATGCGCGGGGCACCCCGTAGATCGCTCCGCCCGACGACGCATGCACCACCTTGCGAACTCCGGCCCGCCGGGCGGCCTCGGCCAGCCGGACGGTGCCGACGACGTTCACCGCCGCGTCGAAGCCCGGGTCCTCCACGGAACGGCGCACGTCGATCTGGGCAGCCAGGTGGAAGACCACCTCGGGTTTGGCCTCGGCCAGAAGCGAGATCAGGTCCGCGTCGACGACGTCGGCCGTCACGAGCTCGAAGCCGCCGCTGCGACGGGCGGCTTCGAGGTTGCCCAGCCGGCCGTTGCTGAGGTTGTCGATTCCGACGACGGTGTGCCCGTCGGCCAACAAACGGTCCACCAAGGTCGATCCGACGAAACCGGCCGCTCCGGTGACCAGTGCGCGCATCCGGCCAACCATACCGAGCACGCCGCGGGCCCGCCCGTACAGTCGTGGCGATGTCCGCCGTTCCCGCCCGAGTGCCACCGGCCGCCTTGGCCGCCGCGGCACTGATCGTTCTGCAGCTCGCAGTGCGGGGCGTGGTCGCGTTCGGCGGCTACTTCTACTGGGACGACCTGATCCTGGTGGGCCGGGCCGGAACCCACCCGCTTCTGTCGACGGGTTTCCTGTTCGACGACCACGACGGGCACGTTATGCCGGGGGCTTTCCTACTCAGCGGAGTGATCACCCGGCTGGCGCCACTGGTGTGGACCTGGCCGGCGGTAAGCCTGCTGGTGCTTCAGCTCCTAGCCTCGCTGGCGTTACTTCGGGCGCTGCACGTGATCCTCGGCTGGCGACCGGTGTTGTTGCTGCCGCTGTGCTTCGCACTGTTCACCCCGCTGGGGGTGCCGGCGTTCGCCTGGTGGGCAGCTGCGCTGAATTACCTGCCGATGCTGGCGGCGACGGCATGGGTGGCCGGTGATGCAATCCTTCTGGTGCGCAGCGGAAATCGCCGCTATGCCGGCACCGCGCTGGCCGTCTATCTGACCGGTCTGTTGTTCTTCGAGAAGGCGGCCGTGATCCCCGTCGTCGCGTTCGCGGTTGCCGCACTGCTGGCTCATGTCGGTGGCGAGCGAGCACCGGTCCGCGCGGTGTGGACGCGCGGACGGCCGCTGTGGCTGGCCTCACTGGCTCTGACCGCGGGCTGGGCGGTGCTATACCTCGAAGTCGTCGACCAGCGGCGGTGGAGTGGGGACCTCGCGATGACGTGGGACTTGTTGCGGCGCTCGGTGACTCACGGCATCGTGCCCGGCTTGGTAGGTGGACCCTGGCAGTGGCAGCGCTGGGTGCCGGCTTCGCCTTGGGCGGTGCCGCCCGCCGCCGCGATGGCGCTGGGGTGGACGGTTCTGGCCGCCGCGTTCGCCGTGTCCGTGCTGCGCAAGCAACGGATCGGACCGGTGTGGCTGGCCGCGGCCGGCTACGCGGTCGCCTGCCAGGTGCCGATCTACCTGATGCGCTCGTCGGCGTTCACCGCACTCGAATTGGCCCAGACCCTGCGCTACCTGGCTGATCTCGTCGTGGTGCTGGCACTGCTCGCCGCCGTTGCATTTGTCGCGCCCAACCGGCCCGGCCCGTCGTGGCTGGACCGGTCCCCGGCCCGAACCGCCGTGGTGACGGTACTGTCCGCGGTGTTCGTCGTCAGCAGCCTGACCTCCACGCGGACCTTCCTCACGAGCTGGCAGGACAACCCGACGAAGTCCTACCTGCAGAACGCGGTCAGCAGTCTCGCCCGGGCCAGGGCGGCCTCGCCGGCGCCGCTGCTCGAACAGGAAGTCGACCCGCTGATCCTGCAGCGAGTGGTGGGTCCGGAGAACCTTGCCAGCCATATGTTCGCTCTGGTTCGGGACCGTCCCGAGTTCGCCGGCTCGACCGACCGGCTGCGGATGCTGGACAACGGCGGCCGGGTGGTCGACGCCCTGGTGACCTGGGTGCGCAAGACACTTCCCGGACCGCAGCCGCGATGCGGGTACTTCCTGCAACCCGACCATCCGGTGCGGATGCCCTTGGACGGCCCCCTGCTGCCGGCGGACTGGACCGCCGAGATCAACTACCTGGCCAACACCGACGGCACGATCGCACTGTCACTGGCGGAAGGCCCCGAGACGAAGGTTGCGGTCAAACCCGGGCTCAACCGGATCTACGTCCGGCTCTCCGGAGCCGGCGAGTTCGTCAACGCCACCGCGTCCACCGCCAACATCGCGGTGTGTCTGGCCTCCGGACCGATCGGATATCTGGCACCACGCAGTTAGCTTTTCGCGCCGCCCGGTCAGCTGCCCTCCGCATCCCCTGCCGGCCTCGCGTCGGCGATGATCCCCGCGATTTCGCCGGTCACCTCACGGCCCACCATGGTCGTCGCGACCGCCGCCATCTGGATCGCGACCTCCCGGTCGTGCGATAGCAGGTGGGTAGCCGCCGTCTCGACCACCTCGGCGAACCGCGCGCGCAGCGCCTCCTCGATGCCGGCCAGCGCGAACGCCGCATGCTCAAGAGGGACACACCGGCGCACCAGATGAAACACCTCGGCATCCATGCGGCGGTAAAGGCGCTGCGACATCAGGTGTTTCGCGAGTTCGACGCCGCCGGGTTTGCGCAACATCGTTTCCTGCCCGGCAAGTTCACTGACCACCGGTTCAGCCCAGCACAGGGTCCGGCGGACGAACGCGCGCGACAGCTCGATGGCGATGACGCTGCCAATCGGGTCATCGAGTTCGGCCAGATCGCGGGACTCTGCGCAGTCACAGCCGTCGGGGGTGGGTGGAGTCGTCTCGAACATGACGCCATGTTCCCAGGGGGGTCCGACAAATCAGACCCGCAGCGGGACGCCTCCCGGGAGCGTCAGCCCTCGACGCGCTTCTTCAGACCGTTGAGCGCCTGGTCGACGATGGTGGCGGCGGCCTTCTTCTTCATGAAGCCCATCATCGGGATCTTGGGGTCGATCTCCAGTTCGTAGGTCACCTTGGTGCCGGCACCGTCGGGCTCGAGCGTGTACGAGCCCCTGAGCTTCTTCATCATGCTGGACTTGGGCTTGCCGGCCTCGTCGCTGTTGAGCGCCCAGCTGACCCCGTCGTTGCCCGTCCAGATGTAGGAGATCTCGTAGGTGTCCTTGCCCACCGGGGTGGCGATACTGAAGGCCACGTCCTTGGCGGCGCCGTCGTCGTGAGTGCTGATGATCTCGACCCCGGTGAAGCCGTCGCCCCAGCTCGGGTAGTCCTCCAGGTTGGCGATAACGGCCATCACCTCCGCCGGGGAGGCGTTGATCTTCACGGATTCCGACACGGTATCGGCCATGGTTGTCTCCCATCTGGGCAATAACAGTGGAGCCGCCTGGGGGAATCGAACCCCCGACCTATTCATTACGAGTGAATCGCTCTGCCGACTGAGCTAAGGCGGCGTGGCTTTTGGGCCGAGCAGAGTCTACCCCGGCCTAAATCCCGAGGCCCCAGTACCTAACCACGAAGTGCCTGACCTACGGCGGCAACCATGGCATCGACGGCGAACTTGGGTTTGACGTTGGCGCCCAGGGCCTCGCGGCACTCCAACACCGCCTCGATGCAGCGCAGCAGGGCCTCGGGCTTGGCATGCGCGGCGAGAGCCTCGGTGCGCTCGGCCATGTCCGGATGGTTGGGGGCCACCGCCCCGGCTCCGCCGGCGAGCAACAGCGCGTCCCGGAAATAGTTGGCCAGGTCCATCAGCGCCAGGTCGAGGGTGTCGCGAGAAGTCCGGGTCTGCCTGGACTTCTGGCGTTTTTCCAGATCCTTCAGGGCACCGGCCGAACCGCGAAGGGCTCCCGCCGAGCCACGGCCGGTGCCACCGCCGCCCAGGGCGGTGCGCAATTCCTCGGCCTCGGCCTCGTCGCGGCCCCCGGTGATGGCCTTGGCCTCGGCCTCGGCCGAGGCCACCAGTTCCTCGACGGCCGCATAGGCACGGGCCGGAACCACCGCTTCGCGCGCCAGACCGAGCGCACGGGCGCGCCGGGCACGGGCGTCGGGATCGGTGGCCAACCGGCGCGCCCGGCCGACGTGTCCACCACTGGCCGCAGACGCCCAGTGCGCCTCGTCGGCGCCGATACCGTCGGTGTCGATCAGCACCTGGGCGATGGCCGCCGGTGTCGGAGTCACCAGGGCGACATGACGGCACCGGGAACGCAGGGTGATCGAGATGTCCTCGGGATCGACCGAGGGGGCACACAACAGGAAGACCGTCGACGGCGGTGGTTCTTCCACGACCTTGAGCAGCGCGTTTCCGGCACGCTCGCCGAGCCGGTCGGCGTCTTCGATGATGACGATCTGCCAGCTGCCGGTGGTCGGCCGCCGCGAGGCCATCGTGACGATGCCGCGCATCTCGTCGACCCCGATCGAGAGACCCTCCGGAATGATCCGGCGGACGTCCCCGTGGGTCCCGGCCATCGTGGTCGTGCAGGCCCGGCACTCCCCGCACCCGGGCACACCGGGTGACGTGCACTGCAACGCCGCCGCGAAGCACAGCGCCGCCACCGAACGGCCCGACCCGGGCGGACCGGTGATCAGCCACGCGTGGGTCATCGAACCAGTCGCCACGGGATCCGGCGCGGCCTCTCCGCGCGCCGCGACGGCCGCCGCCACCAGCTCGGCCTCCACCGCGCTCTGACCGACCAGTCTCGTGAATACCCCGGACATTGCTTGCCAACCCTACTGCGGCGGGACGACACCGCTACGGTGGATCGGTGGCGGGCTGGAGAGCGGGCCGGTGAGCGACGGACGATTTGGCGAGTTCGTCCGCTGGGTGTCGCGGACGCCGTGGCCGGTGTTCGCCCTGGGCATGCTGCAGGCCGACATCATCGGCGCCCTGTTGGTTCTGGGCTTCCTCCGGTTCGGGCTGCCGCCCGCCGACCGGATCAAGCTCCAGGACCTGCCCACCGGGAATCTGATCGTCTTCCTGGCCTACCTCGTGGTCTCGTTCACCGCCGGGGCCGTCTTCAGCCTGCGACTGCTCGCCCCGGTCTTCCGGTGGCAGCGCCGCGACGCGATGCTGACCGACGAGGAGGATCCGGCAGCCTCCGAGAGGGCCCGGCTCCGCGCGCTTCGCATGCCGACCTACCGCGCTGTCGTCAGCATCACGAACTGGCTGTTGGGAGCGGTGGTTTTCATCGCGGCCAGTTGGCCGGTGGCCAGCCACGCGGCACCGGTGCTGGCGGTGGCGACACTGCTCGGCGCCACCGCCACCGCGATCATCGGATATCTGCAGTCCGAGCGGGTGCTGCGCCCGGTGGCCGTCGCGGCACTGCGCGGGGGCGCTCCGCCCGGCTTCCGCCGGCCCGGGGTGATTCTGCGGCTGGTGTTGACCTGGGTGCTGTCCACCGGTGTCCCGCTGCTGATGATCGTGCTGGCCATCGTCGCCAGCAAGTCCTCGTTACTCGACTCCTCGGCGGAAGCGCTGACCACGTCGGTGCTCCTGATGGCACTGGCGGCACTTGTAATCGGGCTTACCGGCAACATCCTGTCGGCGATGGCGATCTCCGACCCGCTGCGCCAGCTGCGCTGGGCGCTCGGCGAGGTGCAGCGCGGCAACTACAGCGCCCACATGCAGATCTACGACGCCACCGAACTCGGCCTGCTACAGGCCGGATTCAACGACATGGTTCGCGAACTCAGCGAGCGCCAGCGCATGCGCGATCTGTTCGGGCGCTACGTCGGCGAGGACGTCGCCCGCCGCGCACTGGAACGCGGCACCGAACTGGGCGGCCAGGAACGCGATGTCGCTGTGCTGTTCATCGATCTGGTCGGCTCCACCGAACTGGCCGCGACCCGCCCGCCCGCCGAGGTCGTCGGGCTGCTCAACGACTTCTTCCGCGTCGTGGTCGACACGGTGCAGGAGCATGGCGGCTTCGTCAACAAATTCCAGGGCGACGCAGCGCTGTGCATCTTCGGGGCGCCGCTGGAGCACCCGGATGCCTCCGGGGCCGCACTGGCGTCCTCCCGGGAGTTGCACGACGGGCTGGTGTCCACGCTCGGGAAGATGGAGTTCGGCATCGGGGTGTCGGCCGGCCGGGCGATCGCCGGGCACATCGGTGCCCAGGCGCGGTTCGAGTACACCGTGATCGGCGACCCGGTCAATGAGGCGGCCCGGCTCACCGAACTCGCCAAGCTTGAGGAAGGGCACGTCCTTGCCTCGGCGATCGCGGTCAGCGGAGCCCTGGACGCCGAAGCCCTGTGCTGGGAGGTCGGTGAGATCGTCGAGTTGCGCGGCCGCGTCGCACCGACTCAATTGGCGCGCCCACTCAACCTGGCGGTGCGGCAGGCCGAAACAGCCGTCGAGATCGACGAAATGGCCTGATTTCCCAGCACTTTCGCGCCCACGCGTCGGTGTGGACGCCCGGAAGATCAGGCTTTCTTGACGGCCTTCTTGACGGCTTTCTTGACGACCTTTTTCGCCGCGACCTTCGCGACCTTCTTGGCCGCCGTCTTCTTCGCGACCTTCTTCGTCACCGGACCACGTGCCCGACGGTCGGCGAGCAGTTCCGAAGCCCGATCATCGGTGATGGTCAGCACGTCGTCGCCCTTGCGCAGGCTGGCGTTGGTCTCGCCGTCTGTGACGTACGGCCCGAAGCGGCCGTCCTTGATCACCATCGGCTTGCCTGACGCGGAATCGTTGCCGAGTTCGCGCAGTGGCGGGGTTGCCGCACCCTGGCGTCCACGACGCTTCGGCTCGGCGTAGATCTTCAGCGCCTCGTCGAGGGTGATGCCGAAGATCTGATCCTCGGTCGCCAGCGAACGGGAGTCGGTGCCGCGCTTGAGATACGGGCCATAGCGGCCGTTCTGCGCGGTGATCTCCTCGCCGTTGGCCGGATCGAGGCCGACCAGCCGCGGCAGCGACAGGAGCTTGAGGGCATCGTCGAGGGTGACGGTCTGCAGGTCCATGGTCCGGAACAGCGAACCGGTACGCGGCTTCGGGCCGGTCGGCTTCTTGCCCTTCTTGGCGGTGGTCCCGTCCTCGTCGTCCGGCGGCGGGGGAAGCACCTCGGTGACATAGGGACCGTACCGGCCGTCGCGCGCGACGATCTCGTGCCCACTCTCCGGGTCGACGCCGAGCACCCTGCCCTCTTGCGGTGTGGAGAAAAGGGTTTCGGCCAGTTCGAGGCTCAGCTCGTCCGGGGTGATCTCGTCGCTGAGGTTGGCCCGCTGGGGAGTGGGCTCGCCGTCGTCGCCGGTGACCATGCGTTCCAGGTACGGCCCGTTCTTGCCGACGCGAACGTAGACCGGGCGGCCGTGCTCGTCGTCGAAGAGCGTGATGGAGTTGACTCCGCGGGCATCGATGCCCTCCAGGTTCACCCCGACCAGCTTCTTCAGCCCGCCGGCGCGCGCAATCGAGTGCGGCACACCGTGTTCGCCGCCGAAGTAGAAGTTGTGCAGCCAGTTGGTGCGGTGTTCGTGGCCGGCGGCGATCTCGTCGAGTTCGTCCTCCATCGCCGCGGTGAAGTCGTAGTCGACCAGCCGGCCGAAATGCTGCTCGAGCAGTCCGGTGACCGCGAAAGCCACCCAGGACGGCACCAGAGCGCTGCCCTTCTTGTGGACGTAGCCGCGGTCCTGAATGGTCTTGATGATCGAGGAATAGGTTGAGGGACGGCCGATTCCGAGCTCTTCGAGAGCCTTCACCAACGACGCCTCGGTGTAGCGGGCGGGCGGGTTGGTGGCATGCCCGTCGGCGGTCAGCCGAGTCGCGTCGACCCGCTGGCCTTGACGAAGGTTGGGCAACCGGCTCTCGGCGTCGTCTGCCTCGCCGCCGGCGAGTTCGTCGACGGTCTCGACGTAGGCCTTCAGGAAGCCCGGGAACGTGATGGTGCGGCCACTGGCGGCCAGGGTGGCCTCGCGGCCGTCGGCGGCGTTGCCGGTGATGCGCAGGCTCAGCGTCGTACCGCGGGCGTCGGCCATCTGCGAGGCGACGGTGCGCTGCCAGATCAGTTCGTACAGGCGGAACTCGTCGGTGTCGAGTTCCTTGTGCAGCGCGCCCGGGGTGGCGAAGGTGTCGCCGGCCGGCCGGATCGCCTCGTGCGCCTCCTGGGCGTTCTTGACCTTGCGGGTGTACTGGCGCGGCGAGGGGTGGACGTATTCCTCGCCGTAGAGCTGCCGGGCCTGGTTGCGCGCCGCGTTGATGGCCGACTGC
>CAYTOD010000036.1:0-2193 GCA_964439315.1 uncultured Mycobacterium sp. | reverse complement strand
TCGGTACGCATGTAGGTGATGTAGCCGTTCTCGTAGAGCTTCTGGGCCACGCGCATCGTGCGATCCGAGGAGAACCGCAGCTTCCGGCCGGCCTCCTGCTGCAGCGTCGAGGTCATGAACGGCGGATACGGCCGGCGGGTGTAGGGCTTCTCCTCCACCGAGGCGACGGTCAGCGGTACGCCCTGGAGCCCCGAAGCCAGCGCCGTGGCGGCGGTCTCGTCGAGCACCACCACCTCGTCGGGCTTACGGACCGCGCCGAGGGAGTCGAAGTCGCGGCCGATGGCTACCCGCTTGCCCTCGACCATCACCAGCCGGGCGTTGAACCGGGGCGGGCTGGCGTTCGGATCGGAGACGCTGGCATCCAGTTCGGCGAGAATGTCCCAGTAGGCGGCGCTGCGGAAGGCCATCCGCTCCCGCTCGCGCTGCACAATGATGCGAGTCGCCACCGACTGCACGCGTCCGGCCGACAGCTTCGGGCCGACCTTCTTCCACAGCACGGGGCTGACCTCGTAGCCGTAAAGGCGATCGAGGATCCGGCGGGTCTCCTGGGCATCGACGAGGTCGATGTCGAGGTCCCGGGGATTCTCCGCGGCCTCGCGAATGGCCGGCTCGGTGATCTCGTGGAACACCATCCGCCGGACCGGGACGCGGGGCTTGAGGGTCTCGAGCAGGTGCCAGGCGATGGCCTCACCCTCGCGGTCGCCGTCGGTGGCCAGGTAGAGCTCGTCGACGTCCTTGAGCAGGCTCTTGAGTTCGGAGACGACGGCCTTCTTATCCGGGCTGATCACATAGAGCGGTTCGAAGTCGTGATCGACGTTGACACCGGTACGCGCCCACGACTCGGACTTGTACTTGGCCGGAACGTCGGCGGCACCGCGAGGCAGATCGCGGATGTGACCGCGGGAGGACTCCACGACGTAATTCGGGCCCAGGTAACCGGCGATTTTGCGCGCTTTGGTGGGCGACTCGACGATGACGAGCCGCCGGACCCGAGACCCGGTACGGGTGGCACTGCCCGCAGAACCGGGCCGATCGTCATCAGCCAACGCGCTTACGCTCCACTTCTCTTTCCCCCGGGAGTACAACTGTCCCCCTGTGGCAGTCCTGCCACACCAAATTCCCGTGTAGCAGTCCTGCTACACCAATTTCCCCTGTGGCAGTCCTGCCACAAAACCACCGACTGAAAACAATTTCGCACTCCGGAACCGGGCTATGCAAACCGGACCCCTCGGCCGGCCTCCCCGGGACCGCCCTCAAATCCGCGGCCACGCCGACAACGCCTCAGGTCCATCGGGAGGTTCCCCCACGTTCTCCACCAGGCGCGTCAGCCGCCTGCGGCCGCTGATCCGGAGAGCGGGATGGGCACCGCGGGTGCCTATCAGGGTCGGTGCGATTCCCACCCTCATCAGGGCCGACGCCAGCGGGGAATGAGTGTCCGGGGCATGCGGGTCCAATCCGAGGAGGTAGCGATCGGCCTCAGGCATTCCGGCCGCCAGGGTCCAGGCCCTCAGTTCACGAGGTCCGGGAAGCCACCGGGAGGGCACCGTCTTGACCGCCCCGCGGGTCCACTCGGCGGCGATCGGCACCAGGCGCGGGTCTACCGACGTGCGGACCAGGGGTGTCTCCTCCTCGGTGCGGCTGATCTCGGCCTGCAGTCCGGCGGCGACCATCATGTCGGCCAGTGCGGCCGCTCGCCACACGTCGTCGACCACCACCGACAGGCGCGCCCCGCCGCCCACGGTGACCACCTGGCCGGCCGCTGCGAGCACCCCGGTCAGGTCGGCCACCGCAGGCGGCACCGACTCGGCCGAGAAGAAGGACAACTGGCTCACGGCATCGACAGTAAGGCAGGACCGTCTGCAGACACGCTGCGCCGCCCCGGCCGAAGGCTTGGACACGGCGCTTCAGACGAAAGCACCCCCGCCGTGCCCGGCTAGCGGGACCGTACGGGGGTGTTCGCTGACGTTTCGGTCAGATCAAGCCGGTGAGTTCACCTGACTGTCTGGACTCAGACGGCGCGGACGCCGGTGGCCTGCGGCCCCTTGGGGCTCTGGCCGACCTCGAACTCGACCCTCTGATTCTCCTCCAGGGTGCGGAAACCGCTGCCCTGGATCTCCGTGTAGTGGACAAACACATCGGCGGAGCCGTCCTCCGGGGCGATGAAGCCGAAGCCCTTCTCCGCGTTGAACCACT
>CAYTOD010000035.1:0-43026 GCA_964439315.1 uncultured Mycobacterium sp. | reverse complement strand
CGCCCCTGTTACCCCGGCCACCGTTGCCCCGGCGACCAAGGCTCCCGCGGCGTCCTGACGAATCGAGAGCAGATGGCCCAGCCGAGTTCCGCAATCCGCACAGCCCGCCTGAGTGCGGGCCGGCTGCTCGGGACTGCCTTCCTGTTGACCGGTCTCGTCGTATCGGGTCACCCGTCGACCGCCGGTGCCACGCCACCGGCCGATGCGCTGGTCCTCAGCCTCCCGGACGTCAGCGGGATCGTCGGGGCCTCGGATCTGGTGGTGGAACCGGCGTCCGACGTCCGTCAACCCCGCAACCGGCGTGTGAGTGATTCCTGCCCGGCTCTCAACGATCAGGGCATCGCCTTCGGAAGCACCTTCACCCAGTTCCGGTCGGTGTCCTACACGGGCTCGGGGAACCGGGCCGTCACCCAGGCCGTCGGGGTCTACCCGAGTTCGGACGCGGCCCGCATGGCGCTAAAGAACCTCTACGACGCGCTGACCGCCTGCGCGAACCAGCGGGCCGACTTCACCCTGCAGAAGCTCGACTTCCTCACTCTGGCAGTGTGTTTCACCCAGTGCTCCACGCTGTACCGGGTGGCGTCGTCCGTGCTGATCGGGGTGGACGCCGCGCACTTCGGCGACTCGGACCGGATCGCGACCGCCGTGCTGAAGCAGATCAGCGACCGCGTCGGTACCGGCTAGCCGGCCGGATAGGCGTGGATCAGCGCCGACGACAATCGCGGAACCGCATGTGTCAGAGTGTGTTCGGCGTCGTGCGCCAGTCGGTGCGCCTGAGCGAGGCTGACGTTCGGATCGATGTCCAGTTCGGCGTCGGCATGCAGGTGATGCCCGATCCAACGCATGCGCAACCGTCGCACGCCGACCACTCCGGGCTCGGCGGCGAGTGCCTGCTCGGCGCGGTCGAGCAACCCGGGGTCGACGCCGTCGAGCAGTCGGGAGAACACGTCGCGGGCCGCGGTGCGTAACACCACGAGAATCGCCACCGTGATCAGAACGCCGACGATCGGGTCGGCCAGCGGGAAGCCCAGCCACACCCCGAGTGCGCCGACGACGACGGCCAGGGACGTCAAACCGTCTGTGCGCGCGTGTAATCCGTCGGCCACCAGCGCGGCTGACCCGATTGTGCGGCCGACCCGGATCCGGTAGAGCGCGACCAGTTCGTTGCCGAGAAAGCCGACCACTCCGGCCGCGGCCACCCAGCCGAGGTTGTCGATGCCGACGGGGTGGATCAGCCGTCGCACCGCCACGTAGCCGGCGATGATCGCCGATATAGCGATCATGAGCACGACGAAGAGGCCGGCGAGATCCTCGGCCCGGCCCAGTCCGTAGGTGTAGCGCCGGGTTGCCGCGCGCCGTCCCAGCACGAACGCGATCCACAGCGGGATGGCGGTCAGCGCGTCGGAGAAGTTGTGAATCGTGTCCGCCGCCAACGCCACCGAGCTGGACAACGCCACAATGAGCGCCTGGAATATCGCGGTGATCGCGAGGCCGACCAGGCTGATCTTGACTGCGCGGATACCGAGCGCACTGGTCTCCAGGGCTTCGTCGACGCTGTCGGCGGGGTCGTGGCTGTGCGGGGCGAAGATCTCCCGGACTGCGCCCAGCAGGCCGGTCCGGTGATGGTGGTCGTGATCGTGCTCGCCGTTGTGGTTGTGGTTGTGGTCGTGGTGATGATGGTGGTCGTGACTCATAGTGCCTGCGCCCCTTGGCTGTTCGTGCTGTGCAGGTGTGTCAACTCACGGTCGGCACGGTGGTGGCCGGGAATGCCGGGGCCGGCGTGCTCGGCGTTGAACACCGCGTCGGTGACCAGTCGGCCGACGTGGTCGTTCTCCAGGGTGTAGAAGACTGTCGTGCCCTGACGCCGGGTGCGCACCAGGCGCGCCATCCGCAGTTTCGCCAGATGCTGGGACACCGAGGGGGCGGGCTTACCGACGGTCTCGGCCAGCTCGGTCACCGAGAGCTCCCGGTCCACCAGCGCCCACAGCAGCTGAACCCGGGTGGCGTCGGAGAGCATCCGGAACACCTCGACGACCAGGCCGACCTGATCGTCGTCGAGTCGACGCCGGCACACCTTGTTATCTGCATGGTTATCTGCATGCATGCGCAGATAATAGTCCCCGTGCGGGAGTCCGGCGCGCGGCCCGTCAGCTCACAGGGACTTGAGGATCTTGTTCATGGTGTCGATCTCCTGCTGCTGACGGGTGATGATCGACCGGGCCAGTGCGACGGCATCCGGATACTGGCCGTCCTTGATCTCCTTCTGGGCCATGGTGATCGCACCCTGGTGGTGGGTGATCATCTGGGTCAGGAAGAGCTTGCTCGCCTCGACGCCCTGCGCGTTCTTGAGGGCGTCCATGTCGGCCGCCGACATCGTCCCCTGCATCATGCCGGGCATGTCGTCCATGCCGTCCATGCCGCCCATGCCGCCCATGCCCGGCATCGTCGAGGGCATCGACCCACTGGGCATCATCGAGCCACCGGGCATCGACATGGTGGTGGTCGGGGTGGCCGATCCGGGCATCGGCCCCTGGCCGTGCATCCCCCCCATCCCGGGCATGTCGCTCATCATCGGCATTTCCGGCATGCCCCACTGACTCAGCCAGCCCTGCATCGTCGCGATCTCCGGCCCCTGCGCAGCCTTGATCTGGGTGGCCAATTCCACCACCTGCGGGTCGATGCCCTGTTTGACCAGGATCATGTCGCTCATCTCGATGGCCTGCCGGTGGTGCGGAACCATGTGGTGGGCGAAAATCACATCGGCTTGGTTGCGGGCGGCGGCTGCCGGCGCGGAAGTAGAGGTCGGGGTGACAGAACCCGCCGATGTCGTCGCCTCTTTGGTGGGCGCATTGCTGCAGGCTCCCAGCACGGCGACGGCCGCCAGCGCCGCCATCCCGGTCACGACGGTCTTGTTCTTCACACGGCACCTTTCATCAATAGTTCTGCAATAGGGTTCCCAGCAAGACTTGGGCGTGGCTGGAAATTCGATGAGGATTTGATGAAGAAGTCTCGGGCCGTTGTCTAGCCGCGCTGAACTAGGCTCACCACGTAGTTCGTCATGCCACAACCCAGCACTGAGAGGACGCGATGAGCGCGATTGATCTGTCCGGAGCATCGGTAGCCGTCACCGGCGGAGCGCGCGGTATCGGTTTTGCGACGGCCAAGGCGTTCGCCGCGATGGGGGCACACGTTTTCATCGGTGATCTGGACGCCGATCTGGCCAAGGAGTCGGCCGCTGAAATCGGTTGCGAGGGATACGGTCTCGACGTTCGCTCCCGGGAGTCCTTCGGCAAGTTCCTGGCCGGCATCAAGCCGCCGTTGACCGTCCTGGTGAACAACGCCGGCATCATGCCCGCCGGCCGGTTCTCCGAGGAGTCCGACGCGGTCACCGACGCCATCATCGATGTGAATCTCAACGGCGTGCTGCGCGGCACCAAACTGGCCCTGCCCGGCATGATCGCTCGCGGATCGGGCCACATCGTCAACGTGGCCTCCTACCTGGGCAAGGTTCCCGCCGCCGGGCTGGCCACCTACTGCGCCAGCAAGCACGCCGTCGTCGGATTCAGCGAGTCGCTGCGCGACGAGCTGGCCGGAACGGGTGTCACCTGCACGGTCGTGCTGCCTTCGGCGGTACGCACCGACCTGGTTTCCGGGGTCAAGCTCGGCGGGCTGTTGCCGACCGTCGACCCCGAGGACATCGCCGAGGCGATCGTCGACACGTGCAAGTCCCGTCCCGCCGTCGTCGCGGTGCCGGGCTGGATGCGCAGTTACGAGGCGGCCGCTGCACTGGTTCCGGACAAGGTTCTCGGCGCCATCCGCGGCGGGCTCACCCGTGACCGGGTGTTGAAGTCTCTAGACACCTCGGCCCGGGCGGACTACGACGAGCGGATCCGCCGCGACGCGGAGTCCGAAAAGGAGTAGCCGGGGCCTGAACGGTTACGACCTGACGCGCAGCTTGAGCTTGATCACTTTGGGCGGCAGGCTGGTTCCGCCGAACCAGACGCTGGTCCGGTAGGACGTCCAGAAGTTCGGTGTCAGCCCCGCCGGGGTCGCCTTGTAGACGGTCTGGTCGCCGTAGCTGATGGTGATGCCGTTGTAATCGACGGCGAAGTCGAAGGACTGGCCGATCGGAACGGTGATGACCTCCGACGGCACCGGCAGGATCCGGGCGCGGTCGACGTTGAAGAACGGCGCGATCTCGAAGTTGCCGGAGTCGACGTTGTAGCGCCACGCCACCATGGTCGAGTTCACGTCGCCGGGGATGGCGAACGAGATGCCGCTCAGCTTGTTCCAGTCGTACTGATCGACGCTGTGCAGGTCGTACACCGACCTGTCGGTGAAGGTGGCGGACCCGGTGACCTTCTTGACCCACGGCTTCATCGTCAGGGGGAGGCCAGGCGGGATCTTCGGCAGGATCGTGATCGTCCTCTGGCGTTGAAAGAGCCCGGTCACCGAGGCTGCTGCCTGCTGGGTGGCGGCGGGGATGGCCGTGACGGCGCTCGCGACGGCCGGCGTCGCGGCAGCGGCTGCGACCGGCGCTATGGGTGCGGCGGCAGCGGGGTCCGGCGCTGTGGATGCAGTGGGCGCGACGGCTGGGGTTCGTCCGTTCTTCGACGCGCGCTGGGCGGCGGCCGGACGGACGGTGTTGCGGCCCGGTGCCGTCGACGCCGCGGACGGATGTGCGCGCTGAACGGTGGACTTCGCCGGCGCTTCGGTCGTCGAGTCGGCCGGTGACGCCCACGCCGACGCCGCCGAGGCGGTGGCGATCGCGATTCCCGCCCCGACTGTGAAAGCGATGCCGCTCAGACGGCCGATCTGCGGTGCGTTCGTCATCTTCAACTCCCCGGGGTTTGCGTGGTCGAATGGTAGCCGAGTTGCCACATCGGCCCGGGTTCAGGCATTCGCGGGGGGTTGCGATCAGCCTGATCATATTTCCGAAGGCGCGAGGGGTTCCGCCACCGAAGGCAGGTCATCGACGGGTCGACAGGGGTGGATCAGGAAGCCCAGTCAACCCGACCATCGCGATCCGGAGGGGTCCGTGGGGAAAGATCAACGCATGCGACCTCTGCTCTCGAGGGCTCCGATGCCCGCGCATGCGTGCGCGGAGCGGCGGATCCAGCCGTCGTCCACGGTCGACTTTTCCCGGATGGCCCGTTACGCGGTGTTGCTGTTGGCCGTGGTGTTCCTGCCCGTGCTGGCACTGCTCATGAGCCCGCCGCCGCCGGCCCGCGCAGATCAGTGTTCCCCGCCCGGCGAGCAGGCCGCCAGTGCACTTCCGACTAATCTTGCCGCAGCAGCCGCCGGACCGGCGGAGGACAAGTACACCACCGCCACCACCGAGAAGCTTGATGCGGTGAATCGTGATGCGCTGCGGCTGATCACGCCCGGAACGCTGACGGTGGGCACGTTGTCCGACGCTCCGCCGAGCATCTGTATCAACTCTCAGGGAGAGTTCACCGGCTTCGACAACGAACTGCTGCGGGCCATCGCCGACAAACTCGGGCTGCAGATCAAATTCGTGGGCACGGACTTCTCCGGGTTGCTCGCCCAGGTCGCCGGGCGCCGGTTCGACGCCGGCTCGTCCTCGATCACCACCACCGACGCACGCAGGCGCACAGTCGGATTCACCAACGGCTACGACTTCGGCTACTTCTCACTGGTGGTCCCGTCGGGATCCTCGATCACCGGATTCGACAAGCTGCAGCCCGGACAACGGATCGGCGTGGTTCAGGGCACCGTCCAGGAGGCCTACGTCGTCGACACCCTCGGATTGCAGCCGGTGAAGTTCCCCGACTACAACACCGTCTTCGCCAGCCTCAAGAGCCGTCAGATCGACGCCTGGGTGGCGCCGTCCCAGCAGGCGCAGGGCACGGTTCGCCCGGGCGACCCGGCGCAGATCATCGAAAACACCTTCAGTCTGGACAATTTCGTCGCCTACGGGGTGGCGAAGGAGAACCAGCCGCTGATCGACGCCCTCAACGCCGGACTCGACGCCGTCATCGCCGACGGCACGTGGTCGCGGCTGTACTCCGACTGGGTGCCCCGCGCGCTGCCGCCCGGCTGGAAGCCCGGCTCGAAAGCCGCCCCGCTGCCGCAACTTCCGGACTTCGCCGCGATCGCGGCCGGCCGTGAGAAGCCCGGGCCCGCGGCCCCGGTGGTGACCAAATCCGTTCTCACTCAGCTTCGCGAGTCGTTCCTGGACTGGGACCTGTACAAGAAGGCGATCCCGGATCTGCTGAAGACCGGCCTGCCCAACACGCTGATCCTCACCTTCTGCGCCAGTGTCATCGGATTGCTGCTCGGATTGGTTCTGGCGGTTGCCGGGATCTCGCGGTCGCCGTGGCTGCGGTTGCCGGCGCGGATCTACACCGACATCTTCCGCGGACTGCCCGAAGTGGTGATCATCTTGATCATCGGCCTGGGCATCGGACCCCTCGTCGGCGGGTTCACCGGCAACAACCCCTATCCGCTGGGGATCGCCGCGCTCGGACTGATGGCGGCGGCGTACATCGGCGAGATCCTCCGCTCGGGCATCCAGAGCGTCGAGGCCGGGCAGCTGGAAGCCTCACGCGCGCTGGGCTTCAGCTACGCGTCGTCGATGCGGCTGGTCGTCATTCCGCAGGGCGTCCGGCGGGTGCTGCCCGCTCTGATGAACCAGTTCATCTCGCTGCTCAAGGCATCGTCGCTGGTGTACTTCCTCGGTCTGGTCGCCAGTCAGCGGGAACTGTTCCAGGTGGGCCGGGACCTCAATGCGCAGACCGGAAACCTGTCTCCGCTGGTGGCCGCCGGACTGTTCTATCTCGCATTGACCGTTCCGCTGACCCACCTGGTCAACCGGATCGACCACCGCCTCCGCCATGGCCGCCAGGGCAGCGTGGAACCTGCCACGGCCGGACAGGAGATGGCGTGATGTCAGTGGCAGCGCGCCCGCAGCCGGTTTCCCTGGCCGCCAGGGATATTCATCTGTCCTTCGGGACCAACGCGGTGCTGCGGGGAGTAACCCTGGACGTGCCGGCGGGGACGACGGCGGCGATCATCGGCCCCTCGGGTTCGGGGAAGTCGACACTGCTGCGCTGCCTCAACCGGCTCTACGAGCCCGACCGCGGCGACATTCTGCTCGACGGGCGATCGGTGTTGCACGACGATCCCGACCACCTGCGCCAGCGCATCGGAATGGTGTTCCAGCACTTCAACCTTTTCCCGCACAAGAGCGTGGTCGACAACGTGACGCTCGCGCCGCGCAAGCTCAAGGGGCTCTCCGCAGATGCAGCGCGGGATTTAGCGCTGGACCAACTCGAGCGGGTCGGCCTGCGGCACAAGGCCGATGTCCGGCCCGGCACGCTCTCAGGGGGCCAGCAGCAGCGGGTGGCGATCGCCCGCGCTCTCGCGATGCAGCCCGAGGTGATGTTCTTCGACGAGGCCACCTCGGCCCTCGATCCCGAACTCGTCAAGGGCATTCTCGCGCTCATCGCCGAGTTGGGCAGCGACGGGATGACGATGGTCGCCGTCACCCACGAGATGGGCTTCGCCCGTTCGTCGGCGGACACGGTGGTGTTCATGGACAACGGAGTGGTGCTGGAGTCCGGCCCGCCGGACCGGATTTTCAGCGCCGCCGAAACCGAACGGCTACAGCGTTTTCTGTCCCAGGTCCTATGAATCACCGTGATTCAAATTCCGTGCGCCTCCGGGCTGCCCGGGGGAGTTGTTGTTGACATTGGCGAAGTTTGCTGGCCGTGTTATCTTGAGCAGCATGTTTGGGGAGGTTCTGGCACCCGCGGCTGAGTTCTGCGCGTGTTGTTGTCGCACGGTTCGCGGCGCCTGAATCCGGCTTTTTCCTTCGGCGCGGCATAGGTTTTCCCTACCCGAGACTTCCCGTTAGGACACTCATGGTCGCCACCCCGCTCACCACCGCAGTGGTTCGCCCCAACGTGGTCGCCCCCGCACTGCGCGCCCCCGAGTCCGCGGCCGCCGCGGTCTTCGCGGCCGCCCGCCAGCGTGGTCCGGTGGCTCGGGACGCCATCGCAGCCGTGACCGGACTGTCGGTCGCGACGGTCAACCGACAGATCAACGCATTGCTGGACGCCCGGTTGCTCCGCGAGCGCGCCGACCTCTCGGTGACCGGAGCAGTGGGACGCCCCCGGATCCCCGTCGAGGTTGACCACGAGCCCTACCTCACGCTTGGCCTGCACGTCGGCGCCCGCACCACCAGCATCGTGGCCAGCGACCTGCTCGGCCGCACCCTCGACGCCGTGGAGACGCCCACGCCCGGCGGCTCGCAGGACGTCGCACTGGCTGCGTTGGCCGCCAGCGCCCGCCGCTACCTCAGCCGCTGGCACCGGCGCCGGCCGCTGTGGATCGGCCTCGCCATCGGCGGCGTGGTTGACAGCGCGACCGGGCACGTCAACCACACCCGCCTGAACTGGTCGCAGGCACCGGCCGGCCCGGCACTGGCCCGCGCGCTGGGGTTGCCCGTCTCGGTGGCCTCGCACGTGGACGCGATGGCCGGCGCCGAGCTTCTGCTCGGGAGCACCGAGCGCCGCACCGGAGCCAGCAGCCTGTACCTCTACGCCCGCGAGACCGTGGGTTTCGCCCAGGTGATCGACGGACGGGTGCACACCCCGATCAGCGGGCCCGGAACCATTGCGGGTCTGCCGGTCTCCTCCGAATTGCTCGGCGGCAGTGGGCAATTGGAGTCGACCGTCAGCGACGAAGCCGTTCTCTCGGCGGCCCGCAAGAACGGTGTGCTGGCCCCTTCCGGGCCGAACTTCTCGATGGCCGGACTTCTGCGGATTGCCCGAGGGAATGACGAAAAATCCTCGGAGGCAAGGGAACTGCTCAGCGAGCGGGCGAGGATCCTGGGCGGCGCGGCGGCATTGCTGCGCGACATCCTCAATCCCGATGAAATCGTGGTCGGCGGCCAGGCATTCACCGACCACCCCGACGGTATCCGTCAGGTGCGGGCGGCCTTCGCCGAGCGCTCCCTGCTCGGCGTGCGCGACATCCGGGTGACGCGGTTCGGCGGTCGAGTGCAGGAAGCGGGTGCGGGAATCGTCTCGCTCAGCGGTCTCTACAGCGATCCGGTCGGAGCTGTTCGCCGGGCTCGCAGCCGTCGGCCCGAGGTCTAATCGGCCGACTGTCCGGCCCGGCCGATAGCGGCCCGGACCGCTTGGCGCGCAACGCGAATTCGATCGGCGCCGATGCGGGCCATCGTCGCCGTGGTCTCAAGGAGATCCGACAACTCCCGGGGGTCCAGGCGTCCGGCATAACCCCGCTCGCTGAGTTCCAGTACGCGACTCAGCCAGGGCAGGTCCCCGGGGACGCTGACTTGCAGTGCCAGTAGACCGAACGCATCCTCCCACTCCTCGGCGGCCGCGACCCATTCGCTGGCGGCGTCGATCGCAGTCTCGGGCAGCCCGTCCCCGGCCAGATACTCGACGGCCGCGGTGATCGAATCCGCTGCCGCGGAACGCAATCGGCTGCGCAGGTCGTCGTCTGGCAGGTCCCCCCGCGAAATCATGGATCGATCTTAAGCGGCGCTGCGAGCCGTCCCGCGCACCAATTTCAGACTCAGATGGAGAAGTCCTCGCCGTGCCAGACCCCGGCCTCCGGTGGCCGGATGACCGGGCCGTCCGGGGATCCGGCGGAGTGGTCCTCGAGTTTGGCTACCCGGGTCAGCAGCGACTGGAGGCTCACGCCGAGTGGGTCGGGCAACTTGAACTGGTCGGCCCGGGTGGGATGTTCGCCCCCGATGATTTGGCCGGGTACGCCGACGACGACGGAGTCGGGGGGGACGGGTTTGATGACGACGGAGTTGGCGCCGATTTGGGTGTTGTTGCCGATGGTGATGGCGCCCAGTACTTTTGCGCCGGCGCCGATGGTGACGTTGTCGCCGATGGTGGGGTGGCGTTTGCCGCCGTCGAGGCTGGTGCCGCCGAGCGTGACGCCCTGGTAGATGGTGACGTTGTCGCCGATTTCGGCGGTTTCGCCGATGACGACTCCGGTGGCGTGGTCGATGAAGACCCCGCGGCCCAGGGTGGCGCCGGGGTGGATTTCTACGCCGGTGAGTTTGCGCAGGATTTCGGCGAGGAAGCGGGCGGGGAGTTTGAGTCCGCGGTGCCAGAGGTGGTGGGTGATGCGGTGGCCCCACACGGCGTGCAGGCCGGGGTAGCACAGCACGACCTCGGCCGCGGAGCGTGCGGCGGGGTCGCGTTCGCGAACCGAGGCCACGTCGGCGCGGATGGCGGCGAGCATCAGTCGGCCAGGTCGGCGAACAGCGCGGTGGATAGGTAGCGCTCCCCGAAGGAGGGCAGCACGACCACGATGAGCTTGCCGGTGTTCTCGGGTCGGTGGGCCAGTTGCAGGGCGGCCCAGGTCGCTGCGCCGGAGGAGATGCCGACCAGCAGGCCCTCCTCGGTGGCCAGCCGTCGTGCGGTGGTGAAGGCGTCGTCGTTGCCGACGGTGATGATCTCGTCGACGATGTCGGTGTGCAGGTTGGCCGGCACGAACCCGGCCCCGATGCCCTGGATGGGGTGGGGGCCCTTGGGTCCGCCGGAGAGCACCGGGGAGGCGGCGGGTTCGACGGCGACGATCTGCACGGCGGGTTTGCGTTCCTTGAGCGCTTCTCCGACGCCGGTCAGGGTGCCGCCGGTGCCCACTCCGGCGACGACGATGTCGACCTCGCCGTCGGTGTCGGCCCAGATCTCCTCGGCAGTAGTGGCCCGGTGGATGGCGGGGTTGGCGGGGTTCTCGAACTGCTGGGGGATGAAGTAGCGGGAATCGGTCTTAGCTAGTTCCTCGGCTTTGGCGATCGCCCCGGCCATCCCTTCCGGGCCGGGGGTCAGGATCAACTCCGCCCCATAGGCCCGCAGCAGGACCCGGCGCTCCACACTCATCGTCTCGGGCATGGTCAACACACACCGATACCCCCGGGCGGCGCACACCATGGCCAACGCGATCCCGGTGTTACCACTGGTCGGCTCCAGCACGATTGTGTCGGGCCCGATCAGCCCGGCCTGCTCGGCGGCGTCGATCATCGCCACCCCGATCCGGTCTTTGACACTGGCCGCGGGATTGAACGACTCCAACTTGGCCACCACCTGCGCCCCCGCACCCTCGGTCACCCGACGCAACCGCACCAACGGAGTACCACCCGTCAACTCCGTGATGTCACCGGCAATCCTGCTCACGTGAAAAATCTCCTGCTCGTAGCTGGCCATTGGTCGTGCAGTTCGCTCGCGTGCGCCACGGTGGGCCGCGCGCCTGCTAGCACCCTCAGTCTTGTTGGCTCCGATTTGCTTGGTAGATGCCCCAATTTCAGCTAGCGGCTGTATGTCCATGATTGTGATCAGTGTGAGGGTATGTGTAGCATTGAGTTTGCTAGGAATGGTCTGAGATTTTGGCTGAGAAACGGACTCCCCACATGCGTACATTCACTCGTTCTGTCGGCCTCATTGTCGCATCTTCGGGTGCCGCAGCCGCGCTGGCCTTCACCGGCGCCCCGGCGTCCCTCGCAGCCAACCAGGCTCTAATGCTGAACGGACTCGCCGCCGGCGACCTGACCCAGATCGTCATGTCGAACATCCTGAGTGGTGCCTTCGACAATGCGCATAACTACGCACGGACCAACGTGCACTGGCCTGCTCAGGCCAAGCCCGTCACCGGGCCCAACAGCCTCACCCTCACCGAATCCGTCAACCAGGGTGTGACCAATCTGAAGACCGACATGGCAACCGCGCTGACCCAGATCGGTCCAGGCGAGACGGTCACCGTCGTCGGGCTGTCGGCCGGAAATCTGGTCGTCGACGAGTACCTGCGCTATCTGGTCGCGAACCCGGCGACGGCCCCGAGCAAGAGCCAGCTGAACGTCGTCATCGTCGCTGACGGCAACCGGGTGTGGCTCAACAAGAATCGCTACGACCAGATCCTGAAGTACAACTTCCAGGCCCCGCCGCAGACCAAGTACAACACCACAGTGGTGACCGGCGAGTACGACGGCTTCGCGGACTTCCCGGATCGCCCGTGGAACCTGGTCGCCGATGTGAACGCACTGGCGGGCACCATCGTCGTGCACGTCCCGGTCATGTTCGCCGACCTGTCCAAGGTGCCGTCGAACTACATCACCACCAGCACCAATTCCCTCGGTGGGGTGACCACGAATTACCTGGTTCCCGCCGCGACCCTGCCGATCGTCGACCTGTTCCCCTTCCTCAAGCCGCAGGAAGCCAAGCTGAAGAAGATCATCGACGCCGGCTACACCCGCAACGATCCCAACAAGCCGCCGGCCGCGTCGACCACGCCGGCCGCGGCCAGCGCTGCCGCCGACCCGGCCTCGGTTCCCGATGTCACCGCGTCGGCTCCCGCCGTCGGCGCGAGTGTCGCCAAGGATTCCGTCGCATCGGCGCCGAAGAAGTCGACGGTCGCCCAGCGGGTGGCACGCGCGGCCGGCGGGCTCGGCCTGGGCCACCGCGGGAAGAACGCCAAGACCGCGGATTCGGCGGCTCCGGCGAGCGCAACCCGTTCGGCATCGCAGTAGGTCTCACCGCTACGGTTGCTCGTATGAGCGATAACCGGATGTTGGTTCTGAACCGTGCCGATCTCGAGGGCCTTGGGCTGACCTGGACCGAGATCGTCGACGTCCTCGAGGACGCTTTCAAGCAGAAGGCGCGGGGACTGGTGCAGAACCCGCCCAAGCCCAAGGTGACCTCCCGCGGCGACTCTGCCTTCATTCACGCGATGCCCGCCTACCTGGGCGGATCCGACAAGATCGGCCTGAAGTGGGTCGCCGGCTACGAGGGGAACCAGGCCAAGGGGCTGCCCTACATCTACGGCGTGATGATCATGAACGACCCCGAGACCGGTCGGCCCATCGCACTGCTCGACGGCGGCTGGATCACCGAGATGCGGACCCCCGGCGTCTCCGGGGTCACCATGCGGCACGTTCCGGGTGAACCCAAGCACCTGGCCATCGTCGGGTGCGGGCTGCAGGGGCACCGCCATCTCGAAGTCGCCCTGACGGAGAATCCGCAGCTGACTCAGGTGACGGCCTACGACCGCAACCCCGAGCGGGCCAGGGATCTGCTCGACAAGGCCGGTGACCGGGAGACGCGGGTGGCGAGCTCGCCCACCGACGCGGTGGCCAATGCCGACCTGGTGGTCACCACTATCACCGTTCCGCTCGACCCCAAGATCGATTGCGCCAACACCGACCCCAACGCGCTGCTGCTGCCGGTGGACTACGACGATGCGATGGCGCCCAAGGCTTTTCACGACGCCAGCATCTATTCCGTCGACGACCTCGGTCAGTACGGCTTCGTGGCCGACGAACTCTACTTCTTCGGCTTGCCCAAGCCCACCACCCATTTGGCGGCAGTCGTCGCGGGGGAGGTGGACGTTCCGACCACCGGCCGCCGGATGTTCCTCAATATGGGCATCGCCATGGACGACGTCGCGCTCAGCGCCCTGGTGCTGGATCGCGCGGCGGCCACCGGGGCGGGCCGCTACATCGAATTCCCCTGACGCGGTTAGACCCTCGGGTCCGGCGGAGCGGCTGGGGTTAGCGCTCCGGCGTCGGGTGCGCCGTCGTCGGCCTCCGGAATGTCGAACCCAGGATCGTGCTGTCCGGTCGGGAGGCTGTCCGGCGGTTCGATGCGCAAGATGTGCGCCACCGGTACGTCGGTGGAGGAGTGCAGGATGATCGACATCGCGATGGTGACGGCGATCAGGTCGAAAAGCTTCTCCCCGTGCGGGATTCCGGCTTGCAGGACGAGCAGTCCGTAGACCACAGACGCGAAGCCCTTGGGGCCGAACCATGCCGCGGTGAGCCGTTCGGACCGGGGCATCGGAGTGCGGATCAGCGACAGCAGCATCGATGCCGGCCTAACCACCACGATGGCCAGTACGGCGAGCAGCCAGCCCTGCCACCCGAGATGGGACAGCCGCTCCGGGGTGATCAGCGCCCCGAACAGCAGCAGGGCGGCGAACTTCGTGAGTTCGGAGAGCAGGTCCCCGAAGGGTTCGAAGGCCTCGGCGGCCACATGGTCCACCGTCGCCAGCGCGGAACCCGCCGCGAAGGCCGCCAGATAGGGATTGGCATGGGTCAGATGGCAGATCGCGTACACCACGATCGCGATCGCGACCGGCCCCAGTGGCTGGAGCCGCGGTTCTGCGGTGAGGATCTTGCTCCGCCAGGCCAGCGCCACGAGCACCGCGACACCGACGCCGATGGCCAGGCCTAGCACGAGCTCCAGCAGAACGGTGCTCAGGTGCGAACTCTCGTGCTTGGCCATGGCCAGGAAGATCAAGACGAAGGGCAGCGCGAGCCCGTCGTTGAGCCCGGACTCAACGTTGAGAAGTCTGCGCAGCCGTAGGGGGATGTCCGATCGGCCGACGAGTGCCGAGGCGAACACCGGGTCGGTGGGCGAGAGGATCGCGCCGAGGAGGAACGACGTCGCCCAGTCCAGATTGGCTAGGAAGTGCGCGGGGATGGCGATGCCGATCATCGCCAGCGGCATGCCGAGCCCCAGCGCCCGTCCGGACAGCCGCCACCCCTCCCTCAGGGCGGGCACGCTGGCGCGCTGGCCGTCGGTGAACAACACGGTGAACAGTGCGATGTCGGCGAGGACGGCGAC
Organism: uncultured Mycobacterium sp.; assembly: GCA_964439315.1. Lineage (GTDB taxonomy): Bacteria > Actinomycetota > Actinomycetes > Mycobacteriales > Mycobacteriaceae > Mycobacterium. The sequence continues at coordinate 28,399 of CAYTOD010000035.1, read as the reverse complement.
GATCTCGTCCTCGGCGCTCTGGGTGACCACTCCCAGGCCGCCGGGCCCGAGCAGTGCCCCGGCCACCAGGAACAGCAGCGCGGTGGACAGCACCGTGCGGGCGGCGAGCCCGGACAGCGACACGCAGATCAGCAGGACCACGCCGTAGGCCAGGACGAGTGCCACCGCAGGACTCCTAGATCGTCTCTATCGTGCGAACACGCCCAATGGTGCATCCCCGCGCGCCGTACCGGCGCGGTTCGGGACAAACGGTCACCTCGGCGGGTCGCCCTCCCACTGGAAGCTGTTGACGTAGCGGCCCATGTCCTGGGCGATCTGGACGTTGGCCGGAGACGGCCGGCCGGGCCCGAAGTTCGGCCCGAACTGGTGGTAGGGCCCGAACCCGGCCGCGATGAGGGCGAGGTCGTTTTTGACGGCCACGATCACCACGGCGCGCATCCGTCGGGAACTGGTCTCGAGGTTCAGTGGGAAGACGTCGGCCACCTCGCCGTAGCCGGGCTGGAACCCGACCATGGCGTTGGGGATCTCGTAGACGTTGGTGGCCGTGGGGAACGTGGCGTCGATGAACGCCTTGGCCACGTCGCGGGCGTTGCGGCCCTTGGCCGGCTCACTGGTCAGCCGCAGTTCTCCACCCTCTCCGGCGGTGAACCGTGCCCTGACTCCGGCGGTGGGGTCGGTGGTGACCCGGTACGCCGATCCGGGCGCTGGATAGGCCACCGAGAACCCCGTGCCGGTGAACCGCGGATTGGACGACACCGGATCGCCCGACGGGGGATTGCCGCAGTCCGGCGGGCAGTTGTAGCGGGGCGGCGGTTTGACCGTCAGGTACGGCAGGCCGATGAAGATCGACGACAGCGTCACCATTCCCACCAGCCAGTTGGTCAGCACCGGCAGCGGTGACTGTCGGGAGATCCGTGCGGCCACATAGGTCCGGGCCGGCACCGCGTAGCCCGGCCAGATCGCTTCTTCGGGAGTGTGCTCGGGATCCTCGGTGCCCTCGGGACTGACGCGGCGGCGCTCGGCGCGGGAGCGGCGGGGGGAGGCGCGGGTGGCCGCTCCGCAGCCCGGGCAGAACGCCATCTCGGGGACAACCTGCCGGCAGTGCAGGCACAGCTGGGGCGTTCCGGGTGGCGGGGGAGTCTCCTCGTGCAGAACGGCCAACTGCAGGCCGATGCGCAGCGCGACGAGCCCGAAGATCGCCATCGCGATGTGCCAGGACAGCACGTAGAGCTGGCTGGTTCCCTCCACGTCGGCTCTGCCCACGGCGGCGTAGACGCCGAAACCGGCCGCGGCGCAGAACAGGAGCGCACCGACGATGGTCGGCTTGTTGAACCTGCTGCCGGCCCGGGGCCGGTTGAACCACAGCGCGGCGCCGATGAGGCCGCCGAGGCAGGAGGCGGTCAGCGGCACAGTGACCCCGCGGACGGCGGCCTCGAAGAATAACCACTGGACGGGTTGATTCCGCGACACCGGCGCGGTGATGAACTGCGGGGCCAGCCGGGTCAAGGTGGCCGCTGAGATGAAGGTGACGGCGCTGAGCACTCCGATCACGAAGCCGTCGAGCGACTCCCGCCGGGATCGCCAGAACAGTCGGACGACGGTGAGGGGGATCAGCATGATGAACGCCGCCGCATCGGAGATCCCGAGGCCGTCGCGGAGCACCCGCCGTCCGCCCATCCCCGCGTCGAACGGCGAAGATGCCTCGCGGAGAACGAGATTGCCCGTCATGAGGACCCACGTGACGGCCAGACCGATCGCCAGGACAACGGTGACCCAGATGGCCCAGGCCGGAATGTCGTCGAACACCCGGGCGCGCCGCCAGTAGATGAACAGCAGCATCGGCAGGCCCAGCGATGCGACGGTGATCAGGCCGCCGGGCAGTTGAAGTTCGACGAGGACGGCCATCGAGACGATGATCAGCAGCACGCCGGCGTTGAACGGCCTGCGGGTCAATTCCGACAACTGCGGGAGCAGGGAACTGGCCAGCGAGGGGCGGAAGATCGTCTCGTGCGGTGCGGCGAAGAGGCCGCCGGGCCGCAGCCATACCGGGCCGTCCCCGGGCCGCGGGGTCAGATGGGCGCCACAGTGCCCGCAGAAGACACCCACCGGTACGGCGTTGCCGCAGTTGTGGCACTCCATGGCGTCCATCCCGGGGGCGTCCGTCGCCGGGGCGCCCATCGCGGGGGTGTCCATCACTGGCCGCCGGACTTCTGGATGGCCAGCAGGTCCTCGACGAGGTTGGCCACGTTGGGTGTGCCGAGGCCGCAGACCAGGTCGTACCCCGACTGCGCGCGGTGCACCGCGTTGGCGCCCAGAGGGACGTCGTGGAATCCCGGGCGGCGTGCGCCCCGTGAGGCCTCGTAGAGCAGCGGGTTGAGATCGCCGACCAGGCTGCCGCCCTTGGCGGTGAGGTACTGGTTCATCACCGCCGTGATCCCGGCCCAGATCGGGGTCGCGAGCGACGTCCCGCCGCCCGCCAGAGTCTGGCCGGCGAACACGAACTTCATCCCCGTGTTCGGGTCGCTGACGGCCGAAATGTCGGGGGTCAGCCGCCGATCGCTGCTCCGGGCCACGTCGAGGCCCTCCTGCCATTCCGGGCGTTTGAACAACTCGGAGATGCCGCCGCCGGTGCCCTGCGACAGCGGCACGTCGAACCAGGTCTGTTCGGACAGCCAATTGCCGGTCGCGTCGGTCGAGAGGGTGGTGCCGCCCACGGAGGTCATCTCCGGCAACGACGCCACGGCGTCCAGGCCGATCTCCTCGGCCCCGGGCGGCGTCGACCAGGTGTCTCCGCCTTTGCATTCCAGTCCGGCGAGGTCGCCGCTGGCGTCGAAGGCCGCGGTGCCGGTCTTGTGGGCCCGGGCCAGGGCCGCCCGAACCGGTGCGAGGTCGGCGGCGGTGATCAGTTTGTCGCAGCCCCAGCCGATCGAAAAGCTCCACACCGCACCGGGATACGCGCGCGCGGCGTCGTCCATCATCGTCGCGATCTTCTGGTAGGCGCCGTCCCCTTCGACGGTGGGGCGGGCGTTGATCAACACCTTCTTGGCATCGGGCGCGATGCCGTGGATGGCCTCGAGATCCATGGTCGCCTCCCCGCTGCGCTGGGAAGCCATGCCCGTTGGCGTCTCTGGGGTGAACCTCGGCAGCCTGTAGGTGTCGGCGAACTCGTCGAGGTCGGCCTGGTCGAATCCGTCGAATGCGAAAACCACGACGGTGGAACCCTTTCCGGTGAAACCGTCGGCGGTGAGCGGCTCGATGTTGTAGCTGCGCAGCAGTGCTCCCGGCGACAGTCCCTGGTCGGGTACGTCGAGTGGCACGACCCACCGATCGGCATTGTGGAACGGGGTGTAGCCGAGCGTGCGACCGAGTTCAGCGACATCGTCGCGGACGGGATCGGGAACCTGCGGCTGTTGGGGCGAGGCGTAGAAGATCCGGCCGTCGGCGTTGCCGTAGTCCTTGATCGAGACTCCCAACGCTTCGCTCATGGCGGCGGGGGCGCCCGCGATGACGGCCCAGCTCTCGCCCGCGGTCCAGCGGGCCTCCAGGTCGTGCCGCGCTGCCCAGTCGATCAGCGAGCCGGGCCGGGCTGTGGTCCGAAGCGCGGCGGTGACCTGGACACGGTCGGCGCTGGAGGTTCCCAGGTCGGCACTGGCGGCGAGCAGGGCCGCGTACGGACCGGAGATGGTGTGCGGGGCGGGCGAACCCGGGGCAACCGGAGCGGCGAGCACGGCGGCCGCAGCCGCAACGCCCAACCAGGGAGAGATTCGCGTGGCCGTCATCACTGACTATGTTGGACTGTCATGCGGACTTCGTTCGTCAAGCGGCTCATCTCCAGTGTCGCGCTCACCGCGGCCGCGGCGATGGGCTGCCCCGCCACAGCCCTCGCCGATTATCAGGCTCTGAGCCCCTACGACGTGCAGAATCCCGCAATCGGCTACCTCAACCCGGCGTTGTTGAACGCCGTTCAGCAGGCGGCGACCGCGGCGACGGCGGACGGCATATCGCTGACGATCACCTCCGGATGGCGCTCACCGGAGTTCCAGCAGCAGTTGCTCGACGACGCGGTGGCCACCTACGGAAGTGTGGCTGCCGCGCGCCAGTATGTGCAGACTCCGCAGCGATCACGGCATGTGCAGGGGCTGGCCGTCGACGTCGGCGGCGCGGGCGCGGCCCAGTGGCTGATGCTCAACGGAGCACGGTTCGGGCTGTGTCGCACCTACGCCAACGAAACCTGGCATTTCGAACTGTCCGCCGACGCTGCCGGAAACTGCCCGCCGCTGCTGCCCGACGCGAGTGGCGGATCATGACCCGGCGCCCGGAGTTCGTCGACTTCCACTTCGACGTGATGTGCCCGTACGCCTATCAGACCTCGCGCTGGATCCGTGAGGTCGCGGCAATCACCGGGCTGCAGGTGAATTGGCGCTTCTTCAGCCTCGAGGAGATCAACCGGGCCGAAGGTAAGAAGCACCCGTGGGAGCGGGAGTGGTCCTACGGGTGGTCGATGATGCGCATCGGCGCTCTGCTGCGCCGGCGGTCCAATGACGACGTCGGCGCCTGGTACGAACGGGCGGGCCGGGCGTTGCACATCGACGGCCACAAACCGCACGAGCCCGCCGTCGCCCGGCACCTGCTTGCCGAGCTCGGTTTCGATCCGGGACTCGTCGATGAGGCCATCGCCGATCCCACCACCGGCGACGAGGTGCTGGCCGACCACCGCCGGGTGGTGGACGCCGCCGGATACGGCGTGCCGACGCTGTTCTTCCCCGACGGCCAGTGCCTGTTCGGGCCGGTGCTGATCGACCCCCCGACCGGGGACGCGGCGGTGCGGTTGTGGGACGCCGTGGTGGCGTGGACGGAGTTCCCGCACCTCTACGAACTTCAGCGGCCGAAGACGCCCGCCGACGCGAAGGCGATCACCGAGACCTTCCGGCCCTACCTGGAGGCCAGGGACTGGGTGTCGATCAATCGCGGCGAGGTCATCAACTTCCCCACCGCCGAGTGATCCCGGGCTAGGCCGGCGGCGGGGGAGGCGCGGGCGCACCCGCCGGGACGGGGATCTTGGGATAGCTGCGGCCCGTCGTCAGCACTGGGCCGGCGGTCTCACCGGCCATCGGCTTCGGCCGGCCGGGGGCCGGATCCCAGCCGGTGTCAACGAGTTTGCGCTGAACACCGATCGCCAGCGCCAGCAGGCCGATGCCGACCAGCAGCATGGCGACCACGCCCGCGACCGGGCCCAGTTTTGCGGCGTTGCCGAGAAGGATTCCGTACCAGCCGAAGTCGGCGTCGCCGAAGGTGGTGTTCTCCTCGCCGAACGAGCCCAGCACCCGGACCAGGATGGCCGGCAGGAACGTGATGATCAGGCCGTTGACGAAGGCGCCCGCGACGGCGCCGCGGCGGCCGCCGGTGGCGTTGCCGTAGACACCCGCCGCACCACCGGTGAAGAAGTGCGGCACCAGACCGGGCAGCACCAGCACCCATCCGAAAGCCGGTCCTAGCCACAACGACAGAACAGCCAGACCGACCAGGCCGCCGACGAAACTCGATACGAACCCGATCAGAACCGCGTTCTGCGCGTAGGGGAACACGATCGGCGCGTCCAGGGCCGGCACCGCACCGGGCACCATGCGTTCGGCGATGCCCTGGAAGGCGGGAACCAGTTCACCGAGGATGGTCCGCACCCCGAACAGGATCACCGCCACCGCGACCCCGAAGCTCAGCCCCTCGGTGACACCCTTCATCAGGTAGTTGCCCACGCTGGTGGCCGCCCCGGCACCGGAGTCGTCGGCATAGGCCGCGAACGCCGTCCCACTGCCGACCTTGGCCAGGTAGATCAACGCAACCGCGACATACATCAGCACCATCGACAGCGCCGTCGCCACCATGGAGTCGCGCAGGAACCGCAGCGACTCCGGCAGTTTCAGGTCCTCGGTGGACTTGCTCCTGGTTCCGCCGACGAACCGGCCGGTGATGCCCGACGCGATGTAGCCCAGCGTGCCGAAGTGACCGATGGCGATGCTGTCGTCGCCGGTGATCCGTTTCGTCCAGGGCTGCGAGATTGCCGGCAGTGCCACCATCACCGCGCCGAGCAGAAAACCCCCGACACCGACCACGACGGGTCCGGACAGCCCGGCGGTGGCCAGGACGATGGTCAGCAGCGTAGCCATGAACAGCGTGTGGTGACCGGTCAGGAACACGTAGTGCAACGGGGTGAAGCGGGCCAGTAGAAGGCTAATCGCGAAGCCCAGGATCATCAGCCAGGCCACCTGAGCGCCGAAGCGCTGCTGAGCGATTCCCACGATGGCCTCGTTGGTCGGGACCACCCCCTTGGTTCCGGCCGCACCCTGGATCATCACCCCGAGTGGCTTGAGCGAGGCGACCACCAGCGTTGCGCCCGCACCGATCAGGAGGAACCCCAGGGTGGCCTTGAGCGCTCCACCGATGACCTGGCCTTTGCTCTTGCGCAGCGCGACCAGGCCGACTGCGGTGATGATGCCGATGAGATAAGCCGGGACGGCCAGGATCTCGTTGACGACGAACTCGGCGACGGAGACAAGCCAATTCATCGGGGGCTCCCTGCGCTCAGATGTCGTAGGAGTCGCGCAGCGCTGCGTCGATCTCCTTGGTGGAGGTGAAGTTGTCGATGACTTTGACCGGCACACCGACGTCGCCCAGGGTTTTGGCGATCTCCCCGGAGGTCATGATGAGGTCGGCCTCCTTCGCGCGGCCCTTGGCCGAGATGGTGTCGGTGGCCTCGACGGTGATGAACGGTGCCCAGCCCCAGGTCCCGAGCACCTGCTCGAGGGTGTTTTTCAGAAAGAGACTGGTGCCCAGGCCGTTTCCGCAGACCGTGAGGATCAGGTTGGTGTTGCGGGCCGGCGATGACGAGGGGGAGGCAGCCGACGAGGCGGAGGCGCCAGCGGCGGCGATTCCCAGGATGGCCGACACCTGGGCCGGGCTCGCGGCGGCATCGAGAGCGGCGCGCTTTTCCGGGCTGCCGACGATCTTCGCCAACTGCGCCATGGCGGCGGCGTGCGCGCCGTCGTCGGCCGCGGCCAGCGCCACCACCAGACTGACCGGATCATTGGTCTTGTGCCCGAACGCAACTGGGTTGGCGAGCCGCACCCATGACATGCCGGTTCGGTGCACGGCGGCCGAGGGCCGGGCGTGCGCGAAGGCGAATCCCGGGGCGACGACGATATAGGGGCCGTTGGTCTCGACGTTGTCGATCATCGATCCGGTGTAGGCCGGCCCGGCGATGCCGGCCCGTTCCAGCAGGCCGCCCGCGGCCAGCACGGCTTCCTCCCACGTCGCCGCGGGTACGTCGAGAGCGATGCACTCCTCGCTGAGAAGCCCTGTCAGACCAGACATGTGCGGACACTAACACCGTGGTCGACGCGCGAGCGTCGCATCACCGCGTTGCGAAACGGCTCCAGCGGCCCGGCCGCTCTGGCTAAACTCGGCCGGGAGTCTGATTCCGGCAGGAGGCTGTAGTGACCAACGCTGGTACCGAGCGGCTGCCGTTGTTGAGCGGTCGCGACCGAATGATGTTCACCATCACCCTGATCGCGGGAATCGCGGCCGGTGTTCTGCACTACACGCACGCCAACGCCGTGTTGGCCTTCGTGGTCTCCGCCCTCGCGCTGGCCACCCTGGCCTCGATGGTCGGCCGGTCGGTCGAGGCGCTCGGCGACCGACTCGGACCGGCCGCCACCGGAATCCTTCAGACCGCGCTGGGTAACCTGCCCGAACTGTTCGTCATCCTCTTCGCGCTGAAAGCCGGATTGTTCGGCGTGGTGAAAGCCACCATCGTGGGTTCGATCCTGGCCAACGTCCTGCTGGTGCTGGGCCTGGCGTTCGTGGTCGGTGGTCTCAAGCACGGTCGCCAGAGGTTCGCCGCCGAGGACGGGCGCACCCTGGGCCTGATGTTCACCCTCGCGGTGTTCATCCTGGCGGTCCCCTCGCTGACCTCGGCCATGCACACCCCGGCCGAAACACACGAGCGCATGGTGTCGGTGGTGGTGTCCGTGGTGATGCTGGTGCTCTTCGCACTGTCGCTGCCGGCCACGCTGAGCAAGCGGACGGCTGAACCGGCCGTCCATGACGGGCACACACACTCCCGCGGTTCATCTCCGATCGCGGCCAGCCCCGATTCGGCCAAGGCCGCCAGTAAGGCTGCCGCACACGGTGAATGGCCGATGGGGATGGCGATCGGCATGCTCGCCGTCGCCGGTCTAGGTGCCGCGTTCGTCTCGGAATGGTTCGTCGCCGCGCTGGAACCGGCTATGGAGGCGGCGGGTATCAACGAGGTGTTCGCCGGTCTGGTGATCGTGGCGATCGCCGGCAACGCGGTGGAGAACTTCGTCGGTATCCAGTTGGCCGCCAAGAACCAGATGGACTACGCCGTCCAGGTGGTTCTGCAGTCGCCGGTGCAGATCGCCCTCACGATCGCCCCCATCGTCTGCCTGGCCGCAGTCTGGTTGGGGCAACCCGATTTCAACCTGGTGTTCTCGCCCCTGTTGCTCGCCTCGATGATGATGTCGGCGTTGGTCGCCGTGCTGGTCACGTTCGACGGGGAGTCGAACTGGTTCGAAGGGGCGGTACTCATCGCGCTGTACATCGCGATCGCCACCGCTTTCTGGTGGGGCTGACCCTCGACGATGCTGGGGCGCTGGGGGGTTGGCGTTGCGGTGGCGTGCTCGACGCTGTTGTGGTCCGCACTGGTGGGCTCGCCACCGGCCTCGGGCGATCCGGACACCCTGGCCAGGCTCGACACCCTCGAGATCAAGGGCCGGGCGCCGAAAACCGGGTATCAGCGCAGCCTCTTCGGCGACCGGTGGAGCGACGACGTGTCGGTCGTATACGGCCACAACGGGTGCGACACCCGCAATGACATCCTGCGCCGCGACCTGAAGAACGTGGTCGCCAGGCCCGGGACGAACGGCTGCAAGATCCTCAGCGGAACTCTCGACGATCCCTACACCGGAACCACCGTCGAGTTCGAGCAGGGCCCCGACTCCTCGGCGCAGGTGCAGATCGATCACGTGGTGGCACTCTCGGACGCCTGGCAGACCGGGGCGCAGCAGTGGGACGATGCCAGGCGCCGTAACTTCGCCAACTCTCCGCTGAATCTGCAGACCACCATCGGCTGGGTCAACCAGGAGAAGGGCGACAGCGACGCGGCAACCTGGTTGCCGCCCAACAAGTCCTACCGGTGCACCTACGTGACGCGCATCGTCGACATCAAGTCGAACTATCAGCTCTGGGTGACGCAGCCGGAGCACGACGCGATCGCCCGGGTTCTGGGCGACTGCTAAACCAGGCCCTTGAGCTTCAGACTCAGCAGCGTCTGGCGCTGCCCGAGTTGTCCCGAGCCGTCGTCGGAGACCAGCACCATCGACTGCGAGCCGTTGGAGAGCTGGGGTCCCAGCGTGACGCCCTCGAAGTTGGCGAACTGGAAGAAGCCCTGCCACAGCAGGGTTTTGGCGACCGGTGTAAATCCGCCGCCGTTCAGACTCGCCACATCGCTGACGTCGGTGGCGCCGCTGAAGTCCAGGAGGTAGATCCGGGACCGGAAGCGCGGCAGGAACCCGCCCAGTTCCCGTTCGAGGCTCAGGACTTCGCCGTCGGGCAGTGCCACGAGATCGACGAGACCGCTGCGCTCGGCGTCGGTCAGCGGCGACATCCGGGCGATCGGGTCGGTCCGGTAGGCGTATTGGACCTCCGGGGTGAAATCCGTTCCGCCGAAACGCTGAATCCTGACCCAGCTTCCCGCCGTCGTGGTGGATAACGGGCCGTCGGTTCGGAGGGCCTCCTCGTTTCCGGTCCACAGCTTGCCGGCACCGTAGGCCAGCGACTCCAGGCCGAAGTTGCCCTGAACATTGGCCGGCCGGTAGATGGCCGGAACTGCCACTGAACCGGTCATCAGTCCGGTGGCCAGGTTGAACTTCGTGATGGTGGAGGCGACTTCATCGGAAACCCAGACTCCGGTCCGCTCCGGTGTCAGGGTGACGCCCTCCGAGTCGCGGCCCATCGCAGGCGCACTGATCCCGCCGCTGACCTTTGCCGACGTGATCCTTCCCTGGCGGGAGTTGACCGAGGCGTTCACCTGCCAGATCGACGTGGCCCCGTTGTCGCCGACGGCATAGTAGGAGTTGCCGTCGGCGTAGGTGATACCGCTGAGTTCCGCTGCCGCAGTGGACCCCCGGCGCAGCCGGACCGGGCCCTGGCCCGAACGGCTGACCTTCAGCGAGGTCGACGCCCCGGCGGCGGCTGTGGCGGCGGCTGGGCGATTCTGCTTGACCGTCGCTGCTGCCGGCTGAGCGGATTGTGTTCTGCCCGAGCCTGTTTGGGTGTCATCGGCCCAGGCGGCGGGTGCCGCGGCGGCGATAGCCGCGCCGATGCCCAGGGCGACCGCGAGTGTTGCGGCGTGGTTGGTGTTCAGCCTCATAGCCGGGCCCCTAGGCGGGGGTCACCTTGAGCGGGCTCAGATCGGTCTTCATCAGCACCACGTTGTAGTTGCTCCAGATCGACATGTTCCAGTACAGATTGCTGACGTCGGGACTGCCGTCGGTGGTGGTGAGCATTCCGGTGCCCGACAGCGGATGGATCATCGGCGCGTACAGGCCGGGGTACTGGATGGATGTCGCGATGGTGATCGGGTCCGACCAGGCGCCCTCTGGGGTGTCGGCGGTGCGCAGGATGACGTTGTTCGCGCCGTTGCCGTAGAGCACCACGTACTTTCCGAGGTAGTCGTTGTACTGGATGCTCATCTCGCTGACGTTGCCGCCGGTTTTCGCGCCGACGATCCCGGCCAGCCAGCCGCCGAAGAACTTCGGATTGTTCGCCAGGTCGCGGATCGGACCGAGTATTCCGCCCGACCTCGTCGAGTCACCGAGCACCGGTGCGGCCTTCGCCTCCTTGTTCACCCACTTCGCGCCGTCCCAGTACTCGTACTTCGACAGGTCGGTCAGCGAGCCCTCCGGGACCCGGGACAGGTAGGCCGAGCCCGCCCGACCGGACGGGGTGCCGAAGGCGTAGACGTAGCGGGTGTCGCCGGGGGCGACCTGGCTCTCCGGCTCCAGCACATAGGCCATCTGCTGGAAGTTCTGGTCGCCGGGGTGGTACATCTGCGACGACCGGAACAAGGCCGCCGGCCGGACGGTGTTCTTCTGCAGCACCCATTTGTCGGTGGCCGGGTCGTACTGGGAGATCGCCGAGTAGTTGGTGGTCCAGCGGCCGGGGGTGTCCCACGACTTCACCGACATGTAGCTGACGTAGTTGTTGCTGTTGGCGTACACCGCCGAGGTGGGGATGTTGGTGACCTCGGAGCCGATGAAGAACACCTGCTTCGGTGCGGCCGGGATGAACTGGTTGGCCGGGCCGGTGTTGATCAGCGACAGTCCGTCGCTCAGGTTGGTGTCATTGCTCAGCAGCAGGATGTTGGACCGCCAGCCGCCGGTCATGTTGGCGCCGCTGAACGTGTCGCCGAAGGCCAACTGGGTCAGGCCGTTGACCCCGTTGAACCACATGATGCCCAGGTCGGTGCCGTAGACGTTCGCCCACTTGGTGTTGTTGGTCTGCGGCCACAGGGCCCCGGGAATCGCCGAGTTGCGCTGGCCGGTCACCCAGCCGATGTGATCGGAGGTCAGGGATTTCGGTTGCGCCACCGCCGCGGCGGGCGGGGTGGTCTGCCGCCGGGTCCAGGCCGCCAGTGCCCACAGCGCGGGAGAGTCGACGGGGGCGCCGGGGGCGGAGCCTGCGCCCTGCGACACCAGTCGCGCGGCGTTGAGCAGTCGGGGCCCCCCGCCTTTGGCCGCCCCCGACAACGCGGGGGGGGCCGCCCCCGGTCCCGCGCCGGGGTTGGCGGACACGACGGCGGGCACCGCCGTAGCGGCGGTGGGTCGGGGGACCGGTGCGGTGACCGGAAGGGCGACGGCCTTGGCGATCGGGGCGGCCGACGGTGCGGGCGCTGCCACGTTTGAGGCCGGTGGCTGCCAGAGTGGTTGTGCAGCAACTGAAGTCGCGGGGAGCGCGGGAGTCGGTGCGTCCGGGGCGGGGGAGGTTTTGCGGGCCGTGTTCGGCGTCTTGGCGGCTGCCGCCGCAGGCGCCGGGCCGCGACCCCGTCGGGCACCACCGGTCGTGGCCTTGGCCGGCGCACTCTGCGTTCCGCGGGTGGCCGCCGCAGTGCCGGGATCCTGGCCGGCGGTGCTGTCGGCCGACGCGACGCCGCTGCCGGCTGCCACCGCGGCCCCCACACCGAGGGCGACGGCCAACGCGGCCGCGTTTCTCGTCGAACGCATCCCCACACTCCTGCCTGGCTAACTGCAGGTCCGCGTTCGGCAAAGGGAAAACATCGGCAACCCGCCAACGGGTTTACCGAACTTTACTCACAATCACCACAGGATTTCCATAGCGACAGCAAAGCAAAGCAGGCGGGCGAGTCGCCCTCCTGGCAACCGGGCGAGTCGCCCTCCTGGCAACTATCGCAGCGGGCCGGCGGGGTCGCCGCCGTTCACCACACCCAGACCGACGGATCCGACGGGTACTGCTGGCAGACGTCGGTGCTGCGGGCCACCACGCCCTTGTTGTTGAAGAACAGCTTGGCGTGGTTGGGCCACTGGAACACCAGCGGGTCGGAGTAGATGTTCGTCGCCATCTCCTCGGACCAGGCCCGCCGCTCCTCCGGTGTCTTGCCGAAGAAACCGTGGATGTAGTCCTGGGCCGCCTGCTGGATCTGCGGCCCTTTGTTGTTGTAGTCGATCATGTACCGCTCGTAGTACACCGGCGCGACGTCGCGGGCGGCGGCCATGTACTGCTCGGCCGAGCAGGTGGTGATGATCATCCGGTGCGGAACCGGGTAGTCGTCGGTGGCGTCCGCTCCGGCGGTGGCCGGCGCAGCGGCCAGGGCCGCGCCCAGGACTGCGATGCTCACACGGGCGATGCGGTGACGGGTGCGGGTCATGACGGTCATGATGGCCCTCCTGGTTGGCTGCCGACAAGTTCGGGTTCGGCGGCCGGCGCCGGAGCCGGCCATGGACGGGGAACCGGGCGCTGCCGAACCACCTGCGGCCACCAGAACCACCGGCCCAGCATTGCCGCGATGGCCGGAGTCATGAAGGAGCGGACCACCAGGGTGTCGAACAGCAGGCCGAGGGCGATGGTGGAACCGACCTGTCCGGCGACCCGCAGATCGCTAACCAGCATCGAGGCCATGGTGAAGGCGAACACCAGACCGGCCGAAGTCACCACTGCGCCGGTCCCGCCCATCGACCGGATGATCCCGGTGTTGATTCCGGCGTGGATCTCTTCCTTGAATCGCGAGACCAGCAGCAGGTTGTAGTCCGAACCCACCGCCAGCAGGATGATCACCGACATTGCCAGCACCATCCAGTGCAGCGGCACTCCGAGGATGTGCTGCCAGATCAGCACCGACAGGCCGAACGACGTCCCCAGCGACAGAGCCACGGTTCCGACGATGACGGCCGCTGCCACCACGCTGCGGGTCAGGATGAGCATGATGATGAAAATCAAGCAGAGCGAAGCCAATCCGGCGATCAGCAGGTCGTAGTTGGCTCCGTGCTGCATGTCCTTGTAGGCCGACGCGGTGCCGCCCAGGTACACCTTCGAGCCCTCCAGCGGGGTGCCCTTGATGGACTCGAACGCCGTGTTCTTGATCTTGTCGACGAGCGCCAAGCCGGCCGGGGTAGCGGGGTCGTTCTCGTGGGAGATGATGAACCGCACCGACTTTCCGTCCGGTGAGATGAACATCTTCATGCCGCGCTTGAACTCGGGGTTGTCGAAGACCTCCGGCGGCAGGTAGAACGAGTCGTCGTTCTTCGACGCGTCGAACGCCTGACCCATCGCGTTGGCGTTCTCCTGCATGGCCTGCATCTGATCCTGCAGGCCGCCCATGGTGGACTGCATGGTCAGCATCATGGTCCGCTGGGTCCGCATGTTCTCGATCATCGGCGGCATGACCGTGAGCATCTGCGGCATCAGCGTGTCCATCCGGTCCATGTCGACCACCATCTGCCCGAGATCGTCACTGAGCGTGTCGATTCCGTCCAGGGTGTCGAAGACCGAGCGCAGGGCCCAGCAGACCGGGATGTCGAAACAGTGCGGCTCCCAGTAGAAGTAGTTGCGGAGCGGCCGGAAGAAGTCGTCGAAGTTGGCGATGCTGTCGCGCATCTTGTTGGTGTCGTCCACCGTCTTCTTGGTCTGCTCGACCATGTCGTGGGTGACCTCGGTCATCTGCGACATCAGCGCGTATTGGCGCTCCATGTTGTCGATGGTGGACTGCAGTTCGTCGCCCATCTTCAGCATGTCCTTCATGCGGTCCTGCATGTAGGACATGTTCAGCTGCTGAGTGGCCCCGGACATGCTGATGATGAACGGAATCGAGGTGTGCTCGATCGGGGTGCCCTGCGGGCGCGTGATGGCCTGAACGCGCCCGACGCCGGGGATGTGGAAGATGTTCTTGGCGACCTTGTCGATGACCAGCATGTCGGCGGAGTTGCGGAGATCGTGGTCGCTCTCGATCATCAGCATTTCGGGGTTCATCCGCGCCTGCGGGAAATGCCGGTCGGCTGCCTCGTATCCCTGGTTCGCGGGGATATCGGAGGGCAGGTACTTGCGGTCGTTGTAACTGGTGACGTACGAGGGCAGGGCCAACAGACCGATCAGCGCCATCGCGATCGAGGCGACCAGAATCGGCACGGGCCAACGCACGACGGCCGTGCCGACCTTGCGCCAGCCGCGGGTCTTCATGGCGCGCTTGGGGTCGAACAGGCCGAAATGACTGCCGATGGTCAGGACCGCCGGCGCCATCGTCAGCGCCGCCACGACCGCGATGAGCATGCCGATGGCCAACGGGACGCCGAGGCTCTGGAAGTACGGCAACCGGGTGAAGTGCAGGCAGAACGTCGCGCCCGCGATCGTCAGACCCGAGCCCAGGATCACGTGCGCGGTGCCGTGATACATCGTGTAGAAAGCGGTTTCGCGGTCTTCGCCGGCCAGCCTCGCCTCGTGGTAGCGGCCCATGATGAAGATCACGTAGTCGGTGGCTGCGGCGATCGCCATGGTCGTCAGCAGATTCACCGCGAACGTCGACAGGCCGATGATGTAGTGGTAGCCCAGGAACGCGACAATGCCTCGGGCCGCGGCCAACTGGATGAAGACCATCATCAGCACCAGCACCACGGTCACGATCGAGCGGTAGACCAGTAGCAGCATGACGAAGATCACGACCAGCGTCACCGCGGTGATCTTCTGCACGCCCTTGTCGCCCGCGTGGTGCTGGTCGTAGACCATCGCCGCCGGCCCGGTGACGTAGACCTTCAGTCCGGCCGGCGGTTTGTCGGCGGCGACGATGTCGCGTACCGCCTGAACCGACTCGTTGGCCAGCCGCTCGCCCTGGTTGCCGGACAGATACAACTGGACGTACGCCGCTTTGTTGTCGGAGCTCTGGGCGCCCGACGCCGTCAGGGGGTCGCCCCAGAAGTCCTGGACGTTCTGGACGTGGCGGGAATCGGCCCGGAGTTTGGCGATCAGCCCGTCGTAGTAGTGGTGGGCCTCCGGGCCCAGCGGGGCGTCGCTTTCCAGCAGGATCATGGCCGAACTGTTGGAGTCGAACTCCTTGAAGTTCTGACCGACCTTTTTCATTGCCTGCAACGACGGCGCGTCGTCGGGCGCCAGCGACACCGAATGCTGCTGGCCGACTTCTTCGAGCTGCGGGATGGTGGTGTTCAGCGCGACCACCAGGAACAGCCAGAAAAGCAGGATCGGCACCGAGAACAGCCGAACGAATCGCGGAATCGCCGGATGCGCACCGACGTGTTTATTGCTCGCGGTGTTCTCGGTCGCCGGGATGATCACGCTGCTCACGGCGCTGGAAGCCTTCTTGCGCCTCAGCTTCACCATGGGATCCCCTGCGATCGCGGACTGAACACTGACCAAGAGATTAGCTGATGTAACAGTTCCGCCTACAATTCGCCTATGAGCAGGATGAAGCGCGCCGCGGTGGCGGCAGTGGTGGCGGTGGCAGCGCTCGGATTGGCCGCACCGGCCCACGCCGACCCGGACATCGACTTCGCCAACACGCTGCACGGGTACGGCATCTACGGACCCCGCGACTACAACGCCTGGCTGGGCAAGATCACCTGCAAGAGGATGGCTCGCGGCGTGGACGGCAACGCCGCCTCCTCCTCGGCGTTCATCCTGCGCAACCTGCCGCTGGGCAGCTCCCAGACCCAGGCCTGGCAGTTCCTCGGCGCCGCGGTCAACACCTACTGCCCGGACCAGGTCGGGATGCTGCAGTACGCGGCGCAGTAGCCCGGGTCATGGTGCGGTTGATCGGTCACGCCGACCGGACGCTGTCCGAAAGCGTGCCCGCCGATCCCGACGTCGTTCGGGAGTACTGCGTCGATCTCCGCCACCTTCCCGACGTTCACCCCGACGGCCCGATCCGGACCGTCTCTCGTCGAGCGACCACTGACGACGACGAACTGGTCTACCGGGTGCAGGACGGGGTTCCGCTCGGATTCGTGACACTGCCGCTCGTCTACACGGTCCGGCTGCGGGTTCCGATCGCCGGGTCGGTCAGCGCCGAAACCCATCCCGTGCCGCTGGTGCGCCTGGACTCCGTGATCGCCTTCGAACCCATCCCGGCCGGCACGCGACTCAAGGAGTACCTGCGCATCAGCGCCCCGCGGCCGGTGTTGACGCTGGTGGCCGGGCGGGTGTTCGCCGCCCATGCCGAACTGCTCGTCGCTGTCCGGCGCCATTTCACCCCCTGAACCTTTGCGTCACCCCGTGATCCCCCGTGAGCCCCAAAGTGGCGGGACACGCCGGTCTCGTCTTGAATGGTGGAACCCCTCTTGAATGGTGGGACTTGGGGATGGGCGCCGGGGGAGTTGTGCGCCTGAGGAAAGGAGCGTCCGTTGCGCGCTATCGACGCGACGCCGCCCGGCGGCGCGCTGGATTCGCCGCGTGAACGGTTCGGCACCTGGCGCGACGAGGTTCGCCGATCCGTCCTCGCCGAGGTGGGGAACTTCATCGAGGACCGCTGTGTTCCGCAGTTGGCCCGAACCGGGATCGACATCGCCGCCGATGTCCTCACCCCGTTCGTCGACGGTGGAAAGTGTCTGCGCTCGACGTTCATGTACCTGGGTTGGTTGTGCGGGGCCGAACCCGACTCCGCCGCGCTGAAGGCTTCGGCGGGCCTGGAGTTGTTGCACGCCTTCGCATTACTCCAGGACGACGTGATGGACGACTCGACGTTGCGCCGCGGACGCCCGGCCGCGCACGTCCGGTTCGGCGACTGGCATCGTGCGCGCGCGTTGTCGGGATCGCCGTCGAGGTTCGGGGCATCGCTGGCGATCCTGCTGTCCGACCTGTGCCTGGTCTGGGCCGAGCAGATGATGCGGGAGAGCGGTGTACCCGAACCGGCGTTGTCGCGCGCCTGGCCGCACTACGACGCGATGCGGGTCGAACTGGCCGTCGGGCAGTTCGCCGACGTCGCCAACGACGCCGGCGCGCAGCCGAGTCTGGAGGCCGTGCTCGACGTGGCCCGGCGCAAGTCCGGGAACTACACCGTGCGCCGCCCCCTGGAGATCGGCGCCGCGATGGGGGGCCGGGAGGATCTGCTCGACGTCCTCGGGGCGTACGGCCGTTCCGTCGGGGAGGCGTTCCAACTCCGCGACGACCTGCTCGGAGTGTTCGGATCGCCGGAGGTGACCGGCAAACCCAACGGCAGCGACCTCGCCGAGCGCAAGGCCACCAGCGTCGTCGTCGCCGCCCGGGCGATGGCCGCGCCGGACGTCCGCCGTGAGTTCGACGAACTGGCCGGCGCCGACGACCTCAGCGAGGCCGACCTGGAACGCTGGCGCACGCTGATCCTGGCCACCGGGGCGCCGGCCCGGATCGAGGCGATGATCGACGAACGGGTCGCCTCCGCGACCGCACGGCTGGACGACGGCCGGATCGACGACGGCGTGCGGTCTGCACTGGCCGGCATGGCCGCGGTCTGCACCGTACGGGCGACGTAAGCCAACGAGATGACAGCGTGAAGTGAACTCCGAGAAGAAGGGAAGCCGATGATGCGTACCGTGCCCGGACGAACCGACCACGTTGTGGTGGTGGGTGCCGGCTTGTCGGGCCTGGCCGCCGCTCTGCACCTGGCCGGGACGGGACGGTCGGTGACCGTCGTCGAGCGCCACGATTTCCCGGGCGGACGGGTGGGGCAGGCCGACATCCGCGGCTACCGGATCGACACCGGCGCCACCGTGCTGACCATGCCCGACATCATCGAGGAGGCGTTCGACGCGGTGGGCGCGTCGATGAGCGACCACCTCGACCTGATGTTGCTCGATCCGGCCTACCGGGCGTCGTTCGCCGACGGCAGCACCCTGGACGTGCACACCGACGCCGAGGCGATGACTCAGGCGATCCGGGACTTCGCCGGCCCGGACCAGGCCGCCGGCTACCAGCGGCTGCGGCAGTGGCTGACCGAGCTGTACCAGCTGGAGATCGACGGGTTCATCGGCGCCAACTTCTCCTCGCCGCTGTCACTGCTGACGCCGCAGCTGGCGCGGCTGGCCGCCATCGGCGGCTTCCGGGGCTGGGAGAAGATGGTGAGCCGCTTCATCACCGACGAACGGGTGCAGCGGATCTTCACCTTCCAGGCGCTGTACGCCGGCGTGCCCCCGCAACAGGCGCTGGCCGCCTACGCGGTGATCGCCTACATGGACACCGTTGCCGGCGTGTACTTCCCGCGCGGCGGCATGCGGGCGGTCCCGGAGGCGCTGGCCGCGGCGGGTGCTGCGGCCGGTGTGCAGTTCCGGTACGGGTCGGCGGTCACCGGGCTGGACCGCTCCGGATCCCGGGTGACCGCGGTCCGTACCGACAACGGTGAGCGAATCCCCTGTGACGCAGTCGTTCTCACCACCGAACTCTCGCTGACCTATCAGCTCCTGGGCCGCGCTCCTCGGCGTCCGGTCAAGCTGCAGCCGGCGCCCTCGGCACTGGTCATGCATGTCGGTGTGCCCGCCGTGGGAGATGCCCTGGAACACCACAACATCAGCTTCGGACAGAACTGGTCGCGTACCTTCGACGAGATCATCCGCGAGGGCAGGCTGATGACTGATCCGTCGCTGCTGATCACCCGTCCGACCGCCGGCGACCCCACACTGGCACCGGCCGGCCGCGACCTGCTCTACGTCCTGGCCCCGTGCCCCAATCTCGAAGTGGGCAAGGTCGATTGGGCCACCCGGGGCGAGTCGTACACCCAGGAGGTGCTGGCCACCGCGGCCCAGCGTCTGCTGCCTGGTCTCGACCGCGATGCCGACGTGCTCGAGGTCGTCACCCCGGTGGACTGGGCACGCCAGGGCATGACGGCAGGAACCCCGTTCGCGCTGGCCCACACCTTCCCGCAGACCGGACCCTTCCGGCCGGCAAACCTGGTGCGCGGCATCGACAACGCGGTGCTGGCCGGCGGTTCGACGGTGCCCGGGGTGGGGGTGCCCACGGCGCTCATCTCCGGCAAGCTGGCGGCGGAGCGCATCACCGCCGGGTCCCCGAAGCGGACGCTCAGCAGACAGGTGCAGGCATGATCAACACCGAGTTGCGCGCCGCCGGTATCGACGACGAGCGGTTACGCGAGTCCTATCGCTACTGCCGTCAGCTCAACTCCCAGCACGGCCGCACCTACTTCCTGGCCACCCGGCTGCTGGCGCCGTCGCAGCGGCTGGCGGTGCACGCTCTATACGGCTTCGCCCGCTACGCCGACGACATTCTCGACGACCTGCAGTCCGACGCCGGGGTTCCCGAACGGGAAGCCCGGCTCGAGGGGCTCGCCCGGAACTTCCTGGACGGCAACGAGAACAGTGAGCCGGTGCTGCCCGCCGTCCTGCACACGGCGCGCAAGTACGGGATCGCGCCGGAGTTGTTCGACGAGTTCCTCACCTCGATGCGCATGGACCTCACCGTCACCGACTATCCGGACCGGCCGGCGCTGAACCGTTACATGCGCGGTTCGGCGGAGGTGATCGGCCTGCAGATGCTGCCGATTCTGGGCACCGTGGGGCCGGCGACCGACGCGGTGCCCGCCGCCGAAGCGCTGGGCCGGGCTTTCCAGCTCACCAATTTCCTGCGCGACGTCAACGAGGACCTGCAACGCAACCGGGTGTACCTGCCGGCCGACGAACTTGCCGCGTTCGGAGTGGACCGTGACCTGCTGATGTGGTGCCAGGCCAACCAACGCACCGATACCCGGGTGAGGCAGGCGCTGGCCGCCCAGCACGAGATCACCCGCGGTGAGTACCGCGAGGCCCACAAGGGCATCGCGCTCCTCGCGCCCCAGTCGAGGCCTTGTGTGACAGCGGCGTTCACGCTGTATTCAGAGATTCTCGACCGCATCGAGGACATCGACTTCGAGGTGTTCAGCCAGCGGGCCTCGGTGGGGAACTGGCGACGCCTCCAGGTTTACATCGGAGGCCTCACACGCGCCCGGCGCGCCCGGAGCGCCGCTTGATGGATCGTTGGCAATATCTGCTGCTGCTCGGCGGTTGCCTGGTGATCACGTTGCCGCTGGAATTCCTCGGCGACGGGGTCTACCGGCAACCCCGGCGGCTGCTGAAGGCACTGCTTCCGGTCCTCGCTGTCTTTCTGGTGTGGGACGCCCTAGCGATCGCACTTCGGGTATGGCACTACAACCCCCGCTACGTCAGCGGGATCAACGTGCCGTTCATGCCACTGGAGGAGATGCTCTTCTTCATCGTCATCCCACTGTGCGGCCTACTCACCTTCAACGCGGTGACGGCGATCCTCGGCAAACAGCAACGCGCCGAGAGAGATCCGCGGTGACCGGTCTGGGCTACACGCTGCCGGCGTTCGTCGCGGTCGCGGTGGTGATCGCGCTCGAACTGCTGGTCCTTCGAACCGGGCTGTTCCGGAAGTCCACCTATTGGATCTCCATGGTGATCGTGTTCGGTTTCCAGATCCTGACCGACGGCTGGCTGACCAAACTCTCCGCGCCGATCGTCATCTACAACGAGCAACACACCTCGGGTCTGCGCTTCCCGTGGGACATCCCGGTCGAGGACTTCCTGTTCGGATGGGCGCTGGTGACGGCGGTGCTGTTGCTGTGGGTCAAGCAGGACCGCTCGTGAGCGGGGGTGAGGTATCCGGATCCGGGCTGCCGAGGGCCGATGTCCCGGCGGCATTCGACGTCGGTGCGGCCGCCTACGACCGCCTTGTCGGGGCCAATCCCGGGTACCATGACCACCTGCTGATCTCGGCGCGCCGGATGCGGATTCCCAACGGGGGCAGGGGGCTTCGGCTGCTCGACGCCGGTTGCGGGACGGGCGCGTCGACGGCGGCACTGCTGCAGGCGGCGCCGCACGCCGAGATCGTGGCCGTCGACGCCTCGGCAGGGATGCTCGAGCAGGCCGCTGCGAAGACGTGGCCGGGATCGGTGCGGTTCGTGCACAGCCCGATCGAGAAGCTCGACGCGGCCGGGGTCGCGGGCCCGTTCGACGGCATCCTGGCCGCCTACCTGTTGCGCAACCTCGAAGACCCGGACGCCCAGTTGCGCAGGTTCCGCGAAATGATGGGCCCCGGAGCCACGCTGGCCGTTCACGAGTACTCGGTACGGGACTCCCGGGTGGCCCAGGCGGTGTGGAACTCGGTGTGCTGGGGAATCATCATCCCGGCCGGCGCGCTGCAGACCCGGGACACCACGCTGTACCGCCACCTGTGGCGCAGTGTGAACTCGTTCGACGGAGCGGCGGCCTTCCAGCGCCGACTCGTGGCGGCGGGCTTCACCGGCGTGCACAGCGAGACCATGCCCGGATGGCAGCACGGCATCGTGCACACCTTCCTGGGTGACGCACCCGGCGAAGGTGTGAATGTGATCAGGAAGGGCAAGCAGTGAACGATCCCCGTCGTGTCACCCACCCCGGACGCCCGGGCCTGCCACACGCCGGCGCGCTGCCGACGGTGCCGCACGTGGTCGTCGTCGGGGCCGGTATCGCGGGACTGGCGGCCGCCGCGGGTCTGATCGAGCGCGGCGTGTCGGTCGACGTGCTGGAGCGCGAACCGCACCTCGGCGGCCGGGTGGCAGGCTGGACCGAGCCGATCGACGAGGGCCCACTCGCCGGCACCGAGGTGGCCAAC
Organism: uncultured Mycobacterium sp.; assembly: GCA_964439315.1. GTDB lineage: Bacteria > Actinomycetota > Actinomycetes > Mycobacteriales > Mycobacteriaceae > Mycobacterium. The sequence goes on along the minus strand of CAYTOD010000035.1, from coordinate 6,229 downwards.
AACCGCGGCTTCCACGCGTTCTTCCGCCAGTACTACAACCTCCGTTCGCTGTTGCGGCGCACCGATCCCCAATTGGAGCGGCTCACGGCGGTCGAGGACTATCCGCTGATCGACGGCGAAGGCCGCCGGGACACCTTCCGCGGTCTGCCGAAGAGTCCGCCGTGGAACGCCCTGGTGTTCGCGCTGCGCAGCCCGACCTTCCGGTTCAGGGATCTGGTTCGTATCAACGGGATTGCCGCCGCCCCGCTGGCATCGGTGTCGGTTCCCGGCATCTACGACCGCCTCGACGACCGGACGGCGGACAGGTTCCTCAACGAGATCAATTTCCCCTTGGCGGCGCGGCATCTGGCTTTCGAGGTCTTCGCGCGCAGCTTCTTCGCCCGCCCGGACCGGCTGTCCGCGGCCGAGCTGGCTGCGATGTTCCACATCTACTTCCTGGGCTCCAGTGAGGGTCTGGTCTTCGATGTCGCGGCCTCGAATTTCGACACCGCACTGTGGAACCCGTTGGGGGACTACCTCATTGAACGCGGAGTCTCCTTTCACACCGGAGTGCCGGCGGACTCGGTGACTCTCGGCGGGACCAGGAAGTTCCAGGTTCACACCGGCGACCGAGTCATCGAGGCCGACGGTGTGGTGCTCGCCGTCGACGTGACCGGACTTCAGCGCATCGTGGCGGCGTCCCCCGACCTGGGCGACGACGACTGGCGCCGGCGGGTGGCGGACATGCAGGTCGCCCCGCCGTTCGTGGTCCAGCGGCTGTGGCTGGACACCCCGGTGAACCCCGACCGGCCCGGATTCCTGGGTACCGGCGGCCTGGAGCCGGTCGACAACATCAGTGTTGTCAGCAACTACGAGCGGCAGGCCGCGGAATGGGCACGCGCCCATGGCGGTTCGGTGGTCGAGGTGCACGCCTATTCGGTGCCCGGAGATTCGCCGGAGCTTCGAGAGCGGATGCTGGCTCGTCTGCATCAGATATATCCGGAAACCGCGCGTGCCGGCATCGTTGCCGAACGGATTCTGGTCAAGCAGGACTGCCCGCTGTTCTCGCCGGGGTCGTTCGGTCCCCGGCCGACGGTCGTCACTCCGGTGCCCGGCCTGATGCTGGCCGGTGACGGTATCCGCATCGATCTGCCGGTAGCGTTGATGGAGCGGGCCGCCACCACCGGGTGGACGGCGGCCAACGGGCTACTGGAGAGCTGGGGCCTTGCCGGGCACACCCTGCACACCGTTCCGGTCCAAGGCCGTTCGCCGGCGCTGCGGAAGCTCGCCGAGAAGGGGATGCGCTGATGGACCTGTGGTCGAAGGTGGCGCGACGGCTGCCGAAGGACTTTGCTCTGCAAGTGATTCCACCCATCGAATGGGCCCAGCAGAAGCCGACCTTCCAGCAGGCCGAACCTGCGATCATCGACGCTGCGTTGCAGCGCGCGCTGCGCCGTCCGAGCGGGAACTGGTTCGTCTTCGCCGCCAGCACCGACGTGCGTGGTGACCGTCCGTTCGGAACGGCGGTCGCGGGAGTGGAGATCGTCGCGTGGCGCGACAGCCACGGCGGCCTGCACGTCGGCCCGGCGACGTGCCCGCATCTGGGCGCCGATCTGTCCACCGGCAAGATCGACTGCGGTGGACTGATCTGCCCCTGGCACGGCCTGCGCCTCGACGGCGGGCGCGAGTTCGGCTGGAAGCCCTTCCCGGCCCATGACGACGGCGTGCTGGTCTGGGTACGGCTGGACAAGGCCGGCGGCGAGGAGCCGTTGGAGGCCCCGGTGCTGCCGAAGCGTCCGACCGGTCCGAGGCTGGCCGCCGTCACGCGGCTGGAAGGGGTGTGCGAGCCGCGCGACATCATCGCCAACCGGCTCGACCCGTGGCACGGGGCGTGGTTCCACCCCTACTCGTTCGCCCAACTCGAGGTCCTCAGTGCCCCGGCTGTCGACGCCGACGAGGTGGCCGATGTGATGCAGACCGCGGTCACCTTTCACATGGGACGCCTGGGCGTTCCGGTGATCGCGGAGTTCACCGTCCCGGAACCGCGCACCATCGTCATGCACATCGTCGACGGCGAGGGTGCGGGCAGCGTGGTGGAGACGCACGCCACCCCGCTGGGTGACGGCCCCGACGGCCGGCCGCGCACGGCCGTGATCGAGGCTCTGATCGCCCAGTCGGACCGGGCCGGATTCCGCTACCCCCTGCGGGCGGCCAGGCTGGTTCAGCCGCTGATGCGGTTGGCGGCGGCCAGGCTCTGGCGCGACGATCTGGAGTACGCGGAGCGGCGGTATGCGTTGCGCGCCAAGCAGTCCCGCTGAGCTCTATCGACGATGTCCACTAGCCGGATCGCTTCCCGTGTCGTCACGATTGTCGTGGCGGTCATCGCGGCGCTATCCATCGGTGGCCTGATCACCACGGTCGTGGTGAGCGCTGTGCTCGACAGATTCGACGCCTATGGCGAGGTGCCGATTCCCGGAACCTCGACGGTCTACCTCCCGAGCGGGGAGGTGTCGGCCAACTTCCACGTTCGGTCGAATCACAGTTCCACCGCAGTTCCGCGCCTTCACATCAACATCACGCCGCCCCCCGGCGTGAAAGATCCTGAAGTCAAAGACGATCTCGGGGCCTCGGTGTCCAACAACAACGACATCCACCGCAGGGTGTGGCTAATGCAGGTGCCGGCCGAAGGCGGGTACCGGGTCGAGGTCGACGGACCGGTCGACGGCTTCACCGAGCCCCGGCTTGCCTTCGGTAGGACCAGCAGTATCGACGGACTGGTGTGGGTCTTCACCGCGTTCTCGGTGGTGAGCGTTGACCTCGTTCTTGCGTTGTGGTGGTGGCGCCGTCGGAGCCGGCCTTCAGCCGCGCCTCCGGCGAAGACCGATCCCTATGTTCCCACCGACGAGGGTGTCCGTCTGGAGGAGCTGAAAACAATTGCTGCGCTGCGTGATTCGGGGGCTTTGACCGACGATGAGTATAAGACCGAGAAGCGTCGTATCCTCGACGGTCGCTAGCCCGTTAGACTCGCGCAGATGAAGGCTGTCAGCTGCGAACACGGAACGCTCTCGGTCGTCGACCTGCCCGACCCCCGGCCTTCCGCCGGCCAACTGGTTCTGGACGTGCGGGCCTGCGGAATCTGCGGGTCGGACCTGCACGCCAAGGACCACGCCGACGAACTGACCGAGGTGATGGAACGGGTCGGCTACCCCGACTTCATGCGGGCCGACACCCCCACGGTGATGGGACACGAGTTCGCCGGGGTCATCACCGATCGCGGGCCCAAGACCCCGAAGGCGCTCAAAGAGGGTATGACGGTCGCGTCGTTCCCGTTGGTTCGATCCCATGGCGGCGTGCAGTTGACCGGACTGTCGCCGTTGGCCCCCGGCGCTTACGCCGAACGCGTACTTGTCGAGGCGTCGATGACCTTTCCGGTGCCCAACGGGTTGTCCGCCGAGGGCGCCGCGCTCACCGAACCGATGGCCGTCGCTCTGCACGCGGTGCGGCGCAGCGAAATCGCCAAGCGCGATACCGCCATCGTGATCGGTTGCGGGCCGGTGGGTTTGGCGGTGATCTGTCAGCTCAAGGCCCGCGGTGTCGCGACGATCGTCGCCAGCGACTTCTCCCCGGCGCGGCGTGATCTGGCGCGGCGTTGCGGAGCCGACGTCGTCGTCGACCCGGCCGTCGACTCTCCGTACGACAAATCCACCAAGGGGCAGTTGACCCAGGCGCCGGCTCTCTACGAACTCGCCCTGGGGTCGATGGCGAAGTTGCGCAAGCTGCCCGGCTGGCAGCACGTCTACCGCGCCGCCGACGCAGCCGGGGTGGCCGGCCCCAAGCGCCCGGTGATCTTCGAGTGCGTCGGCGTGCCGGGAATGATCGACGGCGTGATGGCCGCGGCTCCGATCACCTCTCGGGTGGTGGTGGTGGGGGTCTGTATGGGCACCGACCACATGCGGCCGACGATGGCGCTGGCCAAGGAGCTCGATCTGCGGTTCGTCTTCGGCTACACCCCGCTGGAGTTCTACGAGACGCTGAACATGCTCGCCGACGGCAAGCTGGACGCCTCGCCTCTGGTCACCGGCAAGGTCGGACTCGGTGGCGTCGCCGCGGCGTTCGAGGCTCTCCGCGATCCGGAGAAGCACGCCAAGATCCTGATCGATCCGCGAAGTGCGGCGACCTCGCCGGACTGATCCGTTTTGTCGCCTGTTGCCTCACGTCAAGATGCGCGCGGCGGCGGATTCGTTGCCTCACGTGAACGTGCGCGCTTGTTCATGGGTGGTTTGGTTCCGGGTGCGGCTTTGCTGGCGTTGAGGGTCAAAAGTTGGGCGGTCAGGGCTTGGATCTGGCGCTGGGTGGCGGCGGGATGGATCAGCGAGTAGGTCCGGGTCAGCGCCACGATGCGTTGAACGGTCGTGGTGGGGTGGTCGATCGCGCGGTGAAACGGCGTTGTCGCGGTGTCGTGTGTCTTGGATACCTTGGCGCCGTGGCGGACACTGGAGACGAGTTTCTGTTGCGGGTAGAAGTAGTTGGTCAGCTGGGACTGCAGTAGCCAGATTTCGTTGAGCAGCAAAAGTTCTGTGGCGGTGTCGTAGCGGTGGTAGCCGACAGTCCTTCGGACCACCGTCCAGTTCTTCTGTTCGACGTGACAACCATCGTTCTTGTTGCCCGGCCGCGCCCGGGTGAGAGTGATCTGGCGGCCCTGGCACCAATCCAGCAGGTTTTCGTTGATGAATTCCGATCCGTTGTCGGAGTTCACCCCCAGGATCGGAAACGGCATCTTTCGGTCAACCCCATCCACTGGGCGTACGCACGCATTGTCGACGAGGCAACGAAGCTCTGTTTCGCGCGCATTCAATACGAGTCAATTCGGTCGGACCCCCTCTTTATTATCGAAGGTATGTTCGATGAAGATATGCGGTCAGTCGGGGACGACGAGGTCGTCGCCGCCATGGAGCAGTGGGCGGCTGCGGAGGCGGCCGCCGCTGCGCGCCGGCTCGCGGCGGTCGCGGAGCTTGTGCGTCGGCGGTGCAGCGAGGACGACCGGGCGGACTGGGCGTGCGATTCGTGGGATGCCGCGGCTGCGGAGGTGTCTGCTGCTCTGGGTGTCAGTCACCGGCGGGCGTCGGGTCAGATGCATCTCGCCGTAGCGCTGAGCCGGCGGTTGCCCAGCGTCGCCGCGCTTTTCGCTGAGGGGCTGTTGGGTTATCGAGTCGTCTCGGCGATCGCGTGGCGGACCCAATTGGTCGACGACGCCGACGCACTTTCGGCGATCGACGCCGCGGTGGCCGCGCACGCTGCCAGGTGGGGTCGGCTCTCGGACTTCAAGCTCGAGCAGGCCGTCGACAAGTGTGTCGATGAGGTCGATCCCGGGGCGTTGCGTCGAACTCGTGCTGCTGCGCGCAGCCGCAACGTTCAGATCGGCAGTCGCGATGACGAATCCGGGACCAGCGCGATGTGGGGGCGTCTGTTCTCCAGCGATGCCGAGATCCTCAAGCGGCGGCTGAACCAGATGGCGCGTGAGGTGTGCGATGACGATCCGCGCACCGCAGAGCAGCGCCGCGCCGACGCGCTGGGGGCTCTTGCCGCCGGGCGGGAGCGGCTGGTGTGCCGGTGCGGTTCAGCGCGCTGCGATTCAGCCGATTCCGGTGGGTCTGCGTCCGGCGTCGTCATCCACGTGCTGGCGGACGCGGCTGCGCTCCAGGGCGATCCAGATCCTCATCTCTCCGGAACAAACGGGTACGAGCCGTTCCGGCGCGACATGAACCTCACCGAGTACCTGACGCCGAATCCCGAGCCGGAGCCGACGTGCACGCCGTCGACTTCGGTCATTCTCGGTGGCGGAGTTGTTCCCGGGCCCGTGTTGGCCGAGCTGATCCGGTCGGGTGCCAGGGTGCGGCATGTGCGTCGCCCCGCGGGCGAGCCGGAACCGCAGTACCGGCCGTCGACGGCGCTCGCCGAGTTCGTCCGGATGCGCGACCTCACCTGTCGGTTTCCCAATTGCGACATGCCTGCCGAGTCCTGCGATATCGATCACGCCGTCCCATGGCCGATCGGGCCGACGCATCCGTCCAATTTGCACTGCAAGTGCCGCAAACACCATCTGTTGAAGACGTTCTGGACGGGGGAGCGCGGCTGGACGGAGCAGCAGTTCCCCGACGGCACCATCCGTTTCACGTCACCGACCGGGAAGATCTACACCACAGTGCCCGGCAGCCGGTTGTTCTTCCCGGGCTGGGATACCACCACCGGT
>CAYTOD010000034.1:0-43446 GCA_964439315.1 uncultured Mycobacterium sp. | reverse complement strand
GGGGCGCGCGGGCGGCGGCGAGGCCCTCGGGGGTGGTGGCGGGGGCGGCGGTGAGCGCCGCGAGGTAGTCCCGCGCCTGGGTGGTGGCGGTCATCGCCGCTTCGTAGGCGTCATCGGCGTCGGACCACTGAGCTAGCACTGCCTGCACCGCGGACAGGTAGGGCCGGTCGGCGTCGGCGCGGTCGCGCAGATCACGAATGGCGGGCATGGCGGCCTCGACGGCGGGCCCGTGGAAGCTCTCGACCTGTACGGCTAACGCCGCCACGGCGGCGGCCTGGGCGGTGCAGCGGTCGCGCAGCCCGTGGACATCGTCGAGTGCGCGGCGCAGCGCGACCTCGGGCAGCACCGCGCGGGGGTACTGGTCCTCGAAACCGGTGCCCGGCTCGAACGGCGCATACAGGGCGTCGAAGTCCAGGGGCAGCACCTCGTCGTCCTGCGGTGGTTCCTGGTCAAGGTCGACGCCGAGCGCGGCGAGCAGGGCGTCGTCGTCGCGATCGAAGTCGATCAGGGTGGCGGCCGGCGGGTAGTCGCCGGCGGTAGCACCGGGGTCGGGGTGCAGATGGTGAAGGGCTTCTTCCTCCTCGGGGGTCATCGGCGGCTCGGCGGCGACGGGTTCGGCGTTGAGGTCGCGCTCGTAGGGCGCGGCGGTGGTGAACAGGTCGATGGAGTAGGTCATCAGCCGCGCGTACTCGTCGTGGCGGATCGGGTGGGTCAGGCGGCGGTCGGCGTCGGCGAGGTGTTCGGCGGCGACGGTGAGCAGGTCCAGCGGCGTCCAGCGTTGCGGGTCGGCGGCGGCGACGGCGCTGACCAGGGCGGGGAACGCGGGATCGGCGGCGATGGTTTCAGCCAGCGCGGTGCCGAACACGGTGCTCAGCGCCGGCAGCCACACCGGTCGCAGACCGGGGGTGGCGGTGTCCAGGGCGGCGGGGGACAGGGTGCCGCTGATGCGCCACCACAGGGCGGCGGCAGGCAGCTCGTCGGGCAGCGGACCTTGTTCGGCGGCGCTGGTGACCAGCCGGTGAATGTTGACTCCGGTGCGGGCAGCCGAAGCCAGGTGGCTGGCCAGGTGCGGCCAGTACGGGTCGCGACGCAGGTGCGGGTTGAGGCTGTCGAGGAGGTCGTTGTAGCGGCCGGTCTCGGTCTCGGGGCGCCCGATGATCGCCGCGGCACGGCTTTCCAGGCGTGCCTGTTCGGCGCGGGTGCGGTCGGCGAACACCTCCGGGCCGGCGATTCGGGTGTCCTCGGCGGGCACGCCGGTAGCGGCCCGGAAGACCGCCAGATCGGCGAGCAGTCCCCGGTCGGTGTCCAACAGGGGCCGCGCCCAGCGCGGCGCGGTCGCGACGGTCCAGGTCGCGACGGCGGCGCGGATCGCGTCGACCTGATCGGTGACGCGGGTGTGGCGGGCGGCCAGGTAGTCGTGCCAGTCGGCGGTGCCGCGGGCACCTTCGGGCAGGCCCGGCAGCCACGGCAACGGGCCTGTGCCACCGGAGTGCGCGCCGCTGGGATCCAGGCGCCAATCGACCACGGCGGCCGCGTCGGCGGCGTGGTCCAGGCCGCCGCGTTCGACGACCGCTTTGAGCCATTGCAGCGGGTTACGCCCATTGGCGGCGATGAGCGCCAGGTGTTTGCGCAACACCGGCCACGCCTCGCAGCGGGTGATGCCGGCATGGATCAACTCCGCGTTGGTGTCCAGCTTGGCGCTCTGCGCGGGGGTGAGCAGCGCCTCGGCGGCACTGCCCACCGCATCGGTGTAGCGCGCGACATCGGCGGCCAACCCGAGGACGGGATCGGTGTCACGCCGGCGCAGCGTGGTGGCCGACACCTGGGCGCCGTCGCGGGCCAACGCGGCGGTGAGCACGTCGATCGCAGTGTCGGGGTGAGTGGCCTTGGGGCTGAGGATGCGGTGCGGGTCGACTTCGGCGGTGGACAGATAGACGTGGTTTTCGACAACGCCGCGCGACAGCGCGGTGTAGACCTGCTGGCGGTTGAGTCGGTCGTGGCCGACGGTGTGGCAGCGGTGGCGGGCGGTGGCGCCCTGCGCGGAGTCGATCGTGGCGGCGTATCCCAACCGGACACTGGCCCGCACATAGGCCGCCGGGAGCCGCAGGTGCTGGCCGGATTCGTTGTGGGTGACGGTCATCGACCCGTCGGCTGAGACCCCTGAAACCGTCCACCGATAGCCGTTGCGGACGAAGTCGGTGCGGCCCAGAGTCAGTGTGCGGTCGTTGGTTTTGGTGACCACGGTGTCGCCGACGGAGGCCGACAACCCGTCGGCCAGCCGGGCTTCGGTCAGCACCGCGCCCGGGTCGGTGGCGGTGGCCGACTCGGCCTCTCGGGTCAGCCGCCACAGCCGCGCCTGGGCGTTGAGGTCGCTGACGATGTCGTTGGTCGGGGCCAGCAGCAGCGAGTCCAGCCCGGCTTCGGCGTCGGCGCGCCACCCGGCGAAGGCCATCGCCGCGGCGGTGTCGGTGGCCCCGACGTGGATGCGTCCGTGGTCGGCGTAGAACGCCAGACCGGCGGGGTCACCGACCCGCAGTGCGGCCCCGGCCTGGGCTTCGGCGGCCGAGGCGAACCGCATGATCTGCGACAGTGTGGTCAGTTCGGTGGTCTCGGCCAGATCCCGCAACACCCCGCCTGCGGAGATCGACGCCAACTGCCGGTCGTCGCCGATCAGCCGCACACTGGCCCCGCGGACCAACGCCGTGGCGATCACGCTGTCGAGGGCCAGGGTGCCGGCTTTGCCGGCCTCATCCACGATGAGCAGGGTGTTGGCGTCGATGCCCTCGAACCACTCCCGCGCCGGATCGCCGTGCCCGCCGCCGTCGGGGTCGGCCGCCATGTGGTTGAACTTGTCGACGGTGTCGGCGACGTCGACGGCGATCTCCGCGCGCAGGATTTGGGCGGCGTTGGCGCTGGGGGACAGCCCGATGACGTGGCCGCCGGAATCTTCCCAGGCCCGCGCCAACGCGGCCATCGCGGTGGTTTTCCCAGCCCCGGCGGGGGCCAACGCGAGCGCCACCCGGTTGCCTGAGCAGGCCATCGCCCGCACCAGCGCGGCCTGGCCGTCGTTGAGTGCGCGGCCTTCGGCGGCTTGGCGCAGCAGCGCCATATCGACATCTTCGGGGCGGGCGGTGCGACCGTCGGTCAGTGTTGCGGCCCGCAGGATGCGTGTCTCGGCGGCCAGTATCTCCTCGCTGGTGTAGCTCGCGGTGTTGTGCACCCGGTAGACGCTGGTGCCGTCGCGGCGGCGCAGCCGGCGCGGTTCGCCCAGCTCTGCGGTGGCGTCGAGACCTAGTTCGACGCTGAACGGTTCGCACAGCGCAGCCTCGGTCAACTGCCCTGCGATTCCGTCGTCGCTGCCCAGTCCCGCCGCCCTCACGACGCGCTGCGCCTCGGCGAAGACATGGGTGCGTTGCCAGGTCGATCGGGTGGTCGACACTGTCGCGATGATCGCCGCCGCGGTCTGGGCGATCCAGGCGTCGGTGACCTCCGATGCGACGGTGGGCGGTCCGCTCAGTGCCGCGGAGATCACGTCGCCGACGGTGCGGGTGTCGCCGAGGATCACCGTGGCCTGGGTGCGCCACGCCTGGCGCTGCTCGGCCAGGGAGCGCGGTTCGTGTTTGGCTTGCCGGGTTTCCAGGGTGGCTTGCTGGCTCAGCGCCAACGCTTCAGGGGTGCTCGGTTCACGCCCGTGGTCGGCCTGGAACGCCTTGGACAACTCGGCCACCCGCGCAGTGATTGCGCTGCGTCGCGCGGAGAACCCCTCGTTGAGCGCGGCGGGGATGCCGACGATCTCGCGGACCGCCCGCAGGCCTTCGGCGGCGTCACCGCGGTCGGCGAAGCGCAGCGCCAACGCCGCCCCGAGGTAGCCCTCCAACCGGGTGTTGTACACCTCCGACGCGGCGACGGTAGACCGGAACAGCGGCCGCCCATCCAGCGCCAGCCATTGCCCTGTCAGGGCGCGGACCTTGTTGCTGACCGCGACATGGGTGTGCAGGTCGGGGTCACCGGCGCGGCTGTCGCGGTGGGTGAACCGCGCTGCGATGAACCCCTCGGTGTCGACCTGGGCGACGCCGTCGGTGCCGGTGCGGGTGAAGCAGGCCTCGTCCTGGAGAAAGTCCAGGGCGTCGTTGACCGCCCGGTCGTGGCATTCCTCGATGACGCGGGCCACCTCGATGGGGGCCAACGCCCACAGCGTCGACACGCTTTTGACCGGGCTGAAGGTGAAGTCGTACCCGGCGGTGGAGGTCGTCAGTTCGCGGGACTCGCGGGCGATGAAACCGCTCAGTTCGCGGTCGTCACTGGGCGCCCGCCCATACTGCTGCGCGAACAGTTCCCCGGCGATGCTGGTTTTCATCTGCGCCCGCAGCGCGCTGTCGATGGCGGTGTTCCAGGGCTTGCCCAGGCTGAGGTTGTGATCCCGGTAGGCCACCGCGAGTCGCCGGTTCAATTCGGTTTCGCCGGGGTTGATCCGGAAGGGCCGGCCCAGTTTCACCGCGGCCGCCGCCCCGGCCTTACCGGCCTTTCCCTTCACCAGAGCGTCGGTCAGTGCCACCGCGTTGGGGTGCAACCCCAGCCCGAACAGGCTGCGCATCTGATCCTCGGTGACCGCCGAGCCTTCCGGTACCGCCCACAGCGATTGAACCTGCGCCGCCGCCTCTTTGATCCTGCGTGGCAGCTTGGACAGGCGTTCCGGTGTCCTCGCAGGCAGCGGCTGGTCCGCTGTCTGCTCGTCGTGGAATCCCCGCGCGGGGGCACCCAGAGCGGCCAGGCCCCGGCCGGTCCACACCCCCGGGGACTCGCCCTTGGAGCTGTAGTAGTCGCTCAGCGTGGTGCGGCCCTTGGCGGTCGCGTCCGAGGCCGCCACCTGCCGCACCAGATACAGATATCCGTCCCCGGCGGTCAGTTTGTGGATGCCCATCATCGCCGCATCCACCTCATGAATCGGACCCTAAGACAGGTTGGCGACGGCCCCCCGTCGCTTCCAAGCCGCACCGTTCTGACCAGCAGTTACCCAACCGTGACCTAAATGCAAGAGGTGTGTGGGCTTCGTGGTGGTCTGAAAGTGGGCCTGTGAACGGGTCGGAACCAAAAGGGGGTGCGGAAGTGTGCATGGAGGGGGTGACTGGGGACGTGGCAAGGAGTACGGGGGGCGTCGGCAGGGTGTCTTAGCATCGGGGAATGGATGAGCAAGCAGCACAAAAAACGCCGCGGACGCCGGGCCGAAAAGCCGCGACGCGGGCGCGGTTGATGGAAGTGCGGGCCAAGCGGGCCGCTGAGCGCGAGGCCCGCGAGCGGGCCAACATCACCGATCTGACGGAGTTCTTCGTCCAATCGGAGTTGCACGACGATGTGGATGTGTGGTTGCGCGAGCAGATCGCCAAGGTCACCACCGAAGCCAAGACCCGGCGCCAACAGCACCGCGCCGCCGCGGGGACGGCGTTGAAGGCCATGCTGGATCGCGGTGAGACGTTGTCGGCGATCGCCGAGCAGGCCGAGATCACGGTGGCCAAGGTGCGCACATACCTGGGCCTGGCCGGCGGCGGTGCGGCCGACAGCCAACCGGCGACGCAGAACGGGGCATCGCGACCGGCGGCGCCACTATCGAGCGACCTGGATGCGCCACCGAACGACGCGGATATCGCCGGTGTGATCGACGCTGCCGACGCTGCCGCCGAAGCACGGCTCTAACGGGCCCTGTGGTGAGGTGTGACGGCCCCGGAAACCGGTCGGGCAGCAGGGGCGCCGCGGCCGCCTCTGCGGGCGTCTCAGGGGCTCGGGCGGCTGGGCGGCGGCGGGTTTCGCAACCGCTAGCGCTGCGGGTCGACCCTATTGCCGACGCTGCGGAGCGGGACCGGTTCTTCTCACGGGTGGTGTGCGGTCCCCGACCGGGGGATTGCCATCTGTGGGTGGGTGCTATCGGTTCCGACGGGTATGGGCGGTTCGCCATTCGGCGCGGCGCGTACCCGCATGTGGTGCGGACGTCGCGCTACGCGGCGGCGGTGGCGTTGCAGGGCCGGGTGCTGGCGTCCGATGACCTGGTGCTGCACCTGTGCGATTTGCCGTTGTGTGTGCGCAGCGTGACGGCCGCAGACGTTGAGGCGGGTGTTGGCGCGCATATCGTCCTGGGCTCGCAGAGCGAGAACATGCGGCGGATGGCGTTCATGGCGCGGGGAGGTGGGCGGCGCGCCATCGTCACGCACGGCGCAGGTCTGACGGCGCGGCTGGAGCGCTCGCGGGCGCTGCGGGAAGCGGTGCGCGAGGGCTGGGACGACGATGCAGTCCAGGCGGCCTTGCTCGGGCAGCCCGACCAGTACCGCTTGTGGTGAGCGATCAGCGCGGGCAGGTGGGCAGGATCGGCGCGCGACTGTAGCGGCTGGGTCCTCGGCGCAGCCAATGGTGGTGTGGATCGTTTCCGATAGAACACATCATTGGGAGGCGGGCTGTATCAGCGCTGGGGCAGTGGGTAGAGGAACGCGGTGATGGCGTCCGCTCTCAGGCGGGCAATCTGGGAGTATCCGGTCTGAGAGGCAGACCCGGCGTTCCCCTTCCACACCGTGTACCGGATCGTGACCCATCCTTCCTCGATCGCCATGATGTCGACATCGGGCCAGCTGGTCTCTCCGGTGATCAGCGTCAGCGGTATGTCTGAGGCTTGCGCCTCCTGTAGGTGAGCGACCAGGGCGGTCTGGGCAGCAGCGGTGCTGTCGGTCATCGTGTACTCCTTTGGTTGGTTCTTGCGGGGGTTGGTGCGTGCCAGTCGGGGGAGTCCTCAAGCCAGAGGAGAGGGAACCCGCGGCGGGGGTGTCGCGGCGGCGGGGGTCGCGGCTAGTCCTCTCTGCATACTCGGCGGTACACCGCGTCGGCATCGCGCATTCCGACGATCACCTGCTCGATGTCGCTCAGGGCATAGCCGTTGGCCTCCAAAAAGCGCAAGTAGGTTTTGGTGATGTCCTGGGGTCCGCGCCAGGCGTCCTTCGCGGTCCGGGCTTCGGTGGCAGCGAGCACCATTGCGAGCAGGATCACCTGAGCGCGGCCGTCGCCGGTGGCGGGGAGGAGCTTGGCGACGGCCATTTGCGTGGTCTCACTGTCGGCCAGGCCGAGCAGTTCCGGCGCGAGCTTCTGGCCGTGGTAGTCGCTGAACAGATCAGGCCGGTTGACAATCACATCAGCGAGGTACAGGCCTGCACCCTTGGGAGTGGTCTTGCGGGCAAGCAAGTTGTCGCGCAGCCACTCGCGGCGCACGACCGCCGCCGCGTCGCCCAGCTTGTTCAAAGCGATGAGCTTGCGGCGTTCAGCGCGCTCCTGTTCGGCCTCCTCCAAGCGAGCCCGCTCCCGGTCGGCAGCGCCATCGGGGTCGCTGGCGTCGGCGAGGCGGTCAGCGTCAAACCCGTACTGGCGTGCCGCCCAGTCCGGCATCACGACGCCGGCCCCACGGGGGTTGCGGCAGTAGTAATCAGGGCTCCACACTGTGGTCTCGGTGACGGTCCGGACGTGCCGGAGACCTTCGGCCGGCTCGGCGCTCGGATCATCGGCGGTGTCGAAGTCGATGTCGTTCTCATCTACGGGTTCGCCGGTTTCGGTATCAACGAACGCTTCCGCGCTTTCGAGCACGACGGCCCAATGCTGGGGATCCATCGCGGCGATTGCCTCATCGGTGAGGGTTTTGCCCTCAGTGTTCCGCAGGTAATTGGTCGGGATGTAGGTCTTGTCGGACCAGGCGGGGCGGCGGTCGAGCACCGCGTAGCCCTGTGCTGCGAACGCTGCCGCCGTCTGCTCGTATCGGCGCTGGTCTTCACGCTCGGACCGCAGTTGAGCGACGCGGTGGTCGAATTGGTCGGTCCCGGCCACCTTGATCAACTCGCTCTGGGCGGCATCGTCGCCATCGAATTCGACGAACCTGCTGGCCTCCACCAAGCTCAGTTGGCCGGAGCCCAACGCGGTCATCGCCTTCTCCGAGTCGATGGCGACCTTCGCTGCGGACACCGCGTCTTTGCTTGTGGAGAGCCCTCTGGCAACCTTGGTCGGTGAGACCCCTTCCAGCAGAAGCTGGTTAATCCCCCGTGCGCGTTCCGCCTCGGTCAGCGGAGCGCGGTGGTCGTTGGTCACCATCTGCTCGATGACGCGCTGGGCCCGTGCTGCGGTGGTGTCGGTTACATCGACAGTGCGCACATACACCGGTACTGCTGACAGACCGACCTGCCGTGCCGCTTGGATACGTCGCTGTCCTTCGCGCACTAAGGGTTTGCCCCGCCCCTCCGTCCGCACGGCCAGTACGGGGACCAACACTCCGTGCTCCTCGATAGAAGCGAGGAAGTCCCGGTTCAGCCGCGGGTCCAGACGTTACATTTTCTTCGATCTCAACGTCGGTGGGATGCAGGTGAAGCAGTTCAGCAGGAGTGGTGCTGGTCATTGAGGTTCCTTCCCCGGGTTTGCGGCCTGTTAACTATAGTTTACAGCAACTGTAATCTATAGGCAACACTTGTGGCTGATCGGAAAGGGTTCATTTCCGATGGCGCGCAACAACCCGGATCCTCTGGGGGAGTCGTAAAACCCAATTGCGGCCCTCAGCGGTGAATCGCGAGCCGCTGGCGCTTGCCGGGGATCGACTCGCGGCGATCCCGCTTCTGACGCTCCGACCTCGCCGGCCCGAACGTCAGCCCTCCGGCACTGGCGTCCTCATCACCGCACGTACCGGGCGATCGGCTCGGCCAGATGGCGCAACGTCGAAGCGTTCCATTCTGTGCCGCCGGCGGTGCTGCGCTGCTTCAAGCCGCGATGAGCAGGTGTAACCTATAGGTAACGCACATTACGGAGGCCCGGGAATGGAAACTGCGTCCACGGACGACGGTTCGGTGATCGTTGCCGCCCTCGGTGCGGCTATCCGTGAACACCGCACGGCCGCCGGGCTGTCCCAAACCAGGCTTGCTGAAATCGCGGGGATCAGCCGTCCATACCTCAACCTCGTCGAGGCTGGGCACAAGTGCCCGACTGTGGTGGTTCTGGTGCACCTGGCTCGCGGCCTCGGCGTGGAACCCGCACTGCTACTGGAAAACCAGTCGCTCACTGCGACGAACTGAGGTAGCGCTGCCACTCGATGCGCTGGATCAGCGCACGGGTCGAGGCATGGTCGGGCCTACCGTCTTCATCGGCGCCGGTCTGGATGACGGCGACCAGGTCGCCGCCGGCTCGCAGTTCATAGCGACAGTGCGGTGCGGCCGAGAACTCGGCAGCGGTGATGGCGTCGTGAGCGGCGACCAGCACGGCGGTCACTGCCGCATCATGGCTGTCGGCGGTGCCCATCGTGGTGTCGATGCGGATCGGTGCGGTGGTGGTCAACGACCAGGGAACGCTCACGGGGGCCTCCTCGGATGTTCGGACGGACTTATCTGCGATTGTCCGGCCTGAACACCAAGAAGCCGGGCCTGCGATCCGCGGTTGTGGATAACAGGCCCGGCGTTCGGTTGAGCTGTGGATGACCGCTAGGTGTTCGGCGGCGGCGTGTAGTCGTCTGCGGTGGGGTCCTGCGCGTGGTCGGGACCGTCGCGGAAGACCTGGACGGCGGCGCGGTGGGCGGTGTGAAGGAGTTCGACAGCACCCGCACACCCGGCCTGGTCGAGGATCTGGAACGTCACCGGCCCCATGTGCAGGTCAAGCCACTTCACCTGCCGAGAACGGTCGCGGGAAAGCTCCTGACGGGGAACCACCGCGTAGGCCGGACGACGGGTCCAGTCGATGGCCACGGTGGGCAGTGCGAAAGGGTCGGCTGCTGCTGGCGGCGGTGTCGGAATGAGGCGGGGGATGAGGGTCATCGCCGAGCGGGCAGCGCTGAAGCCTTCGAGCACGCCTTGGCAGGCCTGCGCCGACAGCATCGTCATCAGGATTCCGCCCCATTGCAGTCGCAGCCTGGCATTGGGGGAGCAGGCGTGAAAGACGGCGATATCGCCTTCCTGCTCGCCCTGGATGCGAATCATCGTGTGGCTGACCAGAGCTGCGGGGGTCAGGTGGGTCTCGGTGCGTCGAGTCTTCATGGGTCACCTTTCGATGGAAGTTATCTATAGGTAACAGTCTATCGGAATAGCCGCTGCTAAGCAACGTATTGAGGTGACTTCTTTTCCCGACTCTGAATCCGAAATACCCCTCGTATCAAGGCATTTCGTCTATTGAGTGCGACCGCGCCGAGATGGTCAGCAAAGCTACAAGCGGAGCGCGATCCCGTGCCGCGCCACCGCGCTGGTAACGGACCCGGCACACCAAGACCTACATGCAAGCGCACCAGCTGATTCTTGATTCCCCCGCCAAAACGGCCCCCCTACAACGTCCCGCAGCTGGCGTGGGACAAAGGGCGCTGTGCTCAAGGAGGTCGCACGTGGGCGCATTACCAATCGCCAAAGCGGATATCGGGCGTTCCCGCCACGGCTGGGGTTCGGCGAGATTGCCGCATCGGGGTTCCCGACGCTGGGCGCAGGGCGTAACGAGCGAGGTCAGGAAGGGCACAATGCTACGTTTCGAAAGGTGTCGCGGCTCCTCCTGCACAGCCTGCGCGGATTTCCGGTCACCGACCTGGCCGCTCATCTACCGATACGAGTGACGGTGATGGGCCGGCTGCGAGCCGAGGACGTTGCAGGCCGTTACTGGTATTGCCGGGTCGAGCCGCCAATGGAATGCCGGCTCGGCGAGGGCGTGCAACGAGACCACATTCATCCGGATCTGCTCTCTGAGGACCGCAGCACGCTGCGGCTACAGGCTGTCGTGCTGACACCCACCGCGAGCAATCGCGTCCTGCAACCGGGCGTCGCCGGTCTGACCGTTCATGTGGCGGCGGTCCTCGATCCGAGGATGGGCGAAACGGGCGTGCTCGACACTGCGAGAACGGGCTACCTGGGCTACGCGGTGGTCGATGATGACGAGGGGGCCGACACCGATCTCAGCGGGGATGTGGAACGGATCGAAACTGCTAGCGTCGTTACCAGCTCAGACTGACTTCGGTCGGTTTGCCGCCGGATCAAGGGGGAGAACCATGAAGATTGCACTGGCCGCACTCGCTGCCGTGGGCGCTTTAGCCTGTGCGCCGGTGGCGGCGGCCGACGATTCGGCGGCCGACTTGCGGATCGGCCAAGCGGGCACGCTGGTCAATGGCGATGTCGTGCAGACCTGGACGGTCAGCGGGTTGAGGACAAGCGCGGACGTCATCCCCGGCGACGTCATAGGGACCCTCTGGGAGGCGACCGCGACCAACGCCGCCGTTGAAGGCACGGTCATCCCTATCATCCCGAACTTCAACGCCCGCGCAGGCAGCGCCAACTACCGGGTGCTATTCGGGGTGGCCTCTCCCCAAGGCATCAACCCCTCCACCCTCTCGGCCGGCGAAAAGGCCAGCGGGAAAATCTATTTCGACATCCCCAGCGGCGTTTCCCCGGACCGAGTGGTGTTCAACGACGGCCAGGTCGACCAGCTGGTGTGGGTCAACGCGCCGGAACCGGTGGCCGACTCGCCGAGTGGCCGACCCGCGACTCCTGCGCAACCCGTCAGACCAGCCGCGCCCGCGACGCCAGCCCAGTCTCCTGCGGCGGCTTCACCGGCCGCACCGGCGGGGGCAGGAGCACCGGCGGCGACCAGTCAGGGCACGCCCGCCGCCACCAGCCAGGGCACGCCCGCAGGCACCCCGGCCGCGAGCGCAGGAACCCCGGCAGGACCGACGACAGCTGCACCGGCCGCACCGACGACAGCGGCACCGACGACAGCGGCGCCCACCGCCCCACCCGCCGCGACCAGCCAGGGCACCCCGGCGGCGAGCGAGGGGGCCCCGGCAGCCCCGGCGGCAGCTTCACCGGCCGCACCGGCGGCGGCAGGAGCACCGGCGCCGACGAGCCCAAGCGCTCCAGCGACCCCGTCCACACCCCCCGTCCCGGCGACGATCATTCCGTCGGCGACACCAGGCGCGAGCAGCGCAGGTACCCCCGCCGGCTGATTCGAGGGCCCGTCGGTCTCAGCTGTGGGTGGACCACCAGGTGTACAGCTGGTCCAGGGCGGTCCGCCCAGGCTCTGCCTGGATCGTCGCGAGCAGCAACGCAGAATCCAGGGTCCACCCCACGGCGGGGTTATTCCGGCGTGTGCCACAGACCAAAGTTACGGCGGCGACCTCGGGGGTCGCGGTCTTGCGCCATGGCCCGGGCGAGGCGTAGTTGCCGGGGCATATCTGCACGGCCATACCCTGAATCAACTGGTCCATCGCCGCGGCGAGCGGTTGAGCGTCACCGAACAGGGTGTAGCGCGCGGTCGTTCCGGGAGCGTCCGCGTTGGCGCCGCATTCGAGCATGGACAGAGCCCCCGGTGGGGGCGGTGCAGGGCGACAGGTGCCTGGCGGGTAGCCCCGAGGCAGTAGGGCCATCAGACGGTTGTCGAACTCAGGTGACTGACTCTGCGCCGTGGAAACTGTGGTGGGGACGGCGGCTGACGAGGGAGTGGTGCTGGCCTGGACGGGATCGGTTGGCGACTCGCCGCCGAGGAAAGCCCACGCGACCAGGCTGATGACCGTCACGATGGCTGCGGCACCGGCGGCGAGGGCCATCTGACGCCACGGTAGGGGCCGGCTCGCTGGAGCGGGTCTTCGGACGACGTCGACAAGCTGCTGGGACACCGGTGAGGCCGGCTCGACCGGTCGAGGCAGGTACGGCGCGGGTTCCTCGTCGCCCCACGAAAAGAATCTGGTGAGTACCGGCCACGATTCAGTGGGAGTGTCGTCATCAGAGGGCATCGCGGTGTCCTCCTATGGTTCTACCTGCTCGGGCGGTACGGCCCGTTCAGAAATCATTGCTCATCGGTGTTGGTGGTGGGCAGAGCGAGTCGCGCCATCTCGCGTGCAGCGTGAAGCGCTTCGGTGAGCACCGACACGCGATCGTCAGCGTTTCGCTGGAGCTGCGCGAGTTGTTCAGCGTGGGCGGTGCGCAGCACTTCGCGCTCTGACTGGGCCTCGGCGCGTTGGCGCTCAAGATCGCCGCGCAGCGATTCCAGCGACTCGCGGGCGCTGTCGGACGCACGCTCGGCGGCAGCCGCCTGGGCTCTCGCCTCGGCGAGGGCGACGCGGATCGTGGCCGCCTCGGCGGCGGCCTCCTGAAGGTCGTGGCGTGCGGCGTCGATCTGCGCCTGGAACTCGCTGCGGGCAGACTGAAGATCGCGGCGGGTGTTGTCGAGCTCCTGCCGCAGCCCCGCTGCGGTGTCGCGCTCCCGCGCCGCCTCCGCGGTCGCCGCATTCTGGGCCGCAACCGCCGCCGCCGCCTCGACCCGGGCAGCGGCAACATCGCGGCGAGCCTGCTCCACCTCGGCGTCGCGCTCAGCCAGTTTTGCGGCGAAACCGGCCTCGGCGACGGCGAGTCGCTCGTGTGCGTGAGCGATCTCGGCCTGCGCATCGGCCTTGATCCGGGCAGCCTCGGCCGTGGCCTCCTCCGTGAGGGCATCGGCTTCCTCCCGTTCCTCCTGCGCAGCTTTGGCCGCCGCCTCGGCGCTACGGGCGGTGCGCTCGGCGGCCGCCGCCCGACGTTCGGCCTCGGTGACTTTCGTGAGCGCTTCACGATGGGCGTCCTCGACCTCCGACCCGGCAGCCTCGACATCCCCGGCGGCGCGCAGATCGAGCACCACACCATCGAGGTACTGGCGCAGATCCTCGAATCGTCCCGGCAACTCGGACAGACGCTGTTCCAGCGTGGCGCGGGCCATCGACACCGGCGCGGTGAGGCCATCTTCCCGAGGCGGCGCGTCGCCGGTGTGCGCCCTACGCGCTTTCCACGCCGTGCCGCGGTTGTGAATAGGGCCGCCGCCTTCGTCCGCGCGTTCGCAGTACCGGGAGGGCCGGCCGGTGGCCGGGTCCGGGCGCCGCGGGCGAGTGCATCCGGGGTAGGTGCACAGCTTGTCGATCTCACTCACTGCCAGGGCGGCTTCACTCATGGGTTCAAGGGTGGCACATTTCGTTGCCTGTCACAATGTAACAAAACAATACTTAACGAAACGTAACAACGAAACGTAACCCGCGGGTTTCTGGAATCCGCCCGGCCTCCTGCCGCCGGGGGAAGCTCGAAGGTTGCCGGGGCCCTCGTGACGGGCCGCCAGTCCGTTAGGAGGTAAGAGCTTGAACAGCAGGACAAGGACTCCAGCGGGGTGGCTCAGTGGTCGCAGCTCGGGGATCGCCGCCCGCCGCCGCCGTGCCGCCGACCCCCCGCAACTAGGACCAGGTGGTCACCATCTCGACCCCGGCGTGCCGAGACGCGCGTACACCACCCGCAGCGGACGGGGTGATCACCGCCGGGGCGGGAATGTTCTTGCGCTGCCGGAATGCTCATTCCGAGGGGTGGCGGGCGGGGGGCCAGCGGCCAACAGTCGAGAGAGGCGTGTCGCAGTTTCAGTTCTGGCGTTAAAGAGGCTCTTCACAGATGGGGGTGTAGAGCTGATCGGCGCGTCATTGCCGGGGTAGGTGTCGAGGTCTTCCGATGATGGGGGGTTCCTACACGCCCTATCTGAAAGACCTCGACGTGCCTGAGGCTACCTTCGCTTGCCCTGACCTGACGACGTTCTGCCGCCTCGATGAGCTCGGGCTGGAGGTGACCGGCCAACGCCTGCGATCCGATCGGGCGGTGCTGGCGTGCCGGATCGTCGACGAGGATCGATGGTGTCGACGTTGCGGCGAGCAGGGCCAGGTACGCGATACCGTGACCCGCCAGTTGGCTCACGAGCCCTTCGGGTGGCGGCCGACGACGTTGCTGTTGACCGTGCGCCGCTACCGGTGTGCCGGTTGTGCTCATGTGTGGCGCCAAGACAGCAGCAAGGCCGCCGAGCCGCGGGCCAGGCTCTCCCGGCGTGGGATGCGGTGGGCGTTGGAAGCCGTTGTGTGCCAACACCTCACCATCGCCCGTGTCGCTGAAGGACTCGGGGTGTCGTGGAACACCGCCAATGATGCGGTGCTCGCCGAGGGTAAGCGGGTGTTGATCGACGACCCGAGCCGCTTCAACGGGGTCACGGTGATCGGCGTCGATGAGCACGTGTGGCGCCACACCCGTCGCGGCGACAAGTACGTCACCGTGATCATCGATCTGACCGCGGTGCGCGCCGGGACCGGCCCGGCCCGGCTGCTCGACATGGTCGAAGGACGCTCCAAGCAGGCGTTCAAGACCTGGCTGGCCGAGCGAGAAGAGTCCTGGCGCCAGGCGGTGGAGGTGGTGGCCATGGACGGGTTCACCGGGTTCAAGACCGCCACCAGCGAGGAGCTGCCCGAGGCGGTGGCGGTGATGGACCCGTTCCACGTCGTGCGCCTGGGCGCTGACGCGCTGGAGCGCTGCCGGCGCCGCGTTCAACTCGACACCTGCGGACACCGCGGCCGCAAGAGCGATCCTCTCTACGCCGCACGGCGGACCCTGCAGACCGGCGAAGACCTGCTCACCGATAAGCAACGGGACCGGCTGACCACACTGTTCGCCGTCGATGCCCACGTCGAAGTCGAAGCGACCTGGGGCATCTATCAGCGCATGATCGCCGCCTACCGCAACCCCGACCGCCGGGTGGGCCGCACTCTGATGAGCGCACTCATCGAGTCGATCAGCGAGGCGGTCCCCGCCGCACTGACCGAGGTCATCACGCTGGGACGAACGTTGAAAAAACGCGCCGAGGATGTGCTGGCCTACTTCGACCGGCCCGGCACCTCCAACGGACCCACCGAAGCCATCAACGGCCGACTGGAACACCTGCGCGGCTCCGCCCTGGGATTTCGGAATCTCACCCACTACATAGCGCGGTCTCTGCTGGAAGTCGGCGGATTCAGACCCCGACTACACCCTCAATCATGAAGAGCCGTTAAAGACTGACCGGCAACGATCCGGTTTTTCGGTTTCCCTTCTTCCCAGGTTCGAAATTGGAGGGTTCCCCGTCAGCCTCAGCAGATAATGTGCAAATCACGGGAATAAGGGGGCAGACTTTCGTGCGCACAGAAGACAGCGGTACACCTGAGCAGTTCAAACTCTCAACCCTTGAGATGTTCGCGCTTCACGCGCTACGTCGGCAGATGATGCGAACCGATCTGCGCAATGAGACGAACGCCAAAGCCCGGAAGCGCAAGCGCGACACGATTCGACGCCATCACTCTGAGTTCCTCGCCACGATCGGATCGGTAGACGACGAATCCTTGATTGCCCATGTGGACATCACCGACGCCGCTAAAAGGCTCGCAGGACGCATCGACAAACGTTCCCGCGCAATGATCCTGCTCGTCGACCTAATGACCTTCAACCCCTGGCACCCAGAGGACAAATGGGTACCTACCGCCAGAAAGGAAGCCCTGAAGGCCGCCGCCGACGAATTGGCCGGTGTCAGTACCGAGGATCTGGCGGCAGCTACCAAGGAGTTCGACGCACTGTTCAAGGAGTTGCGTCAAAAGTCGATCAAGTGGGGGCGAGTCGCGGCAATAGGCATCGTTGGGGCAGCGGTCGGAGTCGCCACGGGCGGTCTGGCTGCCCCCTACATCGGCGGGATGATCGGCGCCTCGATGGGACTATCGGGTGCGGC
Organism: uncultured Mycobacterium sp.; assembly: GCA_964439315.1. Lineage (GTDB taxonomy): Bacteria > Actinomycetota > Actinomycetes > Mycobacteriales > Mycobacteriaceae > Mycobacterium. The sequence goes on along the minus strand of CAYTOD010000034.1, from coordinate 26,898 downwards.
TGCCACGTCTGCAGGACTGGCGGCGCTCGGAGGCGGTGCTCTGGCTGCTGGCGGATTCGGTGTCTTCGGTGGGACGATCCTCGTCGGTGGGGTCGGCGGAGTAGTCGCCGGGGGTGCTGCAGGAGCCGCGACGCGCTACAGCCCCGCTGGCGCAGGTGAGGTCATTCTAGATGCGATCAAGCTGGAGCTATTGGCCAAACTAGTCCTCAATGACTCACCCGATCGTGACCAGAAGATCCGTCGAGTGGTCGAAGGCCTCAACTATCGACTCAACGAATTCTCCGAAAAGATCAATCTGCTCAGCGAGCAAATTGTGGAGAAGCGTTCCGAAATAAGGAAACTCCGAGATGAGAAGGCGCAAATCGCTGGCGATCATGACGCACTCTCCGATGAGCTCCGCGGGTTGAAGCAGGAGAACAACGCGCTTCGTGAGGAGCTGAACAAGCTGAAAGAAGCACGCACGGAAGCTAAGGAAGCGGTGGCCACCCTCGAGGTCATCCGTGACCGGATTGCGGAGCCTGTTTCATGAACGCCGACGAACTCGATCGAAACCTTGACACCATTCGTCGAAGACTTGAAGCGATGGATGCTGCGGTAGTCGATGCGCTTTCCGACGATCCGACACCGAGCGAACTGCCCATCGCTTCACCTACGCAGTCCTATGCGGAACTCACCGCGTTCAACGATCGCCTGCGCAACGAGAAATGCTGGACTGAAGTAGATCTCGACGCGGCGCTCACGCCCGAACTCGCGGCCAAGCTCGACCAATGGCGCAGCCTCCAGCGCATTCCGTGGTCAACTGCTGACATCGCGGCGGTAGGCCTTGCGGGCATGGTTGGCGGAACTTGCGTCTGGTTTGATGCGGCGATTGACCGGATGATCCGTCAATGGCTAAAACCGCTGAATCAGACGCGTCTCATTCAGGCGTTTGAGAAGGCTGGCAAGCAACTTCCAATCGACTACATGGGTCCTGGGTTCGGCGGGAGGGCCCATCGAGTCAAGTCAGCAGGCCACGACCTCGCACGGCCCTTTACCGCGTTGAGGCAGATCATGGATGGTCAATTTGACGGGATCCGTTGGTCATTTGGTGAGCGCGTAACAGCGACGAAGGCCTTCGAGCCAGTCCAATCCTTCGAAGAAGCTTTGCTGCGGTGGGTGATGCACCTGATCGCCGACGTTCTCACCCCGATGAGCCTGCCCATCCCCGGTTTTTCCTTGCTCTACGAAAGCAACAGCCAAACCATCAGCAAATTCGCCCACCATGCCTACGCCGGAATCCGTCCCGGAGAGGGGCTGAACCTACGATCCGCCCTCGTCGCCCCCGGGATGACGGCAATCGCCACAGAGACCGTAGTACGCACACACGTCCATCTCACCGCCCTGCGAGAGCGGGGCTCGGCTGAGCTCACAGGCCAAGAAGCCCGCAAACGCAATGAGCTATGCCTAGCGGCCCATTCACTAGTTGGCGCCGCGTCCATCGGGAAAGCCGTAGCTCAAGGGATCGTCTTCGAATACGGGGTACACCCCGCACAGATCCGCCACGTGAATTTCCCGACCTTAATCATGGCGGGTAAGGCGGCACTCCAAGTGGCGAGCGACTTCTCGGCCGAGCGCCGAGCCGCAGCGCCCAGCTGGGACGAACTTCTCCTCGACCTCGCGCAGCCGTGGCAGCTCGATCTGGCGTGCGCTGTGGAAGCGACTTGGGCGACCGAATGCTAAGCCTTAGATCGCGCCGGCGCGCCGGTGGTGGTGATTCGGGCTGTGGGTAGGGGTGATTCAGCGTCCTGGGGGCATTCAGCTCCAGCACATTCCGAGCGAAGTCAACACCGCAGAGTCCCCACTACACGAGCGCTAATGACTCGCGAGTTGGGTCTCAACCGAAAACTGAGCGCCCTCTCCGGAACGGAGAAAATGTCACAGTGGCGAAACGTTCCGCAAAGTCCGGAACCCAACGTCGACGAACTTTCGTGCTCAAGCCCTCGCCGGCCGGCCCGCCGCCTGCCTTGCGCAGTTCCCTGCGAACACGCGCGACACGAATAGCCGACGCAGACTCGAGCGCCGGGCAGGATGGGTCGGATCGGCGGCGCTCCTGCCGTGACCACTTCTGCACCCAAGGAACGATTCGCTGTGTCTGAATTTTCAGCTTCCCAGCCCCCCCGATGGCTTGATGTGGCCTCGATCGCGCTGGTCGACCGAGTGGCGCAGCGTGGAATGACGATTCCCGTGGGCGCCGTCGCGGTCTTCTTGGCCGAGCAGGGCAGTGCGGTCGCCGGACTCCTCGGTCTGACTTCAGGTCGCCATGCCATGCCCTATCTGGATGACGATGTTCTCGACGACCTCGCCGATCAGATTGTCTCCTCCTACGCCGCCGAAGAACCGGGCGCCAATCTCTTCGCGCTGCCGCGCACCGGCCATATCAGCGTGGCAAACTTCGGCCGGCTGATTTCCGGACTGGCCGAAACTCTCCTGTTCTTTGAAACCCATCCACCGATCACCGACGCCGATCGAAGCGCGCGTCGCCACGAAACCACCCAGCTTCTTTCACTGGCGGGGCTAATCCAGTCTGAACACAACGGCAACGGACCCATCGCCGTTCCGCCCGCCGTACTTGCCCGAATCGCCCGAACCCTGACGACCGCCGCCGGTCTCACCGATGACGTCGACCTAGCGGCCGCTCTTCGACGCGACAGCATGCGCGCGCACACGACAGCGACCTCGCCCCACGCCTAGAACTATGACTTGCTTTTGTTTGTGAACTCGTCGGGCGCAGTGCGCCGATCAACAACGGGAATAGCGTCGGGGCACTGTCATATGGTCGCGGCCCGGCACGCCGAAATCGGTCGTCGTCGTCGGACACGCCTTCAGCAAAGCAGCACTTTATGACCACCACGGGTTACCGTTTCACGCATAACAGGCAATATGTCAGATATGGTGATCCGGGGCAGCTGGTCTCCGCGAGCCCCCAATTGTCCATTTCGGCGTTCTCAGGAAATTCCGGATCGGACATCCCGTCGCGCAACCCCCGGAGAGGATTTGGGAAACGGGATGAGCACTGCTGACCTCGCTAGCGTGGCGCGCGTCGATGCACTGCTGGCCGAGTTTCGCAGGTCTGACCCCGATGCGTTGGCGGTCAGTGGCGGCCTGGTGGAACGCCGCGGAGTGCCGGGCCTGGAATGGCCCGACTGGTGTTGGTTGCCGATGGCGGCAACGGTGGCCTACCTGACATCCCGCGGTGTTCACGGCGATCGACTCGGCACGGACATCGGCCGTGTGGCGGCTCTGACCCAGTGGCGGTTGGGTCGCGGCGTCTACCAGATCGACCCGGAGGTCGTCGGGTACTCGACGGGTGCGTTGTGGCACTCCGCTGGCGGCGGTGCGGCGCACTGGCAGCAGGCGGTGCTGCCGCCGGCGGAAACCTGGACTCGTCTGCCCGAATGGTGTTGCTACGTGGAGTTGCCGCCCCAGGTGTATGACCAGCTCAGTGGTGCCTTCCGGTTCCTGGGGAGCTTCGTGCATCTGGAGTTCGATACCCACAGTGGGCGTCCCGAACTGCGGTTGGTGTTGGACACCGACGGCACCTGGGAGGGGTTGTTGCCGATCCCGGTGTACCTGGATCGGCCGACGCTGGGTGCGGCCATCAACGACATGTCGGCCAATGCTGATGCCGCCGCCACGGGGGCGATCGGTGCCGACGTGCGGTCCTTACAGGGCGCCTCGGACGGGACGCAGTTGAAGGGGCTGGCCGCCTGGATGGTGTTGCCGCTGGTGTTGTCCCTAATTGACCCGGCAGTCCGGATAGTCGGCGATGTTGGGCCGCCGCCCGCCGCCCGCGCGGGCCGGTGGCTGCCCGCCCCATCGACCCGGCTCTGCCAAGTGTCGTATCGCTCAACCACCTTGAAATCGGTATGACCGCGACGCAGCGGGCTCGCCCGGAGTGGTTCGCCAGTTTCCTTGCCGACCGCGGAACCCAGAAACGTTCAGCGCACACCCTGGCCGCGTATTGCCGCGACTTCGACGCGATCGCCGAGATCATCGTGGGTGGAACCGATCTAACGGCGCTGCGCCTGTCCGACATCAACCGCGACGCCCTGCGGACAGCGTTCGCGCTGTTCGCCCCCACCCATGCCGCGGCCTCGGTTCGGCGGTGCTGGTCGACCTGGAACACCCTGTGCACCGATCTCTACGACGATGAGTTGATTCCCGCCAACCCGATGGGGTCGGTCGGCCGCCCCAGAAGCGACGAAACCCTGTCGAAAGCTCTGCCGCCCAACGTGATCGATGCGCTGCTCGACACTCTGGATGCCGATCAGGCAATGCCACGCCGGCGGCGGGACGATTGGGTTGAACGCGACCGGGCGATGCTGCTAACCGCGCTGCTGGCGGGGCTGCGTTTGGAGGAACTGGTCGGGATCAACTTCGGTGACATCCGTCTCGTCGGCGACGGCGCGGTGGTTCACGTACGCGGCAAAGGCCGGAAAGACCGGCGCGTGCCCATCGAAGCCCCACTCATCAGAGACCTTAAGGTCTACCTGGCCAGCCGGCGTACCCGGTTTCCGAGCGGGCGGCGCGGGTCCTCCCCCGCCGGGGGACTGGGCAGTTGGCCGGCTGACGCGCCGCTATTCGTCAGCGCCAAGGACGGCGCCCGTATCACGCGCAGCACCGTGCAATACCGCGTGCTGCGGCTGTTTCGCCGGGCGGGAGTGGACTCTGAACGCCAGCGAGGCGCCCTGGTCCACGGCCTGCGGCATACCTTCGCCACCGACCTCGCCAACGCGAAAGTCAGTGTGTACGAACTGAAATCGCTCTTAGGTCACACGTCCATCGCCACCTCGCAACGGTATGTCGAGGGGGCCGGACAGGAAACCCGGGCCGCCGCAGCCCGCAACCCGCTCTACGCCCGGCTGCGCGGAGACTGACATCGCCAGTCAGTGCTACTCCCCCACCGCCGGCGCATGGAAGTTCACGTGGTGCTCGGCAGCGAGTTCTCTCGCACGCTTATCACCGCAGGAGGGCCGGCGAAGCCTGCGGGCGATCCTGCATCCCGCACGTCGCCCGATAGCCCGATCGCCCGCAACGACTTGATCAACAACACGGGCATCTGATCGTCCAGACATGATCGCCTTCGGCTGCCGTCGCCATCGCGTCGCCGCCACCAGCCATGTCTGAAACTCGGACATTCCAACTCCTGTAGTAAGGATAGGTCACTGAGCCATTCAACACGTGACCAAGTCGGGGTTAAATTCAAGCTGGCACGGCGAGAATGGTTGAGACTAAATTTTCTGGCATTAGAAATGCCCCAAGGTGATTACCAAGGGGCATTAAGACCATTAAGGCAGTAGTTTGGACTCAGAAGAAACCCAGCGGGTCGATGCTGTAGCTCACCAGCAGGTTCTTGGTCTGCTGGTAATGGTCAAGCATCATCTTGTGGGTTTCACGGCCAATACCCGACTTCTTGTATCCGCCAAAGGCCGCGTGCGCAGGATAGGCGTGGTAGCAGTTGGTCCACACGCGACCCGCCTGAATGCCCCGTCCCATGCGGTAGGCGCGATTCATGTCGCGGGTCCAGACGCCGGCACCCAGGCCATAGTCAGTATCGTTGGCGATGGCCAGTGCTTCGGCCTCGTCCTTGAAAGAGGTCACACCCAGCGTCGGCCCAAAGATCTCCTCCTGGAAAATGCGCATGTCGTTCTTGCCCGCCATCAGGGTCGGCTGCACGTAGTAACCGCCGGACAGATCACCGGACAGGTTGGCACTATCACCGCCGATCAGAATCTGTGCACCTTCCTGCCGACCGATCTCCATGTAGCTCATGATCTTGTCAAACTGTTCCTTGGAGGCCTGCGCACCAACCTGTGTCTCAGGATCCAGCGGATTGCCCTGCTTAATGGTCTTTGAACGCTCAACCACGATATCAAGGAAACGGTCATAGATGGATTCCTGGATCAGTGCACGGGAGGGACAGGTACACACTTCACCCTGGTTGAAGAAGCCCAGCAGCAGACCCTCCGCACACTTGTTAAGGTAGTCATCTTCATAGTCCAGAACATCCTCAAAGTAGATATTCGGTGACTTACCACCCAGCTCAACCGTTGAAGGAATGAGGTTGTTCGCCGCGCACTTGAGAATCTCATTACCCACCGCCGTCGAGCCGGTGAAGGCCAGCTTGGCAATGCGTGTACTTTGCGAGAGTGCCGCCCCCGCTTCCGCCCCGAAGCCGTTGACGATATTAACCACGCCAGCGGGCAGAATGTCCTGTATCAGCTCCATCACCAGGAGAATGGTCACCGGGGTCTGCTCGGCGGGCTTCATGACCACGCAGTTACCCGCGGCCAGCGCCGGCGCCAGTTTCCAGGCGGCCATCAGCAGGGGGAAGTTCCAGGGAATGATCTGGCCCACCACGCCGTAGGGCTCGTGGAAGTGATAGCTGGCCGTTGTCGCATCCAGTTCAGCGGCGCTGCCTTCCTGGGCCCTGATGCAGCCCGCAAAATAGCGGAAGTGGTCTACAAACAGGGGCAGGTCAGCATTCAGGGTCTCGCGTACGGCTTTACCATTCTCCCAGGTCTCCGCAACCGCCAGCATTTCAAGATTCTGCTCGACGCGGTCAGCGATCTTCAGCAGCAGGTTGGACCGGTCGGCTACCGAGGTGGCACCCCAACTTGCTCGCGCTGCATGCGCCGCATCAAGGGCCTTCTCAATATCCGCCGCCGAGGAACGGGCCACCTCACAGTACACCTGGCCGGTTACCGGAGTCACATTTTCGAAGTAACGGCCGTCAGCGGGCGCTACCCATTCGCCGCCGATGAAATTGTCATAGCGCGATTTGAAGGAAACTACAGATCCTTCCTGGCCGGGTTGTGCATACGTCATTTTATTTTCCTCATGTGATGGACAGATTGATTATGGGTTATAGGTAAAGCGAAATCAGGAAGGCGCCGGCTGTCTGAGCTGATACATCACCTGTGACAATGGACGTGAATACCTCTGGACTCAAAAATCTCCGTACAGCGGTCAAGCTCCGCGTCCGGCATGAACTTGCCTGTCCCTTCACCGAAGTCCAGACGCTGGACACTGCCGAAGCGTGGCAGCTTGTCGAGCCAAATCGGGTTGTACGGCAAGATCTGCATGTTCTTTACGCCGTTCTCGAGCATAAAGTCAGCAATGGCACTGAGGTTTTCATCCGTGTCGGTGATAAAGGGCACCAACGGGACCCGCGGCAGAACCTCGATCACCGAATCCCGTGCCAGGGCCTGGACCTTCCTGAAGTTCTCATGAATAGAATGGTTGGGAACGCCGCAGTACTGCTTGTGCGCATCGCTGTCCATCAACTTGAGATCAAAGTAGATGGTGTCGGTGTAGGGCAATACCAGATTTTCAAATACCTTGTAATTGAATAGGCCCGCTGTCTGGATCAGCGTGTGAACATTCCGCTGCTTCAGCCGCGAGAACAGTTCGCCGACCGAATCCATCTGCATCAGCGCCTCGCCGCCGGAGACAGTAACCCCGCCGCCGGAGGCCTCGAAGAAGGCCTCGTCTTCAAGCACCTTCTCCACCAGATGATCCATGTCGATGTCATTGCCACAGCGCTCCAGAGCACCGGATGGGCAGACATCAACGCACTTGAAGCACTGGGTGCATTTGTCGCGGATGATTTTGTCGGGCGAACTCAGGTCGATCGCCTGCTCGGGGCAGGCGTCAGCACAGTCGTGACAGCTGATGCACTTCTCTGCATCATAGGAGAGTTCGTAACCGGTGTTGATGCTTTCCGGATTCTGGCACCAGGTACAAGACAGCGGGCAGCCCTTGAAGAACACCACGCTGCGAATACCCGGCCCGTCGTCCAGGGTGTTTCTCTTGATGTCGAAGTACAGCGAAGCCTTCCTTGGCTCGGTAACTGCTATCGCATCAATCAGGCTTGCATCAGGCCCCATTACTGCTCCGCCCCATTACTGCTCCGGGATATCACCTCATCCTGCATTTCAGGTGATAGATCGTTGAAGTACGCCGAGTAGCCAGATACCCGAATCAGCAGGTTGGGGTGCAACTCCGGGTTGTCCCGTGCCTCAATCAGGATTTTCGGATCCAGCATATTGGCCTGCACCTGCATACCGTGCCGTTTGAAGTACACCTTGTACATGCTACCCAGTGCACTCTTACCATCGTCACAGTCGTAACTGGAGGCATCCAGCTTGATATTGAAGTTGATGCCATTGGCAAACTTCTTGAAATCGATCCGGTTCATCGAATTGATCAAGGCGGTGGAGCCACGCTTGTCTGCACCGTTTTCCGGCGCAAAACCCGAGGCGAAGGTCTCGCCGGCACGACGGCCATTTGGTGTGGCATTGATCAGCCCGCCGAAGTGGGTGTGGGAAGTGTTGGAGTACACGCCCGCCAGGTACTGGCCACCGCGGGTATTCTTGCCCAGGGCGTGAATGGAATCGGAGTAGTGATCCCCGACCCACTTCATCCAGGCATCCGCCTTGGGAATATCGTTGCCAAATTTATCGATGCCTTTCAGCCTGGTCCGCACAACCTCATCCGAGAGATTGTCTTTCAGGTGAGCGACCAGCTCCTCAAGGGTGAGCCACTTGTCCTCGAACACAGCACTCTCAATGGCCCCCAGGGAATCGGCCACGACCGCCATGCCGGTGCCCTGGATACCGGAGAAATTGTACTTCGCGCCACCCTGTGTAGAGCAAACACCCTGCTCGAGACAGCCTTCCAGCGTAGCGCTGGTGATCGGGGTGGGGTGGTACTTGGCGTGGAACTGTTCACACTTCTGCAAATCCGCGTGCAGCTTGCCCAGCTGATGCTTCACCTGCACCTTGTAGGCGTCCAATACGTCATCCATGCTCTTCATGCTGGAGACCGGGGGTGTCTTGACACCGATCTGTCGGTCAGAACCAAACTGGCACCCCTCGTTGAGCGCCATTTCCAGGGCCAGGGCCATGTTGTACATCCCGGCGTCGGTGGAACCCAGGGTCTTGCCCGGCGCCGTGGGCTCAACACAGCCGATGGCGACATAGTCCCTGGCATCCTCCAGGGAATAACCGACATTCATCATGGACTCGATGATGGTCTCGTCGTTATACATGGCGGGCGCCGAACCCGGGCCGAAGTTCACCCGGATGACCTCATCGTAGAATGCCTTGGGTGTGTTCTCGTGGAGACGGACGTGGAAGTTGGGCTGGCGCATGCGCAACTCATCGGCGAGCTCCAACAAAATGAAACTCAGTTCATTGGTCGCATCGTTGCCCTCGGAGTCCTGACCACCGATGGTCACTACCTCCCAGCTGGTCAATCCACCGAGCATGCTGGTCAGCTCGTCGGAGTACATGGGGATGGTTTCGCATAGCTTTACGCAGAAAGCTCCCAGAATATCTTTCGCCTCTTGTCTTGAAATACGTCCAGCCGCCAAATCCTCTTCATAGTAGGAATTCAGGAATTGGTCCACGCGGCCCGGACAGGTGGTTTCACCTATTGTCTCCTGGAAAATGGCGATGTGGGTGAGGGTCATTGATTGGACCGCTTCATAGAAACTGGTTGCGCCATAACGTGGTACGCGAGCGCAGACCTCCGCAATCCGCTCTAGATCAAGTTTCCGCTGAGGGTCCGCTTCAGCCTCTGCCAGCCTACGCGCCTCGGTCGCATAGCGGTCACCAAACTCTGCCAGCGCATTCATTGAGATTTTCACAGACTGGTAGAAGTCCAGCTTGGAGGGATCGTTGGTTTGTGCCTCGAAGGCCTCCACCTCGGCGATGATGCCCTCGGCACCCAGTTTGATCACTTTCTCGTAGCCGGGTGCCAGGTGAGCAATACCACCAGCCTCATACAATTGGTACTGCAGTGCTTCAATCTGCTCCTTAACAAAGCGCATCTGCTCTTCCTGCCCGTCAAAGGCAAGATAAACCATATTCTTGTCCATCCAGAACGGAATATATGACTGGAGTTTTGCCTGCTCGTCTTCGCTGATCTCGAGAGGATTGACCTTGCGGGTGGGTAGTTTGTCGACACCAATCATTATGCCCAGACCGCCCAACTCCGGATAACAGATGCCGGCGACCCGTTTGGCGGTGAAGTTGCCAACAATCAGCTCGTCAGGATAGATTTTCACCGTTTTGTTGGCCAGGACGTGGCGTGTCGCTTCAGCTATCTGAACGGCCGTAGATTTCCCATCGTTGGCCTCATCCATGTAATACTCTGACCAAAGCACTGCGCGCTCGATGCAGCCACCGTAGGTAGCCTCGTCGACAGCTTTCTTCAGGCGAGCGACTCGAGCACCATCTTCCAGTGACTGACCAACGACATTAGTAATTGCATTCATATTTCACCTCGCGTCTCAGCGCTTGACTCAAAAGTTTAATATTGTTTTTGAAGCTACGGTTGCTTTACATGTCGCCCCGTCTTAAACGAAGCACATACTATGGAGAGTACAAGGAGTGGTAGTGTCCCGTCAAGTGGTGTAATTCCGGTCTCCAGTTTCATTGCTTCAGGCGGCCTCAGACTGTGGCAGTAGGTTGGCCTGGTCTTCCTTGCTCAGCACGCGCGCCAACGTCTCTTGGCTCATGTAGCGGCGTGTCACCTGCCATTCATCTGTTTGCTCAGCGAGTAGCGTTCCCACGAGCCGCAATGCCGGGCCGTAGTTCGCCATCGTGAGGCTGTCCTCACCCGGCTTCGGTCTTTTCTGCCACCACGGTCGCGCGGAACCACTTGGCGATGTCGGCGACGAGACTCGCTCGCCCCGGGGCGTTGGTGAAGAAATACTCGCTCATCTTGTGATGCGCGCCTTGGTTGTCGGCGACGGCCCCGGTGACCGCGTGGTCGAAATCGGGAGACTCGACAAACTGGGTGGCGGTGTTGACCTTCGCCTGCTGCACGAGGTCAGGGTCATCGAGCAGGGTCCGCAGCAATGCCTGCAGAAACGACACCTTCTGCCCCTCGGTGAAGTCCTCCGAGCCGAATAGGTCGTTGAGGCGGTCCAGGACCGCCTGGAAGGCGACCATCGTGGGGTCGCGTTTTTCCCCGGAGCCGGCGGCGGTCAGCCCGTGCAGCCCCACCCGCACACCGAGGCCAATGTCGGTCTTGCCGCGGTCGATCTGCTTGACGTGGCGCAGCACCACCTCGGAGAGGTCGATGGGGGCGGTGTAGGTGTCGGGCTGGATGTAGCGGCTGAGGTTGCGCAGGAAAATCTGCTTCTTCTCCAACTCCGCATCGCCGTAGTTGACGATCTGGGACATGAAGTCGTAGAGCCGCACGAAGGTGCCGACGTCCTTGCGGAACATGTCGAGCTCGGCAAGCGCGGCCTTGTCGCCTCTACCGTCGTTGGCCAGCAGCGCCGCCTGGTAGCGACCGGCGAACATCTTCTTGGCGGGGTCGATCGCGGCGAACATCTTGTCGCGCAGGGCGCTGTCGCTGGCGGCTCGCACGAACGCCTCGGCGCACTGGTCGATTTCGGCTTGGGTGTAGATGCCGAAGGTGTCGAGCTTGGCCGACAGGTCGTGGACCAGATTGGGGTCGGTTTCGGTCTCCAGGAACGCGTCGGTGTAGTACGGCTCGAACGCCTCGCGGATCGTTTCTGGTTCGTTGACGAAGTCCACGACTTGGGTCATCGCCGCGGTCTTCACCGTTCCGGCCGGGGTGCGGTAGGTGCGGTTGAGCCGCGACAGGGTCTGCACGGCGGTGACCCCGGTGAGCACCCGGTCGACGTACATCGCGCACAGCAGCGGCTGGTCGAACCCGGTCTGGAACTTGTTGGCGACGATCATGATCTTGTACTCATCACCGCGGAAGACGGTGCGCAGATCGTGCACCCCGGGGTTCATGCTGGCCTCGGTGAAGTCCTCCGGGCCGGACTCGGGGTCGGTCACGGTGCCGGAGAACGCCACCAAAGTGCCGTATCCGTAGCCCTTCGCGGCGATGTACTTGTCGATGGCCAGCTTGTAGCGCACCGCCGACTTGCGCAGTTCGGTGACGACCATCGCCTTGGCGTGCCCGTCGAGCAGGCCGGCGATGTTGTCGTGGAAGTGTTCGACGATGATCGCCGCCTTCTGAGCGATGGTCTGCGGGTTGAGCTTGACCCAGCGCATCACCTCCTTGGTGGCCTTGGCCTGATCCACCTCCTCGACCCCACCACCGCCACCGCCACCGCCGCCGGATGCGTTCTTGCCGACCTGGAATGCCAGCTTGAACGAGTGGTAGCCGGTGAGCACGTCGAGGATGTAGCCCTCTTCAATGGCCTGGCGCATCGAGTACACGTGAAACGGCGCAGGCTTCTCCCCGGGTGCCGGGGGACGGCCGAACAACTCCAGGGTCTTGGCCTTCGGGGTGGCGGTGAACGCGAAGTAGGAGATGGCGTCGGACTCGGCGCGTTCGGTGGCCTCGGCGGCGAGCAGGGCCTCGATGTCGATCTGGCCGCCCTCCTCCTCGATCTCCTTGACTTCTTCGGCGGTGAGGACCGCCTTGAGCTTCGCGGCGACCTCCCCGGACTGCGAGGAGTGCGCCTCGTCGGCGATGACCGCGAACCGTTTCCCTTTGAGCCCCTTGTTCTTCCGGATTTCCGCCATGGCGAACGGGAAGGTCTGGATGGTGACCACGATGATCAGCTTGCCGTCGAGCAGCGCCTTGGCCAGCAGCCCCGACTTGGACCTGATGTCCCCGGACTTGGCCACCTCGGCCCGGTCGATGGCGACGACGATGCCAGCGTCGTTGTCGATCTGCTTGATCGCGTCCCGAAGCTGGGCGTCGAGGACGTTGCGGTCGGTGACCACGATCACCGAGTCGAACACCTTGACGTTGTCGACCTGCAGACGCGCCATCCGATGGGACGTCCAGGCGATGGAGTCGGTCTTGCCCGACCCCGCGGAGTGCTGGATCAGATAGCGCTTGCCGACCCCCTCGGCGGTGACGGCTGCGGTGAGTTCGGTGACCGCCTCCCACTGATGGAACCGCGGGAACCGCAGCGTCGAAGACCGGGCGGTCTTGCCGCTGATCGGGTCGGTACTGGTGTCATGCTTGATGTACATCAGCCGGCCCAGGATGTTCAGCCACGCATCGCGCTGCAGCACCCGCTCCCACAGATAGGCGGTGCGCGGGCCGAGCGGGTTTAGCGGGTTACCCGCGCCGCCGTCATCATCGCCGCGGTTGAACGGCAGGAAGTGGGTGGCGTCCCCGGCGAGTCTGGTGGCCATCCACACCTGCTCCTCGGAGACCGCGAAGTGCACCAAAGCCCTTGCCCCGGAGACGAACAGCGGCGCCACCGCCCCGGTCGCGGGGTCCTTGGGTAGCCGGGAGGTCTTGTACTGGGTGATCGCATCAGCGACGGTCTGGGTCAACTCGGTCTTGAGCTCGATCGTGGCCACCGGTAGACCGTTGACGAACAGGACCAGATCGACCGACTGCTGGTGGGCGGTGGAGAAATGGACCTGGCGCATCACCCGCACCCGCACCGCGGCGTAGTCGGCGGTGCGCTTCTCGTTCAGGGTGGACTCCGGCTTGAACACGCACATCTGGAACTTTCCCGACAGGTGCGAGAAGCCTTTGCGCAGTATCTGCAGGGTGCCGCCGCCGTTGTCCAGCGGGGTGTCGAGGACCTTCACGATCCGGTCCAGCAGCTGCGCCTGCTGCTTGGCGACGTCACCACCGGGCTTGACCACCTTGGCGAGCTGCTCGGGCTGGGTGTCGGCCAGCCAACCCAACACGTCCTCGGGAAACAGGGCGCGTTCGCGGTCGTAGCCAGCGTCGGTCGGCGAGTACAGCCAACCGTGGGCGGCCAGGTACTCGGCGAGGTTCTTCTCGAACGCGATCTCCTTGTGCAGCTCCATGTTCAGGCCGCCGCCCGCACGTCGATCTGCCCGGTGACAGCGGCGGTGATCAGCGCCGAGCGGCGCTCCCGGGACAGTTCGACGAACCGCTCGGTCTCGGCGATGAGAATGTCGATTTTGGCGGTCTGCTCATCAAGATAAGCGGCAATGCGACGCTGCTCGTCGAGAGGCGGGACAGGAATGCGGATTGCGGCAGCGGTTGGTTGATAGATCGTTTGATGTGTTGAGCCAATCATCAGGGCGCGAAACTCTCTCTGCATCGCTCGGAGGACCCACATCAAATAGATGGAGTCGAGTTCGTCACCTGGAACCCAGTTCCAAAAGTCCTGACTCGTCGCCATGGGCACCGGCATGACTCCACTGAAACCCACTGATGCTGTTCGCGAAAGCACGACAGTTCCTGCGGGCAACAACTCGGCCGCCGAGTTCTCGAGGCCCTTGGGGCTGATTCGGTTCGCTGTCTCGTCGAGGAGATAGGTGCGCTTTCCATCTCTCAACTGCCACACATCGGCCAACGTGAACCAGGGGATCGTGCAGTCGACCCAGTAGTCAGGTTTGCTACGGCTGGGAGTGTGACCAGTCTTCATCGAGGCGAACCTGCGGATGTTGGCCACCACCCAGTGCGCTGGAACCGCAGTTACCCAGGACAATCCGCTCGCCTTCGTGGTGGCTGCGCCGTCGAGTCCGTGCCCAGCCGCTGATTCGATCACCGACTGCCGCCGCTCTCGTAGCAGCTCAATCAACCGCTGCTGCTCCTCCATGAGCGCGTCGATCCGGGCCGTTTCGCGGTCGAGGTAGTCGGCGATGGCGCGCTGCTCGGAGACATCCGGGGCGAGCATTTTGATACCACGCACTTGCCCCGACGCAAGGTGCTTGACGGTCGTTGAGTAGGTGAGGTCGTTGATGACTTTCAGATGTGAGGGCAGTGCATAAGCCAGGAACCGGGTATCTGCCTGTCCGTTTGAACGGAGCAGACACAAACGCTGGTTGAGGGCGGCCGGGCCGCGAGTCCAGTAGACGAGGTTGAAATCACCATCCATTCCGACCACCACATCGCCGTCGCGGACGAAAGCTGCCTCGGGAACGACCTCCCTCGAAACGAACGTCTGAAAAGGCTTGTTCAGGATGTCGCGAATGCGAACGAGCGGTATCGGACCTTCATCGGCGAAGTCGGCCGATTCGAAGGGATGGCCGTTCACGAGTTCCGCCAAATCCGCGATGCGACGCTCGCGCCACGTCACTTCTCCACCTCCTGCAGCAACTCCATGATCTTCGCGACCTGCTTCTCCAGATCCGCGTCGATCTCGGCCAGCGGCCGGGGCGGGACGTACTTGTAGAAGTGCCGGGTGAACGGAATCTCGTAGCCCACCTTCGTCTTCTTCTCGTCGATCCACGCATCGGGGACGTGCGGCAGGACCTCGGCGGCGACGTAAGCCTTGATGGTCGCGTCGCGACCCGCGTCACCGGCGACGTTGCCGCCGTAGGTGAACGGCACGTTCTCGGTGTCGCGGCGCTTGGTGTCCGGCTTCGGCGTCCTCTTGCGGTCGACCACAGGGTTGCCGGCATCGTCGAGCAGTGGTCGCTCCACGGTGATGGTCCAGTAGCCGAAGTCGTTGGCGGTAAGTACCTTCGACAGATCAGGGTCGGCGTCCTCAAAGTCGTCGTAGATCGCGAGGATGCGGTCGCGGGAGGCAGCGTCGACCTCCCGGCTCTTGGAGCCGAGGTTCTTCCGCAGTTTCGTCCAGAACGAGGAGGCGTCGATGAGCTGGATCTTGCCCTGCCGCTCCGGGCGCTTGGTGTTGTCGAGGATCCAGATGTAGGTGGCGATACCGGTGTTGAAGAACATGTTGGTCGGAAGCGCGATGATGGCCTCCACTAGGTCGGACTCCAGTAGCCATTGGCGAATCTTCGACGGCCCGGACTCGGCGGCGCCGGTGAACAGCGGCGAACCGTTGAGGACGATTCCGGCGCGACCGCCGCCCTCGTGGGCGGGGCGCATCTTGTGGACCAGGTGGCACAGGAACAGCATGGCGCCGTCGCCGACGCCCGGAAGGCCATGGGAGAAGCGGGACCCCGGAACCATCGCCTCTTTCTCGACCGCCTCCCGCGCTCCTAACCACGAGTAGCCAAAAGGAGGATTTGACGTGCAGTAATCGAAGGTCCGGTCCCAGAACTGGTCGTCGGTGAGGGTGTCGCCGACCCGGATGTTGCCGGGGTCCTGGCCTTTGACGAGCATGTCGGACTTGCAGATGGCGTAGGACTGGTCGTTGATTTCCTGGCCGTACAGCCGCAGCCGGGCTTGGGGGTTGCGTTCCAGGATGCGTTCCTCGGCCACCGACAGCAGCCCGCCGGTCCCGGCGGTCGGGTCGTAGGTGGAGCGCACCGCGCCGGGTTCGAGCAGGGCGGCGTTGTCCTCGGCGAACAGCAGGTCGACCATCAGCCGGATCGCGTCGCGCGGGGTGTAATGCTCGCCGGCGTCCTCGTTGGAGGCTTCGGCGAACTTGAAGATCAGGAACTCAAACAGGTCGCCCATCTCGGCGTTGGGCACCGTGTCGGGGTGCAGATCGACCTCGGCGAAGCTCTGGGTGATCTGGTAGAGCCGGTTCTTCTCATCCAGGGTGGCCAGCTCGTTCTCGAACTTGAACCGCTCGAAGACGTCGATGTTGCCCGAGAACCCGGTGACGTAGTCCATGAGGTTGGCGCGCAACCCCTCGGGGTCCTCCAGCAGCTTGGCGAAGTCGAACGCCGAGGTGTTGTAGAAGCTCAGCCCGGTCTTGCGCTTGACCTGCACATCCAGGGCACCGTCGCTGTACTGGCCGGCCAACGCCCGCACCTCCTCGCGGGTGGGTGCGAGCACGCAGTCCAGGCGGCGCAGGATCGTGAACGGCAGGATCACCCCGCCGTACTGGTGGGGCTTGTAGACGCCGCGCAATTGGTCGGCGATGCCCCAGACGAACGTACCCAGCTTGCTCAATGCGAATTCCCCTCAGATCGTCCTGTGCGTCGCGTCTTCTGCGACGCTGGGAAAGGATCAGTGCGGTATCCCTGCGTCGTGGACCGGGACCGCGATCCGTTCAACGCACGGTCAAACCCCATGACCAGCCCTCCCCCGACGTCGCTCACCGATTGCCCCCTCCCCGCGCGAACTCTTCGCACCATAGTTGCTGTGTTCGGAGCGTTGACATTCAAGCGCCGCTCTCGTTGCTTGCCGGTTTGTGATCCTTCACGCCGGTCGTCTTTCTCAACCCGTCGCTCGGCACTCGGGAATGACAGTTTGCGGGTCGTGTCGGGGTTGCTGCGGCCGGGTGCCCGCGGCCCGCGTGTACCGTCGGCCGCGTCCTCGCATTCACGGTCAGAGTTCCCGGCCGCTGGTGGGCTGGGTGCGGTGTTGTTCGGTGCGGGCGCGGTGGGCGGCGGCGTGTTGTTCTGCCCATTGGTAGGCCTCGGGGCTGAGGGTGGCGGCCGGTTCAGCGCGGCGTTGTTGGTGTTCTGCGGGGCTGGGGGTGAGGAGCGCGGCGAGTCGGGGGTCGGTTTTCCAGGCGTCGCCGTAGACCTGGACCGCCGACCAGAGGGCGATGGCGGGTGTGGCGGGGCCTTGGAGGCGCACGGGGGCGCACTGCTGGTGGTGGAAGGCCAGGACGAGGGTCCGCTGGGGCAGGTCGATGTGGTGTTCGGCGAGATCTTGGTACCAGAACGACAGCCAGCCCCCGTCGGGGCGGGTGCACATGATGCGCTCGGTGGTGGTGATGACGGAGGCGGGGCGGGTCATCCGCCATTCCGGTTGCGCCTGCTGGGCGTCCTGGCGGTTTCGCCGCCGGTCGGCGAGGGCTTGGACGGCCATCGTTCCCAGCATCAGCGTGGGGTTGTAGGCCATGATGGGCGCCCGGCCGCCGCGGTCGGCGGCGGGTCCGCGTTGGAGGCGGCTGTACACGGCGGGCGCGTGGGTGCGGACCCATTCGCCGGGCTCGAGGATCAGTCCATGCACGGGATGGGCGGGCGGTTCGCGGCCCTGGGTAAGGGCCGTGGCGCAGCCGTGCGCGTAGTCCCACCACGGGTCGTGCGGGTCGGCGCGGGGGGCGGTCATGGTCTAGAGCGCGAGCCCATCGCTGCCATCGCCGCGGTCGCGGTCGCGGCCTGCGTCGCGGTCGCGGCATTCGTCACGGTAGACCTTGGCGCGGTGGCGTGTTTTGAGGTTGTAGGCGTAGCGGTAGGCCTCGGGTGAGTCGTAGCCGGCCTCCTCGCACAGCGCAGGGGTGGGGTTGAGGCTCAGGGACCAGCCGGGCTGTCGGCCGGCGACGCGCATCCGCTCGGCGACTTCGGCGGCGGCGGCTTTGGCGGCGGCGCTCTCTGATTCCAGACGCAGCACGGCGGTGAGTTCGTCAAGCAGGGCGCGTTTTTCGCTGAGTTCGTCGCGGTGTTCGAAACCTTCGGCAGCGCTGCTGGTGAGGTCGGCGAGTTCGTCGGTGATCACCGCCTGGTGGGCGGTGAGCCGATCGAGGTGCGCGGGAATGTCTTTGTAGATGTTCTCGGCGCGCTGCAGCAGCCCCCGGGCTTTGGCGTCGGCCCCGCCGAGGGTGGGCTGGCAGGCCGCGAGCAGATCGGCGGTGGAGACCGCGATCTCCGTCGAGGGGGTGTCGAAGGACAGGTTCACGGTGCCGGCCACGTTTTCACGGCGGGCGAGCAGCTGCAGGCCGTGGATGGTGGCGACGGGGCGGGTTTCCCAGTGCGGGCGGTCACGCAGCTGCTCGAAGGCTCGCCGGCAGGCGCTCGCGAACGGCAGGGCGGCGTCTTTACGCTCGGCGAAGTGCTGGTCGCCGATTGTCACAGCCAGGGGGCCGGTGGAGCGTGCGGCGATCTGTTCGACCATGGGTGCCAGCTGGTCGATATCGGCCTGCCCCCGGGCGATTTGGCGGGTGGTGTCTTTGATGAGGCGCTCGCGGCGGGCGATCGCGTCGAAGTGGGAACGCTCCAGGGCGTCGAGGCGGGCGACTTCGTCGGTGAGTTTCACCTGCTGGATGTAGCGGGAGTCCCCGGTGGAAGCGGCTTTGGTTTCGGCGGCACTGGCAGTGAACTCCCCCCCAATGTCGTCGACTTCGGTGGCGTCGATCTCGTTGCGTTTGATCTGTTCGATGAACATGGCTTTGGCTTCGACTTTCTGCCACATGAACGTGTCGAAGCTGCCCTCGGTCACATAGTTGAGGATTTCCACGGCGGCGTTCTGGTTGCCCTGGCGGATCACCCGCCCTTCGCGTTGCTCGAGATCGGCGGGCCGCCACGGGACATCGACATGGTGCAGCGCCACGGCGCGGGTTTGCACGTTGGTGCCGGTTCCCATTTTCTCTGTCGAGCCGATCAGTACCGCCACTGCGCCGCGGTTGCATTCATCGAACAGCCGCAATCGGTCCTCGGCGGTGCGGGCATCGTGGATGAACCGGATCGCGGCGGGGTCCATGCCCTGCTCGACCAGCTCGTCGCGGATCGCGGAATACATCGAAAAGGATTGGCCCTGCTTGGGAGTTCCCCGGTCGCAGAACACGATCTGCAGCCCGCCGGTGCGTTCCATGGGGGCTTTGGTGTCCGGGGATACATAGACGTTGTCGGCGGTCTGGTGGTGGATCCGCATGATTTCGTCGGCCACCGTTTTCGCGCGGGAGGTTTCGGGTTTGGCCAGGTTCGCCAGCCGCGGGTCCAGCGACACGTTGCGGCCGTCGTTGCTGATTTTGAGGATGTTGTCGAGGTCCATGCGGCGGGGGTCGATGTTCTGGGCGCGGTGGGCCAGGTCGGTGATGAAGTCCTTGACCTCCTGGCTGGGGGTGATCGTGACGATCTTGCGGCGCCCGCCGACCAGCCCCGGCAACGTGAGTCCTGTTCTGCCGCTGGCGACCTGGGTGCGGGTGACGACATCGGTGAACGCCGAGGACAGCGCGAGAAGCTCTTGAAGGTTGGTGAACTTGCCCACCCGGGTCACCGGGTGCAGTCCGGTCCCGGTGGCGTTGGCTTCCACGGTGTTGACCGTGGCGGTGAAGGTGTTGCCCCAGTCGTTGATGTCGGCGGTGCCGCTGTCGGCGAGCAGGTCCGGCCGCAGGTAGGACTGCATGACATACAACTCGCCGAGACTGTTGGCGACGGGGGTTCCGGTGGCGAACGTGGCCACCCGCTCGACCACCTCTGCCGGGGGTGTGCCGGCGGCGATGGCTTCATCGCGGCGGCGCCCGCGCAGCACCATCAGTTTGAGGTCGAGGTCGGTGGCCTTGGCCGACCCTGACGGGCAGGCGAGTTCGCGGATCTGCGAGAGCCGGGTCTTGTTCTTGTAGTGGTGGGCCTCATCGACGAACAGGTAGTCACACCCGGTCTGCTCGAAGGTCACCCCGGTGTCTTTCGCCGCGGCTTTCTGCAGTTTCTCCAACTTGGTGCGCTGGCGTTTGAGCGCAGCCTCGATCATCTTTTTCGTGAGCGGATTCTGCGCGGTGCGCAGCTGTTCTTCCAGGGCGCTAAGTTCACGGTTCTCGTAGTCGGCCCGGATGTCGGGGTGGACGTTGATGCGCTCGAATACCGACTGCGGGATGATCACCATGTCCCAGTCGCTGGTGGCCGACTGGGCGGCCAGCCGGCGGCGGTCCTCGGCGTCGGCCCCGGTGGCGCCGATCAGGAGCCGCGACGCCGGATACCACCATTTCGCTTCCCGGGCGACCTGTTCGATGAGGTGGTTGGGAACCACGATCCAGGGCTGTTTGACCAGGCCGAGGCGTTTGAGCTCCATCGCGCCCATGAACATGGTGCCGGATTTCCCGGCGCCCACCACATGGTCGAGCAGCACGGTCGGCTCGGCGATGATCCGGGCCACGGCGTTGCGCTGGTAGTAGTGCGGGGTGAACCGCGTCGACAGGCCCGGCAGCGACAGGTGCGACCCGTCGTGGATGGGGGCGCGGAGGCTGTTGAAGCGGGTGTTGAACTCGGTGACCAGTTCCTCGCTGCGGGACTCGTCCTCCCACACCCATTTGCTGAACCGGTCCATCAGCTTGCCGCACTTGGCTTGGGCGGCGACGGTGGCGGCGCGGTCGATGGTCGGTCCGCCGCGCAGTTCGACGTCGGCGGCCGGCCGGTTGACCACGATCGTCTGAGAGTTCAGGGCGCCCTCGAGCAGGTCGATCGCGTCGCGGTGCCCGGTCCCCCACGTCTCGGTCATCGCGACGGTGTTGCGCGTCCAGGCGGGGCAGTCCACCGCCCATTTGCCGTTGTGGTGGGCGATGGTGATCCGCCGCGCCTCCAGCACTTCGCGGGCGAACTGCTCAACGATTTCGGGTCTGATCCACGGCGCACCCAGGCGGGCGTTGATCTGGCTGGCCATCTTGTCGGCCGGCATGACCTGCCGCAACGCGTGGACGTAGTCGGCGTAGATCGGGTTGGTGTCGGCCGCGGCGCGGGCTTGGGCCAATTTGCGTCGGACGTTGCCCGACAGGGCGGTGACCGCCGGGATGAGTTGGTCGGGGTCGCTCAGCGACGGGTAGACCAGGCCGCGCAACTGTTCGCGCACGGAGTCCTCGGTGTCTGCGAGCAGGGCGGCGATGTGGGCGACATCGACACGCTGATGCTGGTCCAGGCACACCGCGAGCGCGTCGTGGATGTTCTCGGCCCAGGTGATGGTGACCGGATCGGCGAGCAGATCCACCGAGAAAATCGGCGCCTTGGTGGGCAGACCGGTCTCCTGATCGACCCCCTCCAGGGATTGCAGGGTGCCCCAGCCGGGATCTGCCCGCAACGCCTTCACGATGTGCGGCTGGCGTTTTTGCGGGGCGGCGGGCTCCCACGCCGCGGCATCCCACTCGGCGGCCAGATCGGCCGGGATATCGGAGTCGTCGGCGTTGTTCTTGGTGCGCCAGGCCAGTGTGGCGGCGGCGACCGCGGCGTCATGTTCGGCCTGGGTGCGCGGTTTGGGCTCGGTCATCTTGAACCGATTGATCGGGCCGTGCTTGGCGACGTAGGTGTCGTAGAGGCGGTTGAGGTGGGCGCGGAGCTGCTCGCGTTGCGGACCGGGAGTAGCGGTGCGCTGCGAGCGGGTGACCGCTTCGGCGGCATCACGCAGCGCGAGCAATTCCAGCGTCTCGGCCATCCGGGTCTTGAAAATGGTGACCGGTTCCCAGCCGTTGCCCTGCCACGCCTGCAACGACTGGCTGTCGGGATCGAAACGCAGTGAGTAGAGCGGGATTTCACCGTCGGTGGATCGGGTCAGCAGCCCGGCGTCGAAAGATATTTCGGTGACGTCAACCAGGGTTTCCGGGGTGGCGGTCAGCGCTTTGCCCCGCGCTCGGGCGTCGCTGATGATCGCCGAGAGTCGCTGCGAAAGTGCCGCGGCCACATCGGTGCTGTCGCTGGTGACGGTGAGGCTGTCGTTGCCGTAGGGGCCGTGGCCGGCGCGGACGACGCCGATGATGTGGTCGGGATTGCGGTGGTAGTAGCTGTTGATCGGGAGGTCGACCATGCCCTCAGCGGAGGGCACCGGCATCTCGGCGGTCTGGACCCATTCCAGGGTGGCGGGGTCGATCTCCTCGCCCGGTTCGCGGCGGCGCAGCACCAGCACGTCGGTGACGACGCTGGTGCCGGCGACACGTTGAAAGGCGTTGTTGGGCAGCCGTACCGCCCCGAGAAGCTCCGCGCGGGCGGCGATGGCCTGCCGTGCCCGCGGAGTGGTCCCGTCCATCGTGAAATGGCTGGTCAGTGCGACAACGTAGCCACCCGGAGCGGTCAAGTTCACCGACTTGAGCAGGAAAGCGTTGTGGATGGAAAACCCGCCCGGATTGTGTGCGGGGTCGGACACCGCGAACTTCCCGAAGGGCACATTGCCGATGGTGGCGGCGAAGCTGTCGTTGGGCACGCGAGTGGATTCGAAACCCTCCAACCGCACCTGCGCGGAGGGATACAGGTGCGCGGCCACCGCGGCGGTGATCGGATCGTTCTCCACCCCGACCATCTGGGCGTTCGCGGGCGCCAGACCGATGAACGTGCCTGCGCCGCAGCCGGGCTCGAGTACCCGCCCACCGGTGAACCCGGCCTCCTGCACGGCCTTCCACATCGCCGCGGCGATGGCCGGGTCGGTGTAGTGGGCGTTGAGGATGCTCGCCTCGGCGGCCCGGTACTGGGTCGCGGTGAGCACGGTCTTGAGATATTCGCGCTGCGAGGAGAACGTGTCGCGGCGCACGTCGAACAGATCGGGCACCGCTCCCCACCCCGACCATCGCGCCAACACCTCCTGCTCGGCGGGAGTGGCGGGGCGGGCCTCGGTGTCCAGGCGGCGCAGCAGGTCAATCACCGCGATGTTGGCCTCGACACGGGCGGTGGCCCCCGAGGGGACTCGCATCGTGGTGTCGAGGACGAAATCAGTGGCGGGCGGCAACTCGACCACCGCCGCGTCACCGTCGACCACCGTCAGTGCAGGCCGGGGTTCGGGGGTGCTCTGCGCCGCCGGTTGGGGCGTGGCCGGGTCGCTGATGTCGGGCGTGGTGACCACCGACAACGCCGGCGGCGCTGTGGGCGTGGCCTCCTCCCCCACCGGCGCCTGCGCCGGGCCGGGGGCGGTGTGTCGGACCGGGGGCAGTGGGCGGCCGCCGGGATCGACGATCCGCGGGTCCATCGGCTGGTCGAAGGTGTCGTCGTCGGCAAACAACGACAGCTGATCCTCCGCGGGGAGCGCCGCTTTGGTGCGGCGGCGGGCTACTCGGGGGGGTAATTCATTCGGCATAGGAACTCGTTGATGTCGCGGACTAAGTCCTGGGCCAGTTGATCGCGGCGGGTCCTGGGCACCGGGCGGCCTTCCTCCAACCGCGCCGCCAGCAGCAGCCCGCCCATCACCTGGAACATCGTGCTGTTGTCGGGCCAGACCTGGCGGGCGTGTTCGTTGATGGCGTCGGTGACCTCCGCGACGCGGTAGCGGTAGTCCATCCAGCGTTTCTCCCACGGCACGCCGCTGACCGGCTCGGGCGGGATCGCGTCGCCGTCCTCGTCCAGCGGGATTCTGTCGTACAGGCGTTCGCGGACCACCGCCTCACGGGCGGTCTCCATCGCGGTCGCGCTAAGGCGCACGCTGGTCTCGAAGTCTGGCTGCCGGCCGTGTTCGGCCTGCCAGGCCCGCAGCGACTCCTCGCGGATGTCCATCGCCAGGTCGCCGGCCTCGTCCTCCAAACGGTCCGCCCACAACGCGATGAACGTCTCGCGCTGTTCGGGGGTCCACTCAGTCGGGAGCGCCAACCACGTGCGGTAGACCTCCGAGACCGGCGCGTGCATCCATCCCATCGCTTCCCGCCCCTTCCTGCTCCCGCTGCTGATCCTCGGCGTCGACTTCCCGTTC
Organism: uncultured Mycobacterium sp.; assembly: GCA_964439315.1. Lineage (GTDB taxonomy): Bacteria > Actinomycetota > Actinomycetes > Mycobacteriales > Mycobacteriaceae > Mycobacterium. Next base: position 2,739 of record CAYTOD010000034.1, on the reverse strand, counting down.
CAGAGCAGATGCTCAGAACCGACACCGACGCTCACGGGTGCTCCTCGGCAGACCGTGGCGGGTAGAGCCGCGGGTCTTCCAGATCGCTGATCACGACCGAGATCTGGCTCATCACCCGCTCCACATCGGAGAGCACTTGCTCGATCGCTTGATCCTGGCGCTGCAGGCGGGCCTTGGTCTGCATCAGCAGGTCGAACGCCGCGTTGAGCGGCACCACCGCCCGATGCGGCGACACCAGGTTGCCGCGCGGTGTCGGCTTGCCGCCGCGCAACACCTGCAATGACGAGCCAGGTTCCCAGTTGGCGAAAGTGTCGATGCGGTGCAGGGTTTCGGCGCTGGGCGCGTACCCGCGGCTGCCTAGAGTTGCCATGGTCGATCGGCCCGGGCCGCCGATCTGGGCGAACCGCTGCTTGCTGATCCCCAACTCGGCCAGCCGCTCCCCCACCAACCGTTTCAGCTCGTCGTAGTGGTAGGCCGACTGGTCGTCCTTGGCCATCTCGAAATAGATCGAGTCCAGGGCGCCCTCGTCCAACGCGGTCTCGGGATTGGCCGCCGCGTACTCCCGTGTCACCGGCTCTTTGCCGTAGAGGACCGCGTGCGCCGAGCCCGGCACCCAACTGAGCAGCTCGTCGAACTTCGCCAGCGTGACGAAGCTGGGCACCCGGCTGCCAGGCTTGTTGAGGCTGTGCAGCGTCGAGCGGCTCACGATGCCCAGCTTGGACGCGGCCAGGGTGCTCATCCGCAGATCAGCCAGCCTGGCCTGCACGTGTTTGGCTAATAGAGCCACGTTCGGCTCGCCGACGTGCTCTTCGTTGAGATAGGCGATGCTGGACACAGCACGCGGCGTCTCGGTGATGGTGTCGCCTCCCAACACTGGCAATCGAACAACGTCCCCGTCTGTGCCCAATCTTAGACCGGAATTGCACAACGATACACAGAAGCGCACACCCCGCGCGCCGCGCACCGCTGCGCATCCGCCTGCCAGGGCTATATTTACTTATGGCGCGTTAGTAGGCATAAGTGTGTATATACGCAGAGGGTTTAGGCCTCAAGGGCGTCAACGATCACCGGGAACGGCTGTCCCGAGTTGTGTTCCTTCTCCAAGCGCTCGCAGAGATCTGCGATCGCGCGGCGGATGAACACCTGTTGGTTGCGTATGCCCGTGCGTGGGCTGGTCCACTCCATGGTGTTGACCATCCGCTCCTTCAGGTTTTCGTCGAGTTTGAGCAGGATGGGCTTTTGTATCCGCGCCACCTTGGCCATCTCCGTTGCCGGCTGCTCGCGCTTGGTTCCGCTCCGGCCGCTCTTGGAGACAGCGGAGGAAGGGGCGGCGGCCGCCGGTTTGGTGATTGACTCCCGTTGCGCCGGTGCAGCACTCGGGGGTTCGGTGCTCTCGGTGGCTTTGCCGGCGCCCTGCTCGGCTGGAGCCGAGGCCGCACCAGCCTCAGCGTCATGGCGGGCTTCAGTGACGACCTGTTGAATCGAAGAGCTGGGTCGCTTTGGCGGCATCGCCGGTGCGGGTATTGCGCTCATGCGGCAGCCTCAATTCCTTTGACGATGTTGTGAAACACCTCGGCGATGTTGCGGCTGCGGGCGGTCTTCTTCGGATGCTCGTCAAGCCCCATTCCGACCGCGGACAGCCGCGACAGGTCCGCCATCAGCGGAATCGGTTCGCCCAGTATGGTGACCTCTTCCTCCTCGGTCATTCTCCTGATCTGGGCGAGCATCTCCAGGTGGTCGTTTCGGCGAATGTCCACGCGATTGATCACGACACCGGCCGTCACCAGACCCTTGTCCAGGTACTTCTCCAATTCGTCGATCGCCCGCTGGGTTTGGTGACCGCCTCGGACGGCGCCGATCTCCGGTTCGAGGATCATCACCATGTTGTCCGCCGCCATCAGGGCATTGATGGTGAGCAGGTCGGTGGCCGGCCGGGTGTCAATGAAGACGGCATCCCAACGATCGGCGATCGGGCGCAGAACCCGGCTCAACGAGTTCTCCGCGCCGGGCTTTCCGAACAGGGCGTTCTGGACGACTTGCAGCGCATCGAAGCCGCACGGGAGGAGGTCGATTCCGTCCCGGCGTGAGGGGGTGATCGCATCGTCGATGGCGACCCCGCTCTGGCGGTCGAGAACGTCGGCCAGCGACGCCCGCGCCGGGGTGTCCGGGGATATCTCGCCATTGGTCATTTGAATCGACGTGTTTCCCTGCGGGTCGGCGTCGATGAGCAGAACCCGTTTGCCGTCGGCCGCGGCGGCGTGCGCGCAGCCCATCGAAATCAATGACTTCCCGACACCACCCTTAAGGTTGGCGAACGCGGTAATGGCCATGCGTGCCCTTTCTTTGTCACCCTCTCCCCCCACCCCGGCCGAACGCGGGGGGCTGGCGAGGGGATGCAACAGCCGTTCATCGGAGCGTAGGACCCTTGCACCGATATCGGCACTAGCGTTCGCTAACGATCCTATAACTACCGTTGCATATCGTCATATTCCAGTAGTTAACGCTACATGCAGTACCGCTGCACTAGCTAGCATACCGCTGTATCAACTAACACAATGTAGAGAAACGTATGGGTACGTTACGTTAGCTAATGGAACATTACGGTGTATATACCGTATATACGACACTCCGGCTCGCGCCGTCAGATGGGGTCCAGGCCTCGGGCTTCGCGGACCGCGGCGTCGTGGGCCGCGGCGTCGTGGGCGGCGGCGTCGGTGCGGCGCGCGAGGCTGCGGGCGT
>CAYTOD010000033.1:21183-44086 GCA_964439315.1 uncultured Mycobacterium sp. | reverse complement strand
GTCGGCGCCGGCGGCGCGGGCGATGTCGGCACGGTCGTTGACCGCGAGCAGCGCGCCATGGCGCCGGGCGGCGTCGGAGAGGATCTCCAGGGCGGCGATTTCGCCACGGGCTTCCAGGGGGCCGAACCGCTGCTCCCCGGCCGAACCCTTGTCGCGAAGTTGGATGACGTCCACCCCGCCGGCCAGCACGGCGTCGGCGAATTCGGCGAGATCGCCCCGTTCGCGTCGGGCGTCGGTGCAGAGGTACAGCCGAGCACTGGAGAGCCGGGCCAGCCGCGAAGGTCGTGGTTCGTGCACACCGCGACGGTAGCGGCTAGCGTGAGCATTCGAAACGGGAGTCCCCGGGCCGGCGAGGGAAAGCCGGCGAAGGAAGCGAAGGGGCATGCCACAGGAATCGCTGGCCGTCATCGGGGGCGGTGTGATCGGCCTGTCGGTGGCCCGACGGGCCGCGATCGAGGGCCTGGCGGTTCGGGTGCACCGCCCCGGACCGGTTGGTCCGGCCACCGTCGGCGCGTCCTGGGTGGCCGGCGGCATGCTCACGCCGCACAGCGAGGGGTGGCCCCGCGAGGAACGGCTCCTGGAGATCGGCATCGAGTCACTGCGGCTGTGGCATGGCGGATTTCTGCAAGGCCTGCCCGGCGACGTGGTGACGGCGCAGGAGTCGCTGGTGGTCGGCGTCGACCGCGCCGACGCCGCGGACCTGCGCACCGTGGGTGACTGGCTGGCCGCCCAGGGGCACCCGGTGACGGCGACAGCCGCCGCCCGGGATGTCGAACCCCTACTCGCTCAAGGCATTCGACATGGGTTCCTGGCCTTCGATGAGCTCGCGGTAGACAACCGCAAGCTGGTAGTGGCACTGGAGGGCCACTGCGACATGCTCGGTGTTCAGTGGGCCCCGCCGGTGAGCACTCTGGACGAGGCCCGCACCGGGGTGGACACCGTGCTGATCGCCAACGGTATCGACGCGCCGTCGCTGTGGCCCGGACTGCCGGTGCGCCCGGTCAAGGGCGAGGTGTTGCGCCTCCGGTGGCGGCCCGGTTGTATGCCGGTGCCGCGGCGCGTGGTCCGGGCCAGGGTGCACGGCCGGCCCGTGTACCTGGTTCCGCGTGCCGATGGGGTGGTGGTCGGTGCGACGCAGTACGAGCACGGTCGCGACGTCGCGCCGTCGGTCAACGGAGTGCGCGAACTGCTCGATGACGCCTGCGCGGTGATGCCCTGCCTGGCCGAGTACGAACTGGCCGAGATCGCCGCGGGTCTGCGGCCGATGACCCCGGACGGGGTCCCGGTGGTCGGCAGGCTCGACGAACGGACCCTGGTGGCCGCCGGGCACGGCCGTTCCGGATTCCTGCTGGCGCCGTGGACAGCCGAGCGCATCCTGGCTGAGCTCGTTTCCCGGGGCGCGACCACCGGAGAGAGGCTGAAGATATGAAGGTGACGGTCAACGACGAGGAACTTCAGGTCGACGACGGCACCACCGTCGTCGCTTTACTTGAGCGACTCAGCCTGCCGGACAAGGGAATTGCGGTCGCGGTGAACTTGACGGTGTTGCCGCGGTCGCAGTGGGATTCCGCGGTGCCGGCCGATGCCCGCGTCGAGGTCGTCACGGCGGTCCAAGGTGGCTGAGGCTGATTCCGACGAGCTGTCGATCGCGGACCGGGTCTTCGGTTCCCGGCTGATCCTCGGGACGGGAGGTGCGCCGAACCTCACTGTGCTCGAGGAGGCGCTGGTGGCCTCGGGCACCGAGCTGACCACGGTCGCGATGCGCCGGGTCGACGCAGAGGGTGGCACCGGTGTGCTCGACCTGCTGTCCCGGCTGGACATCGTGCCGCTGCCCAACACCGCGGGCTGCCGCAGCGCGGCCGAGGCGGTTCTCACCGCTCAACTGGCCAGGGAGGCGATGGAAACCGACTGGGTCAAACTCGAGGTGATCGCCGACGAACGCACCCTGATGCCAGACGTCGTCGAATTGATCAGGGCTGCAGAACAACTGGTCGATGACGGCTTCGTCGTGCTGCCCTACACCAATGACGATCCGGTGGTGGCGCGCCGACTCGAGGACGCCGGTTGCGCGGCGGTGATGCCACTCGGTTCGCCGATCGGGACCGGGCTGGGCATCTCCAATCCGCACAACATCGAGATGATCGTCGCGGCGGCGACTGTGCCGGTGATTCTGGACGCGGGGATCGGAACTGCCAGCGATGCCGCGCTGGCGATGGAACTCGGCTGCGACGCCGTGCTGCTCGCCAGTGCCGTCACCCGGGCCGCCGATCCGCCGGCCATGGCCGCCGCGATGGCGGCCGCCGTCACCGCCGGGTATCTGGCCCGCCGGGCCGGGCGGATCCCCAAACGGTTCTGGGCGCAGGCTTCGAGTCCCAGTGCTTGGTCGAATTCCACTGTCTAGTCGAGATAAACGAAAGGGTGCAGTCTTGTCGCACTTTCGCGCCTATGTGTCGGTATGGGCGATGGCCGCGGTTGTCCTGGCCGGGTGCGGCCGGCCGGCCGGACCTGAACAGCCCGTCGACGAGGGCAGGCCGGCCGCCGCGTTCGCCACGGACCTCGGCAAGCACGTGACCACGGACGGGATGGTGGGACACCTGGCCGAGTTGCAGAAGATCGCCGATGCCAACGGCGGCACCCGGGCTGTCGGGACGCCGGGCTACGACGCCAGCCTGGACTACGTGGTCGGGGTGTTGCGCGGCAAGGGTTTCGACGTGCAGACCCCGGACTTCCAGACCCGGGTGTACAAGGGGGGCAAGCCGACGCTGCGGGTCCGTGGTGAGGAGATCAAGGCCAATGCGCTGCAGTTCAGCGGTGGCACAACGCCGAACGGTGTGAGCGGCATGGTGGTGGCCGCTCCTGCCGACGAGACCCCCGGGTGCGCACCGGTGGACTACGACGGCCTGCCGGTGTCCGGTGCGGTGGTGCTGGTCGACCGGGGCAGTTGCCCGTTCGGCGAAAAAGCAGCGATTGCGTCGAAATTGGGGGCGGTCGCACTCATCGTCGCCGACAATGTCGTGGAGGAGAACATGGGCGGAACCCTGGGTGAACAGAGCGAGGTGAACATTCCGGTGGTCGGGGTCAGCAAGGCCGACGGGGCTCGCCTGCGGGCGACACCCGGTCCCGCCACGGTGACTCTGGAGGCCAGCACCCGGACCGTCACCGCCCGAAACGTGATCGCTCAGACCAAGACCGGTTCACCCCATGACGTCGTGATGGTGGGAGGACATCTCGACAGCGTCCCGGAGGGTCCCGGAATCAACGACAACGGTTCCGGTGTGGCCGCCGTCCTGGAGACCGCCGTGCAACTGGGCAGCGCTCCGCCGGTGCGCAACGCGGTGCGGTTCGCCTTCTGGGGGGCCGAGGAAATCGGCATCGTCGGCTCCAAGAAGTACGTCCAGTCCCTGGATATCGAGCAACTCAAGGACATCGCGCTCTACCTCAACTTCGACATGCTGGGGTCGCCCAACCCCGGATACTTCACCTACGACGGCGATCAGTCGACCAAGCCGGGCCAGATTCCTCCGCGGATTCCGGAGGGCTCGGCGGGAATCGAGCGCACCCTGGTCGGCTATCTCAAGTCGATCGGAAAGCCGTCGCAGGACACCGGGTTCGACGGCCGGTCGGACTATGACGGCTTCACGAAGGCCGGAATTCCCGCCGGCGGCCTGTTCTCCGGGGCCGAGGAGGACAAGAGTTCCGAACAGGCGGCGCTGTGGGGCGGGACGGCGCAGGCCCCGTTCGACCCGAACTATCACCAGAGCACCGACACCCTCGACCACATCGACCGGGTCGCCCTGGGCGTCAACGGCGGCGGGGTCGGCTACGTCGTCGGGTTCTACGCCCAGGACATGGGCGGCCGAAACGGAATTCCGGCCCGCGAGGACCGCACGCGGCATCTGGTTAGGGAGTAGGGACAGTGCAACTCAATGCCTTAACCATCGCGCCGGGCCTGGCCCAGTTCAAGGGCTACAAGCCGTCGCAACTGCGCGGCGACGTGATGGGCGGGCTCACCGTTGCCGCCTACCTGGTTCCGCAGGTGATGGCCTACGCGGGCCTGGCAGGCCTGCCGCCGGTCGTCGGCCTGTGGACGGCGTTGGTGCCCCTGGTGCTCTACGCCATTTTCGGCACGTCGCGCACTTTGTCGGCCGGGCCGGAGTCCACCACCGCGCTGATGACGGGAACCATCGTCGCGCCGTTGGCCGCCGGCGATCCGGCCGCCCACGCAGGGATGGCGGCGATGCTGGCGCTCATGGTCGGGGCGCTGTGCCTGTTCGCCGGTTTCATCAAACTCGGCTTCCTGTCCGACCTGCTGTCCCGGCCGGTGCTGGTCGGCTACATGGCCGGCCTGGCGATCATCATGATCTGCAGCCAACTGGGCAAGCTGACCGGAGCTCCGGTCGAAGGCGACGGGATCGTCGACCAGATCAAGTCACTGATCAGCGTCCGGGACCAGTTCCACACCCCCACGATCATCTTCTCGATGGCGGTGCTGGCGGTCCTGCTGCTGTTCGGGAAGCTCATCCCGAAGTGGCCCGGACCGCTGTTCGCCGTGCTGCTGGCGACGGCGGCGGTGGCCTTCCTGCACCTCGACAAGCAGGGCATCAAGACAATCGGCGAGGTTCCGAGCGGCCTGCCGGAGTTCGGGCTGGGCCATCTGCGCTTGCACCCCGACGACCTCAACAACCTGCTGGCCGCCGCTGTCGGCATCGCGATCGTGAGTTTCGCCGACACCGTCCTGACCGCCCGGTCGTTCGCCACCCGCGACGGCAGCAAGATCGACGCCAACGCCGAACTCCGGGCGATGGGCGTCTACAACATGGGTGCTGCCATGGGGCACGGCTTCCCGGTCAGCTCCAGTGCCAGTCGCACCGCGCTCGGCTTCATGGTCGGCGCTCGCACCCAGCTGTACTCGATCGTGGCGATGTTCGTCGTGGTGCTGATCATGCTCTTCGCCAACAATGTGCTCTCCCTGTTTCCCAAGGCCGCCCTCGGTGCGCTGGTGGTCTACGCCGGCCTGCGGCTCATCGAGATCCCGGAGTTCAAGCGGCTCTACAAGTTCCGCCGCAGCGAGTTCTCCCTGGCCATCCTCACGGTCATCGCGGTGCTGCTGCTCGGCGTGCTCTACGGCGTCATCGCCGCGGTCGGGCTGTCCATCCTCGATCTGCTGCGCAGGGTGGCCCGCCCGCACGACGGCATCCTCGGCTTCGTCCCGGGCCTGGCCGGTATGCACGACATCGAGGACTACCCGGAAGCGCACACCGAACCCGGCCTGGTGGTCTACCGCTACGACGCTCCGCTGTTCTTCGCCAACTCCGACGACTTCGTCCGCCGGGCCGAGCAGGCCGTCGACGACGAGCCCACCCCGGTGGAGTGGTTCATCCTCAACGCCGAGGCCAACGTCGACGTCGACCTCACCGGTCTGGATGCGCTCGACCAGTTGCGCCAGACGCTGAACAAGCGCGGCATCGTGTTCGGGATGGCCCGGGTCAAACAGGATCTGCGGGACGCCCTGGCGTCGGCGGACATCCTCAATGAGATCGGCGAGGACAACATCTACCCGACGCTGCCCACCGCGGTCGAGGCGTTCCGGAGTCGCTGAGGGCCGCCGAAGCTACGCTGTGCGTCCGCCCCGGTAGACCATCATGCCGAGGGCGACCACGGCCATTCCGGTCAGCACCGAGATGCGCGGCAGCGTGAACGCCAGCAGCAGACATCCCGCCAGTCCGGCAGCCGGAACGAGGCGCCGGCGAGGGTCCAGCGTCCACGCGGAGGCGTTGGCGATCCCGTAGTACAGCAACACCGCGAACGACGAGAATCCGATCGCGCCGCGGACGTCGACCATCGCGGCCACGACCGCGACCACCGCCCCCACCGCCACTTCGGCGTGGTGCGGCACGCCGAATTCCGGGTGGACCGCAGCCAGTGTGCCGGGCAGATTCCCGTCGCGGGCCATCGCCAGCGTCGTGCGGGACACTCCGAGGATCAGCGACAGCAGCGAGCCGAGAGCGGCCGCCACCGCGCCCGCTTGCACCACGGGTTTGAGGCTGGGCGCCCCCGCCGCCGCCATCGCGTCGGCCAGTGGCGCGGCGGCCGTGGCCAGCGCCGGCCCCAGGATGGCCAGAACGGCGGCCGCGACGGTCGCGTACACCGCAAGGGCGATGAACAGCGACAGCCGGATGGCGCGGGGAATGGTGTGGACCGGGTCGCTGACCTCCTCGCCGAGGGTGGCGATGCGGGCGTACCCGGCAAAGGCGAAGAACAGCAGACCAGCGGCCTGCAGCACGCCGGAGACGGACCAGTCGGTTGGCGTGATGTTCCCAGGGTCCGCCTCGCCGGAGACCGCGACGATACCTACGACGACGACCAGCACGGCTAGTACCACCGTGACGATTCCCCGGGTGAGCACGGCCGACTTCTGGATGCCGCGGTAGTTCACCGCCGTCAACGCCAGGACCGCGATCACCGCGATGGCGTGTGCGTGTGCCGGCCACAGGTACAGGCCCACTGTCAGCGCCATCGCCGCGCACGAGGCGGTCTTGCCGACGACGAAGCTCCACCCGGCCAGGTAGCCCCAGAACACGCCGAGCCGTTCGCGCCCGTACACATAGGTGCCGCCGGACTGCGGATAGCGTGCGGCCAGGCGGGCCGACGCGGTCGCATTGCAGTAAGCCACCACGGCCGCGACGGCGAGTCCGATGAGAAGTCCGGAACCGGCGGCCGCCGCTGCCGGCCCCAGCGCCACGAAGATGCCCGCACCGATCATCGAGCCCAGCCCGATGACGACGGCGTCGGCGGTACCCAGCCGCCGTTGCAGTTCCGGCTGATCCCCCGTCACGGCCCCGGTGTCAGCTGCGGCGGCTGCGGATCGCGCTGACGATCAGGTAGCCGACGTAACCGACCAGCCCGGCGATCGCGTACTTACGGGTCTGCGGGACAACGAGTCCGGCTCCCAGCGCGGTCTCGATGCCGCCATCGACCAGGGTGTGCCGTCGGGTGTTCGTCGGGAAAGCCAGTTTGGTGAGCGGATCGAACACCTCGGGCTTGGCGAAGTGGGACAGCCCGGCCGCGGCCAGCGCCGCGCCGATCAGGGGAACACGTGCCGCCATCGAAAGCCCTTCCGTCGCTTGCCTGGGCCTTCAGGTTAGGCGAACTTGTAGTCGGTCAGCGGGAATTCGGAGGCCTGTCCGATGGCGGCCTTGGCCGTCATCGGGCGCAGCAGTGTCGCCTCCCCGTGCGGGTTGAAGTAGTAGGACCGGGCGCTGGCGCAGTTCCCGGTGGTGAAGACGGCGTCACCCACCTGCTCGATCATCTGGTCGAGGTAACGGGAGTTGGCCTCTTCGGTGACTTCGAAGGTCGTCGCGCCGCGGCGCTTCGCCTCGGTGAACAGCCGGTCCATGATCCGCATCTGGTATTCCATGGTGTTGAAGAAGTTGAGGCCGATGAAGGCGTACGGGCTCGCCAGGCTCAGGTAGTTGGGGAAGTAGGGGACCGAAACCCCCTGATAGGCCTGGAACCTGTTCTCCCGCCACCACTTTCCGAGGTTGCGGCCCTCGCGGCCGATCACCTCGATGGCCGGGATGTTGGCTTCCCACAGGTCGAATCCGGTAGCCAGGACCAGGGTGTCGATCTCGTCGCGGGTGCCGTCGTTCGCGACGATCGCGTGCGGTTCGATGTGGTCGATGCCGCTGTCCTGCAGATGCACCGTGGGCTTGGTGAAGGTGCGGTAGTAGCTGTTGGAGAACGTCGGTCGCTTGCAGCCCAGGTCGTAGGTCGGGGCCAGCCTGCGGCGCAACTCCGGATCGCGGATGGTTGCGAAGCGGTACATCTTGGAGACGTCGGCCCCGCCGACGATCAGGCGCCGGTACAACAGCTGACGGTGATGCAGCACAACGTAATTGAAGAACTCGTAGATGGCGTCGGTCACCGCACGGACCGCGCGCTGCGCCAGTGGTACGCGGGAGAACAACCGATTGGCCCACTTCGGGTAGCCGAAGTCGATCTTGGGTACCACGTAGATCGGGGTGCGCTGGTAGACGGTGAGATCGCCGGCGGTCTTGGCCAACTCCGGGATCAACTGCACGGCGGTCGCGCCGGTACCGATCAACCCGATCCGCTTGCCCGCCGGGTCGTAGTCGTCGTCCCAGGCGGTGGTGTGGATGACCTTGCCCTCGAAGCTGTGGATACCGGGGATGTCCGGGGTGTGCGGTTGGGAGAGGAAGCCGGTGGCGGTGATCAGGTACCGAGAACTGAGTGTCTCTCCGTCAGCCAGGGCCACCCGCCACAGCTGCGCCTCCTCGTCCCAGCGCGCGCCCTCGACGGTCGTGTTGAATCGGATGTGACGGCGGACGTCGTATTTGTCGGCGACGTCGTCGGCGTACTGCTTGATCTCCGAACCGGTGGAGTACAGCCTGGTCCAGTTCGGGTTGGGCTCGAAGAAATACGAGTACGTCGTGGTCGGCACATCGCAGGCCAGCCCGGGATAGTGGTTGACGTACCAGGTGCCGCCAAGGTCGTCGAGGCGGTCGAGGAGAACGAAGTTCTCGAACCCGAGACGCTTGAGTTGGATCGCCGTGCCGATGCCCCCGAAGCCGGCCCCGACGACGATGACGTCGTAGTTCTGCTCGGTCATGAATCGACCGTACCCGACCTATCCCAGGTCGCCGAGCCTCAGCGCGGCCGTAACCGCGATGTTTGGCACATCAAGGACTTTGGTCCCTTTCTTGGTTACCAAGCTGTGTCCCGCGCCGGTGACTTCGACGATCTCGGTCGGCGCGTTGATGAGCGCGACGGCCCGGCGCAGCTCGGCGATGCTGCCGAACGGGTCGGAGGTTCCGTGGGTGAATACCGTCGGCATCGTTATCGCGGCGAAGTGCTCGGTACGCAGGCGATCCGGCTTGCCCGGCGGGTGCAGGGGATAGGAGAACAGCGTCAATTCGGACACGAGGCCGGGCTGTTCGGCTACCGCCATCGACGTCAGCCGCCCGCCGTAGGAGTGCCCGCCGGCGATCAGCGGCCCCCCGGCCAGACTGCGTGCCGTCGAGATCGCCTCGGCGATGCCGGTCTGATCCGCGGCCGCCGATCCGGACGGCGGGCCCGTGGGGCGGCGTCGCCGGTAGGGCAGGTTGTAGCGCACCGCGAGCCAGCCACGCGCGGCCCACTCGTCGCAGAGTGCGACCAGCATGGCGGACTCCCGACTGCCGCCCGCGCCGTGGGTGAGCACCACCACGCCGGCCGGGGTGCCGACGGGTTCGTGTGCGACACCGGCGATGTGGTCGAGGTCCATCAGCTGCCGCCTTCTCAGGCCTGCAAGCGGAACAACGCCGAGACGGGCCCGTGCCCGCCGCCCAGCGGGTAGGCCGCGCGCAGGCACTCGGTGACCCAGGCTTTGCCGAACGCCACCGCCTCGGGCATCGGGTATCCCTGTGCCAGCGCGCACGCGACGGCCGCCGCCAGGGTGTCGCCGGCGCCATGGTCGTGCCCGGTGTCCACCCGGGGGGCGTCGAAGGTGTGAAAGTCCTTGCCGTCGTAGAGCAGGTCGGGGCTGTCCGGTGATCCCCGCAGGTGACCGCCCTTGACTAGCGCCCACTGCGGCCCGAGGTCGTGCAGCGCCCTGGCTGCGTCGTGCTGGGTGGCGGCGTCGACGACGTCGATACCCACCAGCAGGCGCACCTCGTCGAGATTGGGGGTGACCAGGCTGGCTAGCGGGAACAGTTGTGTGCGAAGGGTTTCCAGGGCCGAGGAGTGCAGCAGCGGGTCGCCGTGCATGGACGCGCACACCGGATCGACGACGAACGGAGTTGTGCCGGCCAAGCCGAGGCTGCGCCAGGTGTCCGCGACCGTCTCGATGATCGCACTCGAGGCCAGCATCCCGGTCTTGGCGGCCTGCACACCGATGTCGGTCGCCACCGCCTCGATCTGACCTGCGATGACGTCGGTCGGGATCTCGTGAAAGCCTTTGACGCCCAGCGAGTTCTGTACCGTCACGGCAGTGACCGCCACCAGGGGATGAACGCCCAGCAGGGTGAACGTTCGCATGTCGGCCTGGATGCCGGCGCCGCCCCCGGAGTCCGATCCGGCGATGGTGAGCACCCGAACCGGGGTCTGGCCGGGCGGTGTCAGGGGCAGGAAATCCACGGTTCGTCCTCCCTCAGGCGATGTCGACGACGACCGGTGCGTGGTCGCTGGGTGAGCCGATCCGGTTCTTGCCGGTCTTGCGCTCGTCGCGGGCGATCTCGCCGTGCACGACGCGGCGGGCCAGTGCGGGTGAGGCCAGCACGAAGTCGATTCGCATGCCCTCCCGCTTGGGGAAGCGCAACTGGGTGTAATCCCAGTAGGTGTACACCCCCGGCCCGGGGGCGTAAGGACGCACCACGTCGGCGTAGCGCTCCTCGATCGCGCGAAACGCCTGACGTTCGGGCTCGGTCACATGCGTGGCTCCGCGGAAGACCTCGACATCCCACACGTCGTCGTCCGTCGGTGCGATGTTCCAGTCCCCGACCAGGGCGATCTGCGCCTCCGGATCGTCGTGCAGCCAGGCATCCGCGGTATTGCGCAGCGCGGCAAGCCAATCCAGTTTGTAACGGTAGTGCGGATCGGCGACGGTCCGGCCGTTGGGGACGTACAGGCTCCACACCCGCACCCCGCCGCAGGTGGCCCCCAGCGCCCGGGCCTCCTCCCTTGGAGCGGTGTCCCGTGCGCCCCATGGGGGTTGTCCGTCGAAACCTGTTGTCACGGAGTCGATTCCGACACGCGAAGCGATGGCCACCCCGTTCCACTGGTCGTGTCCACAGTGCACCACCTCGTAACCGGCGGCCAGGAAGGTCATCGCAGGGAACTGCTCGTCGGAGCACTTGGTCTCCTGCATGGCCAGCACGTCGACCTCGGCGCGCACCAGCCAATCGACCACCCGATCCGCTCGCGCGCGAACCGAATTGACGTTCCAGGTGGCCAATCGCAGCATTCGCCGGCCGGCCTATTCGTGACCGAACGGGTCGGGCACCTCGCCCGGCATCCAGGACAGCCCCGGAACGCCCCAGCCCTGCTTCTTGGCGGCCCGCTTGGCGGCGCGGGCGTGCCGGCCGACCAGATGGTCGACGTAGAGGAATCCGTCGAGGTGGCCGGTCTCGTGTTGCAGCATCCGGGCGAACAGGCCGGTGCCCTCCAGCTCCACCGGCTTGCCATCGGCGTCCACGCCGGTGACCCGGGCCCATTCGGCGCGACCGCACGGGAACGTCTCGCCGGGCACCGACAGACAGCCCTCGTCGTCGTTGTCCGGATCGGGCATCGTCTCGGGGACGGCAGAGGTCTCCAGCACCGGATTGACCACCACCCCGCGCCGGTAGGTCGCCTTCCCGCGGTCCTCCGGGCAGTCGTAGACGAAGACCCGCAGCCCTGCGCCGATCTGATTGGCGGCCAGGCCGACGCCATGGGCGGCGTCCATGGTCTCGTACATGTCCGCGATCAGGCCGGCCAGGTCCGCGGGGAGCGAACCGTCGGGGCCGACCGGCACCGGAGTAGTCGGTTTGTGGAGGACGGGATCGCCGAGGATGACGATGGGACGAACTGCCATGGTGGGCTAGCTTAAGTGAGCCGACGCGCGGGGTTCGGTTCCGTCCCAACGGACGCCAACGTGATTGAATGACTCCCGGGCGAGATCAGAACCACACAGATGTAATTAGAAGGGGTCGAATGGACGGCGCGATCGCACGGGCGGAGCAGGCGGTCGACGACGCCGAACTCCCCGCGGGGCTGACCCGCCGCGAGTACGACATCCTCGCGTTCGAACGCCAGTGGTGGAAGTACGCCGGCGCCAAGGAAGACGCCATCAAGGAACTGTTCGGCATGTCTGCCACCCGCTACTACCAGGTGCTCAACACCGTCGTTGACCGCCCGGAGGCCCTGGCCGCCGACCCCATGCTGGTCAAGCGGCTTCGCCGGCTGCGGGCCAGCCGTCAGAAGGCCCGTGCCGCACGGCGGCTGGGTTTCGAGGTCCCCTGATCGCCCCGTTACAGTGGGCCCGATGAACGAGCGCGTCCCCGATTCCGCCGGGCTTCCGCTTCGCGCCATGGTCATGGTGCTCCTCTTCCTCGGTGTGATCTTTCTGCTGGTCGGATTCCAGGCCATGAGTTCGGGCAACGATGCCGATCAGGAGTCCTCGTCATCGCTGACCGTCACGACCACCACCAAGCCGGCGCCGAAGGCCGAGGTCAGGGTTTACAGCATCGTCGGCGACGAACCCGCCGCCGGCCGGGTCGGCGATCGACTCAAGGAAGCCGGCTGGAACGTGACCGACGCGACGACGACCACGGTCGAGGGCGAGGTTCCCGCGACAACGGTCTACTTCGGTTCCGCGCCGGGGGAGAAGACCGCCGCCGAGGAGATCGGCAAGATTCTGGAGGCCCCTGTGGCGCCGAGAATTCCGCCAATCGCCGAGCAGCCGCCAGGGGTAATCGTGCTGGTGACCGGATAGGCTCAGGCCCATGCTTCGTAGGCTCAGCCACTTGCGTCCCGGCACCGCCGTCGCCCTCGCGGTTCCCGCCGTCCTGTTGAGCGCCTGCGCCCCCGACGAGCCCATCACCACCCAGCCCGGCACGGCACCCCCGATCTGGACCGCCTCGCCGGCGCCGGAGTCGTCGGGCGAAAGCCACGGCGCCACGCCGCACGGGGCGGGTGCGCTGCCCGGGCCGGTGCCCAGCGCCCCCGTCGGTGCTTCGGACACGCTGAGCGCGCAGATCAACGCCCCGGACGGCTCCCAGGTGGCGGCTGCCACCATCGAATTCCGCGACGGCGTCGCCACGGTGATGGTGCAGACCACGGCCCCCGGCAAGTTGACGCCCGGCCCGCACGGGCTGCACATCCACACCGTCGGCAAGTGCGAGGTGAACTCGGTTGCCCCGGCCGGCGGCGCGCCCGGCGACTTCCTCTCGGCCGGCGGACACTTCCAGGGCGGCGGATCCCCGGACCACCCCGGCCACGCCGGCGACCTGACCTCCTTGCAGGTGCGGCCCGACGGCACGGCCATGCTGGTGACCACCACCAGTGCGTTCACCCGCGAACAGCTTCTGGCGGAGCCGGGAACGGCGATCATGATCCACGCCGACTCGGACAACTTCGCCAATATCCCCGCGGAGCGCTACCGCCAGAGCGACGGCAGTGCCCCGCCGGACGCCACCACCCTGGCCACCGGCGACGGTGGCAAGCGGGTTGCCTGCGGCGTCATCGGCGCCGGATAAGCATCGGCGTCGGATCAACACGGTGTCCTCCCGGCCGGGTGAGCGGATCGACTTCGCTGGTTCTCCGCGGCCTACGTTGGGGGTGGAGTGGGAGTTCGCTCTCGTCGACCCCGTCACCCGGGACCTGTCCAACGAGGCGGCGGCTGTCATCGCCGACATCGGCCAGACCCCGCACGTGCACAAGGAACTGCTGCGTAACACCATCGAGGTGGTCACCGGGGTCTGCGACACCGTCGCCGAGGCGATGGACGATCTGCGCTCGACGCTGATCTCGACCCGCGCTGTGGTTCAGGAGCGCGGAATGGAGTTGTTCTGCGCGGGGACCCATCCGTTCGCCGAGTGGTCGGAGCAGAAACTCACCGACGCGCCGCGTTACGCCGAACTGATCAAGCGCACCCAGTGGTGGGGCCGGCAGATGCTGATCTGGGGTGTCCATGTGCACGTCGGGGTGTCGTCGGCGCACAAGGTCATGCCGATCATCTCCTCGTTGCTCAACCACTACCCGCATCTGCTGGCGCTGTCGGCGTCGTCGCCGTTCTGGGCGGGGGAGGACACCGGCTACGCCAGCAATCGCGCGATGATGTTCCAGCAACTGCCGACCGCCGGACTGCCGTTCCAGTTCCAGACCTGGCGCGAGTTCGAGCGCTTCGCCCACGACCAGAAGACCACCGGGATCATCGACCAGATCAACGAGATCCGTTGGGACATCAGGCCTTCTCCCCGGCTGGGCACCATCGAGGTGCGAGTGTTCGACGGGGTGTCCAACATGCGCGAACTCGCCGCTCTCGTGGCGCTGACGCACTGTCTGATCGTTGACCTCGACCGCCGGCTCGACGCCGGCGAGGAGTTGCCCGTCATGCCGCCGTGGCACGTTCAGGAGAACAAGTGGCGCGCAGCCCGCTACGGGCTGGAGGCCATCGTCATTCTCGACGCGGACAGCAACGAGCGGCTGGTGACCGACGACCTGGACGACCTCCTGACCCGGTTGGCGCCGGTGGCCGACTCGCTGGGGTGTGCCGACGAATTGGCCGCGGTGGCAGAGATTCCCCGACATGGCGGGTCCTATCAGCGGCAGCGCCGGGTCGCCGCGGCCAGCGACGGCGATCTGCGTGCGGTGGTCGACTCCCTGGTCGGGGAACTGGAAATCTAGGGGAGACATGCGGAATCCTCATCGATGGGGCGGAACCGTTCTCGCCGTCGTCGCCGTACTCGTCCTGGGCGGATGCTCCCGGGCGATCTCCGGAACCGCGGTGGCCCCGCCCGGAGCGGCCGCCGAGGCGGCCCTGCTGTCGACGACCTGCCGTGCGTACATCTCGATGAACAAGACCGCTCGCCGCGAGGTGATCACCGCGATCGGCGACAACGGCAACAAACTCGCTCAGGCCAACCCGGACCTGTGGGTCGGACTCGCGGCCGCGCTGTGCGCGTTCACCAATCCGACCACGCCGGTGAAGGATGCCATCACCGGTGGCATCAGGTAGTCCAGTGACCGCGATGTTCCCGCTGCAGTCAGCGCTGTTGCCGGGAGAGACGTTGCCGTTGCGCATCTTTGAGCCGAGGTACACCAAGCTTGTCCGGGACTGTCTGGACGCCGCCGACCCGGTTTTCGGGGTGGTGCTGATCAGCCGCGGCCGCGAGGTCGGCGGGGACGACGTCCGGCACGACGTCGGAACCCGGGCGCGGATCACCGACCATGCCGACCTCGGCGACGGCCAGTACGAGCTGCTGGCCGAGAACATCGAGCGGATCAGAGTGAGCCGTTGGCTGCCCGACGACCCCTATCCGCGAGCCGAGATCGAGACCTGGCCCGACGAACCCGGACCCCCGGTCAGCGCGGAACGCATCGGGGACGTGGTGGACGGAATCCTCGGGCTGTACCGGCGGCTCGCCGACGCCCGCGGGATGGCGCTGCCCCCCGACCTGCTGGCGGTCGACAACGACACCGCCGACGACCCGACCCGCCACGTCTATGCCCTGGCGGCCCGGGTGCCTATCGGGCCCGCGGACAGGTACGCGGTGCTGGCCGCCCCCACCCTGGCCGCCCGCGTCGACGTGCTCTCCGAGGCCATCGACAGCGTCACCGCGATGGTGGAATTCCAGCTGTCGCAGGAATAGTCAGCCGGAGGCTCGGCCTTCGGCGAAATTGCGCAACGACTCGACCTGAGCGGGATCCAATGACGGCCGGACGTTCTCACGAGCTTTGGCGACGTCCTCGGCGGTGACGTCGGCGGCATCGATCGAGCGGCGCATCGCCGTCAGCGCGGCCTCGCGCAGTAACGCCACACAGTCTGCGGCGCTGTAGCCGTCGAGTTCGCCGGCCAACTCGTCGAGCTTGACCTCCTTGCTCAGCGGCACCGACTTGGCGGCGGTCTTGAGAATCTCCTTGCGCGCCTCGGCATCCGGAGGTTCGACGAACACCAGCCGCTCCAGCCGTCCGGGCCTGAGCAGGGCCGGGTCGATCAGTTCGGGGCGGTTGGTGGCACCCAGCACTACGACGTCCCGCAGCGGTTCGATGCCGTCGAGTTCGGTCAGCAGCGCGGCCACCACCCGATCGGTCACGCCGGAATCGAAGCTCTGGCCACGCCGCGGCGCCAGCGCGTCGACTTCGTCGAGGAAGACCAGCGATGGCGCGGAATCCCTTGCCCGCCGGAACAACTCGCGGACCGCCTTCTCCGAGGATCCCACCCACTTGTCCATGAGTTCGGCGCCCTTGACCGCGTGCACGCTTAACCGGCCCGAACTGGCGAGTGCACGCACCACGAAGGTTTTGCCGCAGCCGGGAGGGCCGTAGAGCAGAACGCCGCGGGGTGGGTCGACGCCGAGGCGGGCGAAGGTGTCCGGGTGCTGCAGCGGCCACAGCACCGCCTCGGTCAGCGCCTGCTTGGTCTGGACCATGTCGCCGACGTCCTCGAGGGTCACCGAACCTACCGCGACCTCCTCGGTGTTGGACCGCGACAGCGGGCGGATCACGGTCAGCGCACCGGTGAAATCCTGCTGGGTGAGCTGTGGCGGCTTGCCGTCCTCGCTGGCCCGCGCCGCCGCCCGCAGCGCCGCCTCGCGGACCAGCGCCGCGAGGTCGGCCCGCACGAAACCGGGTGTGCGTTCGGCGATTTCGTCGAGCTTGAGTTCGGCGGCGGGCACATCGCGCAGCAGTACCTCCAGAAGCGCCTTGCGGGTCGCGCCATCCGGAAGGCTCAGGCCCAGTTCGCGGTCGCACAGGTCGGGTGCCCGCAGTCGAGGATCGACCGCGTCCGGCGCCTGCGAGGTGGCGACCACCGCGACGCCGGGCGCGGCTATCGCCTTCTTCAGTTCGCTGAGGATCATCGTCGCCACCGGTTCGGCCGGCGTGGGCAGCAGTGCGTCGATGTCGGTGATCAGCAGGACGCCGCCGCCGTTGCAGATGTCGGCGACGGCTTTGGCCACCGCCTGGTGACGTTCGGTCGCGGCCAGTGCCCCGGTGTCCGGGCCGTCCAGGTCGATCAGTCGCCGCCCGGCGCAGACGGCATGGACCAGAGTGGCCTTGCCGACACCCGCAGGCCCGGTGACGAGCACGCCGAGGTTCGGCTTGGCCCCGAGTTTCTTGAGTAGGTCCGGCTCGTCGAGGGCCAGCTTGAGCCATTCGGTGAGCCGCCCGGCCTGCACATGCTGGCCCTTGAGGTCCTCGATGCCCACCGGTGGTTCTTCCGGCCAGTTCATGGGCGGGCTGACCGCGGCTGTCGAGCCGACGGCCGCCGTCGCGCCGTCACCCCACGACACAGCCGAATTCGGTTGCACGGAAACGGGTCCGGCCGGATCGGTGCCGGTCACGGTTAGCAACTCCGAGGTCCAGGTGATCCCGACCGCGGTGGCCAACGCGATGCTGGCCGCCGAGGTCGAGGTGCCCGGACCGAGATCGCGGGGGAGCAGCGAGACGGTGTCGCCGACCGTCATCACCTTGCCCAGCAAGGCTTCTCGTAATGTCGCGGGTGTCACCGACTGGGTCGCCAGCGTCGAACCGCGCAGGGTCACAGTCTTGGCGCCGTAGACGGTCACCGGCGCCACTAGTACGGTGGCGTCCTCGCGGAGACCGGCATTGGAGAGCGTGACGTCGTCAAGCAGTGCCGTGCCCGCCGGTGTGCCGGCGGGGGCCAGGCCGGCCACTGCGGCGGTCGTGCGCGAACCGATGAGCGAGACGGCATCCCACTCGCGGATACCCAGTGCGGCCAGGACTTCCGGATGAAGCCGGACGACACCCCGGCGGGCATCGAGCGCCGAGGTGTTCAGTCGTGCCGTGAGCGTCAGGCTCGATCCGTGCTTGGGCGGTTCGGACATCAGGTCGGACACGTCGTTGTCCACCGCGTCGTTGTCCACTCCGTAGTTGTCCACATGAGCGGAATCAGCCTCCAGGTTTACGTAGGCCCAGCCGGGCCGTCGAACGGCGGTTGGGATGCTGCGCACGGCTTGCGGCCCTGCGGGCGGCGCGGCGTTGCCGAGACGTGTCGTCCCAGGATTCCGGATGCGCCGCGGCCCAGCGCTGGCTGCGGACGGCGAACGGGATGTGCAGCACGTAGGCCAAAATGATCGCCAGGATCAGCAGGTAGGGGAACACCAGCGCGCCGGCCACCACGATGGCGAATCCCGCCAGCAACGGTGCGGCGATATCGTGCGACACCGCGAAGGTGTGGATCTTGCGCATCGGAATTCGGCTGACGACCAGCAGCGAGACGCCGATCATCCAGATGATGACCACCGTCTCGGCGGTCTGCGTCGACCACCACGGACCGGGCCACTGCATCTTGGCGGCCAACGGCCCGATCGCGCCGATCGCACCGGCCGGTGCGGGCATGCCGACGAAGTAGTCCTTGGTGTACGCGGGCTGATCTGAATCCAGCAGTGCGTTGAACCGGGCCAGGCGCAGCACGATGCACACGGTGTAGAGCAGCACGACGATCCAGCCGACCCGGTTGTGCGACAACAGTGTCGCGTACACGATGAACGCCGGCGCGACACCGAAGTTCACCGCGTCGGCAAGCGAGTCGATCTCCTCGCCCATCCGGGAGGTGGCGTTGAGCACCCGGGCGACGCGGCCGTCGAGGGCGTCCAGGATTGCGGCCGCGGCCAGCAGGGCCATCGCCTCGGTGGGACGACCGTCGAGGGCGAATTTGACCGATGTCATGCCGAGGCAGATGGCCAGCACCGTCATGGCGCTGGGCAGCATTCGGAGGTTGTTCTTGGGGCGGGGCTTGATCACGGCAACCTCGCCATCACGGTTTCGCCGGCCAGCGTGTGCTGACCGAGTTCGATGAGCACCTCCGAACCGGCGGGCAGATAGGTGTCGAGTCGGGAGCCGTAGCGGATCAGCCCATAGGTGTCGCCGATGCCCACCTGTTCGCCGGCGTGTACATCGCAGACGATGCGGCGGGCCAGCAGTCCGGCGATTTGCACCACCACCACCTGGTGGCCCTCCGGTGTGCGGATCACGACACTGTTGCGCTCGTTGTCCGCGCTGGCTTCCGGCAGGTCGGCCGAGAGGAACTGGCCGGCCCGGTGATTGACGTCGACGACCTCGCCACCGACCGGCGCGCGCTGCACATGGGCATCTAGCAGCGAGAGGAAGATGCTGATCCGTGGCACCGGCTCGGAGCCCAACCCGAGTTCGGGCGGCGGCGCAGCACTCTCGAGCAGGCACACCTGCCCGTCGGCGGGTGCGACGACCAGACCGGCCCCGGTCGGGGGTGTGCGTTGGGGATGCCGGAAGAAGCCCGCATTGGCGCCCGCCGCGGCCAGGCCGGCCGTGCGCAGCCAGCGATGGTTGCGCCCGAGGGCGGCCACTGCGAGGCCGGCCGCGATGAACGGCAGACCTGCCGGATGCACGGGCGGAACCGAGGATCGCACCAGGGCGACCAGTCGTTGCGGGCCGGACTGGGCTTCGGCGTCAGGGCGTCTGGCCATTGGCCAGATTCTACGGGCGCGCGATCCGCTTCACTGGGAAAGATCCCAGACGGTGATCTGGTCGCCGGCCGACAGTTCGGTGACCTCGTCGCCGATGTCGAGCAGACAGTTGGCTTCGGCGAGCCAGCGGAGGTGGTGGGAGGCCGGCGGCCCGTAGGACGTGACCGCCCCCGAGCCGGGGTCGTAGACGCCACGCCGGAACTGGCGCCTGCCCT
This sequence comes from uncultured Mycobacterium sp., assembly GCA_964439315.1. GTDB lineage: Bacteria > Actinomycetota > Actinomycetes > Mycobacteriales > Mycobacteriaceae > Mycobacterium. The sequence continues at coordinate 24,708 of CAYTOD010000033.1, read as the reverse complement.
TCGGCGAGGTCAGGCTCTCGGCCAGCGTCGCGGTCCGATGCGGTCGCCGCGGCGGCAGTCCCATCGCCGCCCGCAGTGCCGGGCGGACGAACACCTCGAAGGACACCAGCACGCTGACCGGATTGCCGGGCAGCGTGACGATGGGAATTCCGTGCACCCGGCCGGCGCCCTGCGGCATGCCCGGCTGCATGGCGACTTTCACGAACTCGACCGCTGAGGCTTTGCCGAACTCGAGTCCTGAGTCTCCACCGGCGCCGGATCGGAAGGCGTCCTTGACCACTTCGTACGCCCCGGCGCTCACGCCGCCGGAGGTGAGGATCAGGTCGGCGTCGCCGGCATAGGCGTCCAGCAGCGCACTGAACTGTTCGACGTCGTCGCTGCTGGTGGCGACTGCGACGACCTCGGCGCCGGCCTCGGCCACCGCAGCGGCCAGCATGACCGCGTTGGACTCGTAGATCTGTCCCGGCTGCAACGGCGTTCCCGGTGGCACCAGCTCGGAGCCCGTCGAGACCACGAGCACCCGCTGCCGCGGAATCGTCTGCAGCTCAGCGCATCCCAGGGCCGCCAGGAGTCCCAGGGCAGCGGGGGTGAGCACCTGGCCGGCGCGCAGCACCGTGGTGCCGGCGCCGACGTCTTCGCCGGCCCGGCGAACGTGCTGCCCGGGTGCGGGAGCCGAGCGCAGCTCCACGGTCTGGCATCCGCCGTCGGTCAACTCCACCGGAACCACCGCGTCCGCTCCGGCCGGCATCGGGGCACCGGTCATGATCCGGTGCACGGTGCCCGGCGACAGCGTGAGTGCGTCGGTGCGGCCGGCTGGAATATCCTCGGCCACCGGAAGTCTCACCGGATGCTCGGGACTTGCTCCGATCAGGTCCGCGGCGCGGACCGCGTACCCGTCCATCGCCGAGTTGTCGAACACCGGCAGGGGTATCGGCGCGACGACGTCTCCGGCGAGCACCATGCCGCGCGAGCCGGCCAGCGGGACCGAGACGGGCGATCGGGCGCCGATCAGATCGCCGACGACGCCCTGATGCTCCTCGACGCTACGCACATCGCACCGGCTTCTAGACCGGGAAGGTGACGCCGGTCAGTTCCTCCGACACCGTCCACAGCCGTTCCTGGACCGCGCGGTCCTGCGACTGCTTGCTGGAGCCGACCAGCTTGGGATACCCGCGCAGTTCCCGGAACCCGTCCGGGCCGTAGTACTCGCCCCCCTTGACCGCCGGGTCGGTGGCGGCCAGCAGGGTGGGCAGTGCGCCCATCTCCGGGCTGTTGAGCAGCTTGCTGGACAGCCAGTCGACGCCGGGAAGATTGGCGCCGGGGGTGTGCCGCATCAGTTCGGTGGCGGCTACGCCCGGATGTGCCGCGACCGCAATGGTTTTCGCCTTCGCGGCGGCCAGGCGCCGCTGCAGGTCGTAGGCGAACATCAGGTTGGCCAGCTTGGACTGGCCGTAAGCGGCCACGCGGTCATAGCTGCGCCGCTCCCACTGCAGGTCGTCGAAGTCGATCTTGGCCCGGATGTTGTGGGCGATGCTGGCCACCACGACCACGCGCGAACCATCTACGGGCAGAAGGTTTTTCAGCAACAGGCCGGTCAGCGCGAAGTGGCCCAGGTGGTTGGTGCCGAACTGCAACTCGAAGCCGTCCTTGGTGGTCGACTTCGGCGGGTACATGACGCCGGCGTTGTTGATCAGCAGGTCGATCCGCGGGTAGGCCTCGGCCATCTCGGCCGCGGCTTCCCGGACCGATGCCAGCGATCCGAGATCGAGCTTCTGCACCGAGAGATCGGCTCGGGGAACCAGGCCGCTGATCCGGGCTGCCGCAGACTCGCCCTTGGCGGTGTCGCGAACGGCGAGAACAACCTTGGCGCCGCGGGCGGCGAGCACCCGCGCGGTGTCGAACCCCAGCCCGGTGTTGGAGCCGGTGACGATTGCCAGGCGGCCGGTCTGGTCGGGAACGTCCTTCTCAGTCCACTTCATGGGTAGAACATACGGCCTCCGCAGCCGACCGGCGGCCGGGGGCCGCGGGGTCATCCCGCCGGCGGACGGTGCAGGTTGCGCACGGCTTCGATGCGGGCCTGCAGTTGCTCGCTGTTGGCGGCGGCCACCGGCGGGCCGCCGCAGATGCGGCGCAGTTCGTTGTGAATCCAGCCGTGCGTCCTGCCGGTGCGGTGATGCGTGGCCGAAACCAGAGCGTTGAGTTCGCGGCGCAGTTCCCGCAACTGACCGTGCGCGGTACGAGGTCGTCCGGCATCGCCGTCATCGCCCGCCGCCGAACGGGTCGCCAGCTGCTCCTCCTGCCGGCGTCGCAACAGGTCGCGCATCTGATCGGCGTCGAGCAGTCCCGGGATTCCCAGGTAGTCGGCCTCCTCGGCGCTGCCGGCCGGGGTGGCGGTGCCGAACGACGCGCCGTCGAAGATCACCTGGTCCAGTTCGGCGTCGGCGCCGAGGGACTCGAATCCGTTCTCGATCTCACTGGGCTCGGTGCGGCGTCGCTCGACCAACTCCTCCTCGTCGAAGGTATCGCGATGCGGCTTGCCCAGCACGTGGTTGCGCTGAGCCTCCAGCTCGCTGGCCAACTGCAGCAGGTTCGGCACCGAGGGCAGGAAGATGCTCGCCGTCTCCCCGGGCCGACGGGAGCGGACGAACCGCCCGACGGCCTGGGCGAAGAACAGCGGGGTCGAGGCACTGGTGGCGTACACGCCTACGGCCAGGCGCGGTACGTCGACACCCTCGGAGACCATCCGCACCGCGACCAGCCACCGCGACGTGCTCCGCGAGAATTTGTCGATGCGGTCCGATGAGCCCGGATCGTCGGAGAGGACGACAGTCGGCGCCTCGCCGGTGATGCGGGTCAGTAGCGCCGCGTAGGCCCGGGCGGTGGTCTGGTCGGAGGCGATGATCATGCCGCCGGCATCGGGCATGCCGTCCTCGCGCTTCTGGCGCAGCCTCTTGTCGGCGGCGCTGATCACGGCGGGCATCCATTCGCCGTCGGGGTCCAGCGCGGTGCGCCAGGCCCTGGCGGTGTGCTCGGCGCTCAGCGGCTCGCCGAGGCGGGCGGAGTGTTCTTCGCCGGCGTTGGTGCGCCAACGGGCCTCACCGGAGTAGGCCAGGAAGACCACCGGGCGCACCACCCCGTCGGCCAGTGCGTCGGAGTAGCCGTAGGTGTGGTCGGCACTGGACCGCAGGAGCCCTTCGCCGTCGGGGGAGTAGTTGACGAAGGGGATGGCGGCGTCGTCGCTGCGGAACGGCGTCCCGGTCAGTGCCAGTCGCCGCGTCGCGTCGCCGTACGCCTCCCGGATGGCCTCGCCCCAACTCTTGGCGTCCCCGCCGTGATGGATCTCGTCGAAGATGACCAGTGTTCGACGGTTCTCGGTGCGCACCCGGTGGCGCATCGGATGGCTGGCCACCTGTGCGTAGGTGACCACGACCCCGTCGTACTCATCCGAGGTCTGGGCGTTGGAGTTGGAGAACCTGGGATCGAGTTTGATGCCCGCGGCGGGGGGCGGCGCCCCGCCCCCCCCCC
>CAYTOD010000033.1:18564-21173 GCA_964439315.1 uncultured Mycobacterium sp. | reverse complement strand
TGCGGCCGGCGGGGGCGGCGGCGGCCGCCCACTGGACCTTCAGGTGCTCCGTGGGGACCACCACCGTGACACGCTCGACGGTCGCGTCGGCGAGCACCTCGCCGGCGATGCGCAGCGCGAAGGTGGTCTTGCCGGCGCCGGGGGTGGCCACCAGCAGGAAGTCGCGCGGTTTGGCAGAGAGGTACCGCACCAACGCACGCCGTTGCCAGCCCCGCAAACCCGGGAGGCTGGGCGCCTCGACTGACACCCGCAAGCTCCCTTCTGACCGAAGCGACTCTAGCGCAACCGGATCCGGATCCGACTGTCTAGCGCGCGCGGATCAGATGGTCGAATGCGCTCAGCGACGCAGTCGCCCCGGCGCCCAGTGCGATGACGATCTGCTTGAACGGCGTGGTCGTGCAGTCGCCGGCGGCGAACACCCCCGGGATCGAGGTACGGCCGGCCGCATCGACGATGATCTCGCCGCGGTCGTTGAGTTCGACGGTGCCCTTCAGCCATTCCGTGCTCGGCAGCAGGCCGATCTGAACGAAGATGCCCTCGAGTTCCAATTCGTGCGCGGTGCCGGACTCTCGGTCGTCGTAGCGCAGTCCGGTCACCCTGGCTCCGTCGCCCACGACCTCGGTGGTCGCGGCGTTCAGGATGACCTCGACGTTCGGCAGGCTGTCCAGTTTCTCCAGCAGGACCTCGTCGGCACGCAGCCGGCTGTCGAACTCCAGCACGGTGACTGCCCCGACGACGCCGGCGAGGTCGATGGCCGCCTCGACCCCCGAGTTGCCCCCGCCGATGACCGCGACACGCTTTCCCTTGAACAGCGGCCCGTCGCAGTGCGGGCAGAACGTGACGCCCTTGTTGCGGTACTCGTGCTCGCCGGGGACGTTCATGGTCCGCCAGCGCGCACCCGTGCTCAGCACCACGGTGCGTGCCGTCAGCGTGCCGCCGCCGTGGAACCTGACCTCGGTGAGGCCGCCCGGTTTGTCGGCGGGCACCAACTCGGTCGCCACCTGGTTGACCATCACGTCGACCTCGTAGTCGCGCACGTGCTGTTCCAGGGCCGCGGTGAGTTTCGGGCCCTCGGTGTGCGGCACCGAGATGAAGTTCTCGATCGCCATGGTGTCGGCCACCTGACCGCCGAACCGCACCGCCGCCAGCCCGGTACGGATGCCCTTGCGGGCGGCGTAAATCGCGGCGGTGGACCCGGCCGGACCGGCACCGACGACGAGCACGTCGAAGGGGTCCTTCGCCGCCATCGCCGCGGCGTCGCGGGTGATCGCGCCGGTGTCCAGTTTGGCGACGATCTCCTCGAGGGTCATGCGCCCCGAACCGAACAGTTCGCCGTTGAGGTAGACGGTGGGTACCGCGAGAACCTGCCGGCTGTCGATCTCGTCCTGGTACAGAGCGCCGTCGATCGCGGTCGCGCTGATCCTCGGATTGAGGACACTCATGGTGTTGAGCGCCTGGACCACGTCCGGGCAGTTCTGGCAGGACAGCGACAGGTAGGTCTCGAAGCGGTACTCGCCGTCCAGGTCCTCGATCGCCCGCGCGAGTTCGTCGGAGACCTTGGGCGGGTGGCCGCCCACCTGGAGCAGGGCCAGCACATACGAACTGAGCTCGTGGCCCAGCGGGATGCACGCGAACCGAACGGCGGCATTGCCCCCGATCCGCTGGATGCGGAACGACGGCCGGCGCGGGTCGTCGTCGGCACGGCGGTAGGAGACCTTTTCCGACAGCGCGGCGGTCTCCTCCAGGAAGGCGGCCAACTCGGCCGACTTGGCGCCGTCATCGAGCGAGGCCACCAGTTCGATGGGTGCGGTGACCTTCTCGAGGAGCGTCTTCAGTTGCGCGGATGTCTCCGGATTAAGCACGGTGTCGAGCTCCGAATCCGGGTCTTAGATCTTGCCGACCAGATCGATCGACGGGGCCAGCGTCTCCTCGCCCTCTTCCCACTTGGCCGGGCAGACCTCGCCCGGGTGGTTGCGCACGTATTGCGCCGCCTTGACCTTGCGCAGCAACTCGGCGGCATTCCGGCCGACGCCCTCGGGAGTGATCTCCAGGTACTGGATGACGCCATCCGGGTCGACCAGGAAGGTGCCGCGATCGGCCAGGCCCTGTCCCTCGCGCATGTTGTCGAAGTTCCGGGTGATCTCGCCGGACGGATCGCCGACCATGAAGTACCGGATCTTGCCGATGGTGTCGGAGGCCTTGTGCCAGGCGGCGTGGACGTGGTGGGTGTCGGTCGACACCGCGTAGATCTCGACGCCCAGCGCGGTGAACTCGTCGTAGAGGTCGGCCATGTCGCCCAGTTCGGTGGGGCAGACGAAGGTGAAATCGGCGGGATAGAAGAAGAAGATCGCCCACTTGCCGCGCACGTCGGCGTTGGACACCTCGACGTACTTCCCGTTGTGGAATGCGGTGGCTTCGAAGGGCTTGATTTCGGTGTTCAAGATCGACATTGCTGGCTCCACTCGTAAGTTCACTTATCTCTACCGCCAATTTTCGTCGCCCGGATCGCCAGTTCCAAATCCTGGAACGCTGCCGTGAGCGGCATCACGGCGGGGCCGTGAGCGGCATCACGGCGGGGCCGTGAGCGGCATCACGGCGGGGCCGTGAGC
>CAYTOD010000033.1:0-18464 GCA_964439315.1 uncultured Mycobacterium sp. | reverse complement strand
GGCATCACGCGCCGGGTTTCGCGGGCGGTGAACGGCGGACCCCAATCTTGCACTCTCCATGCCTGAGTGCTAAAAATGACGTTGGCACTCGCGACCAGTGAGTGCTAGGTCGGGACGGTGAGACCGCGGTACAGACAGCTGCGGTCGTCCGTCGCGGGCACTGCGCCCGGCCAAAATCGTGTCACCCCCTAATCGGAGGATTCACTTCGCAATGTCCAAGATTATTGCGTATGACGAAGAGGCTCGCCGCGGCCTCGAGCGGGGCCTGAACGCCCTCGCCGACGCGGTCAAGGTCACGCTCGGCCCCAAGGGCCGCAACGTCGTGCTGGAGAAGAAGTGGGGCGCCCCCACGATCACCAACGACGGCGTCTCCATCGCCAAGGAGATCGAGCTCGAGGATCCCTACGAGAAGATCGGCGCAGAGCTGGTCAAAGAGGTCGCCAAGAAGACCGACGACGTCGCCGGCGACGGCACCACCACCGCCACTGTTCTGGCCCAGGCGCTGGTTCGCGAAGGTCTGCGCAACGTCGCGGCCGGCGCCAACCCGCTCGGTCTGAAGCGCGGCATCGAGAAGGCCGTCGAGAAGATCACCCAGACCCTTCTCGCCTCGGCCAAAGAGGTCGAGACCAAGGAGCAGATCGCTGCCACCGCCGGCATCTCCGCCGGGGACCAGACCATCGGCGACCTGATCGCCGAGGCCATGGACAAGGTCGGCAACGAGGGTGTCATCACCGTCGAGGAGTCGAACACCTTCGGCCTGCAGCTGGAGCTCACCGAGGGCATGCGCTTCGACAAGGGCTACATCTCGGGCTACTTCGTGACCGACGCCGAGCGTCAGGAAGCGGTCCTGGAGGATCCGTACATCCTGCTGGTCAGCTCCAAGGTGTCGACCGTCAAGGATCTCCTTCCCCTGCTTGAGAAGGTCATCCAGTCCGGCAAGCCGCTGCTGATCATCGCCGAGGACGTCGAGGGCGAGGCCCTGTCGACCCTGGTGGTCAACAAGATCCGCGGCACCTTCAAGTCCGTCGCCGTCAAGGCCCCGGGCTTCGGTGACCGTCGCAAGGCGATGCTGCAGGACATGGCCATCCTCACCGGTGGTCAGGTCATCAGCGAGGAGGTGGGCCTCTCCCTGGAGACCGCCGACACCTCCCTGCTCGGCCAGGCCCGCAAGGTCGTCGTCACCAAGGACGAGACCACCATCGTCGAGGGCGCTGGCGACTCCGAGGCCATCGCCGGCCGCGTTGCCCAGATCCGTGGCGAGATCGAGAACAGCGACTCCGACTACGACCGCGAGAAGCTGCAGGAGCGTCTGGCCAAGCTGGCCGGCGGTGTTGCGGTCATCAAGGCGGGCGCGGCCACCGAGGTCGAGCTCAAGGAGCGCAAGCACCGCATCGAGGATGCTGTGCGCAACGCCAAGGCCGCCGTCGAGGAGGGCATCGTCGCCGGTGGCGGCGTGGCGCTGCTGCAGTCGGCTCCGGCACTCGATGAGCTGAAGCTCGAGGGTGACGAGGCCACTGGCGCTAACATCGTTCGCGTTGCGCTCGAGGCCCCGCTGAAGCAGATCGCCTTCAACGCCGGTCTGGAGCCGGGCGTTGTCGCCGAGAAGGTTCGCAACTCGGCCACCGGTGTCGGTCTGAACGCCGCCACCAACGAGTACGAGGACCTGCTCAAGGCCGGCGTCGCCGACCCGGTCAAGGTCACCCGCTCGGCGCTGCAGAACGCGGCGTCCATCGCGGCGCTGTTCCTCACCACGGAATGCGTCGTTGCCGACAAGCCGGAGAAGGCGACCGCACCCGCGGGCGACCCGACCGGTGGCATGGGCGGTATGGACTTCTAAGTCCCGTTACAAAAAGTGGCCGGCCCCTTGGGGGGTCGGCCACTTTTTGTATGGTGCCGATACCCAATCTTTGGGCACATGCGCAACGGCGGTGTGGCCAATTTGTGCACACGCTTCGGCGTGTTGCGGACGAAACCGCAACGACAACGGGGCGTAGCGTCGGGCACATGTCCGCTTCCCATGACGCCCCCGCCGCCCGGGAATTGCTGCGCGACGCCTTCACTCGCCTGATCGAGCATGTCGACGACCTCACCGACGGGCTCACCGATGCCGTCTCTTTCTACCGCCCCACCCCGGAGGCCAACAGCATCGCCTGGCTGATCTGGCACAGCGCCCGGATCCAGGACGCGCAGATGGCGCACATCGCCGGTATCGAGCAGGTCTGGTTCAGCCGCGGCTGGGTGGACCGGTTCGCCCTGGACCTTCCCCGTGACGCGCACGGCTACGGGCACACTCCCGAGGAGGTCGGCAAGGTGCGCGCTCCCGCCGAACTGCTCGCCGGCTACTACCACGCGGTCCACAAGATGACGCTGGAGTACGTCGCCGGCATCACCGCCGAGGAACTCTCCCGCGTGGTCGACGAGAACTGGAGTCCGCCGGTGACCGCGAGCGTTCGGCTCGTCAGCATCGTCGACGACGCCGCACAGCATCTGGGGCAGGCCGCGTATCTCCGGGGGATCGCGCCCTGATCGACAAGACGCTCCTGGGATGGCCGTTCGTCGGCATGCCGTTGATGATGCTGCTCGGGTTCGGCGTCCGCGACGGTGCGACGCCCATCGACGGGTTCTTTCAGCAGACCCGCGGGCTGAACTGGCTGCTGTTCTTCACCGACGCCCGCACGGCGAACGCGTTGGTGGCCGCCGCGGTGATGACGGCCATCTACCGGCGACTGTGGTTGCTGGTTCCGTTGACCCTGGTGGTGCCCTACCTGGCGGTTCACAGTGCTGAGTTCCTCAAGCCTGTTTTCGGCCGGATGAAAGAGGAGGCGCTGGCCTATCCGAGCGGACACACCACGTTCCTGATCGCGGTCCTCGGCATGCTCATCCTCGCGGCAGGTGTGCGCCGCTGGCTGGTGACTGCGGCGATCGTCATCGCGGTTCTGGGCATTCTCGGTCAGGCGGTGTCGTACCACTACTTCACCGACGCCGTCGGCGGCCTGCTGCTGAGCACGTCGCTGGTGTGTCTGGCGGCAGTGGTCCTGCGTCGGCTGCGCTGACGAAATGCGTTCCTTTACCGCCTTTCTGCTCTGGATCGTCACCACGGTGGCTCTCGCGGCGGCTGTTCCCGCCACCTGGGCTCAGCGCACGATCGTCGACCGGCAGGGCTACACGGCCCTGTCGCGGCAGGCCGCGGGCAATCGGGACCTGCAGGCGGCCACGGCGGCGGAACTCGCCGCACAGATCCGGCGGCTCGGCTACGGCGCCGACGACACGGTTGTCAACCGAATCGCGCTCGCCTACACCGCAAGCCCGAATTTTCCGGGACAGTTCGCCGAGGCCAACGGATACGCCCACCGGTGGTTGTTCACCACCGAGATCGAACCGGGTGTGGATGCCCGGGGGCGGTGGTACATCGACCTTGCCCCGATGCTCGACGACGACGCGTTCGCCCAGACCTTGCGTGCCTACAACCTCACGGTGCCCGATTCGCTGCCGATTCCGTTGGCCGACAACACTCCCACGCTCCTGCGCCCCGGGTCGTTGCAGAAGGTGGCGCGTTGGGGGCCGTGGGTGAGCGCGGGGCTCGGGGGTCTTGCCGCCATGGCCGCCCTATTGATGCTGATCGTCGTCCGTCGCCGGGGCGGTGCATTGGTGGCACTCGGGGTCTCGGGCCTGTTGGTGGGCGCATCGGGCTGGGCTGCAATCGAATTCGGCCGGAAGTACCTGACCGACGCGCTGAACCACACCTCGGGAGACGCCCGCAGGATCGCCGAGATCATGGTCGCCACGGTGGAGGACAGCGCACACCGATGGCTCGGTATCACGTTGGCCGCCGGGGCGGCGGTGGTGGTGCTCGGCGTGATCGTGTCCGCGGTGGCGGGCCTGATCCGGGGCAAGGCTAGCGGCGCAGCAGGCCGTCGAGGAACAAGTTGACGACCTGGGCGCAGTACGCCTCCGAGATTGGCTCGTCGTGGAACAACACCGGGGTGCAGAGCGCCGAGGCGAGTAGTTCCACCGCCAGAACCGGGTCGACATCGGCGGGGCATTCACCGCGGTCGATCGCGCGCTGAACCATGACGGCTATCCGTACCGGACGGGCCTTGCGGAACTCCGCGCGTGACCCGTAGCTGTCCCAGTCTCGAGGAGTGATGATGACTGCATCCAGGAAGCGGCGGCCCAGCGGTGAGTCGAGGGCGGCGGCGTAGGAACGCGAATACTCCATCAGGTCGCCGCGGAGCGATCCGGTGTCCGGAATCGGCATGTGCCGTTCACCCCAGGCGACGAGTGTCGCAGAGAACAGCGCAGGAGTGTTGGGCCAAAACTGCTTGACCGCAAAGTCGTCCACGCCGGCCCTCTCGGCGACGCCTTCCAGGGTGAAGTCATCGGTGAAACGGGCCGCCGCGAGTTGGGCGATAGCCGCGTCGAGGATCAGTTGACGCAGGTCCTCGCCCGAGCAACCGTCACGTTGGGCCACGGCGACCGTTCCTAACGGTCCGGGCCGGCCAGCATCCGGTGCAGGAAGCCGTAGCTCAGCGCGGACTTGAACGCCGTCTGCGCGTTGTCGGCCGCTCCGGCGTGGCCCCCCTCGATGTTCTCGTAGTACCAGACCGGCTGCCCGGCCTGCTCCAGTGCCGCGGTCATCTTGCGGGCATGGCCCGGGTGTACCCGGTCGTCGCGGGTGGATGTGGTGATCAGCACCGGGGGATAGCGCTTTTCGCCGCTCACCTTCTGGTACGGCGAGTACTCGGAGATGAACGCCCACTCGTCGGGGTCGTCCGGGTTGCCATACTCGGCCACCCACGAGGCCCCGGCCAGCAACAGATGGAATCGCTTCATGTCCAGCAGTGGCACCTGGCACACGAGCGCTCCGAACAATTCCGGATAGCGGGTGAGCATGATGCCCATCAGGAGCCCGCCGTTGCTGCCGCCCTGCGCTCCGAGCCGGTCCGGTGTGGTGATTCTCCGGGCGACGAGATCCTTTGCGACAGAGGCGAAATCCTCGGACACCTTGTGCCGCCCGGCGCGGGTCGCGCTGGTGTGCCACGTCGGTCCGTACTCGCCGCCGCCACGGATGTTGGCCAGGACGTAGGTGCCGCCGCGGGACAGCCAGAGCCGGCCCAGCACGCCGCCGTAGCCGGGGGTCTGCGCCACCTCGAATCCGCCGTAGCCGCTCAACAGCGTCGGCGCCGGTCCCGAACCAGGCTTTGCCACAACGAAATACGGAATCTGGGTGCCGTCGTCGGAGGTGGCGAAATGCTGCGACACCTCCAAGCCGGTGGCGTCGAAGAACGACGGCGCCGTCTTGATCGGTTCGAAGGTGCCGTCGTCCGATCCGTACAGCAGCGTCGACGGTGTGAGGAACCCGCTGGAGTCCAGAAAGATCTCGTCGCCGTGGTCGTCGGTCGCGACGATGACCGTCGCGCTGGTCCCCAGGCCGGCCACCGGCGTCCCGGTCCAACTGCCCGGGGTGACGATCTCGACCCGGCTCGCGACGTCGGCGAGTGTCACCATCACCAGCTTGTCGCGGGTCCACGCGTAGTGGTGCAGGCAGGTGTGCTCGTCAGGGGAGAACACGACCTCCAATTCCGCTGTCCCGTCGAGGAATTGTTCGTAATTCGCGGCCAGCAGCGAGCCGGCCGGGTAGGACGCCGTGCCGGTGTGCCAGTCGCTGCGCAACTCGATCAGGAGCCAGTCCCGGTGTGCCGACAGGCCGGCGTCGGTGGGTGCGTCGATGCGCACGAGTTCGCCGTCGCGCAGTTGGTACACCTGATCGTTGTAGAAGTCGATCGCGCGAGACAGCAGCGTGCGCTCGAAGCCGGGGGTCCGGTCGACGCTCGCGGTGACGGCAACGTCGGTCGGAGCTCCGGTGAACAGGGTTTCCGCCGCCGACAGTGGCTGGCCGCGATGCCAGCGCTTGACGATCCGCGGATAGCCCGATTCGGTCAGCGAATCCGGCCCGAAGTCGGTGCCCACCAGCAGGGTGTCATGGTCTTCCCAGCTCACCCGCGACTTGGCCTCGGCGAGCTCGAAACCACCGGAGACGAACGACTTTGTGGCCATGTCGAATTCGCGGACGATCGCGGCGTCCGATCCGCCGCGCGACAGGGAGATCAACGCCAGCGTGTGGTCGGGCTCGATGACGTCCGCCCCGGCCCACACCCAGCTCTCGCCGTCGGCGCGGGCCAGGGCGTCGACGTCGATCACCACTTCCCAGTCCGGGCTCCCGGTGCGGTAGCTCGCCAGTGTGGTGCGCCGCCACAACCCACGCGGGTTGGCCGCATCCCGCCAGAAGTTGTAGAGGAACTCCCCGCGTCGCCGGACGTAGGGGATGCGGGTGTCGGTATCGAGGATCGCCAGCGCCTCGGCCCGCATCCGCTCGAAGTCCGGGTCGCCGAACTCCGCGACGCACGCCTCGTTGCGAGTCCGCACCCAATCCAGGGCGTCGTCGCCGTCGATGTCTTCCAGCCAGAGATAGGGGTCGTCCGCCATGGCCGCCATTCTTGTCCCAGCGGTAGTGTGATCTGCATTACAGGGTGCCGCGCAGGAGGAATCAGATGACCGTTTACGCACGTCCGGGCACGTCGGGAGCCTTGATGGCGTTCCAGAGCCGCTATCACAACTTCATCGGCGGGCAGTGGACACCTCCGGCCGAGGGGCAGTACTTCGAAAACGTGTCCCCGGTGAACGGGCAACCCTTCTGCGAGGTCGCCCGCTCGACGGCGGCGGATATCGAGAAGGCCCTCGACGCCGCGCACGCCGCCGCACCGGCCTGGGGCAAGACCTCCGCGGCCGAACGCGCGGTGCTGCTCAACAAGATCGCCGACCGCATCGAGGCCGACCTCGAGAAGGTCGCCCTGGCCGAGTCCTGGGACAACGGCAAGCCCATGCGCGAGACCCTCAACGCCGACATCCCCCTGGTCGTCGACCACTTCCGGTACTTCGCCGCAGTGATCCGCGCGCAGGAGGGCTCGCTGTCGCAGATCGACGACGACACCGTCGCCTACCACTTCCACGAGCCCCTCGGGGTCGTCGGGCAGATCATCCCGTGGAACTTCCCGATCCTGATGGCGGTCTGGAAACTGGCGCCCGCACTGGCGGCCGGCAACGCCGTCGTGCTCAAACCCGCCGAGCAGACCCCGGCATCGGTGATGTACCTGATCTCGCTGTTGACCGACCTGCTGCCACCCGGAGTCGTCAACGTGGTCAACGGATTCGGGGTCGAGGCCGGCAAGCCGTTGGCCTCGAGCAACCGCATCGCGAAGATCGCGTTCACCGGTGAGACCACCACCGGCCGGCTGATCATGCAGTACGCCAGCCAGAACCTGATCCCGGTCACGCTCGAACTCGGCGGCAAGAGCCCCAACATCTTCTTCTCCGACGTCATGGCTGCTGCCGACGACTACCGGGACAAGGCGCTTGAGGGCTTCACCATGTTCGCCCTCAATCAGGGTGAGGTGTGTACCTGCCCGTCCCGCAGCCTGATTCAGGCCGACATCTACGACGAGTTTCTGGCACTGGCGGCGATCCGCACCAAGGCCGTCCGGCAGGGCGATCCCCTGGACACCGAGACGATGATCGGCGCCCAGGCCTCCAACGACCAACTCGAGAAGATCCTGTCCTACATCGAGATCGGGAAGAGTGAGGGCGCGCGCGTCCTCACCGGCGGTGAGCGTGCCGATCTCGGCGGCGACCTGTCCGGCGGCTACTACGTCCAGCCGACGATCTTCGCCGGCGACAACACCATGCGGATCTTCCAGGAGGAGATCTTCGGCCCCGTGGTGTCGGTGACGTCGTTCACCGATTACGACGACGCCATCCGGATCGCCAACGACACCCTCTACGGACTGGGTGCGGGGGTGTGGAGTCGCAACGGGAACGTGGCCTACCGCGCCGGCCGCGACATCAAGGCCGGCCGGGTCTGGACGAACTGCTACCACCAGTACCCCGCGCACGCGGCCTTCGGCGGGTACAAGCAGTCCGGCATCGGCCGGGAGAACCACAAGATGATGCTCGACCACTACCAGCAGACGAAGAACCTGCTGGTGTCCTACAGCGACAAAGCCGTCGGCTTCTTCTGACCGTGACGGGGCTCTTGTGACCGTGAAGGGGACCGCCGTCCCGGCCCGGGTGCTGATCACGGACGCGGCCGCCGACCTGCTGCGCCGGTTGCAGGTCAGGCACGGGCCGGTCATGTTCCATCAGTCCGGCGGCTGCTGCGACGGGTCGTCGCCGATGTGTTATCCCGAGGGCGAATTCATCATCGGCGACCACGACGTGCTGCTCGGCGCCGTCGAGGGCAGCCCGGTGTGGATCTCCGGCCCGCAGTTCGAAACCTGGAAGCACACCCAGGTGACCATCGACGTGGTCCCCGGCCGCGGCGGGGGATTCAGTCTGGAGGCCCCCGAGGGAGTCCGCTTCCTCATCCGTGGACGCGCATTCACCGCCGCGGAGAACGAGGTGCTGGCGGCCCATCCGCCGCGGCGTGGCGAATTTGCTGCTCGGCACGCCGGAGAGGCTGCTCAGTAGTTGGGCCTACCGCGGTTATCGTCGAAACCGTGATACCCCTGCCTCGGGCATGGCAGCTCACAAGCGCTTTGCTCCTCGGTGTCGTCGCCGGCCAGATTGCCGCCGTCGTCGCGAAGTTGACCGTCCATGCGGCGATCCGTCCGGACCTCGTGGTGGCACTGGTGGTCGGGATCCCCAGCATCATCGGCATGCTGCTCGTCCTGGGCTCCGGCCGGCGCTGGGTCACCACACTGGGCGCCTTCGTGCTGGCCATGGCACCGGGATGGCTTTCGGTATTGCTACTGATTCAGGTGGTCTCAGGATGATCATTCAGGTGGACCCACGATGACCGACACGATCTCGCCGATCACCGAGCCGCATCTGACGCCGATGTTCGCCACCGGAGCGCAACCCGTGGCACCCCGTACCGAGCCGCACCCGGCGCCGATCTTCGACACCGGACCGCACCCCGATCCGCTGGTTCCGTTGGGCTCGGAGCCAGTGGTGCTCTATGCGGGCGAGGAGTCGGCTGCGGCAATCATCGAGACGTCCTCCGACCAGCTGCCCGCCGGCGAGACGCCTTCCGACGAGACGCCTTCCGACGGGACGTCTCCCGATGAGACCCCCTCAGCCGAAACTCCTCCGGCGCACGCCTTCAGCGAGTCGGAGAACGTCGACACCGATTCGTTCCTCCGCACGGTGAGCGGTCATGTCTTTCCGCCTCCCGCTCCCGCGCTTCCGGTCCTCGTCCCCGGCTCGTACCTGTTCGTCAAACGATGGAAGTTCGCGTTGACGGTGGCGGGCGTCTGGCTGGTGGCCGCCGCGGCAGGGCTCGGCTTCTACCAATGGTGGTACACCTCGCTGGACAAGACCCTGCCGGTGTTCGGGCTCCTCGTGTACCTCGTCGTCGCAGCGGTGGCGAGCATCCTGGTCTCGATGGTGCCGAACCGGCCCCAGGTGACCGCACTGGCGGTGGCGCTCATGGCCGCCCCCCTGGCGTCGACCGCGGCAGCCGCCGTGCTGCACGGCGCGTACTACTTCGAATGGATCGCCCGCCCCGCAATAGGGTGATCCCGGTCGGCGACTCGGGCTAGGGTAGCCCTCGTGACCCACTACGACGTCGTCGTCCTCGGCGCCGGCCCCGGCGGATACGTCGCGGCCATCCGTTGCGCACAGCTCGGCCTGAACACCGCCATCGTCGAACCGAAGTATTGGGGCGGGGTATGCCTCAACGTGGGCTGCATCCCGTCGAAAGCGCTGCTGCGCAACGCCGAACTGGCCCACATCGTCACCAAGGAAGCGGCGACGTTCGGCATCAGCGGCAACGCCAGCTTCGATTTCGGCGCCGCGTTCGACCGCAGCCGCAAGGTCGCCGAGGGGCGGGTCGCCGGCGTGCACTACCTCATGAAGAAGAACAAGATCACCGAGATCAACGGCTACGGCCGGTTCACCGACGCCAACACCCTGATGGTCGACCTCAACGAGGGCGGCACCGAGGCGGTCACCTTCTCCAACGCCATCATCGCCACCGGCAGCAGCACCCGCCTCATCCCCGGAACGTCGTTGTCGCGCAACGTCGTCACCTACGAAGAGCAGATCCTGTCCCGCGAGCTTCCGGCGTCGATCGTCATCGCCGGCGCCGGCGCGATCGGCATGGAATTCGCCTATGTGATGACGAACTACGGGGTCGACGTGACCATCGTCGAGTTCCTGCCGCGCGCGCTGCCCAACGAGGACGCCGAGGTCTCCAAGGAGATCGAGAAGCAGTACAAGAAGCTGGGCGTGAAGATCCTCACCGGCACCAAGGTCGAGTCCATCACGGATAACGAGGCCGACGGTTCCGTCACCGTCGTCGTCAGCAAGGACGGGGTCACCCAGGAACTCAAGGCCGACAAGGTGATGCAGGCCATCGGTTTCGCCCCCAACATCACCGGTTACGGCCTGGAGAACACCGGCGTCGCGATGACCGACCGCGGCGCCATCGCCATCGACGACTACATGCGCACCAGCGTCCCGCACATCTATGCCATCGGCGACGTCACCGCCAAACTTCAACTCGCCCATGTCGCCGAGGCGATGGGAGTGGTCGCCGCCGAGACCATCGGTGGCGCCGAGACGATGACGCTCGGCGACTACCGGATGATGCCGCGCGCGACGTTCTGTCAGCCGCAGGTGGCCAGCTTCGGTCTGACCGAGGAGCAGGCCCGCGTCGAGGGCTATGACGTCAAGGTGGCCAAATTCCCGTTCAGCGCCAACGGAAAAGCACACGGCCTGGCCGACCCCACCGGCTTCGTCAAGGTGATCGCGGACGGCAAGTACGGCGAGCTGCTGGGTGCGCATCTGATCGGGCCCGACGTCTCCGAACTGCTGCCCGAGGTTACGCTGGCCCAGAAATGGGATCTGACCGTCAACGAATTGGCCCGCAACGTGCACACGCATCCGACCCTGTCGGAGGCGCTGCAGGAATGCTTCCACGGCCTGGCCGGCCACATGATCAACTTTTGAGCGGCGCCACCGCCACGACCGCCATCGCCGGGATCGGCGGCCTGATCCTCGGTCATGCGCTGTGGTTGGTCGGCATCTCCATCGCGCTGGGATCCTCGTCGGTGAGCGGTGGCGTGCTGATCATCTCCGCCTTCTTCCTGGTGGTCGCCGGCGCACTGGTCTACCTGGCCCGGCAGCGCTATGAGCGCAAGCACCTCACGTCGGCGGCGTTCCTGGCCGGACTGGCGTTCTCGCCGGTGGTGTTCACCCTCATCGTGCTGGGTGAAACCTACCTCTGAGACGGTATCTGCTGCGGAAAACCGGTCACGAAATCCTTGACTGTCGAGCCGAACTGTGTTCTGGTACAACCAGAGCTGGACCACAGCCGTTTTCTAGCTTTTGCCCAGGTTTTTCTTGCCTAGGGCTTACGTGACGCCTGACGGTGTCCTATGAGAAGGGGCAAAACTGATGGCCGGCTCGAAAGTTACGGCACGCGCGTTCCCGGTGGTGACGTGGTTGCAGTTCGGGGCCGCGGCCGCCGGTTTGGGGCTGGCTCTGGCCACCGCCCCGTCCGCCCTCGCCGATGACGGCACGGTGTCAGGCGGTTCAGGTTCCGCCACTAGTGCAAGGCCGTCCGGGGTGACCCGCGGAGCGCACCAGCCTGCCGTTCGTTCCGGGACCGCGGCTGCCGCCCGGCGTGGCGATTCCGGCGCTCAGGCCGCAGCAGCGGTGAAAGCGCCCGCTGCGGCGCCTCGTCCTTCCGCCGCTGTGACTTCCCGTGCGTCGGCCGCGCCCACAGCCCCCAACGCTGCTGCCGCGAAGGCGACCGCTTCTTCGTCGACCAACGTCGTCGGGAAGGTCTCGGCGTTCTTCGGCCTTCCGGGCGCGCCGGCCACAGCTGCACCGACCATCAACTCGTTCTCGCTACGGACGCGACTGGTGCTCGATGACCTCTTCGGCGGTTCCACACCGACGGTCACCAACCCGACGGTCGTGGTGACGGGGCTGTTCCACCAGATCCTGCGCGCAGATCCGACTGCCGATGAACTCCAGAACTACCTCAACGTCTACAAGCGGAGCGGTGTCAACGGCGTTGTTGCGGGCCTGTACAGCTCGACGGCGTTCCGGCAGTCCGAGGTGAACAACTACTACCTGGAGCTCCTGGGGAGAACGGCCACCGCAAACGAACTGGGTTGGGGCGCAACCAAACTGATCTGGGGGCAGACCGAGCCGATGTTCGCGGCCTCGCTCGCCGGCAGCCAGGAGTTCTACGACTTCAGCAGCACATCCGGAGGGCAGAACGGCGTGCTGCCGTCGGCGACGACCTTCGTGAACCTGCTGTACCGCTCCATGTTGGGCCAGACCGCCAATCCGATCGACGCGCCGATCTACATCCAGCAGACTCAGGCCGGAACGCCCACATCGCGGACCGCGACAGAGTTCGTGACGGCCAACCCCTTCCGGACCGTCAAGGTCGGGGAGATCTATTCCGTCGTGGGAGACGTTGCGACCGCCGGCGAAGACCCGGCGGTGACGGCGGCCCGGACCAAGGCGATCAACGACGCCGTCGCCAACTGGTTCCGGGACGGTGGACTCGCCGGAATCGCCACCGCCAAGCTGGCCAGCGCAGCGAACATCACCAGGATCGAGGCCACCGGTGCGCCGTTGCCCGACCTGGCGTCGGCCAACCAGCTGGAGCAACTGCTGCTCGCCACCTACAACGACAGCCCCACCGGGTTCACGAAGGCCCTCAACGCTGCGCTTCACACCATCCCCGGCGGTGGGACGTGTGACGAGGCGGGACCGGCCTGCAACACGGATTTGCTCGAATTCATCCAGACCGCGGGATCCGACCGGGGAATCCCCAACATCGCCCTCAAGACCACCCCGATGGCCGTCAACGTTCAGGCGCTGATCCCGACCCAGAACGAGGTCGCCGTCTCGAATTCGCTCAAGTTCCCGTTGACTGACCCGACCACACTGGGGCTGTACTTCGGCGGCGGAATCATCAAGCCCCCCACCGGAGCAACCGACTCGACGTCGACATCGGTTCTCACCTCCGACGGGGGCAGGTACATCGTCGACGGTCACCACCGATGGTCGGCGATCTTCGTGATCAACCCGAACGCCCAGGTGACCGCGATCGACATCAGCTACGTGCCCAGCCCCCAGACTGGGCTCAAGGAAACCCAGTTGGGTATTGCAGCGCAGACCAAGACCATCAAGACGTCGGATGCCAAGGGCCTCAACCTGTTCACCGTGACGCAGCCCGTGTTCAACGACGCGGTCTACGGCTACGTCGTGGGCACGTTCGAAGCGGCCAACCAGATCGTCGACAACTGGGACCCGAATCAGCAGCACACGCCGGAAGAGATCCAGGCCTACAAAGACGCGTTGAAGGCACAGGTGAACCAACTCGGGGTCGGCAACGTGTTCGCGGCGAACCTCGGGCTCTCGCCGATCAGCGACAAGCTGCCCACCGATATTCAGGTGGAGCAGTTGAAGCTGCTGATGCCGGACATCGACAAGTACCTGTGGAAGAACGTCGAGCAGATGCGGACGTACAACCAGCCGGTTCAGGACGCGCCGTCCCGGTCGGTGATGCCGCAGGGCGAGCCCATCGCGCCCATCCTGCAGTACATGAGCGGCGGAACGCTGAGCTATTCCTTCCCGCTAGTGAGCTACCTGGGCTGAGGCGCCCTCGCCCATCTTCTCTGAGCCTGTCGGGCTTGGCCCCGTCGTCTCAGCCCCGTCGTCTCAGCCCGTGGTCATCGAGTCGAGGAAGTAGGTTTCACGCCCGGTCGCGTAGCCGCCACCGTCGGTGGCGATGTGCACGTGGTCGTAGTGGTTCGCCGTCTCGTTGCCGTAGTCGGCCGTCCAACTCGGCGCGCCGATGCCCGGGTAGAAGCCCTGCCGCCAGATCACGTGCAGGACGCCCCAGCGCTTGGCGTTCGCCAACGCGAACCCGGCGATCTGGTTGCCCAGATCAATGCCCTCGGGGGAGTGGTAGTTCGGGATCATCACATCGATCGCCAACCCGTTGGGATGCCAGGGCAGCGGATCCTGCCGTTGCCCACCGATGGTCTGGATGTCGAGGAACATCGTGCTGATCGCCCGCGCGACCCAGATCGTGTGAATCTGCAACCCCGCCTCGGGGGCCTTCCCGGCGGGCAGTTCGACGCGGAAATCCTGGGCGGCGACCGGGGCGCTGGCGGCCAGCAATTGGGCCTGCCTGGCGTCGGCGACGAACGGCGCGCTGTCGGCCGGCGACGGGGCGAGGGGAGCCGAGTTGGGTCCCGGCGCCGCCGCCATCACGGGCACCGACGGCATCGCGACGGCCGACCCCTGGCCGGGAACGAGGGCATTCGCCGAAGGTGGCTTCTTGGCCGGCGCGTGGTCCTGGGCATAGAACATCCCCGCCGAGACGAACACCGACGCCACGACGGCGAGTAGGCGACCGCTGGGGAAACCTTTCACCACGACCAGTACCCTACTGCGCGAATTCCGGATCGTGCCTAGTCGGGGAAATCCATCGGCACCCGCAGGGCGGCCAGTATCCCGGCAATGGCGTCGTAATGTCCTGCCAGTGCGCAGAACTCGATGATCTGGGCTCGGGTCAGATGCTTCTGCAGCGCCGCGAACGTGTCGTCGGTGACGTCCCGGTCGACGATGAACTCGTCCACCCCCCTGACCAGGGCGCGCTGGCGGTCGGTCAGGCCCTCGGCGTCCGGGCCGGCGAAGATCCGCTCCTGCAGCGCGGCATCCAGTCCGCGCGACCGCGCCAGCCGGCGGTGCTGCTGCAATTCGTACTCCGAGTTGCGCAGCCGGCCCACGCGCAGGATCACCAGTTCCTTGTCCTGCTTGGACAGCTTGCCCTTGTTCAGCAGCTGATTGGCGTACACCAGAAACGACCAGAACAGCATCTTGTTCTGGCCGAGGACTTCGAAGAGGTGCATGTGCGGCGCGCGCACCGAGCGGGCTGCGAGTTTGGAGATGATCCAGTTGATCAGCCCTAGTTCCCGGCGGCCGCCGGGCGGGATGCGCTCGAGTTCGGCCATTACGACTCCTTCACCAGGTACGGCGACACGGTACTGCGGTGCTCGTCGAGGTCCAGCGCCCGGCCCAGTGCCGGGAAAGCCCGCTGCGGGCAGTTGTCGCGTTCGCAGACCCGGCAGCCGGACCCGATCGGTGTCGCACTGTCCGAGGACAGGTCCAGCCCCCGGGAGTACACCAGCCGGCTGGCGTGGCGCACTTCGCACCCCAGCCCGATCGCGAACGTCTTGCCGGGCTGACCGTAGCGCGAGGCCCGTCGCTCGACCGTCCGCGCCACCCACATGTAGCTGCGGCCGTCGGGCATCTGGGCGATCTGCACCAGGATCTTGCCGGGGTTGGCGAAGGTCTCGTAGACGTTCCACAACGGGCACGTCCCCCCGGTCGACGAGAAGTGAAACCCGGTGGCGGACTGGCGCTTAGACATGTTCCCGGCCCTGTCGACCCGGACGAACGAGAACGGCACGCCCCGCATCGACGGCCGTTGCAGCGTGGACAGCCGGTGGCAGACGGTCTCGTAGCTCACCTGGTAGAACGCCGACAGCCGTTCGATGTCGTAACGGAAGTTCTCGCTGACGTCATGAAACTGCCGATAGGGCAGCACCACCGCCGCCGCGAAGTAGTTGGCCATCCCCAGGCGGGCCAGCGTGCGCGACTCGTCGCTGGTGAACTTCCCGTCGGTGACCATCGAATCGATCAGGTCGCCGACCTCGAGGTAGGCCAGTTCGGCAGCCATCTTGAAGACCTGCTGCCCGGTGGACAGATGGTTGCTGATCTCCAGGGTCCGGGATTCCGGATGAAACCGGTGCAGCACGGTATCGCCGAGGTCGATCCGTTTGATGATGTGGACCCCGTGCACCTCGGTGAGCCGCCGGGCCAGCTCGCCGGCCAGCTCCCCGCGGTGCATCCGCATCCGCACGGTGAGATCCTCGGCGGCGGAGTCGAGTTCATCCAGATAGTTCTGCCGCTGGTAGAAGTAGTCGCGGACTTCCTCGTGCGGCATCGTGATGGCGCCGGTACCGCTGCTGCCGGTGGTGAGGTTGAACCTGTCCTCGGTGGCCGCCGCCAACTGCGCGGTGGTGATCCGGTATCGCCGGTGCAGGTTGACCATCGCCCGCGCGATCGCGGGGTGCGCGCTGACCATCTCGGCGACCTGCGCCGAATCGGCATCGGTGTCGAGGTCTCGGTCGAACAGGACCTCCCGGAGTTCGGCCACCAGCCTGGTGTCGTCCTGGGACGCGAAGAACGTGGCGTCCACTCCGAATGTGTCGGTGATCCGCAGCAACACCGCGACGGTCAGCGGCCGGACGTCGTGCTCGATCTGGTTGAGATAGCTCGGCGAGATGTCCAGAATCTGCGCCAACGCGGCCTGGCTGAACCCCCGCTCGGTACGCAGCTGGCGCACCCGCGAGCCGACGAACGTCTTCGACATCGACACCAGCGTGGCATGATCTCGTCGTGAGCAGCAACGGATCAGCCGAGACCGGCTTGGCAAAGGTGCTGATGCCCGTACCCGATCCACATCCGTACGTGTTCGACCGCCAGTGGCCGTTGCGCCCGGCCGACGTCGACCGGCTCGGAAGGCTGCGCCTGGACGCCGCCGTCCGCCACATCATGGACATCGGCCAGGATCACCTGCGGGAGATGGGCCACAACGACACTCATCCGCTGTGGATCGTCCGCCGCACGATGGTCGACATGATCGCGCCGATCGAGTTTCAGGACACGCTGCGGCTGCGCCGCTGGTGCTCCGGCGCGTCGAACCGGTGGTGCGAGATGCGGGTGCGGATCGACGGCCGCAAAGGCGGACTGGTCGAGACCGAGGCGTTCTGGATCAACTTCAATCGTGAGATGCAGAGCCCGGGACGCATCGCCGACGACTTCATGAGAGGTCTGCTGCGGACCACCGATGTCAGCCGGCTGCGCTGGAAGTCCTACCTGAAGGCGGGGTCCCGCGAGGATGCCGAGAAGGTTCGCGACTTCGCGATCCGGGTCACCGACATCGACCTGTTCGACCACGTCAACAACTCGGTGTACTGGAAGGTCGTCGAGGAGTTCCTGGCCGAACTCCCCGAACTGACTGCCGCGCCGTTCCGGGTCACCATCGAGCACGACGCCCCCGCCGCCCTCGGCGACAAACTGGAAGTCCTGCTGCATGTGTACCCGCCCGGTTCCACCGACAAGTTCGGTCCGGAACTCAGCGACCGTACGGTGAGAACGCTCACATACATCGTCGGAGACGACGTCAAAGCCGTCGCGTCGATCTTCGCGCTGTGAGCCGGCGGGCTCTGGCGGCCGCATCCTGAACGGCCCAGTTGACCTGCGGATTCACGTTACCCGCCGGTAACAATCGAGACCGGGACCCCATCGGGTCTTCGCAATCTTCGCAAAAGGGTCCGGTCCGCTTGCCAAAGTTGGCAAGGCTGCAACGGTTTGACCTGCGGATATCCCTTGTGGGATCGTCTTATTAGCACATCAGCGAAGAGGTCCGGGTGTTTGCAGAAATCAACTACTCGGGCGATGACCGAAAGTGAATGGAGAGGCGAATGTCGAACGTCGGTAAGCCGAAGAGCCCCGCGGAGATCAAGAAGGACTGGGACACCAACCCCCGCTGGAAGGGTGTGACGCGCACCTACTCGGCCGAGGACGTCGTCGCCCTGCAGGGCACCGTCGTCGAGGAGCAGACCCTGGCCCGCCGCGGCTCGGAGATTCTCTGGAAGCAGCTGCACGACATGGACTTCGTCAACGCGCTCGGCGCGCTGACCGGCAACATGGCCGTCCAGCAGGTTCGCGGTGGCCTCAAGGCCATCTACCTCTCCGGGTGGCAGGTCGCCGGTGACGCCAACCTCTCCGGCCACACCTACCCCGACCAGAGCCTCTACCCGGCCAACTCCGTGCCGCAGGTCGTCCGTCGCATCAACAACGCACTGATGCGTGCCGACGAGATCGCCAAGGTCGAGGGCGACACCTCCATCGACAACTGGCTCGTTCCGATCGTCGCCGACGGTGAGGCCGGCTTCGGTGGCGCGCTGAACGTCTACGAGCTGCAGAAGGCCATGATCGCGGCCGGCGTCGCCGGCTCGCACTGGGAGGACCAGCTGGCCTCGGAGAAGAAGTGCGGCCACCTCGGTGGCAAGGTGCTGATCCCGACCCAGCAGCACATCCGCACCCTGACCTCGGCCCGCCTGGCGGCCGACGTCGCCGACGTGCCGACCGTCGTGATCGCCCGCACCGACGCCGAGGCGGCCACCCTGATCACCTCCGACGTCGACGACCGCGACAAGCCGTTCGTCACCGGCGAGCGCACCGCCGAAGGCTTCTACCGGATCAAGAACGGCCTGGAGCCCTGCATCGCCCGCGCCAAGGCCTACGCGCCCTACTCCGACCTCATCTGGATGGAGACCGGCACCCCGGACCGTGAGCTGGCC
>CAYTOD010000032.1:0-44508 GCA_964439315.1 uncultured Mycobacterium sp. | reverse complement strand
CAACTGGCGGGGCCGGCCGGGCGCGTCGTCCCCCGCCCGCCGGATGCGCTGCGCACCGTGGCCGCTCTGTCGGAAGCCGCCCGCGGCCGACGGCAGTTGACCGCCCTGTGGTGGGCGGCGGCCGACGCGGATCCGGCGGGGATCATCGCCGGCTGGTTGGCGGAGCATGCCTTCCCCGGCCCGACGCGCTGGGCGGGCAACGTGCAGGTGGCCTACTACGGTCTGGCGCCAGAACTGGACTGCGCCGCGCCGCCGGAGACCTACTCCAACTCGCCGCACGTCTACGAGGAACTGAGCATTCCCACGGAGGCCGGCGGTCGTGTCGGCGCCGCCCGCCAGACCCAGGGCGCCCGGCCGCCCCGGGACGCCAAGCCCAGCCGTTCTGCCGGCGACAGCGACGAGACCCGGATCAGCTCCACCGATCGCAAGCGTCCGGCCCGCAGCCGCTCGCGGCAGCGCACCCGCGGCGGCCAGGGCGGAACCGGCCACGTCGAGAAGCCGGCCGAGAGCGTGTCGGCGGACAGCACCGCCGCCGGCGACAAGCCGCGCCGCCGTCGCCGTCGTCCGCGCAGCGGCTCGGGCACTGCCGCCGGAACCTCGCCAGCGGCAGGCTGACCGAAGCCCGAATGATCTCACCGGAACGCCGAACCCGCGGCGATCTGCTGGCCGCTGCGGCCATCGTCGGCGTCATCGCCGTGGTCATCGCCACGATCTGGTGGAACAGCACGGCCCGCACCACGATCAGCCGCCCGGCCGGGTCGGCTGAACCCGATCCCGTTGCGGCCAAGGCGATTCCGGACACCCTGCAGCAGCACTGGAGCACAGCGAGCCCCCGCACGCCGTCGCCCGTCGTGGTCGGCGGAACAGTGGTCAGCGGCGACGGGCGCACCATGGCCGGCCTCGACCCGCAGACCGGCACACAGCGGTGGACCTACGCCCGCGACATCGACCTCTGCGCGGTGTCCTACGTCTACGACCTCGCCGTCGCGGTGTACCCGGACGGCCGGGGCTGCGGCCAGGTCAGCGGCGTCAAAGCCTCGACCGGACAGCGCGGGCCCACCCGGACCAGCTACTCCGACAAGCAGGTGGTGGTGACCTCCGACGGCAGCGCCGTACTGTCCTACGGACCGACCCGCCTGGAACTGTGGCGTTCGGATCTGGTGCGGATGCTGTCCTACGGCGAGATCGACGCACCCGTCAAACCCGTCAACACCAAGCTGGGTACCGGGTGCGCACTGATGTCGGCGGCCGGCACCGACGCCGCGGTCGCGGTGCTGGAATCCTGCCGGGACACCAACGACCTTCGCCTGAGCCTGCTCAAAGCGGGCAAGGAGGAGGACGAACCGGACACCAAACGGGTTCCACTGCCCGGCGTGGCGGCCGACTCCGACGCCCGGGTGCTGGCCGTGACCAGCACCACCGCGGCCATCTACCTGCCGCTGCCCCGCCCGCAGGTGGTGGTCTACGACGACACCGGCAACAAGGTCTCGAGCACCGAACTGCCCACGCCCCCAACGCTCGTCGGGCCCGTCCCCGCCGTGACGCACGCCGGTGAATACATCACCTGGTGGACCGGCAACGCCGTCATGGTGTTCGACACCAAACTGAACTACGGCTACACCATCGACGGTCCCGCGCTGGGCCCGGCCACGATGATGGCGGGCCGGTTCCTGATCCCGGTCAACGAGGGACTCGCCGCCTGCGATCCGGCCGACGGCGCCCGCGAGCGGGTGATCCCGCTGGCCCACCCACCCGGCTCGGGACCGGTGATGCCCGCCGTCGTCGGTACGACGGTGGTCGAACAGCGCGGGGCGGTCCTGACCGGTTTCGGGGTCTAGGCCTCCGGTACGAACGTCGGCAGCTTCTTGCCCGACTTCCAGTACTTGAGCAGCGACTTGGCCAGCTCCCGGTAGGCGCTGGCACCCTTGTTCTTCTTACTGCGGCTGGCCATCACCGACGAACCGGAGGCGCTGGCCTCGGCGAAGCGCACCGTACGCGGAATCGGCGGGGACAGCACCGGAAGGTCATAGCGGTCGGCCACGTCGAACAGCACATCGCGGCTGTGCGTGGTGCGCGAGTCGTAGAGGGTCGGCAGTGCACCGAGCAGCGTCAGATTCGGGTTGGTGATCTGCTGGACGTCGGCGACGGTGCGCAGGAACTGGCCCACGCCGCGGTGCGCGAGGGTCTCGCACTGCAGCGGCACGATCACCTCGTCCGCGGCGGTCAGGCCGTTCAGTGTGAGCACGCCCAGCGACGGCGGGCAGTCGAGGATCACCACGTCGAAGTTCTGGTCGGCCAGCTTGGCCAGGGCGCGCTTGAGCGCGTACTCGCGGCCGGCCCGCATCAACAGCATGGCCTCGGCGCCGGCCAGGTCGATGTTGGCGGGTAGCAGACTCATACCTTCGGGGGTGGTCACCACCGCGGCGCTGGGCTCGACCTCGCCGAGCAACACCTCGTGCACCGACACCGGGAGCTTGTCCGGGTCGGTGCCCAGCGAAAAGGTCAGACATCCCTGCGGGTCGAGGTCCACGAGCAACACCCGCTTGCCCTCGGCGACGAAGGCCGCGCCCAGCGACGCCACCGTCGTGGTCTTGGCCACCCCGCCCTTCTGGTTGGCTACCGCCAATACTCGGGTCACGCCGATCATCTTTGCAGGTTCGTGCACAATCAGTTCCGTGAGCGTCGGCAACCACCGCCTGGTCCTGCTGCGCCACGGCGAAACCGAGTGGTCCAGGGACCGCAAACACACCAGCTTCACCGACCTCGACCTCACCGAGGTCGGGCGTGAGCAGGCCCGCAAAGCCGCCGACACCCTCGAGCACCTCGACCTGGACAACCCACTGGTGGTGAGCAGCCCCCGCCGGCGCGCGCTGGCCACCGCCGAACTGGCCGGGCTGACCATCGACGAGGTGTCGCCGATGCTGGCCGAATGGAACTACGGCGACTACGAGGGCCTCACCACCCACCAGATCCGCACCGAGACGCCGGGCTGGTTGCTGTGGACCTACGGCTGTCCCGGTGGCGAGAGCGTCGACCAGGTCAGCATGCGCGCCGACCAGGCGGTGAACCACGCCCTGGAGAACATGCCCGATCGCGACGTGGTGTTCGTCAGCCACGGCCACTTCTCCCGGTCGGTGGTGACCCGCTGGGTGGAGCAACCGCTGCGCGAGGGCGCCCGATTCGGATTCGGCACCGCGGCGGTGGCGGTGTGCGGCTTCGAGTACGGACTGCGTCAGCTGTCGGCCCTGGGCCTGGTCAGCCATCACACCCCGGCACCCGGGACGTGAACGAACCGTCCTTCGTCCTCAGCGGCCCGGCCGGGACCGTCGCCGCCACCGGGATCAAGACCGGGTACGACGACGTCGTCGCCGCCGCCGCCGCGCTACGGGACGGCGGGATCCAGCTCGTGGTGGGGGCCCTGCCGTTCGACCTTCGCCACCCCGCTGCCCTACTGGAGCCGGTCAGTGTCGGCCACCGGCTCCCGGCCTGCCCGACGGGCCCGCTGCCCGAGGTCCGGATCACCGCAACGCTGCCCGGGCCCGACGTGCACCGGGCCCGTGTGCTGGCCGCTCTGAACAGGCTCACCGATCCCGAAAACCCTTTGCAGAAGGTCGTTCTGGCCCGCGCGCTGCGATTGGCGGCCGACGCCCCGCTGGACCCGCTCGCGGTGCTGGGCCGGCTGCTGGCCGCCGACGCCGAGGCCACCGGCTATCTCGCCGACCTCTCCCCCGCCGGGCCCGGCTGGACCGGCCAGGTGCTGGTGGGCGCCAGCCCCGAACTGCTGGTGGCCCGGCACGGCGACCAGGTCAGCGCCCAGCCGTTCGCCGGTTCGGCGGCGCGCTCGGCGGACCCCGATGCCGACGCGGCCGCCGGCGCAGCACTGGCCGCCTCCGGGAAGAACCGCCACGAGCACCAGCTGGTCGTCGACACCATGCGCGCCGCCCTCGAGCCGTTGTGTTCACGGCTGGACGTCGCCGCCGAACCTCAGCTGAGCCGAACCGCGGCGCTGTGGCATCTGAGCACTCCCATCCGAGGGACACTGCGCGAAACAACCACCCCCGCTCTGGATTTGGCGTTGGCACTCCAGCCGACCCCGGCCGGCGGCGGCGGGCCCACCGCGGCGGCCGTCGACCTCATCGCAGAGGTCGAGGGCGATCGAGGGTTCTACGCCGGCGCTGTCGGCTGGTGCGACGACCGCGGCGACGGCCGCTGGGTGGTGGCGATCCGCGGGGCGCAGCTGTCCGCCGACCGCCGCACAGCGCTGGCGACGGCCGGCGGCGGGATCGTGGCCGAGTCCGACGCCGACGACGAGGTCGCCGAGACCACCACGAAGTTCCGCACCATCCTCCGGGCTTTGGGAGTGTCATGAGCATCGAGATCCGCACCGCCCGCCCGGGCGACGAGGAGCAGATCGTCGCGATGATCTTCGAACTGGCGATCTTCGAGAACGCTCCGGACGAGTGCACGGTCACCGAAAGCCAGATCAGTGCAGCGCTTTTCGGTGCCGACCCGGTTGCCCACTGCCATCTCGCCGAGGTCGACGGCGAGGTCGCCGCCATGGCGCTGTGGTTCCGGAACTTCTCCACCTGGGACGGAGTGGCCGGCATCCACCTCGAGGATCTGTTCGTGCGCACCCGGTACCGCCGCCGAGGCCTGGCCCGGCTGCTACTGGCCACCCTGGCCCGCGAGTGTGTCGAGCACGGCTACAGCCGGTTGAGTTGGGCTGTGCTGGACTGGAATACCGACGCGATCACGCTCTACGACGCCGTCGGCGGGCGGCAGATGTCGGAGTGGATCACCTACCGGGTCGCCGGACCCGAACTATCGGCGCTGGCCCGCGGGGTCGGTTGAGCGATGGCCGAACACTGAGCCATGGTCGAACACTGAGCCATGGTCGAACACGACGACTCCTGGATCGCGCGGTCGCTGGCCGCTCTCGCCGCCGACCGCGCCGAGGTCGGCGACGAACAGGGCTCACTCGCCGCCGCCGAACGACTGCTCGGCTATGCCGACGAATCCGATCCCGAGGTCCGAACCACCGTGTCCGCCGGCTTGGTCAACCTCGCCATCGCACTGGAGAACGGCGGCGACTACACCGGCGCCACGGCAGCCGGTGAACGACTCGTCGCCGCCTTCACCGATCCCTCTGATCCTGCGGTCCGGGTGAACCTGGCCCGCGGAATGCACAACCTCGCCCTGCACCGCGCCAAGGCCGGCGATCTGCCCGGCGCCATCCAGACCGGCCTGCTGCTGGTCGAGAAGTATTGCGGCGCCGACGATCCCGATGTCCGCGACGCCGTGGCCCGAGGCATGCGCAACCTCGCCATCGACCAGGCCGACACCGGCGACCTGCCCGCGGCGATCGCCACCGGCCAGACCCTGGCCGACCGCTACGGCAGCGATACCGCCACCTCGGTGCGCGCGGCGGTGTCCGGGGCGATGGTGAACCTGGCCGACCACCTCGACCGAGCCGGTCGCACGGACGAGTCGAGGGCCGCCACCGAACGGCTGATCGCGATGTTCGGCGCCGACGACGACGCCTCGATACGGCTGTCGGTCGACCGGGCGCGCACCGACGCCGAGGCTCGCGAACCGGATCCCGGCGAAGCCGACGGGCCACATACCCTGTCGGAATTCCTCGGCGGCGGTTAGCTTTTCGGCGTGCGGCGACCCAGCCAGTCCAGGGTGGCCGGACTGAACAGCAACACCAGCACCGCCGCCGAGACCAGCGCCACCGGAACCGCGTAACCCCACTGGTGGGATCCGACACCGGCATACCAACTCACCGGCAGCAGCAGCATCTGCGCGTAGACGCCGATGCCGCGGCCCCAGCGCCGGCCGGTCCACAGTGCCCAGCCCGCGGCCAGCACCACCCCGCCGATCAGACCGAACCAGGCGGCGTTGCCGTACCCGTTGACGACGTGGCGGTCCGCCCCGGCCAAGCCGCGGATCAGGTACACCAGCGCTGCGATCACGCCGATCGCGCCCTGCAACCCCACCAGGACAGCGGCTTGCCGGACAGTCCCGGGCGGCGCACTCATGCCGCCGACTGTATCGCCAGGGCGGTATTCGCCGTCGAGCATGGCCTCGGCGTTACAGTCGGCGGGTGCGCGCCGTGCTGATCGTCAACCCCAACGCCACCTCAACCACACCGGCCGGGCGCGACCTGCTGGCCCACGCCCTGGAGAGCCGGGTGGATCTGACGGTCACCCACACCGACCACCGCGGCCACGCGGTCGAGATCGCCCGGGCCGCCGCCGACGACGGCATCGACGTGATCATCGTCCACGGCGGCGACGGCACGGTGAACGAAGTGGTGAACGGCCTGCTCGGGAGCCCCGGGCAGCAACGGCCGCCCGCGGAAGCCATGCCGGCGGTGTCGGTGGTGCCCGGCGGTTCGGCCAACGTGTTCGCGCGCGCGCTGGGCATCAGCCCCGACCCGATCGAGGCCACCAACCAGCTGATCGATCTGCTGGGCGGGCATCGCCGCGGGGAACCCTGGCGACGCATCGGGCTGATGGACTGCGTCGAACGCTGGGCGGTGTTCACCGGCGGCATGGGAGTGGACGGCGACGTGGTGGCCGCCGTCGAAGCCCAGCGCGCCAAGGGCCGCAAGGTCACCGCCGCCCGCTACATGCGCATCGCGACGCGCGAGATGCTGAGCAACGTCCGGGCTGAACCGCTGTTGACGCTGCACCTGCCCGGGCAGGAGCCGGTGGACGGCGTGCATTTCGCGTTCGTGTCCAACGCCAGCCCGTGGACCTACGCCAACGCCCGGCCGGTGTGGACCAATCCGGGCACGACGTTCGATACCGGGCTCGGGGTGTTCGCGGTCACCAGCATGAACTTCTTCACCAACCTGCTGCTGCTGCGCCGGATGCTGTCGCAGAAGGCCACCGTCAAAGGCGGGCACCTGATCCGCGAGGACGACCTGCCGTGGGTACGGATCACCGCGGCGGAGCCGATCGCCTGCCAGGTCGACGGCGATTTCCTGGGGTTGCGCGACGACATGACCTTCACCGCCGTCCCGGACGCGCTGTCCGTCGTGGCGCCCGCCAGCCAGGCCTCTGAGCTGCGCAGATAAGGCGCACGCAGGCCGTTCCGAGCGGAAAGCTTCGGAGTGTAGTACAACCGTCCAGGAGGGTTTCACGCGCCCCGGCGAGTGACATTGACCACGGTTCCCTTGAGTCCTATTGACTTCCGCGCGGCCTGTGAAACTATCGATGTAACAGTGCAACAACATTTCTGTCTGCACGGGCTTACAGCCCAGGATCGGCGGGAGAATTTTCCCCC
This sequence comes from uncultured Mycobacterium sp., assembly GCA_964439315.1. Taxonomy (GTDB): domain Bacteria; phylum Actinomycetota; class Actinomycetes; order Mycobacteriales; family Mycobacteriaceae; genus Mycobacterium. The sequence continues at coordinate 37,215 of CAYTOD010000032.1, read as the reverse complement.
CGCCGCCTCATCGCTGTGCCGTGCACGCAGTCTAGTGAAGGAGATGCGAAACATGGATTGGCGCCACAAGGCGGTCTGTCGGGACGAGGATCCGGAACTGTTCTTCCCCGTGGGAAACAGCGGTCCGGCCTTGGCCCAGATCGCTGATGCGAAGCTCGTTTGCAACCGTTGCCCGGTGACCACCGAGTGCCTGACCTGGGCGCTGGATTCCGGTCAGGATGCCGGCGTGTGGGGCGGCATGAGCGAGGACGAGCGTCGGGCCCTCAAGCGCCGCAACGCGCGGACCAAGGCCCGCACCGGCGTCTGATCCGATCTTTCAGACCGCGGGGCCCCCCCGGGGCGGGGGGGGGGGGGTTTTTTTGGGGGTGGGGGCGGGGCCGCGGTTTTTTGTTGGGCCTTTCGCGGCGGGGCCGTTTCCGGCGGGCTTCTGCGCGACCGGCGGTTTCGCCCGCCCCAACGGCACCCGCAACAGCACCTCGGTGCCCCCACCGGCGGCCGGGCGCATCTCCAGAGTGCCGTCCAACTCCGCCGACACCAGAGTCCGCACGATCTGCAGGCCGAGCCGATCCGAGTCCTCCAACCTGAATCCCTCGGGGAGCCCGCGACCGTCGTCGCGCACGACGATGTCCAGCCACCGCGCCGAACGGTCGGCCCGGATCAGCACGGCGCCCTGCCGGTCGGCGGTGTGGGAGAACCCGTGCTGGATGGCGTTCTGAACCAGTTCGGTGACCACCATCACCAGTGCGGAGGCGCGGTCGGCGTCGAGAACACCGACGCTGCCCTCGCGGCTGATCCGGACCGGGGCGTCCACCCGGGCGACGTCGTTCATGATCGGCAGGATCCGGTCGATGACCTCGTCGAGGTTGACCTCCTCGTCGACCGACAGCGACAGCGCCTCGTGCACCTGGGCGATGGCGGCGACCCGGCGCACCGACTCCATCAGCGCCTCACGGGCCTCGTCATTGTTGGTCCGGCGAGCCTGGAGGCGCAGCAGCGCCGCGACGGTCTGCAGGTTGTTCTTGACCCGGTGGTGAATCTCCCGGATGGTCGCGTCCTTGGACAGCAGCGCGCGGTCGCGGCGCTTGACCTCGGTGACGTCGCGAATCAGCACCGCGGCACCGACCGGGGCGCCGTGGAACACCAGCGGCAGCGTCCGCAGCAGCACCGCCGCCCCGCCGGCGTCGATCTCCAGCCGGGTGCCCTCGCCCCCGGCCACCGACGCCCCGATGTGGTCGGCGAGCTCGCGGGCCTCGAACGAGTCGGAGATCAGCGGGCGGCTGATCGCCACCAGGTTGTGGCCCTCCAGTTCCGAGCTCAGCCCCATCCGGTGGTACGCCGACAGCGCATTGGGGCTGGCGTAGGTCACGACACCGTCGACGTCGAGCCGGATGAACCCGTCGCCCACCCGCGGGCTCGAGCGTGAGCTGGCCTGATCCCCCACGCTGGGGAAGGTGCCGTCGGCGATCATGTCCTTCAGGTTCGCCGCGCAGTCCAGGTAGGCCGTCTCCAGCGGCGAGGACGTTCGCCGGCCGCCGCCTGTGCTCTGATGCGTCAGCACCGCCACGACGCGATCCCGGCTCCCCGTATCCGCACCCCCGGGATACCCATGAGCCCGCTGCCGCACCGGCACGGCCTCCACGCGCAGATCGGTGTCGTCGCGATCGTCGCGGGCAATCACGCCGACCCGGAAAGCCTCGCTCACCAGGGGCAACTCGGTTTCGTCGAGGACCGTGCCGACGGCGTCGGCGAGCAGGACCGTGGACGCGGTGTTGGGCCGGCACTGCGCGACGCACACCACGGCAGTGCCGGGGTCGCGCCGGACCCACAGCAGGTAGTCGCCGAAGGACAGGTCGGCCAGGAGTTGCCATTCAGCGACGACGGCGTGCAGATGGTCGACGGCGCTGCCGGGCAGCACGGTGTGCTCGGCGAGAAGTTCACCGAGGGTGGACATGGATCACGCCTGCTGAATGCTGTGTCAGTCGATGATGGCGATGAGGTCGCCGGCCTGGATGACGTCCCCTACCGAGACGGTGACCTCGGTCACGGTGCCGTCGACCTCGGCGAGCACGGGGATCTCCATCTTCATCGACTCCAGCAGCACCAAGGTGTCGCCGACGCCGATCCGGTCGCCCGTGCTGACCATGACCTCCAGCACACTGGCAACGATCTCAGCGCGCACGTCTTCGGCCATTCCCCTATCGAACCACAACACCGGGTCGACGGGCGGTGATGCGGCCGTGAGACACTGGGATTAATCACTCGCGGGGAATCGAACCCCGGGAATCGGCTCAGGAGGTATCCCCATGGCGAAGCGTGGACGTAAGAAGCGCGACCGCAAGCACAGCAAGGCCAATCACGGCCGGCGGCCCAACGCCTGATTTAGGGCCTGATTTAGGCCTGGCGCCCTGGCGCGGCTGCGACCTACAGGCTCCGGCGCATGATGGTGGTCCTACTGATCTCCAGTCGGACCCGCTCCACCAGATGGCCCGGCGCCTTCTCACCGCTGCACCTGGTGGCGATCAGCACTTTGATGCGTTCTTCTACGCCGTAGTGGCGTAGGCATGCCGGGCACTGGTCGAGATGCCGCTGCAACCGGATGCGCACCTCGTCGTTGCATTCGTCGTCGAGCAGGCTCCATACCTCGGCGATCACCAGCGCACAGTCGGTGTGGCCCTCGTCGGGGTCGACCGGATCGCTCATGACGACACCTCCTCGGGTTCGGTGTCCTGACCGCGCAGCAGTCCCCGTTCGCGGGCCACATCGGCCAGCAGGGTGCGCAGTTGGCGTCGGCCCCGGTGCAGGCGGGACATCACGGTGCCGATGGGCGTATCCATGATCTCGGCGATCTCCTTGTAGGGCAGACCCTCGACGTCGGCGTAGTACACCGCCATCCGGAACTCTTCAGGTAACGCGTGGAGAGCCTCTTTGATTTCATCGTCGGGCAGCAGTTCCAGCGCCTCGACCTCCGCCGACCGCAATCCGGTCGACGAATGCTCGGCGCTGGCGGCCAGCTGCCAGTCGGTGATCTCGTCGGTGGGGTACTCGGCAGGCTGCCGCTGCTTCTTGCGGTAGCTGTTGATGTAGGTGTTGGTCAGGATCCGGTACAGCCAGGCCTTGAGGTTTGTGCCCTCGTGAAACGAGCGGAACCCGGAATAGGCCTTGACCATGGTTTCCTGAACCAGATCCTCGGCGTCGGCGGGATTGCGGGTCATCCGCAGCGCGCCGCCGTACAGCTGGTCCATCAGCGGGATCGCGTCGCGCTCGAACCGCGCCGTCAGTTCGGCGTCGGTCTCCTCGGGGCCCTCGTGGGGCTCGACGTCGGTCGTCGGCGGCGCCATGGGATCCGATCCTACGGCCCGCTCACGCGCACATGGTGAAGACCAGCAGCACCGGCCATGCGACGACCGAGCCGACGAACGACACCAGCAGGTCCAGTCCGCTGAGCCGCGCGAGACGATCGGTGTGCGTCAGCGACCAGACAAGCCCGATGATCAGGTACGGCAGCGCCAGGACCAGTGCCGGCCTGAGCCACTCCCGAAGCGTCCGCTCGTAGTCCAGCAGAGGACGCAGGCCGTTGTGCAGGCCGGCGAGCGTAACCTCGGTCCAGTGATCCCACGCTGGCGCATCCTGGACCGGCCCGTGCGAACGGCGGACCTCGTCGAGGTCGGAATGTGGGCTGTCCTGGCCTACTTCGTGCTCGGCTTCGTCTGGCTGTTCACCCATTACGACACCGTCACCGAGTTCCAAACCCAGTGGGCTGACGTGTTGCCCCGATTCGGGGAATTGGTCGGCTTCGTCATCGCCTTCCTATTGTGGCCGGTTCTGCTGCTGCTGCCCAGCGCCTGCGTTCTGCCCTGGGCATAGGCTGTCCGGCATGGCAGGCAACAACTTCTCGGGTAAGACCATGTTCATCTCCGGCGCCAGCAGGGGCATCGGTTTGGCGATCGCCAAGCGGGTAGCCGCCGATGGCGCCAACATCGCTCTGGTGGCCAAGACCGCGGAGCCGCACCCGAAACTGCCGGGCACCATCTACACCGCGGCCAAGGAGATCGAGGAGGCCGGCGGTCACGCCCTGCCGATCGTCGGCGACGTCCGCGACGGCGACTCGGTGGCCGCGGCGGTGGCGGCCACCGTCGAGCAGTTCGGCGGCATCGACATGTGCGTCAACAACGCCTCCGCGATCAACCTGGGCTCCATCGAGGACGTGCCGCTGAAGCGCTTCGACCTGATGAACGGCATCGAGGTTCGGGGCACCTATTCGGTGTCGCAGGCCTGCATCCCGCACATGAAGGGCCGGGCCAACCCGCACATCCTGACGCTGTCCCCGCCGGTGCGACTGGAGCCCAAGTGGCTGCGACCCGCGCCGTACATGATGGCCAAGTACGGGATGTCGTTGTGCGCCTTGGGCATTGCCGAGGAACTGAAGGACGCCGGGATCGCGTCGAACACGCTGTGGCCGCGCACCATGATCGCCACCGCCGCCGTGCAGAACCTGCTCGGGGGCGACGAGTCGATGGCCCGCTCGCGCAAGCCCGAGGTCTATGCCGACGCGGCCTATGCGGTGCTGAGTCAGCCGGCGCGCGAATACACCGGTCAGTCGCTGCTGTGCGAGGACGTGCTGCTGGCCAACGGGGTCACCGACCTGTCGATCTACGACTGCGTGCCGGGCTCGGACCTGGGCGTCGACCTGTGGGTGGACACCCCGAACCCGCCGGGGTACCGCCAGGCCTGAGCCTGCCGGTCAGTCCTTCTTGCCGATCCGCCGCTTGCCGCTCCCTGCGAAGAACCGCATGGCCGCCAGGGCGAAGCGGGTCTGCTTGAGCGAGGACGAGTACCACATCGGCTCGGACTTCTGGGTTGGGATCCGCGGTGCGGTGATCGCCTGCTGGCGGCAGAACTTGATCAGCCCGTTCGCCCCGCCGGAGCGGTAGCCGATGCCGGATTCCTTCCAGCCGCCCATCGGCAGCGTCGGGCAGAACACGTTGGTCATGGCGTCGTTGATGTTGACCGCGCCGCACTCCAGCCGGCGGGCCACCCGCTCACCACGCCCGACGTCGCCGGTCCACACCGTGGCAGAGAGCCCGTACTTGGAGTCGTTGGCCAGCCGGATGGCCTCTTCCTCGTCGGCGACCTTGACCACCGGCAACGTGGGCCCGAAGGTCTCCTCGGCGATGCACGACATGGTGGGGGTGACGTCGGCGAGCACCGTCGGCTCGAAGAACGTGCCCTGTCCGGTGGGCTTGCCGCCGGCGAGCACCCGCGCTCCGGCGTCGACGGCCTCCCGGACGTGGCGGTCGACGATGTCGCGCTGGGCCGCGGTGGCCATCGCGCCGACGTGGTAGCGGAAGCCGTCTGCTTCGTGGCCCTGCTCGAGCTTGCGGACGTTCTCGGTGAGCTTGGCGACGAACTCGTCGTACACCGGGGCTTCGACGTACACGCGTTCGGTGGAGATGCACACCTGGCCGGCGTTGAACAGCCCGCCCCAGGTGATGCCGTTGGCCGCGCGGTCGATGTCGGCGTCGGCCAGCACGATGGCGGGATCCTTGCCGCCTAGTTCGAGGCTGTAGGGGATCAGCCGCTCGGCACAGGCCATGGCCACCCGGCGGCCGGTCGCGGTCGATCCGGTGAAGTGCACGTAGTCGGAGTTGTCGATGACGGCCTTGCCGGTGTCGGCGTAGCCGGTGGCCAGGCCGAGCACCGGCGGGGCGCCGACCTCGTTCCAGCCGCGGACGAACTCGACGGCCGAAAGTGGCGTCACCTCAGAGGGTTTCAGCAGAACCGCCGCGCCGGCGGCCAGGGCGGGCACCACGTCGAGGCCGAGCATGGCCAGCGGGAAGTTCCACGGCTCGATGATGCCGACCAGCGGGTAGGGCCGGTAGACCGTCGTCAGCTTCTTCACCCGGTACAGCGGGCTGTGCGCCTTGGGACGCTTCTCGGCGAGGAACTCCTCGGCGTGGCCGGCCCAGTACTTGATGGCGTCGGCGATACCGACGGCCTCGACGCTGGCGTCGCCGCGGGCCTTGCCGGTCTCCGACATCAGGACCTCGGTGAGGTGGTCGGTGTTGTCCAGGATCCAGTCCTGCCACTTCTGCATCCACTTCTTGCGGCCGCGGGCGCCGATGGCGTCCCACTCGGGCTGGAACAGCCGCAGTTCGCGGGCCTTCGCGGCGACGGCGTCGGGACCCTCGATCGGCACCGATCCGACGACCCTCCCGTCGGCCGGATTGCGCACGGTGATGATGTCGTGGCCGGTGGTGGGTTCAACCGCGGTCATGGCAGGTCCTCTCGCATTTGACACGTGTCTACGAGGGTAGCCTGCGCTCACTCGCTAGAACAGGCCCAACGGGCGATTGTCGGGCTCGGCCGGCTCGATCAGTTCCGGACCGTTGTTGGCCGTGCTGTTGACCAGGGTGGAAACCTCCCGGATCGCCAGATCGCCGACGTCGGGGCACCCGGCCAGCAGCGACGCCGGCGCCGGGCCGTCCGGGTCCAGCCAGCTGTCCCAGTCGTCTGCGCCGAGTATCAGCGGCATGCGGTCGTGGACCTCGGCGAACGGACCGTGGGCGTCGGTGGTGATCACCGTGCAGGTCAGCAGACCCGGTGCGCCCGCGTCGTCGTGGCCGGCCGGCTTCCACACCGACCAGAGCCCGGCGACCAGCAGCGGCCGACCGTCGGGACGGTAGAAGAAGTACGGGGTCTTGCGGCCGCGCGGGTCGGCCGCGGGTTGCCACTCGTAGTAGCCGTCCATCGGGACCAGGCACCGCCTGCGCTCCGCGGCCGACCGGAACGCCGGGGACGTGGTCACCGTCTCGGCGCGGGCATTGATCAGCTGCGCCTTGAGAATCGGGGCGCCGCCGGGACCGGTCTTGGCCCAGGGCGGCACCAGACCCCAGCGCATCAGCCGGATCCGCCGGGTGGGGTGATCCTCCGGCTCCCGGTGCCGGGCCACGACGGCCGCGACGTCGGCGGTCGGGGCGACGTTGTAGTTCGGCACGAACTGCGGGCCGGTTTCGGCCCCGGTCTCGGCCCCAGTCTCGTCCAGAGCGTCGAGCTGCACCGCCAGTCGGGCCGGGTCGGTGGTGACGGCAAATCGTCCGCACATGACACCTATGGTGCCTCCGGAGGCATCGGCAGCCGCCGCGGCAGGGCAGGATGTACATCCGTGAGCACCGCCCCGGCACCCTGGCCCGCCCCGCACGCACCGGGCCCGGTGCAGGCCACCGTGACGGTGCCTGGCTCCAAGTCGATGACGAACCGGGCGCTGATCCTGGCCGGTCTGGCCGCCGCGCAGGGGTCCGGCGCGTCCCGGATCAGCGGCGCGCTTCGTAGCCGCGACACGAACCTGATGATCGGCGCCCTGCAGGCACTGGGGCTGACGATCGACGGCGACGGTGACGAACTCACCGTGGGCGGCGCGCTCGCCGCGGCGCCCCGGGCCCGGATCGACTGCGGCCTGGCCGGCACGGTGCTGCGCTTCGTGCCGCCACTGGCCGCGCTGGGCACCGCGACGGTGACCTTCGACGGCGACGAGCAGGCCCGAGCCCGGCCGATCGCGCCCCTGCTGGACGCGCTGCGCGGCCTGGGCGTGGACATCAGCGGCGACGGCCTGCCCTTCGAGGTGCGCGGACGAGGCGCGGTGCCCGGCGGCGAGGTACGCATCGACGCCTCCGGCTCGTCGCAGTTCGTCTCGGGCCTGCTGCTGTCCGGGGCGGCCTTCACCGACGGGCTCACCGTGGTGCACACCGGGACCTCGGTGCCGTCGGCCCCGCACATCGTGATGACCGCGGCGATGCTCGAGGAAGCCGGCGTCGTCGTCGACTCCGACGTCCCCAACCTGTGGCGGGTGGATCCGGGCCGGATCGGCTCCCGGCACTGGCACATCGAGCCGGACCTGTCCAACGCGGTGCCCTTCGCCGCCGCGGCGGCGGTCACCGGAGGCACCGTGCTCATCACCGGCTGGCCCACCATCAGCGTCCAGCCCGCGCCGATCATCCTGGCGATCCTGCGGCTGTTGAATTGCACCGTCTCCCATGGCGATTCGGGTCTGACGGTCAGCGGGCCGGCCAGCTACCCCGGATTCGACATGGATCTGCACGAGGTCGGCGAACTCGCCCCGTCGATGGCGGCACTGGCGGCTCTGGCCGAGCCGGGCTCGGTGTCCCGGCTGACCGGGATCGCGCATCTGCGCGGGCACGAGACCGACCGGCTGGCGGCACTCAGCGCCGAGATCAACGGCCTCGGCGGGGACTGCGTGCAGTGCGACGACGGACTGGTGATCACCGCACGGCAGTTGCACGGCGGCCTCTGGCACTCCTACGCCGACCACCGGATGGCCATGGCAGGAGCCATCCTCGGGCTGCGGGTCCCCGGAGTGACGGTCGAGGACATCGCCACCACCGCCAAGACCCTGCCGGAGTTTCCCGCACTGTGGTCGGCCATGCTCCGCCCCGGGGAAAAATCTTGAGCCGTCGGCTCGACTACGACGAGTCCGACGTCCGGGTGCGGTCGGGTCGCGGTTCGCGGCCCCGCACCAAGACCCGCCCCGACCACGCCGACGCACACTCCGCCATGGTGGTCACCGTCGACCGGGGCCGCTGGGGATGTGTCCTCGACGGCGACCCGCACCGCCGGGTGACCGCGATGCGGGCTCGCGAACTGGGCCGCACCCCGATCGTCGTCGGCGATGAGGTCGACGTCGTCGGCGACCTGTCCGGACGCCCGGACACCCTGGCCCGCATCGTTCGTCGCGGCGAACGCCGAACGGTGTTGCGGCGCACCGCCGATGACACCGATCCCACCGAGCGGGTGGTGGTGGCCAACGCCGACCAGATGATGGTCGTGGTCGCCCTGGCCGATCCGCCGCCGCGCACCGGACTGGTGGACCGGGCCCTGATCGCCGCCTATACCGGCGGCGTGCGGCCGATCCTGTGCCTGACCAAGACCGACCTGACGCCGGCCGGTCCGTTCGCCGAGCAGTTCGCCGACCTGGATCTCACCGTGGTCACCGCCGGTCGCGACGAACCCCTCGACGCCGTCGAAGGCCTGCTGACCGGACACATCACCGTGTTGCTGGGGCACTCCGGCGTGGGTAAGTCGACGTTGGTGAACCGGCTTGTGCCACATGCCTATCGGGCCACCGGTGAGGTGTCCGGCGTCGGCAAGGGCAAGCACACCTCCACCCAGTCGATCGCACTGCCGCTGCCGGGAGGCGGCTGGGTGGTCGACACCCCCGGGGTGCGGTCCTTCGGGCTGGCCCACATCAAGAGCGACGACGTCCTGGTGGCGTTCTCCGACCTGGCCGAGGCGATCGCCGACTGCCCGCGGGGCTGCGGGCACATGGGGCCGCCCGCCGACCCGGAATGCGCGCTGGACGCCCTGACCGGCGCGGCGGAGCGCCGGGCGGCCGCGGCACGGCGTCTGCTCGCAGCGCTGGCAGAGTCCAGCGGATACTAGTCAGGACGACCAAAGGAGCACCGATGAGCAGCACGCTGGGCATTCCGCCGGGCAACGTCCCGATGATCACCCTCAACGACGGCAACCAGATTCCCCAGTTGGGTTTCGGTGTCTTCAAGATCCCGCAGGAAGACACCGCGGCGGCAGTGCGCGAGGCGCTGGAGATCGGCTACCGCCACGTCGACACAGCGCAGATGTACGGCAACGAGAAGGGCACCGGCCAGGGCATCCGCGATGCCGGCCTGGACCGCGGGCACGTGTTCATCACCAGCAAGCTCAACAACGGTTTCCACCGGCCCGACGACGCCCGGCGCGCCTTCGACGCCACCCTGCGCGACCTGGGCACCGATTACGTCGACCTGTTCCTGATCCACTGGCCGCTGCCCACGCTCTACGACGGCGACTTCGTCTCGACCTGGGAGACGCTTGAGGAGTTCAAGGCCGACGGCCGGGCCCGCAGCATCGGGGTGTCGAATTTCCAGATCCACCATCTTCAGGAGCTGGCGCGCGAGACCGCTACCACGCCGGCGGTCAACCAGATCGAGGTGCACCCCTATTTCACCAATGACGCGGTGCGGGCCTACGGGGTCGAGCACGACATCGTCACCGAGGGCTGGTCGCCGATCGCCCGCGGCAAGGTGCTCACCGATCCGGTGGTGACCCGGATCGCACGCGCGACCGGCGCCCACCCGGCCCAGGTGGTTCTTCGCTGGCACATCGAACGCGGCGATGTCGTCTTCCCGAAATCGGTTCACCCGCAACGTATGAAGGACAACTTCGAGATCTTCGACTTCGAGATCAACGACGAGGAGATCGAGGCGCTGACCGCCCTGGACCGCGGCGAGGCCGGGCGGGTCGGCCCGAACCCCGACACGTTCGACGTGATTCCGACCTAAACCCCTACCGGTCCTAGACGACCGACCGAGCCACCCCGCGTCGGGCCCGCACGGCGTTCAGCGCGGTCTTCAGCCCGCGCGGCCGCCGTCCGGGGCCCAGCACGTCGAACATGCGCTCGCTGCGGGTCTCCGGGGCGTCGTCGGCGGTGGCGCGCAGGAACCGTTCCGGCAGAGCGAGTTTGGCGATCGTCCGCCAGGACTTGGCGTACTGGACCGCGAACGGGCCGCTGGTGTAGGGCAGGTCGTACTTGTCGCACAACGCGCGCACCCGCACCGAGATCTCCGCCAGCCGATAGCTGGGCAGGTCGGGATAGAGATGGTGTTCGATCTGATAGGACAGGTTGCCGGTGAGAAACGCCAGCCCCGGGCCGGCGTCGATGTTGGCGCTGCCGAGCATCTGGCGCAGGTACCACTGCCCCTTGCTCTCCCCCGCCATGTCGGTGGTGGTGAACTTCTCTGCGCCGTCGGGGAAATGGCCGCAGAAGATGACCGCGTTGGTCCACAGGTTGCGGATCACGTTGGCCATCAGGTCGGCCTTGGCGGTGCCGGCGAAGCTCGCCCACGGTGACACCGAGGTCAGCGCAGGGTAGGCGAGGTAGTCCTTGGCCAGCTGCCGGGCAGCCTTGCCGGTGAGTTCGCGGAGTCGCACGACGGTGGCCGCACGGGTGTCGCTGCGCAGTATCTTGCGGAGTTCCAAGTGCTGCAGGGCGATTCCCCACTCGAAACCGAGTGCCAGCACCAGATTGAACACCGGGTTGAGCACGTTCCGCGGTGTCCACGGCTGGTCGCGGGTGACCCGCAGCAGCCCGTAGCCCACGTCGTCGTCCATGCCGAGGATGTTGGTGTACTTGTGGTGGGAGAAGTTGTGGGTGATCCGCCAGTGCTTGGCCACCCCCGCCATGTCCCACTCCCAGGTGGACGAGTGGATCTCGGGGTCGTTCATCCAGTCCCACTGACCGTGGATGACGTTGTGGCCGATCTCCATGTTCTCGACGATCTTGGCCAGCCCGAGGGCGGCCGCACCGCTCCACCAGGCCCAGCGTCGCGATCCGAACACCAGCAGCAGCCGGCCGGCCGCCTCCAGCCCGCGCTGGGCGATGATCACCCGGTGGATGTAGCGGGCGTCGCGCTCACCGAGGGAGTCCTCGACGTCACGCCGGATGCCGTCGAGTTCGGCTGCCAGGCAATCGATGTCGCTGTCAGTCAGGTGGGCGAAGGCCTCGACGTCGGTGATCGCCATCAGATGTCCAATACGCAATCGCCGTCGGCGACGCAGACGCAGGTCTGCACGCGGGTGCCGGGTTCGTGCTCGGCTCCGGTACGCAGGTCGCGAACGTGGCCGTCCACCAGGCCGACCACACAGGTGTGGCAGATGCCCATCCGGCACCCCGACGGCAGCGACACCCCGGCCTGCTCACCGCACTCCAGCAGCGAAGTGGCCGCGTCGGCGAACCGCCGCCGCCCGCTGCGCGCGAAGGTGACAGTGCCGCCCCGCCCGTTCGCGCTGCGCACGGCGGCGAAGCGTTCGATGTGCAGATTCTCCGCCAATCCAGCTGCAGCCCAATGGCGTTCGGCGTCGGCGAGCATGCCCTGCGGGCCGCACACCCAGGTCTGGCGGAGCTGCCAGTCCGGAACGATCTCGCCGATGCGGGACAGCTCGAGGCGTCCCGACGTGGCGGTGGTCCGCACCACCAGGCGATAGCCGGCGTGCTCGCGGCCCAGTTCGGCCAGCTCCTCGGCGAACATCACGTCGTCGGCCGTCGGGGCGGAATGCAGGTGGACGACGTCGGCGCCGGTCGCTTCGGAGCCGTCGCCGATCTGACCGCGCCGTCGCATCGTTCTCAGCATCGACATCACCGGGGTGACGCCGGAACCGGCGGTCAGGAACAGTATCGACGGCGGCAGCGGATCCGGGAGGACGAAGTCGCCCTGCGGAGCCGCCAGCCGGATGACGGTTCCCGGCGCGACACCGGCGACCAGATGACCGGACACCGCGCCCTCCGGCATGGCCTTGACGGTGATGGTCAGGGTCGGCGAGCCGGAGACCGGGCGCGGCGCGGACGTCAGCGAGTACGACCGCCAGCGCCACCGCCCGTCCATCAGCAGCCCTATCCCGACGTGCTGCCCGGGCCGGTGATCGAAGCGGTATCCCCAGCCGGGTCTGATCACCAGACTTGCCGAGTCGCGGGTCTCCGGATGGACCTGCACGATCCGGCCCCGGAACTCGCGGGCCGACCAGAGCGGGTTGAGAAGTTTGAGGTAGTCGTCGGCCCGTAACGGCGTGGTGAACGGGGCGATCGCGGCGCGCATCGCGGCGGTGACGGAAGCCCGGTTCGACACGAACCTACGGTACCGTAACCCCGCCCGGGGCAGCTCAGAGCAGGTCGAGCAGGAACGGCAGTTCCTGGGCTGCGTACCAGGCCAGGTCATGGTCCTGGGCGTCGCCCACGGTCAACTCCGCGTCCTCGTCGCCGAGGTCGGCCTCGTCGATCACCGCGATCGCGGCGCGCACGGCGGGTTCGGCCGCGGCGTTGTCGACGTAGACCGCCGCAACCTGATCGAGGGCGACCCGGCCGCTCAACCGCACCACCGCGTCGTCGAGGTCGGGACGCGGGGTCGCCTCGCCGGCGTCGGCCACGATCACGGCCCGCCGCGCGAGACCGTCGCCGGATTCGGCGGCCAGCAGGCGCAGCGACGCCAGCGCCGCCTCCCCCATGGCGACCTCGGCAAGTTCGTCGTCGTCTCCCTGGGCGTAGGCCTCCCGCAGCGCAGGCGTTACCGCAAAAGCGGTTCCGCTCAACGGCTGCATCGAACCGTCGGAGACCAACTGCTGCAGCATCGGCACTGTCGCCGGGATGTACACCCGCATACGGCGAAGACTATCCGGACCGGCTACTTGGAGTTGCGCTCCACCCCGGCCTACTTTGAGCTCCGCTCCTCTTTGTCGCCGAGCAGCGTGTTCGCGAAATCGGGCACGAAGTGGGTCAGATCACGCGGCGGCCGACGGTAGTTGCCGATCTGGGGCCGCTCCGGAATCACCACCTTCTCCAACTCCACTTCCTTGTACGGAATGGTGGACAGCAGGTGGGAGATCATGTTCAACCGGGCGTGCTTCTTGATGTTCGACTCCACCTCGAACCACGGGCTGACCGGGGTGTCGCAGTGGACCATCATCTCGTCCTTGGCCCGCGAGTAGTCCTCCCACCGGTAGATCGACTCCATGTCCATCGGCGACAGCTTCCAGCGCCGCAGCGGGTCGTTGAGCCGAGACTTGAACCGGCGCAGCTGTTCGTCCTCGGAGACCGAGAACCAGTACTTGCGCAACATGATTCCGTCGTCGATGAGCATCTGTTCGAAGAGTGGGGTCTGGCGCAGGAACAGGGTCTGCTCCTGGGGGGTGGCGAATCCCATGACCTTCTCGACGCCGGCGCGGTTGTACCAGGACCGGTCGAACAGCACGATCTCACCCTTGGTGGGCAGATGGGAGATGTAGCGCTGGAAGTACCACTCCCCCTTCTCGCGATCGGAGGGGGCGGGCAGGGCCGCGATCCGGGTGGTGCGGGGGCTCAGGTACTGCGTGATCCGCTTGATGGTGCCACCCTTGCCGGCGGCGTCACGGCCCTCGAAAATCACCACGACCCGGGCGCCGGTCGCGCGAACCCACTCCTGGAGCTTCACCAGTTCGGTCTGCAAGCGGAAGAGTTCGGCCTCGTAGACGGCGTTGGACATCTTGTCGCCCTTGGCACCCTTTTTCTTCTTCTTGCCGGAATCCTTGCCGGAATCCTTGCCGGAGTCCCTGCCGGAGTCGTCGGACTTCCCGCCCTTGTTCTTTGCCATGCGGCGAATCGTACGAAAATTTGACGGCGGGTTACGGCGAAATGAACGACTGCCCGACCTACCGGGCGACCCGGACTACTGGGCGGCTTCGAGCAGCTCCTCGAGCGACTGGGTGAGCAGTTCCGGAAAAACGTCGACGTCGCTCATGGCGTCGCGGTCGGCGTTGATTCCGTAATACACCCGTCCGAAGTAGGAGGTGACGCCGATGGCCAGCACCTGACCCGGAAGCAGTGGCGGCACGGCGTAGCTCTCCAGCAGCTTCGCGCCGGCGACGTACATCTGGGTCTGCGGTCCCGGCACATTGGTGATCAGAAGGTTGAACTGCCGGGTCGGATAGTGCGTGGCCACCCGGGTGCCCATGGCGTGCAGGGTCGGCGGCGCGAAGCCGGAGAGCGTGACGATGGTGCGGGCGTCGACGAGTTTGGCTGCCGCCGAATGAGTCTCGGTCGAATGCGCGATCTGCGACAGCCGAACCACCGGATTGCCCTCGCCCACCGGCAGGTCGATCAGGAAGGGGGCCACCTCCCTGATGGCCTGTCCCGGACCGGCGGAGTTCCGGTCAGCATCGGGGTAGACCGACGTCGGCGCCATCGCCCGGACCGCCAGGCTCGCGGTGACCGGCTCCCCGCGCGAGAGCAGCCAGTTGCGCAGCGCACCGGCGATGACGGCCAGCACCACGTCGTTGACCGCGCAGTCGTAGCGGCCGTGCACCCGCCGGTAGTCGGACAGCAGGGCCGACGCGACGGTGAACCGGCGGTGCCGCGACACCGTGGTGTTCAGCGGGCTGCTGGGTGCGTTGCGCCGGGTCAGTGAACTGGCCACCGAAGTGACCCGCCGGCCCAGATCGGCCAGCTCGACGCGATTGGTCACGACGTCGGCGACGGTGGAGCGCAGCGCCCGCAACTCCTGCCCGGGCCGGGCCAGGAAATCCCCGACCGCATCAAGCGCTAGCTGGCCGGGCGACGGTTCCCGGGCGGGCAGCCAGATGTCCTCGGTGCCCGCGGCCGGACGCCGGCTCCGGTCAGCGATGACGTGACCTATCTCCAGCGCCGACATTCCGTTGATGAGCGCCTGGTGGCTCTTGATGTACAGCGCCAGCCGACTCCCGCTGAGGCCCTCGATGAGGTACATCTCCCACAGCGGCCGCGTGCGGTCGAGGGGGCGGCCGGCCAATCGGGACACCAGTTCGTGCAGCTGCGAATCGCTGCCCGGTGACGGCAGTGCCGACCGCCGGACGTGGTAGGTGATGTCGAAGTCGGGATCGTCGACCCAGACCGGCCGCGCCAGTCCGAGCGTGATCTCGCGCACCTTCTGCCGGTAGCGCGGGATCTGCGGGAGCCGCCGTTCGATGGTCTCCAGCAGCGCGTCATAGCTCAGGCCGCCGCGCGGCTTGCGCAGGATCGACAACGACCCGACGTACATCGGGGTCGAGGTGTTCTCCCGGTGGTAGAACGCGGCGTCCGACGGCGACAACCGGGTCACCATCGTCGCGAACTCCCGTCACTCACCCTGACACGGTAACCGCCGGAACGGACTTCAGGACCGTCGCGCCCGCACGAGAATCGAGACCGCGCCCAGCGCGGCCACTGCAGCGACGCCACCGGCAGCCCACCAGAACCAGTTCCCGGAGCCCGACCCGCTGTCCTGCTCGGCATAGTCCGCAGGAGGCGACGGAACCGTGATCGGCTCGCGCCCCGGCGCGGACAGGATCGCCCGGCCGCTCAGACTGCTCCAGCGTCCAGACTCGGCGGACAGGTAACGCAGAAGTTCGTCGAGTTGGGCCGGCGCACCGTTGGACGTGGCGACCAGCAGCGAGCGCTTACCGTCGAACACCGTCTGCAGCGAGCCGAACTTGACCTCGGGATCCAGAATCAGGCTCGTCGACTCTCCCGTGGTGTCCAGACCGTTGATCGTCACCCTGCCGCCGTCGGTGGCGAAGGGCAGCGTGACCCGGGAATCGCTCCATTCACCGGCCGAGACGAGAACCGCCGAATCCGGGGAGTCGATCGCCTGCTGCAGGGTGGTCACCTCGGCGACGAGCGGTTCGGCGCTGGCCCGCCGCAGGCCGACCATGATCTGCGCCGCCCGTGCCGTGTCGCCCAGGGCGTCCGCCCCGATGCCGATCCGAACCTTGGGCATCAGCGCCTGTGGGAAGGCCTGGAAACCCTGCGGGACAGGCGGATTGGCCGGAACCACGGTGATCTTGGTGTCGCCGTCGATCCTCATCGAGACCGGCAGATGATCGCCGCAGTGTCCGGGGTCGCCGGTGTCGCGGATCCCGACGTCAACGACCGTCGACCGCTTCAGCAAGCGATCCGGAATGGCGATCCTGCGGTTGATGACACCATCGGCGTCCACCGGCCAGCGATCGAGCACCTCATCGCCGATCGAGACGATGACCTCGCCTCCGAGCGTCGACGGCAGCGGGGTGTACGAGCCGAGCAGGTTCAGTGACATCCCGGCGATCGGATGACCCCACCGGGTCTGGTCGAGTTCGATCCTGGTGTCCGGCCAGAGCGATTCCGACTTCGGCATGAAGTCGAACAACTGCTTGAGCGCGGTGTTGTCGGCGACCAGGTTCGCGGTGGGCAGCACGTCGGCGATCGCCCCGGGACTGGCGGCGTACTTGGCCGCAGCGCTGTCCAGCAGCAGCGCCTGGCCGGCGAGGTCTCCGGGTGCTCCGGAGATCAACAGCGAGGGCATCGGGCCGCCCTGCAGGAAAAGGCCTTTCCTTGGGCCCTCTTTCACGATGATCTGCCGCTCCATCGGACCTACCGGGCCGGGCAGGGAGGTTGCGCCGTCCGGCAACGGGACGACCGCCACCTGAGGGTTCTGCCCTCAAAGCGGAAACCTGGACCGCCGCGGTGGATTCCTCCAGCGACGGTTTGGCCGGCACGACGATGGTGACTTTGCGCAGCACCGGCGGGAGGAAGGCCGCGACGGACGTTGGCGGCAGCTCGCTGCCACTGAAGCCGATCGTGGGGTTGACGAGGCGGATCGGCGCGTCCGGATCCCAGCAGTAGTTGTCGATCGGAATGGCGGTCAGTTTCAGGTCGATCGTCGCCCAGTTGCCGAACACCTGCACGCCGGACATCGGAATCGTGACCTCGCCGAGGTCCTTTTCGGGAAGCGCCACCCGGCCGATGGTCTTCTCCCCCTGACTGATCCACAGGTTGCCGGATTTCAGGGTGACCGGCAGCTCGACCACGGCCTTGATCGACGACGGCGTCATTCCGGGGGGAACCGCGAAAGTGACCGAGGTCTTGGCGTTGTCCCGGTTGACCTTGAACGAAATCGCCCACTGCGAGCCCAGATCGGACAGCGTCAGGCCCGGTGCGGTGTTCGGGGCATCGGCCGGTGCAGTCGGAGCGGGCACGGCACTCGGGGACGCGGCCGGTGCCGTCGGGGCGGGCGAGGCAGTCGTGGGCCCCGCAGGTGCCGTCGGGGCGGGCGAGGCAGTCGTGGGCCCCGCCGGAGCCGTCGGGGCGGGCGGGACCTTCGTGGGCCCAGTCGGGGGCGCGGGCGCGGGCGGCTCAGCCGAAACCGTTGGCGCCGATCCGACCAGCAATGCAACGGTTGCGGCGAACGCTGAGATGCGACGCATGATTCACCCTTCATCCAGTGGCTTGAACGAAATCCAGTCGACGGTCATCGCGGCGGGAAAGGACGTCGAGGAGTCCGGTGGACCCGGCCAGTCACCGCCGACCGCGACGTTGAGCAGAAGGAACATGGGGCCGTTGAAGACCCACTGCGACTCCGGTGGCAACGACGCCGGGGTGAAACTCGCGAGCATGCCCTCGTCGACGCCGATGGTGATGCTGTCCTTCTTCCGGGTCACCCAGAAGTTGTGAAACCCGGCCGAGAGATCGCCGATGGCCCCCGAGGTATTGATGTCGGCGTTCGGTGCGTGCAGGGCCACGTGGTAGGTCGTGGGCGAGTTGATGAGTTCCATCATGTCGATCTCGCCGCACTCCGGCCAGCCTGCCGCCTCGATGTCGGTGCCGAGCATCCAGAACGCGGGCCAAATCCCCTGTCCGGAGGGAAATTTGATGCGGGCCACCACCGTTCCGAACGGAAAGCCCATCTTGTCCCGGGTGACGATCCGGCCCGAGGTGTAACCGCTGCCGGACTTGCGGGCTTCGATCACCAGGTGCCCGTCGCCGTCGAGCCGGACGTTGTCCGGAGAGTTCGTGTAGGTCTGCAGACTGCCGCGCTCCCAGCCGTGCTCGGCAGACGAACCCGTGTCGATAGTCCACAGAGCGGGATTCGGCGGCGACCCGGCGGGGCCGAGGAAGTCGTCCGACACCGGACCGGAAGCCACCGGCGAACCCGAAGCGACCGAACACCCCGCGGCGAGCAGTACCTGGGCGGCAAGCACCGAAACGATCCGCCACGGCCGCCTCACGGTGCACTCTCCTGGGAAGCCCGGGCCGGCATCGAGATCCGTCCGTGATAGGCCTGCCACACCAGCGGACCATAGACGACGAGGCCGAGTGCCACCGCGGACAACCAGCCCACGCTCAGGCCGATCAGCCCGCCGTGGACGGCACCGACTGCGGCACCGCCGAGTTCGACCAGACTGAGGGTCCCCACCAGGACCGCCTCCCGCCCGACGTTTCCGGCGACTCGTGCCAATGCCACGTGGTGGTCCTTGACGATGAGCCCGAAGCCGCCCAGCGACATCACCACGAGGGGGCCATACCCGTTGACGGCGTACGGACCGCCGAAGATGGTCAGCACCAGTTTGCCGAGCACCACGATGCCGAGAACAGCCGCGCCGCAGGCCAGCACCGAATACCTCAGCGTCTTGCGGAACTCCATCAGGAAGGTGCGCGAATCCCTTGCCCCGGAGGCCAACAGAGCCGTCGACAACGCCATCGGCAGGAAGAACACGAAGCTTGCGATCGACCACGCCGAGTAGAGGTACGCGGCCTTCACCGAGCCGAGGATCACGTTGGCGACGATCGGGATGGCGAAGTAGGGCACAAACAGCGCCATGTTGAGGGCGTGATGCCGGGCGGCGTGGAAATGCAGTCCCCGCAGCGACGCCGGGGCAGGCAGCAACCGGCCGGGTGCCACATTGTGCCGGCGCATCAACAGAACCACGACCACGGCGATCGAGACGACGTTGGCCACCAGCCAGCTGAGGATGATCGCCAGCGCACCGAGCCGCACCAGCGTCAGTGCGAAGACGACCAGCAGGGCGAGTTTGACCAGCGACTGGATGACGTTGCGGCGGAATTGCATTCCGCCACCGATCAGCGACAGCAGCGCCTGGTCGAGCAGCGATCCCACGCTCTGTGTCGCCACCGTTGCCGCGAACAGCGCCGCGACCACGGGGGTGGCGATATCGGGCAGACCAAGGAACCCGGCGGGAAGGGTGAATGCGCAGATGAAGGCCGCGAGCCCCGCCACCGAACCCGCCACCAGTGCCGCGGTCGATACCAGGGCACTGCGCCCGCCGCTCATCGCCGGCAGTTCGGTCATCAGCAGGGTGCCGAATCCGAGCAGGGTCAGCGGGGCGATGAGGTTCATCGCAGCGACGGCAGTGGACGACTCACCGACGCTCGCGGCCGGGAATGTCCGCGCCGCCACCGCCCAGTAGACGAACCCTAGACCCGCGGTGACCACCGATGTCGATGCCAGACTGGCCGCGCTGTGCAGCAGGAACCTCAGCTTGCTGCGATGCTCGGCGTGCTGTTCGGCCTCGTCGTGGCGCGACCCCTCACCGGTCATCGGACCGCGTCCGCGTACATCTGCTCGATGCGCTCCACCACCGCGCTCACGGTGAACTCGCGAGCCCGGTCCCGTCCGGCCACACCGAAAGCCCGCGCCCGCAGGGGCTCTCGCACCACGTCGGCGATCGCGCCGGCCAGCGCCTCGGCATCCCCCGGCCGGACCATCAGACCGGTCTGACCGTCGACCACCATGTCGACGATGCCGCCGGAGGCCGCGGCCACCACCGGCCGGCCGGCCGCCATCGCCTCGAGGACCACGGTGGGACACGGGTCCGACCAGACCGAGGGCACGACGACCGCGCGCGCCGACCGGAACAATGTCAGCACCTCAGCGTGGGGCTGTTCACCCAACCAGCGAACGCCCGCCGGGAAGTCCCATGACTCCCCCGTTCCGGTGCGGCCCACCATCACCAGCGGGGGTGGCGAATCCAGGCGCTGGTAGGCGTCCAGCAGAACTGCCACACCCTTGTCGTAGCTGAGGTCCCCGGCGAACAGCAACGGGGCGTCGGGAAGCGTCGGGGGAATGTCGTCGACGACGATCTCGTCCGGGATGAAGTTCGGAATAACCTGCGCCGACAGCCGCGCGCCGTGCAGCCAGTGCCCGGCCGGAATGTCCACGGCCTTGGCGACAGCGCTGCTGACAGCGGCCACCCTGGTGAGGCGCCGTGCGCGGCGTCGCCCCGCAACGACGTTGGCCCCCAGGGTCACGACGCCGTTGGCCGGCCCGTAGTGCTCCGAGGAGCACGGCAGACAGCGAGCCGGCGACGGCCCCGGGCACAGCGTCCGCTCCCGCTCCATCAGACGCTTGGTGGCGCAGATGTGGCTGTAATCGTGCAGCGTCATGACCAGCGGCACACCGGCCCGGGATGCGGGGCCCAGCGCACTGTTGACTATCCAGTTGTGCGCATGGACCACGTCGAAGTCGCCGCTCGACAACTCGTTCCGGATGGCGCGGCTGACGGCGGGGTCGGGTATCGGTAGCGCGTGCGGACGCGACGGGTCGCTGTAGAGAACCGGGAGCCGGGAGGCAGCGGTTCGAACCCGAACCACCCGAACCCCTTCTGTGACAGTCGTTCCCGGAGCGGATCCCTCCTGATCGCTGGAGAAGCCGAGCAGGGTGACCTCGTGTCCGCGGGCGGCGAGTGTCCGCGCCAGCGTCCAGACGTGGCGCTCCTCACCACCGTTGAGCGGCGGCAGGAACTGGGCCAGGTGCAGGATCTTCATCGCGCGACTTCCCGGTAGAGCGCGAGGAGATGGGCCACGCAGTCGTCCCAGCTGGGCAGCTGCGGTGGCGACGTGCGAGGTGCTGCGGCGAGTTTCAGCACCGCCGTGGCGATCTGCTCGGGCGAAGCATCGATCGCGATCGTGGTGGCCAGGCCGTCACGGCCGAGTTCGGACAGACCCGAGGTATCGGCGACCAGGGCCTTGGTCCCGGTTCCGATGGCTTCCATGACCGCGACCGGATGCGCCTCGTAGTCGCTGAGCAGACAGAATGCGTCCGCGTCGGAGACCACCTTGCCCAACGCGCCCCGCTCGTCGGGTCCGAAGCCCCGGATAGTCACCCGGTCGGCGACGCCGAGCTCATGAGCCATGTCCCACAGTGGCTTTTCGAACGGCCCCTTGCCGATGATCTCAAGCCGGGTCTCCGGCGCCTGGCGCAGAATCGCCGGCATGGCTCCCAGGATGCGGTGATGGCCTTTGTACTCCTCGAGCCTGCCGACCGACACCAGCAGTGGGCTGCCCTCGGTCGCCGGCAGGGACTGATCGACGGGAAGCGGCTCACACCCGTTGCGGATCAGGCGGATCTCGGACTCGTCGATCCCGAGCACCCTGGCGAAGGTCTGGCGTTCGTACTCGCACACCGCGACGAGCGCGGCCGCCGTCCGCAACAGCGGCGCGATCACCTTCCATTGCAGCGGGCGCACGAATTCCCTCAGACCCGAGGAATTCCCGCCGGTGTGGAAGGTCAGTACCGCGGGAACCGGGGTTCGCCGGACCGCCGCCAGTGCCGTCGGCGGGACCAGGGTGTGCACGCCCTGAATGTGAATCACGTCGTAATGCGAACCCGCCGAACGCAAGTGGCGGATGAGTCCGGGCGACAGGAGATAGTCCCGCGACCGTGGATATGCCGGCCAGCGCAGCACCCGGTACCCCGATGTGGTTTCGGCACTGGGCAATTCACCGCTGGTGTCGGTGGTGAGCACGGTGACGTCGGCCCCCGCTGCGGCCAACCGCGTCGACACCTCGTGGACGTGGGTCTCGATACCGCCCATATAGGGCAGCGCCCGCGCACTGACCATCCCGACCCGCAGCGGTGCGGTATCGGGGTTCACCGCCGTCCCTCTCCGAGTGCGCGCCAACGGCGGGAGAACGTGGCGAGCAGGTAGCCGGCTGTGGTGTAGGCCAGTCCGACGATGATCGCCGCCGCCGTCAGCAAGCCCGAAAACTCCCCTCGCAACGCCCGCCCGATCCCCCGCAGGACACCCTTCGGGAGAGTCACCGTCGAATAGCTCCACTCCGAGGACAGACCCGCCTGCGAACCGACGAGCGCGGTCACCTGAGCCTTAGACAGCCCTTCCGAGTAGCACCGCGACCGGAAGTAGGAAAACCGTTGCCGGGCAAGGGGAACCCGGTGTTCCACCGCGGCATCGTCGTCGTGCAGGAAGAAGCCGTCCGGTCGCTTGAGGTTCGCTCGGATACAGAACTCGGTTTCCTCGCACCCGACCGGAAGCGCAACCCCCGCGGAACGACCGATCCCGGAGACGAACCCGCCGTCGTCGAACAATTCACGCCGGAACGACGAACTGGCACCGATCAGGTTGCGGACCACCCCGGTGCCTTGTCCGAGATAGCTGCAGCCCACCACCCAGTCGAATTCGGGCGGCCACCACACCGGCCGGTGGGTCGCCCACCGCGGGTCGATACGGCCCCCCACACCGAGCACGTCGGGGCCGGAGTAGTTGCGCGCCAACGCGGCAAGCCAGCCGGGTCGGGCGGCCGCGTCGTCGTCGAGGAACACCACCACATCCGAGGTGGTGAGTTCGACACCGGTGTTGCGGGCACCCGAGACGCCCGACTCGTTGCGGTTGGCGACCACGCGCACACCCGGCAACCGCTCGGCGAACCGGGCCTGCAGTTCCGGGTTGTTGTCGACTACGACGATGAGATCCGCGGGAGGCGGCTCCTGGGCCTGCACCGAGGCGACGGCCTCCAGCGTCGCCTCCCACCGGTCCTCGGTGTAGGCGCAGATCACCACGGCGCAGGTCGGTTCGTTCACCGTGGCTTCCTTTCAACTCTCATCGTCGGTCTCAACAGCATCAGTCTCAACCCGCCGGCGGTACGTGGACGGCGGCAGGATCGTTGAGTATCTGCCGAACCTTGATGATGTCCTCGGTGGCGGCGTCGCGCATCGAGGCGGCGACGATGAGCGCCAAAGGTACCGCCAGTAGAACACCGGTACGCAGCGCGCGTCGCGGCACCCTGCCGAGAGTGCGCCGCACCAGGCTCACGGTCGCTCCCAGGTTGGTGAGCACCACCACCCCGAGGGCCGAATAGATGGTCAGCGGAGTGAGCCAGACACCCGAGAACAGCATCGCCACCGAGGTCAGGCAGGCGGCCGCCAGCAGAGCAGCCCCAGTCAGCGCGGGGCCGGACGTGGCCCGGAACACTCTGCCCTCTTGAGCGATGCGTGGCCACAGCCGCGATCTGCGGACGGCGGCGATCAGGAAGCCGCACGACAGCCCGATGGCCAGTTGAGTCGACACCCGTACTACGGGGGTGGGTTCGAACCAGCCGCTGCGCAGCTCGGGCAGGCCGAGTCCCTTCAGGTCGTAGATCGTCGCCGGGCCGTGGCGGTACACGACGCTGATTCCCGGCACGGTGTCGAACTTGGTCAGCTGTCCGATGGTGAGCTGCTGGCCGCTGCCGGTCTCGCCATCGAAGAAGTACGAACCGAAGTGCGGCAGTTCGGAGGCGAGCCGCTTGTCGACGTAGAGGAATCGCAATCGCATGGCTGCGGCCATGTCGGTCTCGGTCTGTCCCCAGTTCTTGGCCACGTACAGGGCGGGCGCGTCGATGTCCCCGGGACCCTTCATCACCGGCCAGAGCCCGGCTTGGGCGGCGAGGATGTCCGAGCTGACCCGGTCGGCGGCGATGCGGCTTCCCGCGGGAATCGCCGTCCGGGCCCATTTGGCCGCAGCCAGCAACTCGGCGTCGATCGAGCGGGTGTCGGCGGCCGGCATGTACGGCCCGGGAAGCCGGGCCCAGTTCGGTCCGCTGCCCAGCACATAGCCGCCGAGAAACGCACCGGCAGCCAGCACGATGCCCACCAGTCGCACCCCCATGGCCTTGCGATGCTGCCGGAATCCGTACTGATGCGGCTCGCGCCACCAGAACCACGCCATGAAGCTGGCCACATACAAACTGAACGGGAAGAACAGGAAGCTGTTCGAGCGGTCGTAGAGTTCGCCGCCCTTGGGAACCACGCGGGCGGCCAGCAACAGCGGGATCGACCCGGACATCAGCGCCACGATCAGCAGCGGCCCCCACCGCAGATGACGTTCGCGATAGGCGAGGATTACCACGGCCAGCACGATCAGGCAGAGCATCCCGGCGTAGTACAGCAGCAGGTACTGGTCCATCGAGCGGGCTGCCGTCCCCGCGGAATCCTTGAAAATCGCGCGCCGCGCGCCGCTGACGAACTGCGCGCGTACGTCGTCGAAAATCGGACTGAAGTAATCCGACAACAAATTGCGCTGAACAATGGCCCAGCTCAACGTGGACGCCAGGGCCGCGCACGCCCCGTACAGCGCCCAGGACCGGCCGCGGCCCGGCTCGGCGAGCGCCCAGACCACCAGAAAAGCCGCAGTCAGGAAGCTGGTCACATGGTGGGTGACGCCAACCCCGAGCAGGCACAGGGTGGCCCCGCCCAGCAGCGGAAGCGGACTGTCCGACTTACGGGCACGGGCCAGAAAGCTGACCGAACCCAGCGCGAGCGGCAGCGCCAGCGTCTGGTAGGCGAACTGAGAGTTGAAGAACACGAACTGCGACGACAGCGCGTAGATGGCCACGGCCAGTCCGCCGGCCCGGGGACTGCCGGACATCTGTTCAACGGCGTCGCACAACACCGTCACCAATACGACCCGGCAGGCGATGATCACCAGGAAGGCCGAGGCCATCGTCGGGATGCCGCACTGGTGCACCAGGGTGGCCAGCGCCTCCAGCCCGGGATACCGGGGACTGACCTCCAACAGCGGATTGGCCTCGAAGAGCCGGTGCGACGAGAGGATGTCACCCAGTGTCCGCATGTGCAGTTGCTCGTCGAACCCGGTGAACAGCAACGGGTTGGTGGCGCGCCAGATCAGTGTCGGCGTCACGCCGAGACAGATCACGGCGGTATTGCGCGTCGCCCGGTCCAGATGCGCGGCGGTCAGCGCCCACAACGCGCGCCCGTACGCGGCGGCCAGACTGAGATCGGAGAGGAACTCGGCCACCGTCCGGTGGCCCTGACGGGCCAGTGCGACGGCGGCGACCTGGCCGGCCAGCGCGCAGATCTGCCAGACGATGATCGGCACCGGACCCGACCTGCCGTGCGCGGGACGCTCCGGCGACGCCCACAGATCATCGCGGACGGCGCTGGACTCGCGCCGTGCACCGCCGCTCTCGTCGACCATCCGACCTCACGTTATCGACCGGTAAGTCGGGGAAGTTCCGACAACGACCGGGCTTAGTGTATCCGGGAGTCCCGCGCCCGGACCGATCGGAAAGGATCTAGTTCCCGCCTGGTCCCGGTGGTCTACTAGGGTGGGGCGCGGTCGGCGGATACGGCCGCGGCGATAACAGGAGAGGTATGGGCGAGTCGAACGCGGCGCGGTCGCGATTCGCCCGAGCGGCGGCTGCCCTGATCGCCTGGCTTGCATTCATCGTCGCCGGCGTCGCCTTCGCCGCGCGGCATCTGCCCGTCGTCAATCACGCGGTACTGGGCCTGGCGGCGATGTCCCCGTACCTGATGCTGGCGTCCGGAGTGTCGGCTCTCCTGCTGCTGCTCACCCGCCGCCGGCTCGCCGCGGCGGTGGCCATGGCGCTCTTCGCGGCTTCCGCAGTCGTGAAGGCTCCGCTGTTCATTCCGGCGCGGCACCTCGACGGACCGAGCATCCCACTCCGGGTGCTGTCGGCGAACGTCATGGAAGGCGGCGCCGACGCCCCCGAACTGGTCGCCATCGCCAGCGCCGACACGGACCTGCTGATCGCGCAGGAGGTAACCCCCGAATTCGCCGCGGCCGTGAACGCCTTGGACGCGGAATTCCCTTATCGCATGGTCGAGGCGCGCTCGTACGCCAACGGGGTGGGGATCTGGAGCCGGTATCCGCTGGTGCAGTCCACCCGCATATCCGGGTACGAACTCGGCGCAGTGAGCGTCACGGTCCGGGTGCCCGGGGCAGCCTCGGACGTGGTGGCGCTGGTGGCGCACCTGGTGGGCCCGGGGCCGCAGGCGATCGACGCCGGGCGCCGCGAGAGCGCGGCGCGGCCGGACACCCTCGACGCGGTGGCGGCCGCGGCCGGCGACGGGGCCGTCGTCGTCGCCGGCGACCTGAACGCCACCGCCGACATGCTGCCGTTCCGCAAGCTTCTCACCAACGGCTACCACGATGCCACCGAACAGGCCGGGGCCGGCCTGACCCCGACCTTCCCGGCAAACCGTTCGGTGCCGCCGCTGATCGGGATCGACCACATCCTGACCCGCAACGCGGTGGCGACGGACGCCGCGACCGTGCGGATCCCCGGTAGCGACCACCTCGCCATCAGTGCGACGGTCCAGGTACCGGCTTAGCCCCCGGCCCGAAACGGCTGCACACCCGAAACGGCTGCACACCCGAAACGGACAAATGTGCCATCATGGCCGCGAAGTTCTTGTTCAGGTCTCGCAACTCTCCAGCGATCCGCCGACGACTCGACGCCACTGGAGAGTGCCCATGCCCGCTTGCCCCGCCGTCGCCGTATCCGCCGCCGCCAACGACCTCGAGGTCACCCCGGTCGTCGACTACGAGCCGCCCGCGTTCGGCGGAACTCCGGAACCGCCCCGGGGCGACGCGTCACGGCCGCACCGACCGCAGTCGTCCACCCCGTGCCATCCCCGCGGACCGGACATCCGTGCCGCGGTGATGTTCACCGATACCGCGCTGCGGAGGATCCTCGAAGTCATCGACCGGCGCCGCCCGCCGGCCCATGTACGACCGCTGCTGGCCCCCGGCCTGGTCGACTCGCTGCTGGCGAGCACCGGCCGGCAGGGCGGGCAGGGCACGGCGCGGTTATGCCGGCTGCGGGCCCAGCCGGTGGGAACCCGCGGAACCATCGCGGAGGTCGCCGCGAGCTACACCCGGGCGAACCGGGTGCACGCGATGGCCTGCCGGGTGGAGCAGGTGGCGACCGCGAACGGACCGCGCTGGCAGGTGGTGGCCCTGCACCTCGGGTAGATCAGCGCAAGGTCAGCGGCGACGCAGCAGCTTGCGTTCCTTGTTCTGTTCCCGGGACTGCTGGCGGGAAGCCTCGCGGCGTTCGCGCCGGCTGATCTTGCCCCGGCCCGGCTCGTGGTGCTGCACCTCGGCCTCGCCGTCCTCGGACGGCCCGACGTAGGTCAACGGACGCGAGTCGTCGTCGCCGATTCCCTTGGCACGCACCGTCGGCTGGCTGTTCTCGGCCAGATCGGCCAGGCCCTCGGGCGTGGCGACGGGCGCCACCCGGGGCACGTTCGGGTTGGGCTCGACCTGGACGTTGAACAGGAAGCCGACCGACTCCTCCTTCAGGCCGTCGAGCATGCCCATGAACATGTCGTAGCCCTCACGCTGGTATTCCACCAGCGGGTCGCGCTGCGCCATGGCCCGCAGGCCGATGCCCTCCTTGAGATAGTCCATCTCGTAGAGATGCTCGCGCCACTTCCGGTCCAGCACGTTGAGCAGCACGTTGCGCTCCAACTGGCGCATGGCACCCGGGCCGGCCAGTGCATCGATCTCGGCTTCCCTTGTGGCATAAGCCTTTTCGGCGTCCTCGATGAGGGCGGTGAGCAACTCGTCGCGAGTCAGGTCACCAGCCTCGCCGATGGCCTCGGAATCGATCAGATCGTGGTGGTCGATGCCCACCGGGTAGAGCGTGCGCAACGCTCCCCACAGTTCCTCGAGATCCCAGTCCTCGGAATAACCCTCAGCAGTGGCGCCGTCGACGTAGGCGGTGATGACGTCGGCCAGCATCTGGTGGGCCTGGGTCTGCAGGTCCTCGCCCTCGAGGATGCGGCGGCGCTCGTCGTAGATGACGACGCGCTGTTTGTTCATCACCTCGTCGTACTTGAGCACGTTCTTGCGGATCTCGAAGTTCTGCTGCTCGACCTGCGTTTGCGCGCTCTTGATCGCGCGGGTCACCATCTTCGCCTCGATCGGCACGTCGTCGGGCAGGTTGAGCCTGGTCAGCAGGGACTCCAGCGCGGCTCCGTTGAACCGCCGCATCAGCTCGTCGTCGAGCGCGAGGTAGAACCGCGACTCCCCCGGGTCACCCTGGCGGCCGGAGCGGCCGCGCAACTGGTTGTCGATACGACGGGACTCGTGCCGCTCGGTGCCCAGCACGTACAGGCCGCCGACTTCGCGGACCTCCTCGCCCTCCGCGGTGACCTCCGCCTTGATCTTGGGCAGCTCCTCGTGCCAGGCCGCGTCGTACTCGTCGGGGGTTTCGACCGGATCCAGGCCCTGCTCGCGCAACCGCCGGTCGGTGAGGAAGTCGACGTTGCCGCCGAGCACGACGTCGGTACCGCGGCCGGCCATGTTGGTGGCCACCGTCACGGCGCCGAGGCGCCCGGCCTCGGCGACGATGCCGGCCTCCTGCTCGTGGAACTTCGCGTTGAGCACGGTGTGCGGGATGCGCCGCTTGTCCAGCAGCCGGGAGAGGTACTCCGAGCGCTCGACGCTGGTGGTACCGATGAGCACCGGCTGGCCCTTCTCATGGCGCTCGGCGACGTCGTCGGCGACCGCGATGAATTTGGCTTCCTCGGTCTTGTAGATGAGGTCGGTCTGATCCTTGCGGGCCATCGGCCGGTTGGTGGGGATCTGCACCACGCCGAGCTTGTAGATCTCGTGCAACTCGGCCGCCTCGGTCTCTGCGGTACCGGTCATGCCCGAGAGCTTGTCGTAGAGCCGGAAGTAGTTCTGCAGCGTGATGGTGGCCAGGGTCTGGTTCTCGGACTTGATCTCCACCTGCTCCTTGGCCTCGATGGCCTGGTGCATGCCCTCGTTGTAGCGGCGGCCGACCAGCACACGGCCGGTGAACTCGTCGACGATGACAATCTCGCCGTCGCGGATGATGTAGTCCTTGTCGCGCTGGAAGAGCTCCTTGGCCTTGATCGAGTTGTTGAGGTAGCTGACCAGCGGCGAGTTGGCCGCCTCGTAGAGGTTCTCGATGCCCAGCTGGTCCTCGACGAACTCCACGCCCAACTCGTGCACGCCGACGGTGCGCTTGCGGATGTCGACCTCGTAGTGGACGTCCTTCTGCATCATCGGAGCCAGGCGGGCGAACTCGGAATACCAGTGCGAGGCGCCGTCGGCCGGCCCGGAGATGATCAGCGGGGTACGGGCCTCGTCGATCAGGATCGAGTCGACCTCGTCGACGATGGCGTAGTTGAAGCCCCGCTGCACCTGTTCGCCACGGGACAGCGCCATGTTGTCGCGCAGGTAGTCGAAGCCGAACTCGTTGTTGGTGCCGTAGGTGATGTCGGCGGCGTACGACGCGCGCCGCTCTTCGGAGGTCAGGCCGGACAGGATCACCCCGACGTCGAGGCCCAGGAACCGGTGCACGCGGCCCATCCACTCGCTGTCGCGGCGGGCCAGGTAGTCGTTCACCGTGACGACGTGCACGCCTTTACCGGTCAGGGAGTTGAGGTAGGCCGGCAGCACACAGGTCAGGGTCTTGCCCTCACCGGTCTTCATCTCGGCGACGTTGCCGAAATGCAGGGCGGCACCGCCCATGATCTGCACCTCGAAGTGCTTCTGGCCCAGCACGCGCCAAGCGGCCTCCCGGGCCACGGCGAACGCCTCCGGCAGGATGTCGTCGAGTCGGGCCCCGTCGGCGATCCGGGCACGGAACTCGTCGGTCTTGGCGCGCAACTCGGCGTCGGTCAGCGCTTCGGTGTCGTCGGAGAGGGAATCGACGTAGTCAGCCACCCCCTTGAGGCGCTTGACCATGCGACCTTCACCGACGCGCAGCAACCTCGACAGCACATTTTCCCCTGGAAGAGTACGGAGCCGTCCCCTGACGGATTGGCGGCTTGAGCGCCTCCATCCTAGGTGAAGCGCGGATATGCCCCGGTAACGGCAGCCTGATAAACCCGCGTGATTACGCCAGGCGGATCAAACCGTAGTCATAGGCGTGCCGGCGATAGACCACCGTCGGCTTGTCGGACTCCTTGTCGTGGAACAGGAAGAAGTCGTGGCCGACGAGTTCCATCTCGTACAGCGCGTCGTCGACGGTCATCGGCTTGGCCGGGTGTTCCTTGATCCGAACGATGTGGCCGGGCTCGTGGTCGTCGTGGTCGACCTGGCCGTCGGGCGCGGGCGTGGTGTCGGGCTTGAAAGCCTCGGCGAGGTCCAGTGGCGCAGCGGTGGCCTGGCGCACGGAGACCGGCGTCTTGTCGCCGTAATGCACCTTCTGGCGGTCCTTGCCGCGACGGAGCCGACTCTCGAGTTTGTGAACGGCAGCCTCGAAGGCGCCGTAGAAGGTGTCTGCGCGACCCTCTCCCCGAACGACCGGTCCCCGATCGACATGAGCGGTGATCTCGACATGCTGAGCGTTCTTGCGTTGACGGCGATTGTTCTCGTGCGCGAGTTCGACGTCGAAGCGGTGGATCGAATGGTCGATCCGCTCGGACCTGGCGAGTTTCTGGCCCACATAGACCCGGTAGTGGTCGGGAACCTCGACGTTGCGTCCGGTCACCTGGACGTCGGCTTTGGGGCCGTCGAGTTCTGCGGAATTCGCGGATTGCGTTGACATGTTTGGCAACTCGTTTCTTCTACGGGGTGGCACGTGTCATGAGATGGACGCCGGCAAGACCTCACCCACCGGCGCAAGAGGTCGAATAGTCACCTCCTACCCGTCGGTGGTGTGTTGACCCCGACGGTAGTCGCAAGCGGGACGGTGGTGCCACCGTTTGCGCCATGTGTGTCGCGGATGTTGCGCTAAGCATGGGCGATCGCAAGCACCGCGGCCACCCGAATGCCGCCGTCGGCCAGGACCCGGACCGCTTCGCGGGCGGTCGCCCCCGTGGTCACCACGTCGTCGACGAGCAGCACCTCTCCGGCCGCCGGAAGCCGTCGGCCGGCCTTGGTCAGCCGAACCCGTCCGGCGATGTTGCGTTCACGGTCGGTTCTGGTCAGCCCGACGGAGTCGCGCACCGGACCGGCGGTACGGAGAGCGGCTGCGACGGCCAGCCGATCGCCCGCGGCGGCCACCGCGATCCGGGTTACCGGATCGCCGCCGCGACTGCGGGCCGCCCAGCGCCGGGTCGGGGCGGGGATGAGTGCCACCGGCGGTTCCAGGATCCCCCAGCCGAGGAGCCGGTGAACGCCCAGCGCCAGCGTGCGGGCCAGCGGGCCGACCAGGTCGAAACGCCCGCGCTCCTTCAGCCCGACGATTGCCTGCCGACGCGGTCCGGCGTAGCGCCCCAGGGCGAAGACCGGAACGCCCGGGTCGGCGCGCGGCGACACCACGTGCGGTTCGTCACGGGCCACCCGCAGCGCCGCGGCGCAGGACGGGCACCACCTGGTCGACGGCGAGCCACAGCCGCCGCACTCCAGCGGCAGGACGAGGTCCAACATGGGGCCAGTCTGACCCGGGGGTCCGACAGGTTCAGCCCGGCAGCACCGGAACGGTCCCCGGCACCATGAACGGCCTCAACTCCGACCAGGCCTGCCCGTTCTCCGAGCTGGTGGCCAGCAGTTGCAGGACGCCGCGCGCGTCGGCGACGTAGACCGCCGAGGGATTGGCCGCGACCGTGGTCACCGGCATCACCAGGTTGTTACTCGGGCCGTCGGAGTTCACCCCGTCGAGGTTGACGTAGGACACCGGGTGGGCCGGATCGTCGCGAGCGACCACCATGTCGTCACCGGTCCGCCAGGCCAGCGACACCACCGAGTTGCCCAGGCCGAAGCCGAGGCGTCTGGGGTAGGTCAATGCGAACTCGCCGCCCGGGGTCTGCTCGACGCCGGCCAGGACCACCTGGCCGTCGATCACCATGGCTGCCCGGGTGCTGTCCCGGGACAGTTGCAGTTCGGTGATCGAGCCGGGAAACCGGGACGTGACGGCCGCAGAGTCCACCGGGATGCGGGCGGGTTGGCCGGTGGCCTCCTCGCGGATCACCCGCACCACGCTGTTCCCGTCCACCACCACCCACACCGCGTCGTCGAGGGCCCAGGACGGCCGCGAGATCGTGCGGCCGTCGGTGGCCCGCACCGCCTGACCGCCGTTGGGCCCGATCCACAGTGCGGACCCGGCGTCGGGTGCGGGTTTGGTGACCGACGCGATGTCCCGTCCGCTCCGGGAGAACGTCGCCGACCGCTGATCGACCATGGTGCCGAAGGAGCCCGGGACCTTGTCGGACTGCTGACCGTCGAGTGCCACCACCGCGCCGTCCATCAGGGCGTGCACGCCGGCCGTGGCCGCATCGACGGCGCCGGGGTCGGTAGCCGCGACGTCGGTGGTCTTCCACCCGTCGACGAACCGGTCGTCCAGCGGGGCGCCGTCGACGTTGATCAGATACGGCCCCTTGATGTCCGCGCGCGCCAGTGTCCAGATCAGTTGTGCCGCAAGCAGTGCCCGGGAGCTCGGGTCGGTGGTGGTCAGGTTCTCCAGATCGATGCGGGCACCGCCGTAACCGCGGCCGATACCGGTCTTGCCGCCGTCGGCGCGGGTCACCGGGCCGCGCAGTTTCAGCGGCGGGCCCAACATGTTTCGCACCGCCTTGGCCATTTCCGGGCGCGGGCCGGCGGTGAGCTTGTTGACCAGTTCGGTGGCCAGCAGGTCCGGATCGGAGACGGCCACGTAACGCGGGTCGGGCACGACGGTCTTGCCGGTGGGGTCGACGAAGTAGAGGGTGTTGCGTTTGTACGTCGACTGGAACTGCTGCCAGTCCAGGAAAACCCCGTTGGGCAACCGGTTGATCCGCCAGCCGGTGGGCGTCTGCACCAACTCGATCGGGCCGGGGTCGGGCAGCTGACCGTCCCCGGTCTCGAAGACCCCGATATCGGACAGCGAGCCCAGGATGTCGGCCTTCATGGTGACCAGAAGCCTTTCCAGCGAGCGGCTTTCGGAGAACACCACGTTGTCGATCAAGAGCGCGCTGCCCTGGTCGTCCCAGCCCTTCGAGGCGGATTCGGTGAGGAACTGGCGTGCCGCGAGGTGGCGATTGGCCGGGTCCGCGGTGGCCTTGAGGAACTCCCGGAGCAGTTGATCCGGATTCATCGCCGGATTGGGTTCCGGCAGCTTCTTGGGCGTGGGCCGCTCGACGGTGCCGATCGCCTGCGGCGCAGACGAATCCGGGACCCCGGCGCAGCCGGGCAGCACGCCCAGCGTCGCGGCGAGCAGCGCGGCCGCGCCGATTCTCATGGGGGCCTTCAGCCGACGGCGGGTCATACGCGCTCCCCGGCGGCTTCCCGCTCCCTGAGCAGGCGGATCTTCTCCTGGGCTTCCCGGCGTTCTCCGGCAACAGGTTTCATCGGAAGTGGGCTGGTGGTCACCTTGTGACCGCGGACCAGCGGCAGGGTCAGCCGGAAGCAGGCACCCTTGCCCGGCTCGCCCCAGGCCTCGAGCCGGCCCTGGTGCAGGCGGGCGTCCTCGACGCTGATCGCCAGGCCCAGGCCGGTGCCGCCGGACCGGCGCACCCGCGAGGGATCCGACCGCCAGAAGCGACTGAACACCAACTTCTCCTCGCCCGGGCGCAGACCCACGCCGAAATCGCGGACCGTCACCGCGACGGTGTCCTCGTCGGCGGCCATCCGGATACGGACCGGCTTGTGCTCGGCGTGGTCGATGGCGTTGGCGATCAGGTTGCGCAGGATGCGCTCGACCCGTCGCGGGTCGACCTCGGCGATCACCTCGTGGTCGGGCATCTCCACCAGTAGCTCGATCCCCGCGTCGCGGGCGAGGTGCCCGACCTTGGTCAGCGCATTGTTGACCGTGGTGCGCAGATCGACGGCCTCGACGGTGAGTTCTGCCACGCCGGCATCGTGGCGGGAGATTTCCAGAAGGTCGTTGAGCAGACCCTCGAACCGGTCCAGTTCGCCGACCAGGAGCTCGGTGGACCGGCGCAGCGCGGGATCGAGGTCCTCGGCGTGGTCGTAGATCAGGTCGGCCGCCATCCGCACCGTCGTCAGCGGCGTGCGCAGTTCGTGGCTGACGTCAGAGGTGAAGCGGCGCTGGAGATTTCCGAATTCCTCGAGGTTGGTGATCTGCCGCTGCAAGCTCTCGGCCATGTCGTTGAACGAGACCGCCAGCCGGGCCATGTCGTCCTCACCGCGAACCGGCATCCGCTCGGACAGGTTTCCCTCGGCGAAGGCCTCGGCGATCCGGGACGCCGAACGCACCGGAAGCACCACCTGCCGGGATATCAGCAGCGCGATGCCGGCCAGCAGCACCAGCAGCACCAGCCCGCCGGTGGCCATGGTGCCGCGCACCAGCGTGATGGTGCTCTCCTCGCTGGTGAGCGGAAAGATCAGGTACAACTCGAGATTGGTGATCCGGGACGGCGCCGGGGTGCCGATGAGCAGGGCCGGACCCGAGTACCCCTCGGTCCGGACGGTCTCGTACTGGTAGCTGACCTGACCGGCGCGGACGAAGTCGCGCAACGACTTCGGGATCTGGTCGACCGGACCCGTCGAAGTGGCGTCGCGGGGCCCGTCCCCGGGAACCATCAGCACCGCGTCGAAGGTGCCGGCCAGGCCGGTACCCGAGGTCTGGCCGGTCTTGGAGATCAGCGTGGTGCGCGCCAACTGCAGACTCGAGTCGAGCGAGCGGGCCTCTTCTCCGCTGACGATGCCGCTGACGGTGACCCGGGCGCGGTCGACCTCCTCGGTGGCCGCGCGGACTTTCGCCTCCAGTACGCGATTGGTGATCTGACTGGTCAGCACGAAACCGAGTACCAGGATGACAACAGCGGAGAGTCCGAGGGTCAGCACGACGACCCGCAGCTGCAGGGAACGGCGCCAAATCAGAGCCAGGGCACGGCTTACCGTGCTCGTCCCGCGAACCAGCGGGCCGGACCGGCCCCAGGGGCCGCGGACGCGTGCCCTCATCCAGCCGCCACTACGGATGCCCTGCCGATGGCGCGGGAGAAAGCCGCCATTACGGAGGGCCGGCCTTGTATCCCACTCCTCGAACGGTCAGAACCACCTGCGGGTTCTCCGGGTCTTTCTCGACCTTGGCCCGCAACCGCTGGACGTGCACGTTCACCAGCCGGGTGTCGGCAGGGTGGCGGTATCCCCACACCTGTTCGAGCAGCACATCTCGAGTAAACACCTGCCGCGGCTTGCGCGCCAACGCCACCAGAAGGTCGAACTCCAGCGGGGTCAGCGAGATCTGTTCGCCGTTGCGGGTGACCTTGTGCGCGGGCACGTCGATGTCGATGTCGGCGATCGACAGCATCTCCGCCGGTTCGTCGTCGTTGCGCCGCAACCGGGCCCGGACGCGGGCAACGAGCTCCTTGGGTTTGAACGGCTTCATGACGTAGTCGTCGGCACCGGATTCCAGGCCCAGCACCACGTCGACGGTGTCGGTCTTGGCCGTCAGCATGACGATCGGCACCCCGGAATCGGCGCGCAGAACCCGGCACACGTCGATGCCGTTCATGCCGGGCAGCATCAGATCCAGCAGGACCAGGTCGGGCCGCAACTCGCGGACCGCAGTCAGCGCCTGTGAGCCGTCGGCGACGACAGCGGTGTCGAACCCCTCGTTGCGCAGGACGATGGTGAGCATCTCAGCCAGCGAAGGATCGTCGTCGACGACCAGAATCCGTTGCCTCATGGCGTCCATGGTGACACCGAAGCGCGACTTTTCCCTGCTAGAACACGCCGAATGTCGCGGCCAGCGTCGCCCCGTCGGCGTCCGGCCCGGCCGTCGACCACCGGCCGTGCCATGACGCCGCGGCCAGTCCGGCGTAGACCGCGGCGGTGCGGCGCTGGAGCCCGTCGTCGCGTTCGTAGGCGTCCCGCCCCCGGTCGGCCTCCGTGCTCTCCCGCCGGCGTGCGCGCGCGGCGGCCAGTTCCGGCGGGACGCCGAGCAGAATCTGGTGGTCGGGCTCCGGCAGCCCGAACCGTCCGTATTCCAGTTCACCGACCCAGGCGACCACCTCGCCGTCGGCGTCCTGGTGCAGGCGCGCCGCACTGTAGGCGGCGTTGGAGGCGACGTAGCGGTCCAGGATCACGACATCGTGGGCAGCCCCCAGCGCACTGATCCGGTCCTTCGCGCCGGCGCGATCGAGGGCGAACAGCACCGCCATCCCGTAGACCGAATCGGCCAGATCACCGTGCCGGCCGTGCAGTGCCTCGTGGGCGAGGTCGGCGTGCACCGACTCGCCGTACCGCGGGAACGCGCAGGTCGCCACCGAGCGGCCGGAAGCCTCGAACGCGGATCGCAGGCCCTGGGTCAGGGTGCGCTTTCCGGCACCGTCCAGGCCCTCGATGACGACTAACACGAGCCGATCAGTACCGGTAGTGCTCCGGCTTGTACGGACCCTCGACGTCGACACCGATGTACTCGGCCTGA
Source organism: uncultured Mycobacterium sp. (assembly GCA_964439315.1). Lineage (GTDB taxonomy): Bacteria > Actinomycetota > Actinomycetes > Mycobacteriales > Mycobacteriaceae > Mycobacterium. The sequence continues at coordinate 503 of CAYTOD010000032.1, read as the reverse complement.
TCCTTGGTGAGCTTGGTCAGCGACCCGCCGAGCGCCTCGACGTGGATCTTGGCCACCTTCTCGTCGAGGATCTTGGGCAGCCGGTAGACCTCGTTGTCGTACTCGTCGTTCTTGGTCCACAGTTCGATCTGGGCGATCACCTGGTTGGAGAAGCTGTTGCTCATCACGAACGACGGGTGGCCGGTGGCGTTGCCGAGGTTCAGCAGGCGGCCCTCGCTCAGCACGATGATGGAGTGGCCGTCGGGGAAGATGAACTCGTCGACCTGCGGCTTGATGTTGATCCGGCGGATCTTCGGGTCGCGCTCGAGGCGGGCCATGTCGATCTCGTTGTCGAAGTGGCCGATGTTGCCGAGGATGGCCTTGTCCTTCATCGCCCGCATGTGATCGAGAGTGATGATGTCCTTGTTGCCGGTGGCGGTGACGACGATGTCCGCCCAGCCGATGGCCTCTTCGACGGTCTTGACCTCGAAGCCGTCCATCATCGCCTGCAGGGCGTTGATCGG
>CAYTOD010000031.1:5438-44522 GCA_964439315.1 uncultured Mycobacterium sp. | reverse complement strand
CCAGGTCTCCACGCCGTCGATCTTCAACGAGGATCTGTCGTACGCCGATGTGGGCAAGGACATCTCGTGCAACCTCGGTTCGCTGAACATCGCAAAGGCGATGGACTCCCCGGACTTCGCCCAGACCATCGAGGTCGCCATCCGGGCGCTGACCGCCGTCAGCGACCAGACCCACATCGTCTCGGTTCCCTCGATCGAGAAGGGCAACAACGATGCGCACGCCATCGGCCTTGGGCAGATGAACCTGCACGGATACCTTGCGCGCGAGCGGATCTTCTACGGTTCCGAAGAGGGCATCGACTTCACCAACATCTACTTCTACACCGTGCTGTTCCACGCTCTGCGCGCGTCGAACAAGATCGCCATGGAACGCGGCGCGACGTTCAAGGGCTTCGAGAAGTCGAAGTACGCCAGCGGTGAGTTCTTCGACAAGTACACCGAGGGACGCTGGGAGCCCAAGACCGTCAAGGTCCGAAAGCTGTTCGAGGACGCCGGAATCCGCATCCCCAACGCCGACGACTGGCGTGCGCTCAAGGATTCGGTGGCCAAGCACGGGATCTACAACCAGAACCTGCAGGCTGTGCCTCCCACCGGGTCCATCTCCTACATCAACCACTCGACCAGTTCGATCCACCCGATCGCCTCGAAGGTCGAGATCCGCAAGGAAGGCAAGATCGGCCGCGTCTACTACCCGGCGCCGTACATGACCAACGACAACCTGGAGTACTACCAGGACGCGTACGAGATCGGCTACGAGAAGATCATCGACACCTACGCCGCGGCCACCCAGCACGTGGACCAGGGGCTGAGCCTGACGCTGTTCTTCAAGGACACCGCCACCACCCGTGACGTCAACAAGGCCCAGATCTACGCCTGGCGCAAGGGAATCAAGACGCTCTACTACATCCGGTTGCGTCAGATGGCGCTGGAAGGTACCGAGGTCGAGGGCTGCGTCTCCTGCATGCTGTGAGGCTTTTCGGAGGACTTGCAGGCCAGGGGATGTATCTCCTGGCCTGCGGGTTTTCCGAACAGGAGTCTGGAAGCCCTTCGTCAGACAAACCCCGATGCGATGGGCAAAGACGGCGAACCTGCCCCAAGGCGCGATCGAACTAGTCCACAGATCCAACCCCCGCTTACACTTGGCGCGGTGAGTGCACCCCGGTTCTCCGACGCGATGGCGCTGGATCCTGTTGACGGACTTCCCGGCGATGCCGTGCGCAGTTTTTCGGCAATCCTCAACGAGCACTGGACAATTGGGCCGAAGGTTCACGGAGGGACGATGGTGGCGCTCTGCGCCGCCGCCGCCCGCGCAGGCTATGCCGATGGCAGTGAATCGCCTGTGCAACCCGTTGCGGTGTCCGCCAACTTCCTGTCGGCACCGGATCCGGGTTCGGTGCGGTTGGTCACCACCGTACGCAAACGTGGCCGGCGGATCGGCCTGATCGACGTCGCATTGATCCAGGGGGAAAAGACGTGCGTATACGTCACCGCAACCTTGGGTCAACCCGAACACGATGCGCCGCCTTTGCTGGCGAACAACCCGGTGCTCGACATCATGGGTGTGGAACCTCCCGCTGACCTTCCCGCCATCGGGCCGGGTCAACCGGGTGCCGAGATCAGCAACCTCCACCACGGTTGCGAGATGCACGCGACGGCCCTCAGCGATGGAGCAGCGCCGGTCCTCATGACCTGGGTTCGCCCCAAGGCCGGCCTGGTAGACGAACTGTTCGCCCTGATGTGCGGGGACATCTCGCTTCCTGTCCCATACGCGGTGGGCAGGAAAGGCTGGTGCCCGACCGTACAGTTGACCGCGTATCTGCGAGGGCACCCCGTCGACGGTTGGTTGCGCGTGCTGTGCACCACGACCCAGATCGGGCAGGACTGGTTCGACGAGGACCACACGGTGGTCGACGCGGCCGGACGGATCATCGTTCAGACCCGGCAGCTTTCGCTGGTGCCCGGCGAGTAGGCCGGTCTGCTGACTGACTCGGAATCAACGTTTTTTGCCCGCCCCTTCATCATCGGTAATTGACGATAGCGACCGGATAGAAGCGCCCACGCGGATACAGTTCGGCCGATGAGCTTCAATCTCTCCACGATTTTCAGCACCGTCGCCGCCGCCGTGCCCGACCAGGATGCCATCGTCTGGCGAGATCGGCGGTTCACCTATGCCGAAGCGGACGCACGTATCGACGGGGTCGCCCACTACCTGGTGACTCGGGGGCTGGGCTGTCACACCGAGCGGGACGAATTGGAAGGGCACCAGTCCGGGCAGGACCACATGGGGCTCTACCTGCGCAACGGCAATGAACACCTCGAGGCGTGGATCGCCGCTTACCGGGCGAGGGTCGCGCCGTTCAACATCAACTACCGCTATGTCGAAGAAGAGTTGATCTACCTCTTGACCGACGCGAACGCCCGCGCCTTGGTCTATGCGGGCGAGTTCGCACCGCAGGTGCAGGCCATCCGGGACCGGCTCCCCAACCTGGAGGTCCTCATCCAGGTCGACGACGGCTCCGGGAATCCGCTGTTGCCCGGTGCCGTGGACTACGAATCCATCGTCGGCACGCCCGAACCTGCGGGCGGCATGCCGACGCCCACCGGTGACGACGTTTACCTGCTGTATACCGGCGGCACCACCGGCATGCCCAAGGGTGTGCTGTGGCGCCAGAACGACATCTTCATCTCGGCCATGGGAGGCCGCCCTCCCGGTGCAGACAAGGACATGGAGTCCTATGACGATCTCCTCGCACAGGTTCGGGAAGCCGGTGGCACCCGTTCGGTGGTGCTGATTCCCCCGTTGATGCACGGCGCCGCCCAATGGGGCGGCTTCAGCTTCATCAGCAACGGCGGGTTGATCGCCATCCCCGACGATGTGGTCCGCTTCGATGCCGAGGCGATTCTCGGTCTGGTCGAACGCGAGCGGATTTGGGCTATCCCAGTGGTGGGCGACGTGATGGTCCGGCCGCTGCTCGACGCCCTTGAGGCGGGCGACTACGACCTGTCCGCGCTGGTCGGCTTCAGCAATGGCGGGGCCCCCCTGTCGCCGACGGTGCGCGACCGACTGCTGGAGTTGCTGCCGCAGGTAATGATCCTCGACTCCGTCGGCTCCTCGGAATCCGGCGTTCTGCTGGCGACCGTCTCCACCAAAGATGCTGCCGGGTCGGAAGATTCCGCGATCTTCGACCCGGAACCCGGTACCGCGGTGGTCTCCGCGGACTGCACCACCGTGCTGAATCCCGGCGACGGCGAGGGCTGGCTGGCACGGCGGGGTTGGGTTCCGCTGGGCTATCTGGGCGACGCCGCCAAGACCGCCCGAACCTTCCCCACTATCGACGGAGTGCGCTGGTCGATCCCTGGTGACCGGGCCAGTTACCTAGCCGATGGCCGGATCCAATTGCTGGGCCGGGACTCGGTGACCATCAACTCCGGCGGGGAGAAGATCTTCGCCGAGGAGGTCGAACGCGCCGTCGCCAGCCACCCCGCCGTCTATGACGTGGTGGTGGCCGGCCGGCCGTCGGAACGGTGGGGCAACGAAGTCGTCGCGATCGTGCAGTTCGCCGAAGGCAAGTCCGCGACCGACGCTGAACTCGCTGAGACGTGCAGCCGGCACATCGCCAAGTACAAGATTCCCAAGGCGTTCATCCGCGTCGACAAGGTTCTGCGCTCCCCGTCGGGCAAGGCCGACTACCGATGGGCCAAAGCTGTCGCGGCCGGGGAAACCGGGACAAACTGACTCGCGTGGGAAACTGAGCGGCGTGGAACGATTTTCGGTCCCGTCCGGCCACTATCTGCCTGTCGCGCGCCTCGAGGCGTTCTCCGATGGCGTCTTCGCGATCGCCATCACCCTGCTGATCCTGGACTTGCATGTACCCGAGTCGCCAGACCGGCTGATCAGCCAATTGGCAGCTGAATGGCCGTCGTTCCTCGGCTATGTGGTGAGCTTCGCCTTCATTGGTGGCTCCTGGATTGCCCACACCTTTCTGACTCACCTGCTGCGCGTGACTGACAGTGTCGTCATAGGTCTCAACCTGCTGCAGTTGCTTTTCGTCTCCCTCCTGCCCTACAGCACAAGCCTTTTCACCAAGCACCTGACCGGTTCCAGCGAGCGCACCGCGGTGCTGATCTTTGGGCTCAACCTCACCCTGGGCACGCTGATCTCCAGCACATTGGTCAGTTATGTCAAACGGATGGATGAGTTGAAGAGCAACGTGGACCCTGCCAAGGCGGTGTGGCTGGTGCGACAACGCTGGACGATCACGGCAATGTTCGCGCTGTCGACGGCAATGAGCGTGTTCGTGCCGAAAGTGGCGGTGGGCTTCTATCTGCTGCTGTCGCTGACGCTGATCGGACAACCCGTGTTGCGGTTGCGCAAGCAGTTATGGCCTCAAAGTCGAGAGGGCGGGTCCGCCGGTTGAATCAAGGCCCGATCTCTTGGGGCACAGCGCCCGCGATCGTGTCGATCGCTTGGCGGTCCTGATCGTCGAGCGCGGTGTTGCCGTATGCCGTGATGACGGCTTCGATTGCCGCCGCGGCGCATTCGGTAGCGCTCCCGGATGCTGGTATGTGCTCCAATGCAGGAATCAGCGCGTCGAGTTCGTCCAGTTCGATCAGTTCGGCGTCGATCTCGATTCGCTGGACCTTGCTGCGTAGTCGCGCAGTGAGGTCGTTGGGAGCGGGCGCGGGGCCGGTCTTGAGTCGTTGCCGCACCGCACGCAACGGCCGGACGACCTCGCGATGCCACGCATCCACACGTGCCCGGGCCGCCTCAAGGTTGGCCGTAGTCAGCCTTTGGCGTCGCTCGGCGCCGAGGAACGCCGCAAACAAGACCAGGTTGACGTCCAGATCGTGTCGGTTCTGCAGATGCAGGCATGCCTCGGGAACGCCGTCGCGCGCGTAGAGCGCGAGCGCAAATCGCTTGACGGACCCCGGGGGTTCGTCCGTCGCCGGCGTTGTTATCGGCCCTCCCAGCGGCGGTACAGCGCGTGGGAAATGTCGAACTGGTCGAGAAGCTTGCCCACGGTCTGGTTGAGCAGATCCTCGATGGTTTCGGGCTGATGGTAGAAAGCCGGGGCCGGCGGCATGATCGTCCCACCGGCGAGGGTGACGGTCTCCATATTGCGAATGTGGATGAGGCTCAACGGGGTTTCCCGCGGAACCACCACCAGCCTGCGCCGTTCCTTGAGGCACACATCCGCAGCGCGGGTCAGCAGGTCAGTGACGGTGCCGGTCGCTATCGTGGCCAGGGTTTTCATCGAGCACGGCACCACCGCCATACCCATGGTGCGAAACGATCCCGAGGAGATCGCGGCGCCGAAGTCCTCAGGCTCGTAGTACACGTCGGCCAGAGCTTCGAAATCGCTTCGGCTCGAGCTCATTTCGAATTCGATGGTCTTGTCGGCTCCCCTGGAGACGACAAGATGGGTTTCGACGTCGGGATGGTTATGCAGCGCCTTCAGCGTGGCGAAGGCCAGGTGTGGGGCGCTGGAGCCGCTGACGCCGATGATCAATCGCTGCCGTAGCGTCACCCCCGCAGTCTCAGGACTTCTCGACGTAGGACTTCAGGCGTGCGAGGACGCCACCCCAGTACGTGTTGCAGTACGGCAGATGGGGGTCGTCGCTGGCCCACTCGCCGTCGGTCAACGCGACTTCGGTGCGGCCGTCGGGCAGATCGGCGAGTGTGAGGGTCAACTTTTTGCCGACGGTATTGCCGGGCCCCTCGACTGCCGTCCGCGAGATCGAGACATCGGGATTGAGTTCGTCGATCCGCCAACCGAATGTCAGTCCCGGTTTCGGTGTCCACGTGAGCGTCTTTCCCGGGGCGATCTCGCCGTCCATCGTTCCCTCGTGCCACTTGCGCTGCTGTTCGATGTCCGCCATCGCGGCGTACACCGCCGATCGGGGTGCAGAGATCGCGATGGCGTGTCGAAGCGTCGTCATGAGTTAGCTCCTGTTCGTGTGAAGTTGAGCAATCGGCACAGTTACTGGGGCTCGATCACGATGCCGTCGTCGTAGTAGGACACCTTGGTGCGAATCTTTTCGTATTCCTCGCCGGTTTCCAGGTATTGCCCCTCGACGGCGCGTTTGGCGGCCTCGGCCCATCGGTCGGGAAAGTACCCGAGTCCGTATCCGTGCCAGGGCAGGTGCGGCGTCAGCTTCGGCAGTTTCAGTTCCTCCTCCCAGATCTTTCTGGCGTTCTCCATGAACTCCTTGGTCGGCAGTGCCACCGGCGGGTAAGCCCAGTTCCGGGTGGCGTCGACCATGATTTGCGAGCCACCCAGTCCGTCGGGGTAGGTGCGATCGGTGAACGACGCTTCCACAGGTGCGCCGGAGGGGTCCAGGTCGGTGTTGCGGCCGCGCTGTATCTGGACGTCCTTATGCGGCTGCACCCGCCAGGACAGCGCCCACAGCACGCTGTCGAGGTCATTCCCATCGATATCGTCATCGACACCGACCACCCATTTGAACGCCGCCGCTGCCCGAGACGAGGCCACCGCCCGCAAAGCGTTCCACACCTCCCCGGCAACCGGATTGTGGAACGAGACCACCACGAAGTTCGACGCTCCCCCCATCTCGTGGATGCTGACCTTGCGCATGTTTGGCGATTTGAGCCGCAGTTCTTCCTCCAGGAACCCTTCAAAGCCGAATTTGCGCAAGCAGGAACTCTCGCTCGGCGGCATCTCGCTGATGAAGGCCTGCAGGATCGGTTTGGTGCGGTGGGTGATGCAGGTGACTTCGAAGATCATCTGGTAGTCCTCGGCGCCGACGTAGCCGCCGTATTCGCCGAAGGGGCCCTCCATTTCCAGAATGTCGGTGCGGATGTGGCCCTCGATGGCGATCTCGGCGTGTGCCGGAATGAGCAGGTCCACGGTTTCGGCTTGAACCAGCTCCAGCGGTGCACCGTTGAGCGCGCCCGCTGCGTCGTATTCGGATATGTTCAGCTTGTTGACGCTGCACAGCGAGAGCGCTGGCGGCGGGGCCAGGATGAGCACCGCTTCCAAGGGCTTTCCGAGCCTGCGGGCCTTCTCCCAGTAGCCGCGCTCGTCCTGACCGGACATCATCAGCACGCCGGTCCGATCAGCCGCCTTGAGCATGACCCGATATGTTCCGGCGTTGTAGATGCCGGTTTCGGGGTCCTTGGCGATCCAGACCGGAGCGCTGAAGTAGGCCGAGGAATCGGTGCCCGGATTGACCACGGGCACTGGGAACTGGTCGATCCCACCGCTGGCGAGCAGCTCGTCGCCTGTGATGATGTTTTCCTTCACCGGGGCGTCCGCGGCCGCGACCGTCACCGGGGGAATCGGCTTCTGCTGAACCTCCGTCCACTTCGCGGCAATCTGATCCGGGGAGTCGACCCCCATGGCCGCGGCGTAGACCTGCGGTGAGGCGCCCACGATGGCAACCGCCATCTGCGCGTCGAAGCTGCGGTCACGCGAATCGGTGAGGTTCTCGAACAGCCAACCGGTGCGCTGCTCGACGTCCAGGCCGCGGAACTGCCAGCGCACGAGCGGCATCACCTCGGTGTCCTTGTTGGTGGTACGCGACACTCGCCTCAGTAGGCCGCGGCGTTCGAGCTCCTCGAGATACTCACGAACGTCCCGGTACTTCGGGCCGGGTGCGGATGAGGCGGTGTCGGTCATGAACATCCTTTCGTCCGCATTGGGTGGCGGAGCCTGTTAAGCGATCGGCGATACATATTCGGCAAGCAGACGCTATGACGGCGGGGTGTTTTTTTCCGGGAAACTGCGTAGCCGGTGATGTGGGCGATCGTGTCGATGGCTTGGTTGTCTCGCTCGTCGAGCGCGGTGTGGCTGCGTGCAGTGATGACGGTTTAGATCGCCGGAGCAGCGCATTCGGCTGCGATCGTGGATGGCGGCATCGGCTCCAACACAGGAATCAGCGCGTTGAACCTTGCTGCGTAGTCGCCCGGTGAGGTCGTTGGGAGCGGGCGGGGGACCGGTCTTGGGTCGCTTCCGTACTGCACGCAATGGCCGAACAACTTCGCGACGCCAGGTGTCCACGTGGGCTCGGGCAGCCTTGAGAAGTCGCAGGCCAGGAGAAACACCGCTGACCCGGCCGGCGTCTCAAACCTGTTGCGCCTCAGCTGATTCCGTGAAAACCGAGATGGCGCGGGGTGATGCTCTAGGAATCCTTGGCGTGCAGAGCCTTCAGGCGTCGCTGCTCGGTCAGCACGTTCTGGTAGCTCTCCCGTTCGGCGATCAGCCAGTCCGGCTTTTCCTCCAGCAGTGCGGCGATCTGCTCGGAGGTGAGCGCGTCGGTGATGCCGCCGCGGGCGAGGCCGGAGATCGACACGCCGAGTTTGGCGGCCACGAGGTTCTTCGGGTGCGGCCCGTGCTTGCGGAGATCGGTGAGCCACTGTGGCGGATCCGCCTGGAGAGCGGCCAGATCCCCGCGCGTGATCGAGTTCTCTTGGAACTCCGCAGGGGTCGCCGGCAGGTACACGTCCAGCTTCTTCGCCGCCGTGGCCGGTTTCATGGTCTGTGCGTTCGGCCTGCTCACGGCTTGAGCTTATCGACGGGGCCAGCGGTAGCCTGAGCCGGTGACCCGTTCCGCGCTCACTGTCGGGTATGTCCCCGGAGCGACACCCGCGAAGTGGGCCCGGATCTGGGTGCAGCGCCACCCCGAGGTTCCGCTGAGGTTGCACGCGGTGTCCGCGGCGGAGGCGGCCGACGAGGTGCGGGTCGGGCGGGTCGACGTGGCGCTGCTACGGCTGCCTGCCGACACATCGGCATTGGCTGTCATACCGCTCTACGAGGAGACGACGGTGGCGGTGGTGCCCGCCGACCACCTTCTCAGTGCGGCCGACGAGGTCGCTTGCGCGGATCTCGACAACGAGCCGACACTGCTGCCGCTCGACGACGTCGTCGCCTGGGCGGGCGCCCCCGGCATGCCGATCGATCACCGGCCCGAAAGCACGCAGGCCGCAACAGAACTCGTCGCCGCGGGGTTGGGTGTGCTGATTGTCCCGCAATCGCTGGCGCGGCTGCATCACCGCAAGGACCTCACGTATCGCCCGATCGTCGACGCGCCGACCTGCGCTGTCGCACTTGTCTTTCGGGAAGGCTCTGAGTCGGCCCTGATCGAGGAGTTCACCGGGATCGTGCGGGGTCGCAAACCCGGCTCGTCACGAGGGCAGAGCCAGCCGGCGCCGAAACGCACGGCACGGGAGAAGACGCTTGCCAAGCAGGCCGCGCGCGCCGCCGCGGGGAAGGTTGCCCGCAAGCCGGGCCGAACCGGGCGGGGCCGACCGTGACGCCACGTATGCCGGCCGCGTTCATCGGACACGGCAGCCCGATGAACGCCCTCGAGGTCAACCGGCACACCGCTGCCTGGCGCGCGTTCGGCGAATCGGTACTCCGGTCGGGGGCGAAGCCGCGGGCCATTCTCGCCATCAGCGCGCACTGGTACGTCAACGCCACGGCCGTCACCGCCATGCCGGCACCCCGAACCATCCATGACTTCTACGGGTTTCCCCGCGAGCTGTTCGAGGTGCAGTACGCGGCGCCGGGGTTGCCCGAGCTTGCCGACGAGGTCGCCGACGTCGTCGAACCCACCTGGGTGGGTGCCGACCTCGACAGCTGGGGCATCGACCACGGCACCTGGTCGGTGCTGGTGCACGCATTCCCCGATCACTCGATTCCGCTGGTGCAGTTGTCCATCGACGCCACCAAGCCCGCCGAGTACCACCTGGAGTTGGGGGCCAAACTGGCGGCGTTGCGCGATCGCTGGATCCTCGTCGTCGGCAGCGGAAACGTGGTTCACAACCTGGGCGCGATGGACTTGGCGCTGGAAGACGAGGGTTTCGACTGGGCCCAGCGGTTCGACGACGCCGCTCGCGCGCAGCTTCTCGACGCCCCCGCCGAGGTGATCCGGTTGCGCGAACACCGCGATTTCCGGGCATCGGTGCCGACCCCCGACCATTTCATCCCGCTGCTCTACTTCGCCGGGCTGGCGGGCAGGACGCCGGCGAGGTCGACGTCCTGACCGACGGATACGCCTACGGCTCGCTGTCGATGACGGCCTACACCCTCAGCTAGCCTCAGCGATATGGCTGTCGTCGTCGTAGGAGCGGGGCTGGCCGGGCTGGCCGCAGCTCGTGATCTCACCCGGCGCGGCGTCGAAACCGTCGTGCTGGAGGGCTCCGACTCGGTCGGCGGGCGCGTGCGCACCGACCTCGTCGACGGCTATCGCCTCGATCGCGGTTTCCAGCTCTACAACCCGTCCTACCCCGAGGGCGCTCGCGTTCTTGACCACGAGGACCTCGACTTGAGGCCGTTCATCGCTGGTGCGCGCATCGTGGTGGACCGGGGCGGGCGTCGCCGGGTCGAGCGGGTCGCCGATCCGCGACGCGAGCCCTCCTGGGCCATCTCGTCACTCATGGCGCGCATCGGCTCGCCGCTGTCGATCGCTCGCTTCGGCGCCTACGCCGTCTCGCGGGCGGTCCGGTCCGTCGAATCCCTGTGCCGCGAACCGGATGTCACCAGCGCGGAGGCTCTGCACCGCGCCGGCGCGGACCGCCTGCTCGTGGAGCGCGTGCTGCGGCCCTTCCTGTCCGGGGTCTTCCTGGAGTCGGAGCTGAGCACCTCACGGCGCTTCCTGGACGTGGTGCTGAAATCTTTCGTGCGCGGCACACCCGCCGTCCCGGCTGAGGGCATGCAGCGAATTCCCGAGCAACTCGCCACCGGCCTTGACGTCCGTCTTGGTCACCGGGCCGCCTCCGCCGCGGCCCGGGAAGTGGATGTCGCCGATGGCGATGTTCATCGGGCGGAGGCCGTCATCGTCGCCGCCGATCCGGCAACAGCGGCCCGCCTCGTCCCGGAAATCGTTGCGCCTGAAGCACGTTCAGTCACCACGTGGTACTACCGGCCCGACTGCGCACCCGAGGATCTCGCCGACGGGCAGGCCGTTCTGGTTCTGGACGGATCCGGGCGGGGGCCGCTCGTCAACACCGTGGTGCTCAGTCATGCCGCGCCTGACTACGCCCCGGCCGGAAGCGCTTTGGTGTCGGCCTCCGCGCTGGGCGTGCGGGAAACCCCAACGGACGAGAACGCCGTTCGAGAGCACCTCGCGTGGTTGTACGGCGTGCCGACGAGAGGGTGGGATCTCATCGCTCGCTATCCGATTCCCTATGCACTGCCGGCCATGCCTGTGCCGTTCGAGTTCCAGCGGCCCGTGCGCACGACGAGCGGTGTCTACGTCGCCGGCGATCACCGCGACACCTCCTCGATCCAGGGGGCGTTGGTGAGTGGCCGCAGGGCGGCCACCGCTGTGCTGAAGGACCTAGGGATCGCGAAGACCTAAGGTGCTCTCATGCCTCGCATCACCGTCATCGTCTCGCTGATCTTCATCGCCATCGGACTGGCCGGTTTCTTCCTCACCGGCGCCGTCCACAAGACCGCGCTGATTCCCGCCGTCATCGGTGCGGTGCTCTTGGTCCTGGGCCTGCTCGGCCGCAAGGAAAACCTGCGTATGCACGTCATGCACGCTGCCCTACTGGTCGGGTTGCTGGCTTTCCTTGGCACCGTCCGGGGGCTCTTCACGCTTCCCGCCGCGATCGAAGGGACCGCAGCGCGCCCGGGCGCGGTCTACGCGCAGGCCGCTACCGCACTCGTCGCCCTGGGATATCTCGCTTTGGGTGTGCGGTCCTTCATCGCCGCCCGACGCGCCCGCACGACCAGCTGATCACCTGCAGGCCCCATTGACAACTGCGGACTAGCCAAAGGTTGCCGCTCAGTATTTGTGTTGCGGCCCTTGAGCTTTCTTGCCGGCCGCCCGCCGCAGCGCATCGCGGATGCGGGCATGGCCGATGAACTGGATGCCGGCTTCCAGCCATGCTTTACAAGACTTTGTGCAGCGGGCCCTGGGCTTTCTTGTACGCAGCCTTCAACAGCGCATCGCGGATGCGGGCATTGTCGATGAACTTGATGCCGGCGTTGGCGATCCGCGGGTTGCCCGCCAGCTTGTGGAAGTAGCGGCCTCGCCGGTACTCCTTGCCCCAGGCGGCTTCCATCCGCTGCGCGTAGTTGGTGAAGTCGTCGGGCCCACCGTTCTCCAGGGCGGCGATGGCACACTCGCCGGCGGCCAACCCGGACTCCAGAGCCTTCGAGATCCCCGCCCCGGATGCCGGCTTGCCGGCACCGAGTGAGTCGCCGGTGAACAGCACGCCTGGGCGCCACGGCGGCCACGCGGTGAAGCCCATCGGCAGCCGCCAGGCCCGCACGCTCTTGTTCTTCTTGAGTTCTTCGATCGGCGGCAGCTTCCACTCCGGCGGCAGTGTGCGCAGGAACTCGCCGAGGAACTGCGTGGCGTTGATCGCCTGCCAGTTGCGGAAGCTGTTGACGTAGCCCAGTCCGATGTTCAGCCGTCCGCCGCCCATCGGGAAAACCCATGCGTAGCCGGGCAATTGGTCGCCCTGGAACGCCAGCTTGAGATAGATGTCGAGGCTGTCGGAGTCGGCGACCTCGGCATCCATCTCCGAGCGGATCGCGATCGCGGAGTAGCCGTTGTACTGCGAGTCGAGTTTCAACGCCCGTTTGATGGGGGAGTAGGCGCCGTCGGCGGCGATCACGGCGTCGCCGTAGATCTTCTCGCCGCCCTTGAGCACGACCCCGGTGACGCGACCGCGACTATCGACGATCGGTTCGGTGACCTCCGCGCCCTGCCGGACCGCGGCGCCGGCCTTCTCGGCGTGCTCGAGGAGCATGGTGTCTAGCAGGGTTCGGCTCACCGTGTGGCCGTGGTCGGGCATGCCGGGACGTTTGGGGAAGGACAACTCCCAGCGCGACGGGCTGAACACCGTGACACGGTTGACGCGGTGGAACTTCGCGACCTCGTCGGCCAGGCCCATCTTCTGCAGATAGCTCACCGCCCGGGCGGTCAGGCCGTCGCCGCACGGCTTGTCCCGAGGGAAAACCGCCTTGTCCAGGACCACGACTTTCGCACCGGTCTGGACGGCCTGCCACGCGGCCGCGGCGCCCGAGGGGCCGCCGCCTGCAATCACCAGGTCGAATCGTTCGGTCACGTGTATCGGTGTCTCTCGGTGTCGTTACTGCCGTCGCTAGAACCCGATGCTAGTCGAGGACGTCACCGTCCCCCGCTAACGGGCAGGTCAGAGCCCTGCGCCCCGGTACAGTGCTGCTGTGCGTGCAACCCCGGTCCCTCGCGGTGGTGCTGTCCCCGAGAAGGTGGACGCCCGCAGTGAGCGGTGGCGCGAACACCGCAAGAAGGTGCGTGCCGAGATCGTCGACGCCGCGTTCCGTGCCCTCGACCGGTGTGGCCCCGAAGTAAGCCTGCAGGAGATCGCCGCCGAGGCCGGCACGGCGAAGCCCAAGATCTACCGCCACTTCACCGACAAGGCGGATCTCTTCCACGCCATCGGCGGCCGCATGCGCGAGCTGCTCGTCGCGGCCATCTTCACCGACCTCGACGTCGCCACCAGATCAACCCGCGAGGTGGTGAGCCGCAGCGTGTCCGAATACGTCGACCTGGTCGACCGGCACCCCAACGTGGTGCGGTTCCTGCTGCAGAGCCGCGTCCCGGAACCCGCCGGCTCGGCCGCCCGCGGCTTCAGCGAGGGCCGCGACATCACCATGGCGATGGCCGAGTTGTTCAACCAGGAGCTGCGCGACATGCGTCTGGACCCCGCCACGCTGGAGATGGCGGCGGCGGCGACGTTCGGGTCGGCCTCGTCGGCGACGGACTGGTGGCTGGGACATGACCCGGACAGCCCTCGCCGTATGCCGTCCGCGGAGTTCGTCGTCCACCTGACCACGATCATGGTCGGCACCATCCAGGGCATCGCCGACCTGCTCGATATCGACCTGGACCCGGACCGCTCGATTCGGAGTGCGGTGCCGCGGACCGCTCCTATCGGCGGCGCACCCGCGACACGCTGACACACCCGCGACACGCGGAACCCCTGCGCGACACGCGGAAAACACAAAGTGTTGTGCGCAGTCTGCTGGCCGGACCCCAGGGGTAGTGTTGGGGCACAGCCGAAATCGAGGCTGAATTCTGATGGTCCTGCGGTGAAATGGGGTTTCGGTGAGCGAGGGAATCAAGCTGATCGACCGGGCGTCGGCGATCAACTGGAACCGCGTCCAAGACGAGAAGGATGCCGAGGTCTGGGACCGCCTGACCGGCAACTTCTGGCTGCCGGAGAAGGTTCCGGTGTCCAACGACATCCCGTCCTGGAACACCCTGACCGACGCCGAGAAGCAGCTCACCATGCGGGTGTTCACCGGCCTGACGCTGCTGGACACCATCCAGGGCACCGTCGGCGCCGTCAGCCTGATCCCCGACGCCGTCACCCCGCACGAGCAGGCGGTGCTGACCAACATTGCGTTCATGGAGTCCGTCCACGCCAAGAGCTACAGCTCGATCTTCTCCACGCTGTGCTCCACGTCCGACATCGACGACGCCTTCCGCTGGTCGGAGGAGAACCCGAACCTGCAGCGCAAGGCCCACATCGTCATGGACTACTACCGTGGCGACGACCCGCTCAAGCGCAAGGTGGCCTCCACGCTGCTGGAGAGCTTCCTGTTCTACTCCGGTTTCTATCTGCCGATGTACTGGTCGAGCCGGGCCAAGCTGACCAACACCGCCGACATGATCCGGCTGATCATCCGCGACGAGGCCGTGCACGGCTACTACATCGGCTACAAGTTCCAGCGCGCTCTGGCCGAGGAGACCGAGGAGCGTCGCCAGGAGCTGAAGGACTACACCTACGAGCTGCTCTTCGAGCTCTACGACAACGAGACCGAGTACACCCAGGATCTCTACGACCAGGTCGGCCTGACCGAGGACGTCAAGAAGTTCCTGCGTTACAACGCCAACAAGGCGCTGATGAACCTCGGCTACGAGGCGCTGTTCCCGCGCGACGAGACCGACGTGAACCCGGCGATCCTGTCGGCGCTGTCGCCCAACGCCGACGAGAACCACGACTTCTTCTCCGGGTCGGGCAGTTCGTACGTGATCGGCAAAGCCGTCGTCACCGAGGACGAGGACTGGGACTTCTAAAGCTCCTGTTAGGAGTCAGTTGGACCTTCGGGTGGGGCCTGTCGCCGACAACGACGCACACTGCGGGCTGGAATCTCACCGGATCGCTCGGCGCCGCTTCGGTTTCGGGGCTGCGCTACTAACTGTGGTCGGAGTGGCGGGATGCGGTCCTGTTGTTACCGACGCGGCCGGCTCGCCGCTCAACGTCAGTCACTCCGCCGCCACGAGCGTCACCCCAGCCCCCAGCCTGCCGCCGATGAAGCGTTTTCGGATCGGCGGCGAGGGCTACGGCCCGGTGGTTGATTGCACTCTCACGGGCGACGCGGTCACCTGCGCAGGGAGCTGGGACGACCCTTACCAGGCCGACACCTACTCAGGAAGCTTCACTGGGACGCTGTCCGGGTTGACGATGACCGGAACATCGACGACCACCCAGACCGGCCACGATGCGAATGACCCTGACTGCTTCTGGCGGATGGAGACCTCCCTGCCGGTCACCTACACGTTCAGCCTGCAGGGAACGGTGATCGCCCGATCCGGACCCGGCCAGTGGCGCAAGACCAACAGTGGCAGCTGCTCGGGAACCGAGTCGGGCACCGGCACAGGCGAAGCTGAGAGCGGCCCTACCCAGTGGACGGTGGTCGAGTAGCAGAGCCCGACTCGCCGGCGATGAACGCACAGTGAACCACCGGTGAATCCGCGTTGCGGTAGTGGCGATCTGCTGCCTCACCAGCGACACTGGGGGCATGACCGAGAAGTCGCTTGTGCGCTCCGTCCTCGATTGGCTCCGCGCCGGCTACCCCGGCGGGGTTCCGGGTCCTGATCGCGTTCCGCTGCTGGCCCTGCTGCGCGACACCCCGCTGAGCGAGGAACAGGTCAAAGAGGTCGTTCGGGAAATCACCGCGCACGAGTCCGAGTTGCTCGCCGACGGCGTCCTCAATCACGACGAGATCCAGAAGTTCATCGAGGGCGTGGCGCACCACGACGCCGGCCCGGAGAACATCAAGCGAGTGGCCGACATCCTGGCCGCCGCGGGATGGACGATCGATCCCGCGCTTGCAGCCGCCGACGAAAAGCTCGCCGAGGACTGATCACTCGTCCCCGCGCGTCGCTACGCTCCGCGCAGCGACTCGGTAACTCCGGTCGGACTCGATCCCTCGTCCCCGCGTGTCGCTACGCTCCGCGCAGCGACTCGGTATCGATCACAAAGCGGTACCGGACATCACTGGCGATCACCCGCTCGTACGCCTCGTTGATGTAGTCGGGCTCGATCAGTTCGATCTCCGGCGCGACGGAGTGCTCCGCGCAGAAGTCGAGCATCTCCTGGGTCTCGGGGATGCCGCCGATCATTGACCCGGAGATCGCGCGCCGCATGCTGATGAGCGAGAACGACGGCACCGACAACGGGTTCTCCGGGGCGCCGAGTTCGACGAAAACCCCGTCCCTGTCGATCAATTCGAGGTAATTGCCGAGGTTGAGGTCGGCCGAGACGGTGTTCAGGATGACGTCGAAGCCGTTGCGCAATTTTTTGAAGACGGCGGGGTCGCTGCTGGCGTAGTAGTGCTTGGCGCCCAATCGCAGCCCGTCCTCCATCTTCTTCAGTGACTGCGACAGCACGGTCACCTCGGCGCCCATCGCCGCACCGAGCTTGACCGCCATGTGGCCCAGCCCGCCGAGGCCGATCACGCCCAGGCGGGTCCCGGGCCCGACCTTCCAATGGCGCAGCGGCGAATAGGTGGTGACGCCGGCGCACAGCAGAGGTGCCGCGGCGTCCAGCGACAGCGATTCGGGGATACGCAGCACGTAGTTCTCGTCGACGACGATGCTGCCGCTGTAGCCACCTTGGGTCGGCTGGCCGTCCTTGCCCACCGCGTTGTAGGTGCCGACCATGCCGCTGCCCGTGCAGTACTGCTCGAGGCCGGCCTCGCAGTTGTCGCAGGTACGGCAGGAGTCGACGAAGCAGCCCACCCCGACGTGATCGCCGACCTTGTATTTGGAGACCTGCGAACCGATTTCGGTGACGATGCCGGCGATCTCGTGGCCGGGAACCACGGGGTAGCGCGGCTTGCCCCACTCACCGCGAACGGTGTGGATGTCGGAGTGGCAGATTCCCGCGAAGTGGATGTCGAAGCGGACGTCGTGCGGGCCGACCGCGCGGCGCTCGATCGTGGTCCTGGTCAGCGGACCGGTGGCCGAGGTTGCGGCGTAGGCGGCGACGGTGGTCATCTGTGCACCTTTCGATTCAATCAGCAGGCTGGCTCGGCAAGCCTATTCGTCGAGCCGAATTGACGCGACAGGCCTTGACGGTGCGTAGGCGCGTCTACGATTCGGCAATGGTCGACTGGCGGCTGCCCTCGGTTTCGCTCCCCAGGCCCCCGCTGGGACTACCGGATCCGTTGCGGCGAATCCGTGTCGCCGCCGACCTCGACGAGGTGACCGACTTCGGGGAGGAGGTCCCCGCCGAAGAAGCAGACCTGACTCCCGCCGCCGTCGAATCGGTCTGGAAGACGGTCCAGGAGTGGTACCGGAGCGGAGTTCACCCCGCGCTGCAGGTGTGCATCCGCCGGCACGGGAAAGTGGTTCTCAACCGGACCATCGGCCACGCCCGCGGCAACGGCCCGCGCGACGGCAAGCACGCCGAGAAGGTGCAGGCCACCGTCGACACCCCGTTCTGTGTCTACTCCACCTCGAAGGCGATCACCGCCTTCGTCGTCCACAAACTCGCCGAACGCGGCCTGTTGGATCTCCACGACCCCGTCGCCCACCACATCCCCGGCTACGAGCGGAAGGGCAAGCACAAGATCACCGTCGGCCACGTGCTGGCCCACCGGGCCGGCGTGCCGAACCTGCCGAAAAGTGCGCTCGACCTCGATTACCTCGGCGACCGCGAGTACATGGTCGACATCCTCGCCGACGCCGCGCCGTTCGCGAAGCCGGGCCGGTATCTGGCCTACCACGCGGTGTCGGGCGGGTTCATTCTCGGCGAGGTCGTCCACGCCCTGACCGGGAAGACCATCCGCGAGGTGCTGGCCGAGGAGTTCCTCGATCCGCTGGGCTTTCGTTGGATGAACTATGGCGTCAAGCCCGAGGACGTCGACAAGGTGGCGCTCAACTACATCACCGGGCCGCCGACCGCCCCGCCGTTGTCGACCATGCTCACCCGGATGCTCGGTGTCGACATCGACTCCCTCGTCGATCTCACCAACGACTCGCGCTTCCTGACCGGCATCGTGCCGGCGGCCAACACCATCACCACCGCGTGGGAACTCAGCCGATTCTTTGAAGTAATGCGGTGCGGAGGCGAACTCGACGGTGTGCGGGTGATCGAGGCCGACACCATCCGCAACGCCCTCGAAGAGCGCTCGCACCTGGAGATCGACCTTCAGCTGGGCTACCCGACGCGGTTCTCCTACGGACTCATGCTCGGTGCCCGCGTGGTGAGCATGTACGGCCTGGACACCCAGCACGCATTCGGACACCTGGGCTTCACCAACATGCTGGCCTGGGCCGACCCGGAGCGCGCGATCTCGGTCGCCGTGCTCAACAGCGGCAAGCCGATCCTCTACCCGGAGTTCAGCCTGTTCCCCGGCACCATGCAGCAGATCAGCAGTGCGATGCCGAAGATCCCCAAGTCCGAGATGATGCTGTAGGCCTCGAGCTGTGAGGGCCCTCAGTTGATCGGGGCCCTCAGTTGATCGGGGCGTTGAGCCAGCGCAGGTCTTCGATGATCCCGCGGGCGGCGATCAGGCCCTGACCGGTCTGCCAGACCTCGTTGTTGACGACGAACACCCGGTTGTCCCGGTTCGCCGCGAGCTTGTGCCAGGCCGCACTCTCCAGAACCGCCGGTGCGCGGTCCTTGGCCGCCGACGAGGCGAACGACAGGTAGACGATGTCGCCGTCGGCGGCGGAGAAGTTGGTGTCGGTGAGGGGTATCTCGACGTAGGGCTTGTCGGTGAACCGTTGTGCCACAGGGCGATCCACGCCGACGGCGCCCAGCACACTCGCCGGGAAGTTGTCCGATCCCCAGACCCGCAGCGACGAGTCGGTCAGCTGAACGATCGACGCCTGGAAGTGCGTCGCGTCGTTGGCATCGCCGGCCTTCTTGGCCTGCTCGGCGAATCCGGCGATCAGATCGTCGGCGGCGCGGCGACGTCCCGTCGCCGCCGCGACCAATCTGAGATTGTCCTGCCATTGGGCTCCCGGGGCGCCGGTGAACACCGTCGGGGCGATCGCGGCGAGCGCGGGGAAGGCGTCCGGGGTCAGGGACTGGGATCCGAGGATCAGGTCCGGTTTGGCGGCGGCGATGGCGCCCAGATCCGGAGCGTTGCGCGATCCGACGCCGGGGACGTCGTGCACCACGGTGCCCAGATACGACGGCTGGGCGTCCGATCCGTCGGGCAGGGCGGCGGCCACGATCCGGGTCTGCAACCCCAGCGCGCACAGGGCGTCGAGTTCGTCGCCGGCCAGAACGACGATCCGCTGTGGATCGGGGACCACCGGCGTCTCCCCGGCGGCATGCCGCAGCGGTCCCGGCGGCGGCCCGTCGAACCGCGCCGGTTCGGCCGCGCAGGACTCGTCCGGGCGGCGCTGATTGCCCAGGACACCGGCCGATGCGATCTTGGTCGTGCTGGTCACGAGGCTGCTGGCGGGGGATTCCGCAGGGGAAGGGGGAGTAGTCGACGTCGTCGACGTCGCCAGCCATGGCGGGGTGGCCGCCGGACCCGAGCACCCACTGAGGGCCAGCGTCGTGGCCGCGGCTGCGCAGATGCCCCGGAACAGGGCCCTTGCGGGGGCCTTCGACGAGGCCTTTTCGGGGGCCTTGGCGGGAGCCGCGACGAGCCCTGGACGCACCGCGCGGAGAAGCACGACGCGACGGTAACACCCGCCGTCGGTAAACCCCGTGTGACCTGGCCTTCGGCGCGGCTTCCGGCCGCGCGAAAAGTGAATTACGACAGAATGTAGGACCGGGGGCGCGCGGGGGCTGGATTGGGGATAGGATTCGCCGTAGATTTCGTGGGACGCCCCCCGGAAGGTTGGAGGATCTTGTGACAGCCGTAGTGCCCCAGCGCGGAGACCTAGAGGCCAGTCGTCCGTACCCGTTGCGCACGGGACCCAAGGGCAACCTGTTCTACAAGCTCATCACCACCACCGACCACAAGCTGATCGGCATCATGTACATGGTCGCGTGCATGACGTTCTTCGCGGTCGCCGGTCTGATGGCGTTGTTCATCCGCGCCGAGCTGACGCTCCCGGGCCTGCAGTTCCTTTCCAACGAGCAGTACAACCAGCTGTTCACCATGCACGGCACCGCGATGCTGCTGTTCTACGCAACCCCGGTCGTGGTCGGGTTCGCGCCCCTGGTGATGCCGCGGCCCATCGGCGCTCCCGACGTGGCGTTCCCGCGCCTGAACGCGCTGTCCTTCTGGCTCTTCGTGTTCGGCGCACTGATCGCCCTCGGCGGCTTCATCACCCCCGGCGGTGCCGCCGACTTCGGCTGGACCGTCTACGTCCCGCTGTCTGACTCGGTTCACTCGCCCGGCGCAGGCGCGGACCTCTGGATCCTCGGCGTCGCGGTCGGCGGCCTCGGCACCATCCTCGGCGCGGTCAACATGGTCACCACCGTGGTCTGCATGCGCTGCCCCGGCATGACGATGTTCCGGATGCCCATCTTCACCTGGGCGATCTTCGTGACGTCCATCCTCGTTCTGCTGATCTTCCCCCTGCTGACCGCGGCCGCCTTCGGCTTGGCCGCCGACCGCCGACTAGGTGCACACATCTACGACCCGGCCAACGGCGGTGTGACCTTGTTCCAGCACTTGTTCTGGTACTTCGGCCACCCAGAGGTCTACGTTCTCGCACTACCCTTCTTCGGCATCGTCT
Source organism: uncultured Mycobacterium sp. (assembly GCA_964439315.1). Taxonomy (GTDB): domain Bacteria; phylum Actinomycetota; class Actinomycetes; order Mycobacteriales; family Mycobacteriaceae; genus Mycobacterium. The sequence goes on along the minus strand of CAYTOD010000031.1, from coordinate 23,624 downwards.
CGGAGATCTTCCCGGTGTTCGCCCGCAAGCCGATCTTCGGCTACACCACCCTGGTCTACGCGACGATCTCCATCGCCGCCCTGTCCATGGCTGTGTGGGCGCACCACATGTACGTGACCGGAGCGGTTCTGCTTCCGTTCTTCTCGTTCATGACGTTCACCATCGCGGTCCCGACCGGCATCAAGTTCTTCAACTGGATCGGCACGATGTGGCGAGGGCAGCTGACCTTCGAGTCACCGATGTTGTTCGCCTTCGGGTTCCTCGTGGTGTTCCTCTGCGGTGGCCTCTCCGGTGTGCTGCTGGCCAGCCCGCCCCTGGACTTCCACGTGTCCGACACCTACTTCGTCATCGCGCACTTCCACTACGTGCTGTTCGGCGTGATCGTGTTCGCCACCTACGCCGGCATCTACTTCTGGTTCCCCAAGATGACCGGGCGCCTGCTCGATGAGCGGCTGGCCAAGCTGCACTTCTGGCTGACCATGATCGGCTTCAACACCACGTTCCTGGTGCAGCACTGGCTCGGCGATGAGGGCATGCCGCGCCGCTACGCCGACTACCTGCCCACAGACGGGTTCACCACGCTGAACATCGTGTCCACCATCGGTGCGGCCATCCTCGGTCTGTCGATGCTTCCGTTCTTCTTCAACATCGTGAAGAGCTGGCGCTACGGCGAGGTCGTCACTGTGGACGACCCGTGGGGCCACGGCAACTCCCTGGAGTGGGCGACCTCCTGCCCGCCGCCGCGGCACAACTTCACCGAACTGCCCCGCATCCGCTCGGAGCGCCCGGCATTCGAGTTGCACTACCCGCACATGGTTGACCGGATGCGCCACGAGGCTCACGTCGGCAAGAGCCACAAGGTCGAGTCCCGCGTCGACGTCTAGGGGAGCAGTCAGCCCGTTCCGGATATGACCACACCGAAGGTGTCGGTGCTCATCACCGTCACCGGGGTCGATCGACCGGGGGTCACCTCCGCCCTGTTCGAGGTGCTGTCGACGCATGACGTCGCACTCCTCAACGTCGAGCAGGTGGTGATCCGCGACCGCCTAACCTTGGGCGTGCTCGTCTCCGGCAACCCGGAGGTGGCATCGTTGTCCCGGGATGTCACCGACACCATCCGCAGTATCGGTCTCGATGTCACCATCGAGCGCAGCGACGACGAGCCGATCATCGCCGAGCCGTCGACGCACATCATCGTCGTCTTGGGGCGTCCCATCACCGCCGCGGCGTTCGGCGAGGTGGCCCGGTCGGTCGCCGCGCTGGGCGTGAACATCGACTTCATCCGCGGCCTGTCCGACTATCCGGTGACCGGGCTGGAACTGCGGGTCTCGGCGCCGGAGGGGGTGGGCGGCCGGCTCCAGGCGTCACTCGCGGCCGTCGGAGCCCGGCATGGCGTGGACATCGCGGTGGAGCGCTACAGCCTTGAACGGCGGGCCAAGCGTTTGATCGTGTTCGACGTCGACTCCACGCTGATCCAGGGCGAGGTTATCGAGATGCTGGCCGAGCGGGCCGGCGCGGGGGAGGCGGTGGCTGCGATTACCGATGCGGCCATGCGCGGCGAACTGGACTTCGCCGAGTCACTGCACAAGCGGGTCGCCACCCTGGCCGGTCTGCCCGTCGAGGTGCTCGATGAGGTCGCCGGCGAAATCGAGCTCACACCCGGCGCGCGTACGACGATACGAACGCTGCGGCGCCTGGGATTTCACTGCGGTGTGGTCTCCGGGGGATTCCGGCAGGTGATCGATCCGCTCGCCCATGAACTGATGCTCGACTTCGTCGCCGCCAACGAACTCGAGGTGGTCGACGGCACCCTGACCGGCCGGGTGGTCGGTCCCGTCGTCGACCGGGCCGGGAAGGCCAAGGCGCTGCGGGACTTCGCCGAGCAGGCCGGCGTCCCGATGGAACAGACCGTGGCGGTGGGGGACGGCGCCAACGACATCGACATGCTCGATGCTGCCGGCCTCGGCGTGGCGTTCAACGCCAAGCCTGCGCTGCGCAAGGTCGCCGATGCCTCGCTCAACCAGCCCTACCTCGACACCGTGCTGTTCGTCCTCGGCGTCACCCGTGCCGAGATCGAGGCTGCCGACGCCGCCGACGGCGGGGTGCGCCGGGTCGAGATCCCGCCGAAGTAGGGCTACGGCGCATGGGGCACGATGATCGGGTGGCCACCGATGCGGTCGATGAGGATCTGCTGATCGACTTCCAGGACGTGACTCTGTCCCGCGGCGGTCGTCTGCTGGTGGGTCCGGTCTCCTGGCAGGTCGAGCTCGACGAGCGCTGGGTGGTGATCGGTCCCAACGGTGCCGGCAAGACCTCGCTGTTGCGGATGGCCGCGGCGCTCGAGTTCCCCTCGTCGGGCATCGCCACGGTACTCGGTCAGCGACTCGGCAGGGTGGATCTCAGTGAGCTGCGCCAGCGGATCGGGTTGAGCAGTGCCGCACTGGCGCAACGGATTCCCGACGACGAGGTGGTCAGCGACCTCGTCGTCTCGGCCGGCTACGCGGTGCTGGGCAGGTGGCGCGAGGAGTACGACGACATCGACTACACCAGGGCCGTCGACACCCTTGAGAGTGTGGGTGCCGAACACCTGGCCACCCGCACCTACGGCACGCTGTCGGAGGGCGAGCGCAAGCGGGTGCTGATCGCCCGGGCTCTGATGACCGACCCCGAACTGCTGCTGCTCGACGAGCCCGCGGCCGGCCTGGATCTCGGCGGACGCGAGGAACTGGTCGCCAGACTTGCCGACCTGGCCGCGGACCCGGATGCACCGGCCCTGGTGCTGGTGACCCACCACGTCGAGGAGATCCCGCCGGGCTTCAGCCACTGCATGATCCTCAGTGAGGGTCGGGTCCTGGCGGCCGGTCTGCTGGACGACACCCTGACCTCGGAGAACCTTTCGGCGGCCTTCGGTCAGTCCATCGCCGTGGACGTCATCGAAGGCCGCTATTTCGCGCGCCGGATCCGGACCCGCGCTGCTCACAGGAGGCGCCTTGACTGACATCACCCCGGACGAGGCCGACGCCCCGCTGCCGGTCCGGCCCGCAGCCACCGTGATGCTGGTGCGCGATACGGTGCCCGATTCCCTCGCCGGGCCGCTAGGTCTTGAGATCTTCCTCATGCGCCGCCACAGCGGCATGCAGTTCGCCGCGGGCATGACGGTGTTCCCCGGCGGCGGGGTCGACGACCGCGACCTCGATGCCGGACTGGTCGGCCGGGGAAGTTGGTACGGACCCGAACCCGATTGGTGGGCAGACCGTTTCGGCGTCGAGTCCGATCTCGCGGAGGCCTTGGTGTGCGCGGCGGCGCGCGAGACCTTCGAGGAGTCCGGGGTGTTGTTCGCCGGGCCCGCCGACGATCCGGACGGCATCGTCGTCGACGCGTCGGTGTACCACCAGGCACGGTCCGCGCTGGAGGACCGGACCCTGTCCTTCGCCGACTTCCTGCGTGCCGAGAAGCTGGTGTTGCGCGCAGATCTGTTGCGCCCGTGGTCGAACTGGGTCACGCCGAAGGAGGAGCGGACCCGCCGCTACGACACCTACTTCTTCGTCGGCGCCCTGCCGGACGGCCAACGGGCCGACGGGGAGAACACCGAGTCCGACCAGGCCGGCTGGGCGCGGCCGGAGGCGGCGATCGAGGATTTCGCCGAAGGGCGCGCACTGCTGCTTCCCCCGACCTGGAGCCAGCTGGATTCGCTGACCGGCCGGACGGTGTCGGAGGTTCTGGCCCTGCAGCGCAGGATCGACAAGGTACAGCCGAAAATGACTGTCTTGAAAGACAATTGGGAGATCGAGTTCTTCGACAGCGACCGCTACAACGAGGCGCGCCGCAGTGCTGCGCGGCGCCTGCGGGGGAACGGCTGAGCATGCCGGAGTTCGTCGGCATCCACGTCAGCGAAGAGCAGCCCGCGATCGCCACGCTGCTGCTCAACCGCGAACCGAGCAACGCTCTGACCCGCCAGGTCTACCGCGAGCTGGCGCAGGCCGCCGCCGAGGTGTCCGCGCGCGACGACATCGCCGCGGTGATCCTCTTCGGCGGGCACGAGATTTTCTCCGCCGGCGACGACATCCCCGAGTTGACGACCCTCAACCGGGACGAGGCCGAGGCCGCAGACCGGCTCCGCCGGACCGCCCTGGACGCGGTTGCCGCGATTCCCAAGCCCACGGTGGCGGCGGTCACCGGCTACGCCCTGGGCGCCGGCCTGAGCCTGGCACTGACCGCCGACTGGCGGGTGAGTGGCGACAACGTCCGCGTTGGCACCACCGAGGTGCTCGCCGGTCTGGTGGCCGGCGGCGGCGGTTGTGCGCGGCTGGCCGCGGTGGTGGGTACCTCCCGTGCGAAGGAACTGGCGTTCAGCGGGCGGTTCGTCGCCCCGGAGGAGGCCCTGGCCCTACGTCTCGTCGACGATCTGGTGGCCCCCGACCACGTCTTCGAAGCCGCGCTGGCCTGGGCGGCGCGATTCGTCGACGTCTCCGCCGCGGCGCTCGCCGGGGCCAAGGCCCTGATCGACGGCGGTCTCGACGACGAAGCGCAGGTCCGACGCTACGGCGAGGTTTTTGCCTCCGGCGCCGCCCATTAGGCTGCCCTTATGACGGAAACCGGTACCCCTCCTGACGTCGCCGGCGACCCGGCTCCGACACCTGATGTCGCCGGCGACCCGGCTCCGACACCTGATGTCGCCGGCGACCCGGCTCCGACACCGCACGCCACCGCCGAACAGGTCGAGGCGGCGCGACACGACAGCAAGCTCGCCCAGGTGCTCTACCACGACTGGGAAGCGGAGTCCTACGACGACAAGTGGTCGATTTCCTACGACCAGCGCTGCATCGATTATGCCCGCGGCCGCTTCGACGCCATCGTCCCCGCCGACGAGGTGCGGAAGTTGCCCTACAACCGCGCCCTGGAGTTGGGCTGCGGCACGGGTTTCTTCCTGCTCAACCTCATCCAGGCGGGAGTGGCGCGGCGCGGGTCGGTCACTGATCTCTCCCCGGGCATGGTGAAGGTGGCCGTGCGAAACGGCGAGTCGCTGGGGCTGGACATCGATGGCCGGGTTGCCGACGCCGAGGGAATCCCCTACGAGGACAACACCTTCGACCTGGTCGTCGGCCATGCCGTGCTGCATCACATCCCCGACGTCGAGTTGTCCCTGCGCGAGGTTGTGCGGGTGCTCAAGCCCGGCGGGCGCTTCGTGTTCGCCGGCGAACCCACCACGGTCGGCAACGCCTACGCCCGCACGCTGGCGAACCTCACCTGGAAGACCACGGTCACCGCGATGAAACTTCCCGGTCTGGGCAGTTGGCGTCGTCCGCAGGCCGAGCTCGACGAGAACTCCCGGGCGGCCGCACTGGAGTGGATCGTCGATCTGCACACCTTCGATCCCGCCGACCTTGAGCGGATGGCGGCCAATGCGGGCGCTGTGCAGGTGAACACGGCCACCGAGGAGTTCACCGCCGCGATGCTGGGCTGGCCGGTGCGGACCTTCGAGTCGACGGTGCCGCCCGGGAAGTTGGGCTGGGGCTGGGCGAAGTTCGCCTTCGGCGGCTGGAACACGCTGTCCTGGTTCGACGCCAACCTCTGGCGGCGCGTGGTGCCGAAGGGCTGGTTCTACAACGTCATGATCACCGGGGTAAAGCCGTCCTGAAGTTCACCCGAGCCGACGTCGCCTACCTGACCGGCGAGGCCGGGACCGCCGCGCTTGACGAGGTGGGCCGCTCCGGGCTGACCGACGCCACCCGGGTTGCGGATGTGGCGGCGATCCGGTCCCGTTTCGGCGAGCACGCCGCGGTGTTGATCGAGACAGTTCTGTTGCGCCGCAAGGCAGCACCGAAATTCGAGGGAACGGATGTCTCGGGTTGGCTGTTCACCGACGAGGCCCTGCAGCAGGCGACGGCCGCACCGGTGGCCCGGCACCGCGCGGCCCGGCTGGCCGGGGCTGTCGTTCACGACGCCACCTGCTCGATCGGTGCCGAACTGGCTGCGTTGCGGCGAACGGCCGGCCAGCTGGTCGGCTCCGACATCGATGACGTCCGCCTGGCGATGGCCCGGCACAACGTTCCCGACGTGCCGCTGGTCCGGGCCGACGCACTGAATCCGGTGAGCCGGGATGCGATCGTCCTGCTGGACCCGGCGCGGCGTTCCGGTGGGCGCCGCCGCTTCGACCCGCGCGCCTACACCCCGCCGCTGGACGCGCTGGCCGAGACGTATTCAGGGCGCGCCACGGTGGTGAAGTGCGCCCCGGGTATCGACTTCGAGGCGGTGCGAGGGCTGGGCTTCGACGGGGAGATCGAAGTGACGTCGGCCGGCGGGTCGGTGCGGGAGGCCTGCCTGTGGTCGGTGCACCTGAGCCAACCCGGAGTGCGACGGCGGGCCACCGTGCTCGATCGGGACGAGGTGATCACCGACGCGGATCCCGACGACTGCGCGGTCGGTGCACCGGGCCGGTGGATCGTCGACCCGGACGGCGCCGTCGTCCGCGCCGGGCTGGTCCGCCAGTACGCCACCCGGCACGGGCTGTGGCAACTCGATCCGGACATCGCCTATCTCACCGGTGATCGACTGCCGGACGGGGTGCGCGGCTTCGAGATCCTCGAAGAGGTCCACTTCCGGGAAAAGGCTCTGCGCCAGGTGCTTTCAGGCCGTGACTGCGGTCCGCTGGAGATCCTGGTCCGCGGCGTTGATGTCGACCCCGACGCGCTTCGCAGGAGGTTGCGACCGACCGGCGGCCAGCCGCTGTCAGTGGTGGTCACCCGCATCGGAACCGGAACGGCGGCCCGCGCGGTGGCGTTCGTCTGCCGGTCCAGTCGGTAGGCTGGCACACGATGCGCACTCTCACTCTGGCCGCCGTGCTGGCCGCGGGAATTCTGTCGGCGCCCCTGGCTTCGGGTGGTCCGGGCGGTTGCGCGGCAATGGGGGGTGCGGTGAGCCCCGAGGGCGTCTGCCAGGTGCAGGCCCGCGATGCCGCCTACGCACTGAATGTCCAGTTCCCCCTGGATTACCCCGATGAGCAGGCCATCGTCGACTACCTCAGCCAGACCAGGGACGGCTTCGTCAATGTCGCGCAGGCTCCGGACGCCCGGAACCTGCCGTACGAGATGGACGTCACCGCAGATTCTTTCCGGTCGGCCCAGACCCGCAGTGTCGTGCTCACGCTGTTCCAGAACGTCGGCAGCGCACATCCCACGACCTGGTACAAGTCGTTCAACTACGACCTCGGCCGTGGCCGGCCGCTGACCTTCGACACCCTGTTCGCCGCGGACGCCAAACCGTTGGAGTCGATCTTCCCGATCGTTCGCCGCGAATTGGAGTCCAGAACCGGACTAGCGGTCTTCCCCGGTGACGGCATGGACCCGGCCCACTACCAGAACTTCGCCGTGACCGACGACGCGGTCACCTTCTACTTCGGCCGGGCCGAATTGCTGCCGTCCTATGCCGGGGCGACGTCAGTCACTGTGCCGCGCAACCAGATTCCGGAGCTGCAGGTTTAGTCTTCAGGTCTCACGCCGGGGCGAAGCTGTAGACCTGGCCACCGCTGGTGGCCGCGACTACCCGGCGGTCGACGCCGACGGAGACCCCGACCGGGAAGCCGCTCGCATCCGGGAGTGGGTAGCTGTTCAGGGTCCTGCCTCCGTCGGCGGGATCGAAGGCCAGCAGGGCAAGGTGGTCCGGCTCGTCGGACACCACGGTGTACGCGACGTGCGGGCCGGCCTGGCTGGAGGTGGTCAGCGGCGTCACGTCGTCGCGGCGCCATACCTCCTCGGCGCTTTCGCCGTTGTCGTGCAGGGCGACGAGTCTGGTGTCCGGGCCGCCGCCGGCGATGATCAGGCCGCCGGGCGCCAGAGTGGGCGGGGTGAAGGGCTGAAAGCCCAGCGGCGCAGACCATTTCGGCGATCCGTCGGCGGCGTTCAGTGCCCACAACTGCCGGTCGCGGCCGTTGACGTAGACGGTCTTCCCGTCTTCGGAGAGCACCGGACTGCCCAGCACGCCGGCGCCGACCGCCTCGCTGGTCCACTCCTGGGTCAACAGCGGCGTCTGCCCCGGGTGGTAGCGCAGCCCGACGAGTACCGAGGCTTTCGCCCCCGGCTGCCAGACGCCCACGACGGCGGTTTGGCTGGCCGAGGAGTACGCCGGCGCGGAGGCCACCGGGCAGCCCGGCAGCGACTGCTGGCAGTCGGTCAGTCCGCGGACGGCGTCGGTCGGGTCGATTCCGGCGACCAGGTCCAGCGGTGTTCCCGCCACTTCGCCGCGGTGCGAGTCGAAGACCAGGACCTGGCCGAGGTGGGTGATCACCAGCAATTGGCCGGGATCGAGAAACCTTGTTGTCGTTGGCATTCCGATGACATTGGTGCGCCAGCGCACCCACTGGGTGGGCGGGTAGGACAGCATCAGACCAGGCTGCCCGATGTAGAGGTTGTCGAAGCCGTCGAACAGGGCGCTGGAGAAGCCCCCGCCGAGCACCATCCGGGTGCACCAGCGTTGCCGGCCGTTGTTGTCGTTCTCCCAGACCATCAGGGAACAACCACCAGCTGTCTGCCCGTTGACGGCGATGTAGCCCCGGCCGCCGAGCGCGGGCGCGGCCCCCACCTCGCCCTTGACCGATCGGGTCCACTGCAGCGCCAATGCCGTGGCACCGGCGGTAGGCGTGTAGCTGGTGTTGGCGGCGTTGGCGTACTGGGCGGACCAACCGGGAGCGGCCTTTGAGTCGACCCAGGAGTCGGTGTTGCCGCAGCCGACGGCGAGCAGCGCCGCGGAGGCCAGCGCGAGGCCCGCTTTCGCCCGCCTGGACCACAACACCGGTGTCGTTGCCATCCAGGCGAGACTAACGGGTCAGGGCCCGCGGACCGCGTATAGGCTGTCCGGCCATGACGAGCATGTGGGGCGCGCCGATCCACAAGCGCTGGCGGGGTTCCCGGCTGCGCGATCCCCGTCAGGCCCGGTTCCTCACCACGGCCTCGCTGCGGTGGGTGATCGCCAACCGGGCCTATACGCCCTGGTATCTGGTGCGGTACTGGCGGCTGCTGAAGTTCAAGCTGGCCAATCCGCACGTCATCACCCGCGGCATGGTGTTCCTCGGCAAGAACGTGGAGATCCACGCCACGCCGGAACTGGCTCAGTTGGAGATCGGCCGGTGGGTGCACATCGGCGACAAGAACACCATCCGCGCCCACGAAGGCTCGTTGCGCCTCGGCGACAAGGTGGTGTTCGGCCGCGACAACGTCATCAACTGCTACATCGACATCGAGTTCGGCGAATCGGCCCTGATGGCCGACTGGTGCTATGTCTGCGACTTCGACCACAAGATGGACAACATCGAGATGGCGATCAAGGACCAGGGCATCGTCAAGACCCCGGTCCGGATCGGTCCGGACACCTGGATCGCGGCCAAGGTGACCATCCTGCGCGGCACCAGGATCGGTCGGGGGTGCGTGCTGGGGGCGCACGCTGTGGTCAAGGGCGACATCCCGGATTTCTCCATCGCCGTCGGTTCGCCTGCCAAGGTGGTCAAGAACCGCAAACTCGCCTGGGAGACCTCCGCTGCGCAGCGCGCCGAACTGGCCGCCAACCTCGCCGACATCGAACGCAAGAAGAAAAAGACGTCGGGCGCTCCGGAGTAGCGCTCGGCTGGGGCGGCGTGGCCGGCCGTCAGCGGTCGAGAAGGGCGTGCTCGACGATCGTGCGGCGTGCCGGCGGTTGCCGCTCCCGGCGGACCGCCGAGCGGTAGACCTGCGCGGTCCTGGCGGCCACGGTATGCCAGTCGAAGTCGGCGGTGAGACGCTCCCGGGCGGCCAGTGCGCGCTGCTGGGCGCCCGCAGGATCGTCCAGTGCCGCGCGCACCGCCGCCGCCAGTGCCGCGACGTCGCGCGGCGGGAACGACAGCCCGGTCACCCCGTCGATCACCGCCTCGCCCAGTCCACCGGCGGTGGACGCCACCAAGGGTGCTCCCGCGGCCGCCGCCTCCAGTGCCACGATGCCGAAGGGTTCGTAGTGGCTGGGCAGTACCGCGACGTCGGTGGAGTGCAACAGTTCCAGCAACTGATCGTGGTCGGCCCGCCCGAAGAAGCGGATCGCCTTGGACACCTTGTGTTTTCGGGCCAGCTCCGTTAGCCATTCCTCCTGGGTTCCGTCACCGGCGATGGTCAGTGTGGTTCCCGGGTGGGTACGACGGATCCTCGGCAGCGCGGCGATGAGTTCGTGGACGCCCTTCTCGTATTCCAGCCGCCCGAAGTACAGCAGCTGTGGGGGGCCGGGGTGGGGTTGTCGCAGCGCGAACGGCCAACGGCTGGAGTCGATTCCGTTGCAGATGACGGTGATCCCGGGTAGTTCGGGGCCGAACAGCCGGGAGATCTCGTCGGCCATGGACGCCGAACAGGTGATCAGCGAGTCCGACTCGTGTACCAGCCAAGACTCCGACGCATGCACCTGACGGCTGACTCGACCGCTGACCCAGCCGGAGTGCCGGCCCGCTTCGGTGGCGTGAATGGTGGAAACCAATGGTGCGTCGAAGAATTCGGCGAGCGCGATGGCGGGATGGGCCACCAGCCAATCGTGGGCATGAACGACGTCGGGACGCCAGCCCTCGGCCTGCAGCCGCAATCCGGCGCGGGTCATGGCATGGCCCATCGCCAGTACCCAGGCCATCAGGTCGGTGCCGAAGTCGAACTCGTGCGGGTCCTCGGCCGCGGCGATCACCCGCACGCCCTCGTGCACGCCGTCGGTCGTCGGGTGGCTGGCCGGATCGGTGCCCATCGGCCGGCGCGCCAGCACCACCACCTCGTGGCCGTCGGCTACCAGTGCGGTGGCCAGCTGGTAGACGTGCCGGCCGAGGCCGCCGATGACCACCGGCGGGTACTCCCACGACAACATCAGGACTTTCACGGCGCAGTCACCGGGGTGGGCGTCACCGGGGGAGGCGTCGGGCGTCGAGCGCGCCGAACAGCCCGTCGGCGCGGTTCCACCCCGCGGCCAACCGTTCGGCGGCGTCGCGGCGCCCAGCGGCCAGCGCGTCGGCGATCTCACGGGTGGCGTGGGCGTGCAGATGGGCCCGGTAGCGCGCGTAGTCGGCCGCGGAGTCCTTGCTGACCATGAACGGCCAGTCGCTGGACACCGTCAGCAGCGTCTCACGCAGGATCTGGTCGGCGACGGCGTCGCGCGCCGGGGCGCCGTCGCCCTGCGCCAGTGCCTTGTCCACCGTCGCCAGCGCCGTCTCCACCACTTCGGTGTTGAGCTGGACCAGGTCGGCCACCTTCGGCCCGGACCACACCTGCCAGTCCTTGCCCGAACCCCACGAACTCGGTGGCAATTCGACTGGAGCGCCGACGAATCCGTTCGCCATGGCATCCGACAGCGTTCCCACCCGGACGCCGGCCTCGGGCAGCGCGCGCAGCAGTCGCTCCAGCCAGAGCGGTCCCTCGTACCACCAGTGCCCGAACAATTCGGTGTCGAACGCGGCGATCACGTGTGCCGGGCGCCCGATGCGCGCCGACTCGCTGATCAGCCGATCCCGCACCAGGTCGACGAAGTCGGCGACGTGGGTGTCCACCGCCCGTTCGGCGCGCTCCGGGTCGTAGGGGGCCTTGTCGTCGGAGGCCACGTTGCGGCCGGTGACGCGAGCGGGCTTGAGCCCGGTCAGATGATCGTGGGTGTGGAAGTCGCGGTAGGCGGCGTGCCCGGGATAGCCCGACTTCGGCGACCAGACCCGGTAGCTGACGGTCAGGTCCCGGCCGAACGCCACGACGCCGCTGTCGCCGACCGGCCGGCCCAGGGCGGTGTCGCCGTGCAGCGACGGGCCGTCGACCATGAAATGGCTGACCCCGGCGGCGCGGTACCCGTGCTCCATTCCGGGGGCGTAGGCGCATTCGGGCGCCCAGATACCGGTCGGGGTGTGCGCGAACCGTTGCCCGGCGTCGGCCAGACCTTCCCGGAGTGCGAACTCCCGCAGTCGCGGATGCAACAGCGGCTGGAAGGGGTGGGCCAGGGGCCCGCCGAGCAGTTCGACGGTGCCGGCGTCGATCAGTTCGCGGATCAGGGGACTGGCGCCGTGGCGCCACAGCGTGGTGAAGTCCTCCAGCTCCCGGCTGGCTTCGGCGTACTCGCGAACACCGAACTGCCGCAACGCCTCCGGCGTGGTCGCCGTTCCCGATGCGGCTCCGGTCGGCGTGTGCAGGGTGGCGGCCTCCCACGCCCGCAGCTGCCAGTTGGCCAGCCAGCGGTGCATGCCGTCGAGGCAGTACGGGTCGTCGAGTTGGGCGGTGACAACCGGGGTCAGGCCCAGGGTCAGCAGGCCGCGGCGGCCTTCGGCGGCCAGCGTGCGCAGAACCCGGGCCAGCGGCAGGTAGGACGCCGCCCACGACTGGTAGAGCCATTCCTCGCCGACCGGCCATCGGCCGTGGTGGGCCAGCCAGGGCAGATGGGTGTGCAGAACCAGGCTGAACTGGCCGGGCACTTCCCGTGTTCCGGCTGTCATGGCCGCCTCGCGATCGCCAGCAGGTCCAGGCTGGCGTCGATGTCGCGGGCCGGAGCCGCGACGCCATCGATGTCGCGGGCCGCAGCCGCGAGGATCTCGAAGTCCTCGCACGTCACCGCCGCGACGTCGGCCAGCAGGTCATCCGGCCAGGGGGCGTCGGCCAACGCCCGGGCGATCTGGGCGTCGATGATCGAACCGCCGTGCCGGGTGTCCATCTCGACCAGTCGGGGACCGTGGAAAACCCCGTACATGCCGTCGACCGCGAATCCGCCGTCGGTCAGCAGTTCGGCGAGTTCGGCGGCGTTGAGTTCACGGGTGTGGAACGGATTCACCGGGGTGTCGCTGCCCGGCGTGAACGTGATCCGGTTGGGTGTCGACATCAGCAGGAGTCCGCCCGGACGCAGCACGCGGGCGCACTCGGCGACAAACTGTGGCTGATCCCACAAATGCTCGATGACCTGGAAGTTCACCACAACGTCCACAGACGCGTCAGGCAGCGGCAGGGCGGCCAGATTGGCGGCGATGACCTCCACCCGGGGGTAGCGGTTGCGCACATGAGCGACGGTGGCGGCGTCATAGTCGACGGCCACCACCCGGTGGGCCACCGAGGCCAGTAGATCGGCGCCGTACCCCTCTCCGCAGCCGGCCTCCAACACGTCCTGGCCTGCGCAGAGCCCGGCGCAGTACCGGTAGGCGACCTCATGGCGGCGGAACCAGTAGTTCTCCACCGCCAGGCCGGGAACGGTGCGTTCACCGGTCAGCGGCAGGCCGCCGTCGGCCGCGTCCGTCAGGTGCGTTGTCATCGCAAGGCAGGCTATCCCGTGTGACCGGAATCGCGTACCTGCCGTCTCCCCGGGCCTGGGAGAACGCCTGGCGAACCGCTATCGTGAGGGTGCGATCAACCAAAAGTTACTGGCTAGTAACATGGGGTGGTCAGCGGAACGAATCCGATAAGCCCGGACGGCCGACCGGCCGCCGGATGCCATGCCAGGAGGACGAAAGAACGCCATGACGAATATCGTGGTTCTGATCAAACAGGTCCCGGACACGTGGTCGGAGCGCAAGCTCGCCAGCGGCGACTACACCCTCGACCGCGAGGCCGCCGATGCCGTGCTCGACGAGATCAACGAGCGTGCCGTCGAAGAGGCGCTGCTGATCAAGGAGAAAGAGGGCGGCGAGAGCACCGTGACGGTGCTGACCGCTGGACCCGAGCGTGCCACCGAGGCCATCCGCAAGGCCCTGTCGATGGGCGCCGACAAGGGCGTCCACCTGCTCGACGAGGGCTTGGCGGGTTCGGACATGGTGCAGACGGGTTGGGCCCTGGCCCGCGCGCTGGGCACCATCGAAGGAGCCGACCTGGTGATCGCCGGCAACGAGGCCACTGACGGCACCGGCGGTGCGGTCCCGGCCATCATCGCCGAGTACCTCGGTCTGCCGCAGTTGACCCACATGCGCAAGATCACCGTCGACGGCGGCACGATCAGCGGCGAGCGCGAGACCGACGAAGGTGTGTTCAGCGTCGAGGCTTCGCTGCCCGCGGTGGTCAGCGTCACCGAGAAGATCAACGAGCCCCGCTTCCCGTCCTTCAAGGGCATCATGGCCGCCAAGAAGAAGGAAGTAACCACCCTGACCCTCGCCGACATCGGCGTCGGGGCCGATGAGGTGGGCCTGGCCCACGCCGGTTCGTCCGTGGTGTCCTCGACGCCGAAGCCGCCGAAGACCGCCGGCGAGAAGATCGCCGACGACGGCGAGGGCGGCAAGAAGATCGCCGACTACCTGGTCGCGCAGAAGATCATCTAGAGACCGCCGAAGACCCTTCACCCCCAACGACTTTCACAAGTTTCAGGAGAGAGAAACGCCATGGCTGAAGTACTGGTGCTCGTCGAGCATTCCGAAGGTGCAGTGAAGAAAGTCACCACCGAACTGCTCACCGCCGCCCGCACGCTGGGCGAACCCGCCGCCGTCGTGATCGGTGCCCCCGGCACCGCCGCGCCGCTGGTCGAGGACCTCAAGGCCGCCGGTGCGGCCAAGATCTACGTCGCCGAATCGGACGACGCCGAGAAGTACCTGATCACCCCGTACGTCGACGTGCTGAGCAATCTTGTCGAGTCGGCGGCCCCGGCGGCGGTGCTGATCCCCGCCACCGCCGACGGCAAGGAGATCGCCGGCCGGTTGGCCGCGCGGCTGGGTTCGGGCGTGCTGTCCGACGTCGTCGAGGTCAAGGGCGACGGCACCGGCGTTCACTCGATCTTCGGCGGCGCGTTCACCGTCGAGGCGAAGGTCACCGCCGGCGTGCCGATCATCACCGTTCGCCCGGGTGCCGTCGAGCCGGCGCCCAGCGCCGGTGCCGGCGAGCAGGTCACCGTCGAGGTTCCGGCACAGGCCGGGAATGCCGCGCGGATCACCGCCCGCCAGCCCGCCGTCGCGGGCGACCGTCCGGAGCTCACCGAGGCCAGCATCGTCGTGGCCGGCGGTCGCGGCGTCGGCAGCGCCGAGAAGTTCAGCGTGGTCGAGGCACTCGCCGACTCGATGGGTGGAGCGGTGGGCGCGTCGCGCGCCGCCGTCGACTCCGGCTACTACCCGGGCCAGTTCCAGGTCGGTCAGACCGGCAAGACGGTCTCTCCGCAGCTGTACATCGCACTGGGCATTTCCGGGGCGATCCAGCACCGGGCAGGCATGCAGACGTCCAAGACCATCGTCGCGGTGAACAAGGACGAGGAAGCCCCGATCTTCGAGATCTCCGACTACGGGATCGTCGGCGACCTGTTCAACGTCACTCCGCAGCTGACGGATGCCATCAAGGCCCGCAAGGGCTAATCAGACGAGCAGACGCGAGGGTCCCCGCACTCCGGTGCGGGGACCCTTCGCGTCGGTTCGCCGCCGGAAGCCCCGCCGGTATCCTGAACAGGCCATGAGCGAATCCCGGTCGGTATATCTCGACCACGCTGCTACCACCCCGATGTACCCGCAGGCCATCGAGGCGATGACGGCCGCGCTGGCCGAGACCGGTAACGCGTCCTCGCTGCACACCGCCGGCCGGGCCGCTCGCCGGCGACTGGAGGAGTCCCGGGAGAGCCTGGCCGCACAACTGGGCGCGCGTCCGTCGGAGGTGATCGTCACCGCCGGCGGCACCGACAGCGACAACACCGCCGTCAAGGGCATCTACTGGGCGCGCCGCGACGCGGAACCGCGCCGTCGGCGCATCGTCACCAGCGCCGTCGAACACCATGCCGTGCTCGACGCTGTGCAGTGGCTGGCCGAGCATGAGGGTGCGGAGGTGACCTTCCTGCCCACCGAGCCCGACGGGTCGGTGACCCCCGAAGCGCTGCGCGGCGTGCTCGCCGAGCATGACGACGTTGCACTGGTTTCGGTGATGTGGGCCAACAATGAGGTTGGCACCATCATGCCGGTCGCTGAATTAGCATCCATCGCAGCGCAATTCGGTGTCCCGATCCACAGCGATGCGGTGCAGGCCGTCGGCCAGTTACCCGTCGACTTCGCCTCTTCGGGACTGTCGGCCCTGAGTATCGCCGCCCACAAGTTCGGCGGACCCACCGGCACGGGTGCGCTGCTGCTTCGCCGCGACACCGCGTGCGTCCCCCTGCTGCACGGCGGTGGGCAGGAGCGCGATGTCCGCTCCGGCACACCGGATGTCGCCGGCGCGGTCGCGATGGCGGTGGCGGCTGAGGTCGCCGTCGGGTCATTGGCGGATACTGCCGCGCGGCTGCGGACGCTGCGCGATCGTCTGGTCGAGGGTGTCTTCGGCGCGGTCGACGACGTCGTGCTCAACGGTGCTCGGGACGCCCGTCGGCTTCCCGGCAACGCGCACTTCACCTTTCGCGGCTGCGAGGGCGATTCGCTGCTCATGTTGCTGGACGCCGGCGGGATCGAGTGTTCGACCGGATCCGCCTGCACCGCGGGTGTGGCGAGGCCGTCGCACGTGTTGCTCGCGATGGGCCAGCCCGCCGAGCGGGCCCGCGGTTCGTTGCGACTGTCGTTGGGGCACAACAGCACCGAGGCCGACGTCGACGCCGCACTGCAGGTGCTGCCCGCCGCCGTCGAACGGGCCCGGCAGGCCGCCCTGGCCAGCGCTCCGGTGGGGGGTCTGCGATGAGGGTGCTGGCCGCGATGAGCGGGGGAGTCGACTCGTCGGTGGCCGCCGCCCGGATGGTCGATGCGGGCCACGAGGTGGTGGGCGTGCACCTGGCGCTGTCGCAGGCACCCGGAGCGTTGCGTACCGGATCGCGGGGGTGCTGCTCCCGGGAGGACGCCGGCGACGCCCGGCGGGTGGCCGACGTCCTCGGAATCCCCTTCTATGTCTGGGATTTCGCCGACCGATTCGCCGATGACGTCATCGCCGACTTCGTGTCGTCCTACGCTCGGGGCGAGACGCCCAACCCCTGCGTGCGCTGCAACGAGCGGATCAAGTTCTCCGCGGTCTCGGCCCGGGCTCTGGCGCTTGGCTTCGATGCGGTGGTCACCGGTCACTACGCCAGGCTGGAGGGCGGTCGTCTCCGCCGGGCGGTCGACCGGGACAAAGACCAGTCCTACGTCCTCGGCGTGCTTACCGCCGAGCAGTTGGCACACGCCCTTTTTCCGGTGGGCGACACCCCCAAGGCCGAGATCAGGGCCGAGGCCGCCGATCGAGGACTGGCGGTGGCCGCCAAGCCCGACAGTCACGACATCTGCTTCATCCCGTCCGGTGACACCCGTGCCTTCCTCGGAGCCCGCATCGGGGTCCGCCCCGGTGCGGTAGTCGACGCCGACGGTGCCGTGCTTGCCCACCACGATGGCGTGCACGGCTTCACCATCGGCCAGCGCAAGGGCCTGGGCATCGCCGGGCCGGGCCCGGACGGCGCCCCGCGCTACGTCACGGCCATCGACGCCGACGCCGGGACCGTGGTTGTGGGCGCGGCCGCCGACCTCGACGTCTGGTCGCTGATCGGACAACGGCCGGTGTTCACCGCGGGCACCGCCCCGGCAGGGCCGGTCGAGTGCGAGGTTCAGGTACGCGCGCACGGGGGGCTGGCCCCCGCGGTCGCCGAACTGGTCGGTGACGAGGTGACGGTGACACTGCGGTCGCCACTGCGCGGCGTCGCGGCCGGCCAGACCCTGGTGCTCTACCATCCCGACCCCGACGGCGACGAGGTCATCGGCAGCGCGACGATCCGCTAGCCCGGTACCCGGTCGGCGATGTTGGCCACGACGATCTCGGGCACCGACGGGGACATCCCGCAGAACGTCACCTCGATCAGCGCCGCGGACTTCAGCCGGTAATCCCGCCCGCAGTCTCCTGGCCGGATCCGCAGCCAGTCCGGTCCGGATGTCAACGTACCGACCAACGGTGCCGATGGGCTGGCTGCGCAGGCCTGCACGGTATCGGCCAGTGCGTCGAACGCCCGGCGGGCCACAGCAGGGTCCGAGTAGAGCGCCACGCCCTGCGAGATGATCGCCCGGTGCGGCGGATCCTGATAGGTGGTCTTGTGGAATCCATCGAAATCGGTTCCGAACGTTGCCGTTTCGACGAACAGGAACCGGCACTCGGGGGATTCGCCGGCCGCGAGAGTCGTGTCGTCGGCCGGGGCGGTGCCGTCCATGGTGGGGATGGCCGTCAGGTCCTCGCCCGCTCCGGTGACTGCCTGCATCTGCTCCTGGCTCAGAAGCGCGGCGGCCGCCCCGCGGGCCCCCCCGGGCCGCGCCGTTGCGGGGTAACCCAGCCCCCCCCCCCC
>CAYTOD010000031.1:0-5428 GCA_964439315.1 uncultured Mycobacterium sp. | reverse complement strand
AGGATGCCGCGGCTACCTTCCTCGATGGCTGGCACGCACAGGGCTGGATGGGGGAGGCCCGGCCGGGCAGCCAGTATTGGTGGACCCCGGAATCGGCGCGGCTGCTGGTCGCCTCCGCCGCGGGGCGGCCGCCGCGAGGACCCCCGGTTCCGGCTCGTTGCCGGGTAACGCCTGCCCCGCCACGAACCGGGTGCATCCAGAGACCAGCAGCGCCACCGCCACCGCGTAGGGCCGCATCCTCATCGGCGGGTCAGGCCGGAGCCGCCAGCCAGTCCCTGAGGATCTGGTAGACCTCCGGATTGCCGAGCAGATCGAGGTGGCCGGTCTCGGTGATGACATGGGTGTTGGCCGGCGGGAAGTCCAGTGCCAGGCGTCGATCCTTGTGGTGGCCGAGCGCGCTGGCCACCGGCACCAGGCCGTCGCCCAGCGGATGCCGCCGGCCCCTGAGGGACATCGTGGCCGCCATCGCGAAGCACTCCACGCCGGCCGGAAGATCGACCACCTCGCGGGTGTCGCCGGCGGGCTCGAAGCGGTCGCGGCCGGCCCAGTGATCGTCGAGGACGGCGCCGTAGCGCAGGTCGGTGATGCCCGCGCTGCGCAGCTTGCCCAGGCGCCCCAGCGGAGCGAGGTAGCGGTTGAATCCGACCAGGGTCTGCAGACCGTTGCCGCCGCGCTCCAGCGGTGCGCCGTGGTGGGGCGTTCCCAGGCAGACGAGCCTTGTCAGCGCGGAACGCCACTCGCCGGGGCTTTCCTCGCTCCCGCCGTCTTCGCTCCCGCCGTGTTCGCTCCCGTCGTGTTCGCTCCCGTCGTGTTCGCTCCCGTCGTGTTCGCTCCCGCCGTGTTCGCTCCCGCCGTGTTCGCTGTAGTGGCACGCGCTGCGCGCAACCAGGCCGCCCATGCTGTGACCGACCAGCACCAGATCGTCCACCGGCACCGGCCATGCCGCCACCAATCGGTCCATCAGTGCGGCGAATTCACGGCCGTTCTCCGAGACGTGCCGGCCGGAGTTGTAGTGCAGATACACCGGGGTGTAACCGAGGTCACGGGCGAGGGCATCGCCGTAGTCGTAGTCGTTGCGCTGCCAGACGAGATCGTTGCCGCACAGGCCGTGCAGCAGCACCAGGATTTTGCCGTTGAGCTCCGGGATGGCCGAGCGCAGCGCCGCCGGGTCCAGGGCCAGAGGTTCACCTGCCCGGCAGAACCGCATCGTCATGGCCAGCGGGTTGCCGGTCTCGGCGAGGTGGTCGCCGATGACGCCGTTGAGGGTCGCGATCAGCGTGGTGCGGGTCAGGCCGGGGGTGTTCTCGGCGAGCAGCACCTCCAGCGGCGCCAGTGCCCGGTCGATACCCGTGCCGGCGATCCGGGTGATCTCGCGGATGCTTCGGTAGACCAGCCCGCTGACCGGCCCGGAGCGCGGACGCGTGCGGCGTGCCCGACGGCCGGCGATCGTGGAGTGCACCGCCTCGACGACCTCGCTGGCTGCCGTGGTCCCGACCACCGCCAAGCGAGCGGCTCCCCTGATGTCACCCACCGCGTTGCGCGGATGTCGGCTCATGCTGTCCCAGGTTAGCCGGATCGCCGAGGTGCTGCCGTCCCCGTCGCAGACCGCGGACGGACTACCGTTGCCCGGTGAGCGTTTTCGCGGCGGCTACCGGGATCGGCTCGTGGCCCGGTTCGGCGCCGCGGCAGGCCGCTGAGGTCGTCGTAGGCGAACTGCACCGGTTGCCGCATCTGGTCGAGCTGCCCGCCCGGGGTGTGGGCGCCGATCTGATCGGCCGCGCCGGTGCGCTTCTGGTCGACATCGCGATCGACACCGTTCCGCGCGGCTACCGCGTGGCGGCGCGGCCCGGCGCCGTGACGCGGCGGGCGATCAGCCTGCTCGACGAGGACATCGACGCCCTCGAGGAGGCCTGGGAGAAGGCCGGGACGCCCGGACACCCCGTCAAGGTGCAGGCCCCCGGGCCCATCACCCTGGCGGCCTCGCTGGAACTGGCCAACGGCCACCGCGCCATCACCGACCCCGGCGCGGTACGCGACCTGGCCGGTTCACTGGCCGAGGGTGTGGCGCGGCACCGCGCCGAAGTGGCCCGCCGGCTGTCGACGACAGTGGTGGTGCAGTTCGACGAACCCTTGCTGCCGGCCGCGCTGTCCGGCCGGCTGTCCGGGGTGACCGCGCTGAGCCCGGTGCACCCGGTCGACGAGGCCCGCGCCATCGGACTGCTCGACGACTGCGCGGCCGCGGTCGGTCCGGCGATGCTGCACTGCTGCGCGGCCGATGTGCCGTGGAACCTGTTGCAGCGCAGCTCATTACCGGCGCTGTCGGTGGACGCCCGGACTATCGGCGACGCCGACTTCGACGGCATGGGGGAGTTCATCGACTCCGGACGCACCCTGGTCCTCGGCCTGCTGCCGGCACTCGCCCCCGAGCGCGGCCCGTCGGCCGAGGACGTGGCCTTCGCCGCGGCCCGAGTCACCGACCGGCTCGGGTTTCCCCGGTCGGTGCTCGGCACGCGGGTCGGGGTCAGCCCGGTCTGCGGGCTGGCCGGTGCCACCGAGCGCTGGGCCCGTACTGCGATCGGTCTGGCGCAGCGCGCTGCCGACGCCATCGCCGAGTGATCCGTCCCGTTCTGACCCTCGACTAACCTGCGGGGGTGGCTGCCGCACCGGAGACCGATCCCGTCGATCCCGACGTGCGCCGCCGTTGGCAGGAACTCGCCGACGAGGTGCGCGAACACCAGTTCCGCTACTACGTCAAAGACGCCCCGATCATCGCCGACGCCGACTTCGACGCGCTGTTCAACGAACTCGCGGCACTGGAGGAGCGCTACCCCGAACTGCGGGTGCCCGACTCGCCCACCCAGTTGGTGGGCGGCGCCGGATTCGCCACCGAGTTCACCCCGGCCGAGCATCTCGAACGCATGCTCAGCCTCGACGACGTGTTCAACACCGACGAACTCCTCGCCTGGTCGAACAGGGTGGAGAGCGAGATCGGCCGCGACCCGCACTACCTGTGCGAGCTGAAAGTCGACGGCGCCGCGATCGCGCTGGTCTACCGCGACGGCAGGCTGGAACGCGCGGCGACCCGCGGCGACGGCCGGGTGGGCGAGGACGTCACCCTCAATGCCCGAACGATCGGAGACGTTCCCGAGACTCTCACTGCAACAGACGAATTCCCGATCCCGGCGGTCCTGGAAGTCCGCGGCGAGGTGTTCTTCATGGTCGCCGACTTCGCCAACCTCAACGCCAGCCTGGTCGCCGAGGGAAAGCCGCCGTTCGCCAATCCGCGCAACAGCGCCGCCGGGTCGTTGCGGCAGAAGAACCCGGCGATCACCGCGCGGCGGCCGCTGCGAATGGTCTGTCACGGACTGGGCTACGCGGAATTCTCCGGAGGCTTCGCGCCGAAAACTCTGCACGAGGCCTACGTCGCGCTGAAGGCCTGGGGGCTGCCGGTGTCCGAGCACACCACCCGCGTGAGTGGTCTGGCCGCGGTGCAGGAACGCATCGGATACTGGGGTGAGCGCCGGCACGCCATCGAGCACGAAATCGACGGCGTGGTGGTCAAACTCGACGAACTCGCCCAGCAGCGCCGCCTGGGCGCCACCTCCCGGGCGCCCCGGTGGGCGGTGGCCTACAAGTACCCGCCCGAAGAAGCACAGACCACGCTCAACGACATCCGGGTCAACGTCGGTCGCACCGGTCGGGTGACCCCCTTCGCGTTCATGACTCCGGTGCGCATCGCCGGTTCGACGGTCAGCCTGGCGACCCTGCACAACGCCTCGGAGGTCAAGCGCAAGGGCGTGCTGATCGGCGACACGGTGATGATCCGCAAGGCCGGCGACGTCATTCCCGAGGTGCTCGGTCCCGTCGTCGACCTGCGCGACGGAACCGAACGCGAGTTCGTCATGCCCACCCACTGCCCGGAATGCGGCACCCTCCTGGCACCCGCCAAGGAAGGCGACGTCGACATCCGTTGCCCGAACTCACGATCCTGCCCGGCCCAATTGCGGGAGAGGGTGTTTCACCTCGCCGGCCGGGGAGCTCTGGATATCGAGGGCCTGGGCTACGAAGCCGCCACCGCTCTGCTGCAGGCCGGTGTGATCGCCGACGAGGGCGCCCTGTTCGGCCTCACGGACGACGACCTGGCCAGGGCCGAGTTCTTCCGCACCAAGGACGGCGCGCTGTCGGCCAACGCCAAGCGACTGCTGACCAACCTGCAGGAAGCCAAGGACCGTCCGTTGTGGCGGGTTCTGGTGGCGCTGTCCATCCGGCATGTGGGGCCAACGGCCGCAAGGGCTTTGGCGACGGCATTCGGGAGCCTCGAGGCCATCATGGATGCCGGCGAAGAGCAGCTGGCCGATGTCGAGGGCGTGGGTCCGACCATCGCTGCGGCCCTTCGGGAATGGTTCGAGGTGGACTGGCACCGTGCCATCGTCGACAAGTGGCGCGACGCCGGGGTGCGGATGGCCGACGAACGCGACACCGGGATCGCCCCGACGCTGGCCGGGCTGACCATCGTGGTGACGGGGTCGCTGGCCGGGTTCTCCCGCGACGAGGCCAGGGAGGCCATCATCGTCCGCGGAGGCAAAGCGGCAGGGTCGGTGTCGAAGAAGACCTCGTTCGTCGTCGCCGGCGATGCGCCCGGATCCAAGTACGACAAGGCCGTTGAACTCGGTGTGCCGATTCTCGACGAGGACGGATTCCGGGCATTGCTGGCTGAAGGCCCTCCGCCGTCCGAGTGAGGTCGGCGTTGGCGTGTCCTACAGCTGTAGGACGGCGTTTCATCAGGTGAAGGGGTCTTTTCGCCGACTGTGCCCGGGCCTGTTGTCGACGAGAGTTTCTGGTGTCGCCCCAACCAGGAGGCGGAATCAACCAGAAAGGCAGAAAGAAATGACGAACTCCACTCAGGGCCGGGTCCGCAAGTACCTCATCGGCGCGGTGTCCGCCGGAGTCATGCTGTTCGGTGGGTCCCTGGCCGTCGCCGGGATGAGCATGGCCGACACGATCGACAGCCGAATTCCGACCGCTCAGTCTGATGCCCCCCGGTTCACCCCGATCGCTCCGGCCGATGCGCCTCGCTTCACCCCGATCGCTCCGGCCGATGCGCCTCGCTTCACCCCGATTGCTCCGGCGGATGCGCCTCGCTTCACCCCGATTGCTCCGGCGGATGCGCCTCGCTTCACCCCGATTGCTCCGGCGGATGCTCCCCGGTTCACCCCGATCGCTCCGGCCCATGAGGCCCCGCGCTTCACCCCGATCGCTCCGGCCCATGAGGCCCCGCGGGGCAAGTCGGTTGCGGCACCGGCCGGCAAGGGCGCCCCGGCACATGACGGTTCGCGCGGCGCGCACTCCCGCGGTGCCCACTCGACTGCGCCCTAACGGTCGGCTTGGCCCCCCAACGTCGGCTCGGACCCCCCACGGGGTCCGAGCC
>CAYTOD010000030.1:21443-44957 GCA_964439315.1 uncultured Mycobacterium sp. | reverse complement strand
GGTGGGGGGGGGGGGCCCCCCCCCCCCCCCCCCCCCCCCCCCCCGCCGAAGTGCGTCAGGGCCGTAGCGACGGCATTCCCAAACCGAACTCCCGCCCCAGCACCGTCCGCGCCGCGTAGTACCCGCTCATGCCGTGCACCCCGCCGCCGGGAGGGGTGGCCGACGAGCACAGGTAGGCCCCGGGAATGCTTGTGGCCCAGGGATTAACCCGCGGCGTCGGTCCGAGTAGTGCGCGCAGTACCGAGTTTCCGCCCACCGCGATGTCGCCGCCGACATAGTTGGCGTTGTGGGAGTTCATCTGCGCGGCCGGGATCGACCGCGAAGCGACCACGCATTCCGCGAAGCCCGGCGCGAAGCGTTCCAACACCGCGGTGACGGCCGCAGTCTGGTCCACGAGAGATCCAGCCGGCACGTGCGCGTAGGTCCAGAACGGCCGACGGCCCTGTGCGTCAACGCGACTCGGGTCGGCAACCCAGGACTGCGCTGCCAGCACCATCGGCCAGTCGGCGTGCCTGCCGCGGGCGACGTCGGCCTCGGCATGCGCCATCTGGGCCCGGGTTCCGCCCAGATGCAACGTGGGTGCCGAGGACAATCGCGGATCCGACCACGGAATGTCCTCGGAGAGAACGAAATCCACCTTGGCCACTCCGGGGCCGAACCGGTAGCGCCGCAATTCCCGCGCATACCGCGACGGCAGGGCATCGCCGTAGATGTCCAACAGGGCCGTCGGCGCGGTGTCGTACAAAACCACGCCGCGCGGGGGAGAGGTGACCGTCACGCCGGCGCGCAACTCCCCGCCGTGGGCGCGCAGGTCGTCGATCAACGCATCGGCGATCGCCTGGCTGCCGCCCACAGGTACCGGCCAGCCCACGGTATGCCCCAGGGTCGCCAGCAACAGGCCGGCGCCGGCCGCCACCAACGACGGCATGCGCGAAATGGTATGCGCGGCAACGCCGGTGAACAGAGCCCGGGCATCCTCCCCGCGCAGCAGTCCCCAGGCCGGGGTGCCCTGCTCGACCATCCGCCGGCCGAGCAGTGCCGCCGCAACCGGATCGGGCACCGAACGCTTGTCGCCGATCAGGACCGCCAGAACATCGTCGGCGCGCTCCACCAGCGGACCAAGTAGGCGCCGCCAGGAGTCGCCGTGGCTCAAGCCGGCGCACGTGCGTTCCAGATCCCGATAGGCCAGTACCCCGGGCCCGCCCGGCAACGGGCTGGCATAGGACACCTCCGGCACCTCCAGCCTGACCCCGCGGGCCCGCAGGTCGAACTCGGCGAAGAACGGCGACGCCAGCGCCAGCGGGTGGATCGCGGAGCAGATGTCGTGGGCGACGCCGGAGAACTCCCGATCGGCCAGCGTGCGCGCACCGCCGCCCAGGGTCGACTGAGCCTCCAGAACCTGCACGGACAGCCCGGCCCGGGCGCAGACGACGGCCGCCGCGAGCCCGTTGGGGCCGCTGCCGACTACCGTGACGTCCACTGGATGATTCTCCCGCCCACCGCGCTCTTGATTCTCCCGCCCGCCACCCGGCGATGAGACCCCATTACGCTGTTGCGGTGACTTTGCCCGTTGTGTTGATCGCCGACAAACTTGCCCCGTCCACCGTTGCCGCCCTCGGCGACCAGGTTGAGGTCCGCTGGGTCGACGGCCCGGACCGCCCGAAGCTGCTGGAGGCCGTCGCAGACGCCGACGCCCTGCTGGTCCGCTCGGCGACCACGGTCGATGCCGACGTCATCAAGGCCGCGCCGAAGCTGAAGATCGTCGCGCGCGCCGGAGTCGGCCTGGACAACGTCGACGTGGACGCCGCCACCGCAGCCGGAGTGCTGGTGGTCAACGCCCCCACCTCGAACATCCACAGCGCCGCCGAGCACGCCGTCGCGCTGATGCTGTCCACCGCGCGCCAGATCCCGGCTGCCGACGCCACCCTGCGTGAGCACACCTGGAAGCGCTCGAAGTTCAACGGCGTCGAGTTGTTCGGCAAGACCGTCGGCGTGGTCGGCCTGGGCCGGATTGGTCAGCTGGTGGCGGCACGGCTGGCCGCGTTCGGCACCCACGTCATCGCCTATGACCCCTACGTGCCGCCCGCCCGCGCCGCACAGCTCGGCATCGAGCTGCTGCCGCTCGACGATGTGCTGGCCCGCGCCGATTTCATCTCGGTGCACCTGCCCAAGACCAAGGAGACCGCCGGCCTGCTCAACAAGGAGGCGCTCGCCAAGACCAAGCCCGGCGTGATCATCGTCAACGCGGCGCGAGGCGGTCTGCTCGACGAGCAGGCGCTCGCCGATGCGATCACCAGCGGCCATGTGCGCGCCGCCGGTCTGGACGTGTTCTCCACCGAGCCGTGCACCGACAGCCCGCTGTTCGAGCTGCCGGAGGTCGTCGTCACCCCGCACCTGGGCGCCTCGACCTCGGAGGCCCAGGACCGGGCCGGCACCGACGTCGCCGAGAGCGTCAAGCTGGCGCTGGCCGGAGAGTTCGTGCCCGACGCGGTCAACGTCGCCGGCGGCGCGGTCAGCGAGGACGTCGCCCCCTGGCTCGACCTGGTCCGCAAGCTCGGTGTCCTGGCCGGCGTGCTGGGTGCCGAAGCCCCGAGCAGCCTCGCGGTGCAGGTCTCCGGCGAACTGGCGACCGAGGACGTCGAGGTGCTCAAGCTCTCGGCACTGCGTGGCCTGTTCTCCACGATGACCGATCAGCAGGTCACCTTCGTCAACGCTCCGGCCCTGGCTGCCGACCGCGGCCTGAACGCCACCCTGGCCAAGGTCAGCGAGAGCCCCGACCACCGCAGCCTCGTCGACGTCCGCGTGGTGGCCGCCAACGGTTCGGCGGTCAACGTCTCGGGCACGCTGTCCGGGCCGCAGGAGGTGGAGAAGGTCGTCCAGATCAACGGCCGCAACTTCGACCTCCGTGCCGAGGGCGTCAATATGGTCCTGCACTACGCAGACAAGCCCGGTGCGCTGGGCAAGATCGGCACCGTGCTGGGTTCCGCGGGCGTGAACATCGAAGCGGCGCAACTGAGTCAGGACACCACCGGCGGCGGAGCGACCGTGATGCTGCGACTGGACCGCGACGTGCCGGCCGACGTTCGCGCGGCGATCCGCGACGCGGTCGAGGCCACCACGCTGGAAGTGGTCGACCTGTCGTGACGTCCATCAGGTTGGCGGTAATCCCCGGCGACGGCATCGGTCCGGAGGTCATCGGCGAGGCGCTGCAGGTGCTCGACGCCGTGCTGCCCGGGGTGGAGAAGACCCACTACGACGTCGGCGCCAAGCGCTACCACGCCACCGGTGAGGTGCTGCCCGAAGGTCTGCTCGACGAACTGCGCACGCACGACGCGATCCTGCTCGGCGCCATCGGCGATCCGTCGGTGCCCAGCGGTGTGCTCGAACGCGGCCTGCTGCTCAAGACCCGCTTCGAACTCGACCACCACGTGAACCTGCGGCCGAGCAAGCTCTACGCCGGTGTCAGCAGCCCACTCAAGGGCGATCCGGCGATCGACTTCGTCGTCGTCCGTGAGGGCACCGAGGGTCCGTACACCGGCAACGGCGGCGCGATCCGGGTCGGCACCCCGCACGAGGTGGCCACCGAGGTCAGCGTCAACACCGCATACGGCGTCACCCGCGTGGTGCGCTACGCCTTCGATCTCGCGCGCAAGCGTCGCAAGCATCTGACTCTGGTGCACAAGAACAACGTGCTGATGTTCGCCGGCGGCATGTGGTCGCGGATCTTCGCCGAGATCGGCGAGGAGTACCCCGACGTCGAAACGGCCTACCAGCACATCGACGCCGCCACCATCTACATGGTCACCGATCCCGGACGCTATGACGTGATCGTCACCGACAACCTCTTCGGCGACATCATCACCGACCTCGCCGGGGCGGTGTCCGGTGGAATCGGGCTGGCCGCCAGCGGCAACATCGACGCGACCGGCGCCAACCCGTCGATGTTCGAACCGGTCCACGGCAGCGCACCCGACATCGCCGGCAAGGGCCTGGCAGACCCGACTGCGGCGATCACGAGCGTGGCCCTGTTGCTGCGGCACCTCGGCGAGGACGCCGCGGCCGCCCGGGTGGAGGCGGCCGTCGCCGACCATCTGGCCACCCGGGGTGACGAGAAGCTGTCCACCGCCGAGGTCGGCGAGCGTATCCGGGCCCGGCTCTAACAGGCTGCGATGCCGACGCTGGTCCGGCAGTGCTGGCTGTTCGCGATCGGTTCGGCGTTCTTCGCGCTGGCCACGCTGCCCGGGTTCGCCGCACACGCCGGCGCCGGGACGGCCAACGCGCTGACGTTCGTCGGCTCCTGGTTCTTCACCACGGCGGCGTGGATGCAGCTGGTGCTGTCTCGGTCGGCGCCGCGCATCGCCTGGCTGTCGGCGGCCACCCAGTTCGCCGGAACGCTGGCGTTCAACCTCAGCACCGGAGCCTCGGTGTGGGCGCACGCGATCCGCACCGAGCGCCGGCTGGTGTGGACGCCGGACGCCGGGGGATCGCTGGCGTTTCTGGTCAGCGCGGTGCTCGCCGTCGTCGCCGTCACCGCGACGGTCGGACTCGTGGAACTGAAATCCAGGGACTGGCAGGCAGTCTGGATCAACATGCTCGGCTGCATCGCGTTCGGGATCTCCGCGGTGGGTGCCTTCGTCCGCGGCACCGGGGTCACCGAGGACCAGGTTCTGGCCAACCTGGGCACCTTCATCGGGGCCCTGTGCTTTCTGGCCGGCGCCCTGCTTGACCTGCCGAGAGCGGCGGATCGCCGGGGTTAGTCGCGATCCGCCGGCACCACCGGAATGGCCAGTGCCGCGAACACCGCGCACGCGTAGAACGCCAGCGGATAGCCCGCCGCGGTGATCAGGGCACCGAACACCGGGGGAGTTAGCCCCGTCGTCAGCAGCTGGGTGGTGTTCTGCGCACCGAGCGCCCGTCCACTCCAGAACGGGCCGGCGATCTCGGCGATCGCGGTGAACGCCAGACCGTTGTCGGACACCGTCACCACGGAGGCCACGACCAGCAGCGCGATACTCAGTGCCGAGAATCCGAAGGTGTCGGCGACACCCAGCAGCACCATCGAGGCCGCGGCTGCCCCGGCGATGACCCGGATCGGGCGCAGGCGCGAGCCCACCCGGTCCGACCAGCGGCCCGCCGCGATCCGGCCGAGCGCCCCGAGGAGCTGGGTGAGCATGACCAGAACCCCCGCCGAGCCGGCCGACCACCCGCGTTCGCTCATCAGCCAGACGAGTGCGAACGTCCACACCACCGCCTGCGGAACCACCAGCAGCACCGACACCGCGTGGATGCGCCACAACAGCGACGACCCCCGGTAGGGGTTGGCCAGATCGGCGGCCGGAGCCTCGGCGCGTGCGGGCCGGGGCGGGTCGGTCACCGCGACCGCACACACCACCGCGGCCACCGCGCACACCGCCGCCGGAAACACCATCGCGGCCCCCAGGCCGTGGCGCTGTGCGAGCAACGGAATCACCAACGCGCCCAAGCCAACTCCCAACGGCTGCGCGGTCTGCCGGATCCCCATCGCCAGCCCGCGCTGCTCGGGCGGGAACCAGCCCACCACCAATCGTCCGCTGGCCGAGTTGCTGCTCGCCGCGGCCATCCCGCCGAGGAACAGGAAGACCGCCATCAGCGCCAGCGAGTGCGCTAAGAACGCCGCCCCCAATGCCGCGGCGGCGGTCAGCGCCGAGCCCACCCACAGCACGAACCGCTCGCCGGCGCGGTCCACCACGTAGCCCCACGGGATCAGGGTCGGCACCATCCCGAACTTGGGCATCGCCGAGATCAGGCCCGCGTGGGCGAGATCCAGGCCCAGCTCCGAATGTAGCGTCGGGATCAGGAAGGCGACACCGTTGATGAACACGTTGGCGAACAACGTCGCGAACAAACCGATTCCGAGCATCGACCAGCGGCGGTACACGCCGATGCTGTCGATGGCCACCGCACCATGATCCCCCAAGGACCCAATCCCCTAAGCTCATTCGAATGCGCCTGGGTCGTATCGCCAGCCCCGACGGGGTTGCCTTTGTCAGCATTGAGGGTGAGGGCGACGCACCTCAGGCAGGCTGGGTCGCCCGCGAGATCGCCGAACATCCCTTCGGCACGCCCACCTTCACCGGCCGGTCGTGGCCGCTGGCCGATGTCCGGCTGCTGGCGCCGATCCTGGCTTCCAAGGTGGTCTGCATGGGCAAGAACTACCTCGAACACATCAAGGAGATGGAAGGGCTCACCGGCCCGGCGCCCGAGGATCCGGTGATCTTCCTCAAGCCCAACACCGCGATCATCGGCCCGGGTGTGCCAATCCAATTGCCCGCCAACGCTTCTCCGGTTCACCATGAGGGCGAGCTGGCTGTCGTCATCGGTAGGCCCTGCAAGGACGTTCCCGCCGCCCGGGCGGCGGAGAACATCCTGGGCTACACGATCGCCAACGACGTCTCCGCTCGCGACCAGCAGAAGGCCGACGGACAGTGGATGCGCGCCAAGGGCCATGACACGTTCTGCCCGGTCGGCCCGTGGATCGTCACCGACCTGGACGCCTCGGACCTGGATATCCGCACCGAGGTGAACGGCCAACTGCGCCAACACAGCCGGACCTCGATGATGATCCACGACGTCGGTGCCATCATCGAATGGATCTCGGCGGTGATGACTCTGCTGCCGGGCGATCTGATCCTTACCGGCACCCCCGCCGGCGTCGGCCCCATCGAGGACGGCGACACCGTCAGCGTCAGCATCGAGGGGATCGGAACCCTGACCAACCCCGTCGTCCGGAAGGCTCCCCGATGACCCCGCCCGTGCGCGTGCGTTTCTGTCCCTCACCGACCGGGACCCCGCACGTCGGCCTGGTCCGCACCGCGCTGTTCAACTGGGCTTACGCCCGGCACAACGCCGGGACGTTCGTGTTCCGCATCGAGGACACCGACGCCGCCCGGGACTCCGAGGAGAGCTACGCAGCCATCCTGGACGCGCTGCGCTGGCTGGGACTGGACTGGGACGAGGGCCCCGAGGTCGGCGGACCGCATCTCCCGTACCGGCAGTCCCAACGCGGTGAGCTCTACCGCGACGTCGCTGCCCTGCTGCTGGAAAACGGCGAGGCTTACCTCGCCTACTCCACCCCCGAGGAGGTCGAGGCCAGGCACATCGCCGCCGGCCGGAGTCCGAAACTGGGCTACGACAACTTCGATCGCGATCTCACCGCCGAGCAGCGTGCCGCCTACGAGGCCGAAGGGCGCAAGCCGGTGCTGCGGCTGCGGATGCCCGACGAGGACATCACCTGGCACGATCTGGTCCGCGGCGAGACGACGTTCGCGTCCGGCACCGTTCCCGATTTCGCACTGACCCGGGCCAGCGGCGACCCGTTGTACACCCTTGTCAATCCCGTCGACGACGCGCTGATGAAGATCACCCATGTGCTCCGCGGCGAGGACCTGTTGCCGTCGACGCCGCGGCAGATCGCCCTGCATCGGGCCCTGATCCGGATCGGTGTCGGCGAAGTTGTTCCCGAATATGCCCATCTTCCAACGGTTTTGGGCGAAGGAACCAAGAAGCTCTCCAAGCGCGATCCGCAGTCGAATCTGTTTCTGCACCGCGACCGCGGCTTCCTGCCCGAAGGCCTGCTGAACTACCTCGCGCTCCTGGGTTGGTCCATCGCCGACGATCGCGACCTGTTCGACCTCAAGGAGATGGTGCGCGCGTTCGACGTCATCGACGTCAACTCCAACCCGGCCCGGTTCGATCAGAAGAAGGCCGACGCCATCAACGCCGAGCACATCCGCCGGCTGGAACCGGCCGAGTTCACCCGTCGTCTCAAGGACTACTTCGCCACCCACGGCTACGACACCGGTTTGGACGAGGCGGGATTCGCGACCGCTGCCGGGCTGGTGCAGACCCGCGTCGTGGTGCTTTCCGACGCCTGGGAATTGTTGAAGTTCCTCAACGACGACGTCTACGCCATCGATCCCAAGGCCGGGGCCAAGGAGTTGGGCGCCGATTCGGTGAGCGTGCTCGACTCCGCGATCGCTGCGCTGGAGGGGGTTTCGGACTGGACGACGTCCTCGATCGAGGAGGCTCTCAAGGCCGCGCTGATCGACGGGCTGGAGCTCAAGCCGCGCAAGGCATTCGGACCCTTGCGGGTGGCGGTGACCGGCGCAACCGTCAGCCCGCCGCTGTTCGAGTCGATGGAGTTGCTCGGCCGCGACCGCACCCTGCGGCGGCTCCGCGAGGCCCGGGATGGAGCCCAGCGAAATCTTTGGTAGTCTGCACAACGTTGTTTTGAGCGCGTTGTTTTCAAGCCCGGAACCGGCTGGTCCTGACCAGCTGTGATGGGTACCCAGTGGGGTATGGTGTAATTGGCAACACAGCTGATTCTGGTTCAGCCATTCTAGGTTCGAGTCCTGGTACCCCAGCCAACGTCCGGATTATGTCGCCATTGCCGGTTCGGCTATGCTGACTTTCGTTCTAGCCCCCGTCGTCTAGCGGCCTAGGACGCCGCCCTCTCACGGCGGTAGCGTGGGTTCGAATCCCATCGGGGGTACGCATAACCCGAACCCGTACAGGGTTCGGGTTTTTTCGTCGGCGGCTGCGTGGTTTGCGCGTGGCGGCTGCGTCCGTGTGCATCAATAAACCATGCTCACGACGTTCGCCGCCCCCGCCCGGTATGTCCAAGGCCAGCACGCCACTCGAGAACTCGGCCCGGTGATGCGCGAGGTCGGACTCACCGCCCCGGCGCTGCTGCTGGCCAGCGAACGGTTGCATCGGGAGATGTCATCGGTGTGGGCGCAGACCCTGGGCGCCGCCGGGATCGAGTTCACGGCCCACCGATTCGGCGGCGAGTGCTCGCGGGCCGAGATCGACGCGGGAGTCGTGGCCGCCACCGCGGCCGGCGTGGGGACTCTCATCGCGGCGGGTGGGGGCAAGGCCCTCGATGCCGGGCGTGCCATCGGCGTCGCGGCCGGCCTGAAGGTGGTGATGTGCCCGACCCTGGCGTCCAACGATGCGCCGTGCAGTGCGGTTTCGGTGGTTTACACCGAGTCCGGCGAGGTGGAACAGGTGATGCACCACCCGCGCAATCCCGAACTGGTGCTGGTCGACACCACGATCATCGCCAACAGCCCGGCCCGCTACCTATCGGCGGGCATGGGTGACGCGCTGGCCACCTGGTTCGAGGCCCGCACGGTTGTTGAGGCCAGGAAACCGAACGAACTGGGCGGCGCCGCCAGCATGTCCGCGCTCGCGCTGTCTCGGCTGTGTTACGACACGTTGCTCGCCGACGGTCCGTCCGCGCTGGCGGCTGTCGAGGCCAATGCCGTCACGCCCGCAGTCGAACGGCTGGTGGAGGCCAACACCCTGCTGTCCGGACTGGGATTCGAGTCGGCCGGGCTCGCCATCGCCCACTCCGTGCACAACGGGCTGACGATGCTCGAGCCGACCCACGACTTCCTGCACGGCGAGAAGGTGGCGATCGGCCTGCTGGTTCAACTCGCGGTCGAAGGCCGGCCGAGTTCGGAATTCGAAGAGGTCGTCAGGTTCTGCCGGGCCGTCGGGTTGCCCACCCGCCTGTCCGAGATCGGGCTCGGCAGCATCTCCGACGACGATCTGAGGATCGTGGCCGAGCGCACGCTGGCCCCGGGTGAGACGGCTCACAACGAACCGTTCGCAGTGGCACCGGAAATGATCGTCGACGGACTCCGGGCCGCCGACTCGTGGTCGCGAGCCCTGCCCTGAGCGTTCTGCCCGGCCGGGGTTAGTGCGCCGGCGCCGTCGACCCGGCCACCGGCATCGCCGGCAATCCCAGCTTGTGGTGGTCCCAGGACCGCACCCTGCTGGCGCGGATGCGCACCGCAACCCGCTTGTTCATCATCATGTCCACCGCGGGCCGCAGATCCTCGCTGTAGGGGCCGTTGTATCGCTCCCACACGCTGACGCCGACGGCGAAGATGGTGTCCGGATCGTCGTGGATCTCCGCGACGCCCTCGAAGGACACCCCGCGCAAGCTGTCATAGGTCATGCCGTCCTCGATCAGGAAGCTCACCTTGGGATTGCGGCGGAGATTGACCGCCTTCTGCGACTTGACCTTTGTCTCCACCCAGATGTCGCCGTCGACGACGCCGAACCACATCGCGACCAGATGCGGTTGACCGTCCGGGCCGATGGTGGCCATGGTGCCGGTGCGCGATCGTGCCACGAAATCGGTGATCTCCGCGTCCGACATGACGATCTGCGAGCGTTGATTGCTTCCCATGGGGGCCAGTGTGTCAGGCATCACAGATCGGTGCTGCGAGGTGGTTCACAGTCCGCGGGTCAGTGCCTCGCTCGCGGCCATCACGTCGCCGGCCCACCGTGCGCCGGGCTGACGGCCCATCCGGTCGATCGGCCCGGACACCGATACCGCGGCGATCACCGTTCCTGAGCGGTCGCGCACGGGCGCAGACACACTGGCCACCCCGGGTTCTCGTTCGGCGGCACTGTGCGCCCAGCCGCGGCGCCGGACCTCGGCCAGCGTCCGTTCGGTGAACTTCGCCGACGGCAGGACGTCCTGTTGCGTTGCGGTGTCGCTGTAGGCCAACAGCACTCGGGCGGCCGATCCCGCCGTCATCGGCAGTCGCGCACCGACCGGGACGGTGTCCCGAAGTCCCGCAGTCGGTTCCAGCGCCGCGACGCAGACGCGCGTGGTGCCCTCCCGTCGGTACAACTGGACGCTCTCCCCGGTGATCTCGCGCAGTTCCGGCAGGACCATCGCGCCGGCCGCTAGGAGGGGATCGCTGACCTGAGTTGCCAATTCGGGCAGGGCGGGCCCGAGTTGCCACCGTCCGCCCGAGTCGCGGATCAGCAGGCGGTGAAACTCCAGAGCGGCGGCGAGCCGGTGCGCAGTGGCCCGCGGAAGTCCGGTGCGGGTGCAGAGTTCGGCAAGGCCGCAGGGCGACTCGGCGACGCTGTGGAGGACACCCACGGCTTTGTCGAGGACGCCGATCCCGCTATCCTGTCTCATATCGAGATACTAGCGTCCCACGATGTGAGATAGCGAGCTGTGAGATGGCGAGCTGCGAAACTGCCACTCGTGGGACCGGGACAGTGAGATGAGGGGAATGACCAAGTCTGAAGCGCCGCGGACCCTGCCGGAGACGGTGCGCCGCACCCTGCCCGAGAAGGTGTGGGCCGATCACGTCGTCGTGGCGGGTGCCGGAACTGGTGCCGCCCGTGAACCCGATCTGATCTACATCGACCTCCATCTGATCCACGAGGTCACCAGCCCACAGGCTTTCGACGGCCTGCGCCTGGCCGGCCGCCCCGTGCACCGGCCCGACCTGACGCTGGCCACCGAGGATCACAACGTGCCGACCGTCGACGTCGACAAGCCGATCGCCGACCTGGTGTCGCGCACACAGGTCGAGACCTTGCGGCGTAACTGTGCCGAGTTCGGCGTCCGCCTGCACCCGATGGGCGACCCCGAGCAGGGCATCGTGCATGTGGTGGGCCCGCAACTCGGGCTTACGCAGCCCGGCATGACGATTGTCTGCGGCGACAGCCACACCTCCACACATGGTGCGTTCGGCGCATTGGCAATGGGCATCGGCACTTCCGAGGTCGAGCACGTGCTGGCCACCCAAACGCTGCCGCTGCGGCCGTTCAAGACCATGGCCGTCAACGTGGAGGGGCCGCTGCCCAAGGGGGTCACCGCCAAGGACATCATCCTGGCGGTCATCGCGAAGATCGGGACCGGCGGCGGACAGGGCTACGTCATCGAATACCGCGGCAGCACTATCGAATCTCTGTCGATGGAAGCCCGGATGACCATCTGCAACATGAGCATCGAGGCCGGTGCACGTGCGGGCATGGTGGCGCCGGACGAGACCACTTACGAGTTCCTCCGCGGTCGGCCTTACGCGCCGACGGGTGCGGAGTGGGATGACGCGGTGGCGGCCTGGGAGCGGTTGCGCACCGACGACGGGGCTGAGTTCGACACTGAGATCCACATCGACGCAACGACCCTGAGCCCCTTCGTCACCTGGGGCACCAATCCCGGACAGGGCCTTCCCCTGTCGGCATCGGTGCCCGATCCTGAGCTGATGCTGAGCGATGCCGAGCGCCATGCCGCCGAGAAGGCGTTGGCGTACATGGATCTTCAGCCCGGCACGCCGTTGCGCGACATAGCGGTCGACGCGGTCTTCGTCGGATCGTGCACCAACGGACGAATCGAGGACTTGCGAACGGTGGCACAGGTGTTGCGCGGCCGCCGGGTTGCCGACGGCGTGCGGATGCTCATCGTGCCCGGCTCGATGCGGGTCAAGGCTCAGGCCGAATCCGAAGGCCTGGACGAGATCTTCACGGCCGCCGGAGCCGAATGGCGCCATGCGGGCTGCTCGATGTGTCTGGGGATGAATCCCGATCAACTGGCCGCCGGCGAACGTTGCGCGTCGACGTCCAACCGTAATTTCGAAGGCAGACAGGGCAAGGGCGCCCGCACTCATCTGGTTTCGCCGGCGGTCGCGGCCGCCACCGCCGTGCGCGGAACTCTGTCATCCCCCGCGGATCTGGAGAGCTGAGGAGAATATGGAAGCCTTTCGCACCCACACCGGAATCGGCGTGCCGTTGCGCCGCTCGAACGTCGACACCGACCAGATCATCCCCGCTGAGTACCTCAAGCGGGTGTCGCGGACCGGTTTTGAGGACGGCCTGTTCGCTGCGTGGCGCAATGACCCGTCGTTCATTCTCAATCAGCCGCCGTTCGACCGGGGTTCGGTGTTGGTCGCCGGACCCGACTTCGGTACCGGGTCGTCCCGCGAGCACGCGGTCTGGGCGTTGATGGACTACGGCTTCCGAGTGGTGATCTCGTCCCGATTCGCGGATATCTTCCGCGGCAACGCCGGCAAGGCCGGCCTGTTGGCTGCCGAGGTCGCACAGGACGACGTGGAATTGCTCTGGAAGCTGATCGAGCAGAGCCCCGGGCTGGAAATCACTGTCAATCTTGATGATCGGACAATTTCGGCGGGAACGGTCATGGTGCCGTTCACGATTGACGACTACACCGCCTGGCGACTGCGTGAAGGACTTGACGATATAGGCCTTACGCTGCGGAAACTACCGGAGATAGAGGCTTTCGAGGCAGCCCGTCCGGCCTGGAAGCCGCGCATCGTCACCCCCTCCTGAGGCGCCTTTTTCCGGTAACCGAACCGGGGATTGCCTGCTCCACAGGAGCGTTCACCCGCCACGGGCGGGGGCCCAAGCGGGCCAAGTGGATTGCCCAAATCACGTGTGAAATAGTGCGTGGCTCTTGGATATTTCCGCAACGAGGGTTTACCGTTATTGCAGTCGGTCCAGAGTGGACCACTGTCTCGGAGGGTTGGAATGAACAAAGCAGAGTTGATCGAAGTTCTCACGACGCGGATGAACTCCGATCGCCGTCAGGCGACCGACGCCGTTGAGCACTTGGTCGACGCCATCGTGCGCGCCGTCCAGAAGGGCGAGAGCGTGACCATCACTGGCTTCGGCGTTTTCGAGCGTCGTCGCCGTGCGGCGCGCGTCGCACGCAACCCGCGCACCGGTGAGACGGTCAAGGTCCGCCCGACCTCCGTTCCGGCCTTCCGTCCGGGTGCTCAGTTCAAGGCGATCGTCTCTGGGGCACAGAAGCTCCCGTCTGAGGGTCCTGCCGTCAAGCGGGGTTCCGTCGGTGGCACCGGCACGGCCGCGAAGAAGGCTCCGGCCAAGAAGGCCGCTGTCAAGAAGGCTCCGGTCAAGAAGGCCGTCGTGAAGAAGGCTCCGGTCAAGAAGGCCGTGGTCAAGAAGGCTCCGGTCAAGAAGGCCGTCGTCAAGAAGGCTCCCGCCAAGAAGGCTCCGGCCTCGCGCGGTCGCGGCTAGTTCACACTCTCAAATACGCCGCGGGCCATGAGGTCCGCGGCGTATTTGTGTGTCCGGGGTTGGTCAGGGCGAGGGCTTGGCCGCGGCGAGGGGGCTGGCAAGGTGGTCGGCTGCCACGAGCTTGCCGTCCTTGAGCGACAGAACCCAGGTGCTGCCCTTGCGATTACGGGATTTGTCCGGCTTGACGCCGTCCCGTTTGCACCACCAGTCCATGAGGTAGGGGATCACCCTGCCCTGGCTGCTGATCACAGGTGTGCCGCCCCGTGCGGCGATCTCGAGAGTCCGCTGTTGGGCGGCCACCGGATCGGCCGCGTAAGCCTCCTCGGTCAGAGTGGGCTCCACCGAGATCGGGGCATCACCCATCCTCTGCGCCAGGGGCTCGATGGTCGCGACGCAGCGAGTCCGGTCCGCCGCATAGAGGTCGGTGGCTCCGAACGCCAGCAGTTGCGCCACAAGAGCCTGCGCCTGCGCGCGACCCTTCTTGTCCAACGGGCGTTTTCGGTCGTCACCGTGGTAGCGCGCTTTCCGTCCAGCAGTCGCGTGCCGGACGATCAGGACAGTCTGGGTATCGACGTCTTTTTTGGCGAACCGCCGCAGCACCTTGCGGTCGTGGGGATAGGTCAGCTTCTTCGTGGCTTCCGGCATCGGCAGCCAGAGCAGTTGGTCGACCTCCTTGGTGGGGACGAAATCGCCCCCGAGGCCGCGCGCCGCCCAGTACCGGACGACCTTCGTCCCCACCGGAATCGGATAGTTGATCGTGACGAGCCGGCGGCCCAGGACGGCCCTCTGGCCGGTCTCCTCGAAGATCTCCCGCACCGCCGCCACCGGTTCCGTCTCACCCGGATCGAGCTTCCCCTTGGGCAGTGACCAGTCGTCGTAGCGCGGACGATGAATGAGAGCGATCAGCGGCTCACCCGAAGGACCCGGCTGCCACAACACCGCACCGGCGGCAAAGACATGCGTGTCCTTCGATTTCGGCTTCGCCGACGCGTCAACTCTCGCTGTCGTTTTGGCCATGTCAGGACTGCCGGTACTTTTCCATCAGCCAGACCTGGTGGTCGCGGACCTGCCGGTTGTCTTGCGGCGCGGCGGTCCAGCTGCCATCCGGACCGAGTTCCCAACACCGCGTCGATGGGTGCATCGCCGACTCGAACATCTCGTCAAGGTGATGAGTCAAGCGACGGTCCTTGACCTGGGCCATGACTTCCACCCGGCGGTCGAGGTTGCGGTGCATCATGTCGGCGCTGCCGATCCAGAACTCGTCGATGGCGCGGAAGTGCATGACGCGGGAATGCTCCAGGAACTGGCCGAGAATCGATCGGACAGCGACGTTTTCCGAGAAGCCTTCGACGCCGGGGCGCAGCGCGCAGATTCCGCGCACCACCACCTCGACGCGCACGCCCGCCTGAGAGGCGCGGTAGAGGCCGTCGATGATCTGCTCGTCGACGATCGCGTTGGCCTTGATGCGGATTCGGCCGTTGCCGCGGAGACGGTGTGCCTCGACCTCCCGTTCGATGCGTTCCAGGATTCCGGTCCGGATTCCTTTGGGAGCCACCAGCAGATTGCGATAGCTCACCTTTCGCGAATATCCGGTCAGGGAGTTGAACAGATCGGTCAGGTCGGCGCCGACGTCGGGCGCGGCGGTGAAAATGCCGACATCTTCGTACAGCCGTGCCGTTTTGGGGTTGTAGTTGCCGGTGCCGATGTGGCAGTAACGCCGGATGGTGGGACCCTCGCGACGCACCACAAGACAGGTCTTGCAGTGGGTCTTCAGGCCGACGAGGCCGTAGACCACATGCACGCCGGCGTCTTCCAGTGCGCGGGCCCACTTGATGTTGGCCTGTTCGTCGAAGCGCGCCTTCAACTCGACGAGGGCCACCACCTGCTTGCCGGCGTCGGCGGCCTCGATCAGCGCGTTGATGATCGGTGAGTCGCCGGACGTGCGGTACAGGGTCTGTTTGATGGCCAGCACATCCGGATCGGCCGCCGCCGCCTCGATGAATCGCTGCACGCTGGTCGAGAACGACTCGTAGGGGTGGTGCACCAGGACGTCGCCGTCGCGCAGGGTCGCGAAGATGCTCTTGCCCGTCTCGCCGAAAGCGGGATTGGTGTTCGGCACGAACGGCGGGTCTTTGAGTGCCGGGCGGTCGACGGCATAGATCTGAAACAGCGCCCGAAGATCAAGCAGTCCCGGCACCTGGACGACGTCACTCGGATCGACGTCCAATTCACGCAGCAGCAATCCCAGCATGTGCTCGGACATGTCGTCGGACACCTCGAGGCGGACCGGCGGACCGAACCGGCGTCGCGCCAGTTCCCGCTCGAGGGCTTGCAGCAGGTCTTCGTCGCGGTCCTCGACGTCCATGTCGGCGTTGCGGGTGATCCGGAAGGCGTGACGCTCGACGATCTCCATGCCGGGAAACAGCACCGGCAGAAAGACCCCGATGACTTCTTCGACCGGCAGGAAGCGGACCGAATCCGGTTCGCCTTCCCGGGGTTTGAGTCGCACGAACCGGTCGACGTTGTTGGGGACCTTCACCCGCGCGAAGTGTTCGGTGCCGTCCTCCGGGGATTTCACGGCTACCGCCAGGTTCAGGCTGAGTCCGCTGACGAAGGGGAAGGGGTGTGCGGGATCGACGGCGAGCGGGGTGAGCACCGGGAACAATTGTTCGGTGAAATAGCCGGACAGCTCGGTTCGCTCGGCCTCGGAAAGGTCCGACCAGTTGACGATGCGGATGCCCTGCTTGGCCAGCGCGGGGCGTACCGATTCCAGGAACACCTGCGCATGCCGCGTAGCGAGTTGCTGGGTGTGCTCGCCGACCAGGGTGAGCTGTTCGCGGGGGGAGAGTCCGTCGGCCGAACGCACCGTCAGTTGCATCTCGTCGCGCCGCTTGAGTCCCGCGACGCGAACCATGTAGAACTCGTCGAGATTGGAGGCGAAGATCGCCAGGAACTTGGCCCGTTCCAACAGCGGCATCGACGGGTCGGCAGCCATCGCCAGCACACGGGAGTTGAAGTCCAGCCAGCTCAATTCCCGGTTGAGGTAGCGGTCTTCGGGTAGTGGGTCGACGACCGCCGGAGCGGTGGGAGCCGGAGGGGATCCGGGCGCGGCGTCGTCGGTCGCAGGCACAGGGGACTGCAGTCCGGACTCGGTCATGCCGTCATCATCCCTTATCGGCGACGTCGTTGGGCCCGGAAAGCGACCCGCTACCCGGAGTTCACCTGCTGTCGATTACATCGATATCAACGGCGGCTGCCGTCGCCTCTCCGAGGCCCAACCTGCGGGCTTCGGCGAGGTCGTCCGCGGTGTCGATATCGCACCGCAAGCCCGGCCACGCACCGGTCAGTTCGACCGCGCCCGAATCCCGGTGGCGGTGCGCGGAACCTGACCCGAACCGGGGCTCGGGTGGAACGCCGAACACGAACAGGGCCGCGGTGCCGCTCCCGTGCCGGTCGGCGACGAAGCTTCGGGGGTGCCCGCGTGCCGCCGAGATCGCACCGGTGAGTTCGGCGGACTTCAGGGCCGGCAGATCGCCCTGCAGAACAACGATATTGGGGCTCGACTGCCGCAGCGCCGTCCAGGCGGCGAGGATGGCGTTGTTCAACGGATCGCTGTGGTTCGGCGGCGTCGGATCATCCAGGGCATCCGCTCCGAGTTCTCGGGCCGCCGCGGCGGCGGCCTTATCCGGGGTGACGACCATGACGGATCCGACCCCGGGCGTCCCACGGGCGGCGACGATGGTGTCGAGAAGCATCGCTAGAACGACCTGCTCCCGCGGGCCGTCGCCGAACAACGCAGCCAACCTGCTCTTCGCTGCCGACAGCCGCTTGAGCGCGATGATCACGCTGACATCGGCCTCGCCGCTCATGGCCGTCATCCTGCCAGCGCGCCCGGGCTAAGTTGAACGCACGGGGCTTGCCCCCGGGAAGCGCCGGGACCGGAGGTGACGCTGTGAGGACCGCGACCGTGATGGGAGCCGGCGCCTGGGGGACCGCGCTGGCCAAGGTCCTGGCCGACGCCGGTGGTGAGGTGCGACTGTGGTCGCGCCGCGCGGAGGTCGCCGACGAGGTCAATTCCGCACACACCAATTCCGCCTATCTGCCGGGCATCACGCTGCCCGCGGGGGTCTGGGCGACGCCCGACCCCGCCGAGGCTCTCGACGGCGTCTCCACCGTGCTGCTGGGCGTCCCGTCACAGACCCTGCGGTCGAATCTCGAAGGCTGGCGACCTCATATCGCCGAGGGCGCCACGATGGTGAGCCTGGCCAAGGGGATTGAACTGGGCACGTTGATGCGGATGAGCCAGGTCGTCGCGGAGGTCACCGGGTGTCACTCCGGCCAGGTCGCGGTGGTCTCCGGCCCGAATCTCGCCGACGAGATCGCCGACGAGCAACCGGCCGCGACGGTGGTCGCATGCTCCGACTCCGGCCGAGCGGTCACGCTGCAACGGGCGCTGAGTACCGCATACCTGCGCCCCTACACCAACTCCGACGTGGTCGGGACCGAGATCGGCGGCGCCTGCAAGAACGTCATCGCGCTGGCCTGCGGCATGGCGGCCGGGGTGGGCCTGGGCGAGAACACCGCCGCCGCGATCATCACCCGGGGTCTGGCCGAGATCATGCGCCTGGGTATTGCGCTGGGCGCCAAGCCCGCGACCCTGGCCGGCCTGGCCGGAGTCGGCGATCTGGTGGCCACCTGTACCTCGCCGCACTCGCGAAACCGTGCTTTCGGAAGGCGACTGGGACAGGGGGAATCCCTGGAGGCCGCGACCGCAGCCACCGCGGGGCGGGTGGCGGAGGGAGTGACGTCGTGTACGTCGATTCTGGCTTTGGCGGCCAGCTACGGCGTCGAGATGCCGCTCACCGATGCGGTACACCGGGTGTGCCACAGGGGTTTATCCGTCGACGAAGCAGTCGTGCTGCTGCTGGGCCGCAGCACCAAACCGGAGTGAGTGCCATGCCACAGCGTTTCGGAGATTCCACCCGCACCGTCAAAGCGGCTGATTCCCAGGCGGTTCCGGGCCAGCCGGTCGGCCCGCTCCCGGTGCCGGTAGCCGCCTATCACCTCTCTCCCGACGAGGGCAGCGAAGCGCACTACTACGGCCGCAATTCGAATCCCACCTGGACGCAGCTGGAGTCGGCGATCGCGCAACTGGAGGGAGCCGCATCCGCGGTGACCTTCGCGTCCGGAATGGCAGCGATCACGGCGGCCCTGCGCGCGACGGTGCGGCCCGGATCCGTGCTGGTCGTTCCCGCCGACGGCTTCTATCAGGTCCGCCGGTACGCGCGGGAAAGTCTTGCTCCCCTGGGGGTTACGGTGCGCGAAGCCTCCGCGGCAGAGATCTGTGCCGCTGCCCGGGACGCCGACGTGGTGGTGGCCGAGACTCCGACCAACCCGGCGCTGGATGTGGTGGACCTGCACCTACTGGCCGGGATCTGCCATCGGCGCGGCGGGCTGCTGCTGGTGGACAACACCACCGCCACGCCGCTGGGCCAGCAACCGCTGTCACTCGGTGCCGATCTGGTGATGGCCAGCGCCACCAAGGCGCTGGCGGGGCACAGCGACATGCTCGCCGGCTACGTCGCCGGGAGCCGGCCCGACCTGATGGCCGCGGTGGAAGCCGAACGACTGCTGGCCGGTCCGATTCTGGGCGCGTTCGAGGCCTGGCTGCTGCTGCGCAGCGTCGGCAGCCTCGGGCTGCGCTTCGAGCGGCAGTGCCAGAACGCGCTGGCGTTGGCCACGGCTCTGCAGGGGCACCCGGCGGTGCGTGCGGTGCGCTACCCCGGCCTGGCCGCCGATCCGTCGAATCCGGTGGCGATCGAACAGATGCGCCGGTTCGGGGGTCTGGTGTCAGTGGAACTCGCCGACGCCGGGGCCGTGCACGCGCTGGTAGGGCGAAGCGAACTGCTGGTGGCTTCGACCAGTTTCGGGGGGATCCACACCTCGGTGGACCGCCGCGCACGATGGGGCGACGCGGTGCCCGACGGTTTCGCGCGGATCTCGGCGGGAATCGAGGACACCGACGACCTGGTGGCCGACGTCGTGGCGGCCCTCGACGCGGGAGGGCCGGCCTAGGGCGGCTGCCGAAAGGCTGCCGAAATGGCTGTACCGTGTCTTTCTTGTGACTCCAGCCCCCGGCTCCCGGACCCGTGTCGCCGTCGTTTACGGCGGCCGCAGTTCCGAGCACGCCATCTCGTGTGTGTCGGCCGGCAGCATCCTGCGCCACCTCGAC
The DNA here is from genome assembly GCA_964439315.1 of uncultured Mycobacterium sp. Taxonomy (GTDB): domain Bacteria; phylum Actinomycetota; class Actinomycetes; order Mycobacteriales; family Mycobacteriaceae; genus Mycobacterium. The sequence goes on along the minus strand of CAYTOD010000030.1, from coordinate 24,874 downwards.
CCGCAGCGCTATGAGGTCGTCGCCGTCGGGATCACCGCCGAGGGAGCCTGGCTGCGCACCGACGTCCGGCCCGAGGACCTGACGATCACCGACCGGCACTTGCCCGAGGTCGCCGGTGAGTCGGTCAGTGCGCTCGCGGCGGCCCCCGAGATTCTGGCGTCGGTCGACGTGGTGTTCCCGATTCTGCACGGACCCTACGGTGAGGACGGCACCATCCAGGGTCTGCTGGAACTGGCGGGCCTGCCTTACGTCGGCGCGGGCGTCTTCGCCAGCGCGGCGGGAATGGACAAGGAGTTCACCAAGAAGCTGCTTGCTGCGGAGGGTCTTCCGATTGGGGAATATGCGGTTTTGCGCCCCCGCCAGGCCATGCCGACCGCGGAGGACATTGCCCGCCTCGGCTTCCCGATGTACGTCAAGCCTGCGCGGGGTGGGTCGTCGATCGGGGTGAGCCGGGTGGCCGGCGCGGCGGAGTTGCCTGCCGCGATCGCCGAGGCCCGCCGTCACGATCCCAAAGTCATCGTGGAATCCGAAGTCCTTGGCCGCGAAGTCGAGTGCGGTGTGCTCGAGTTTCCCGACGGTTCGGTGAAGGCCAGCGCCATCGGCGAGATCAGGGTGGCCGGCGTCGCGGGTCGCGAGGACGGCTTCTACGACTTCGAGACGAAATACCTCGACGACGCGGCCGAACTCGACGTCCCCGCCGCAGTGGACGACCGGACGGCAGATGAGTTGCGCAGCTTGGCGATTCGTACGTTCAAGGCTCTGGACTGTCAGGGCCTGGCCCGGGTCGACTTCTTCCTGACCGACCACGGCCCGGTGGTCAACGAGATCAACACCATGCCCGGATTCACCACGATCTCGATGTACCCGCGGATGTGGGGCGCCAGCGGCGTCGACTACCAGACTCTGGTCACGACGATGGTCGAGACGGCACTGGCCCGCGGCACCGGCCTGCGTTAGCGCGCCGGGCCCGGCCGAATGGGAATGGCCGGCATGGTGCGATCGATCACCTCGGACAGCGTCTGGATGGGGCCGGAACCGGATCCGTCCGGCAGCGTCAGGGCGATGAACACCGGGCGGTCCACACAGACCCAGGTGCTACGCCGGGTGTCGGTGTCGTCGATGCGGAACCACTGCACATCGTTGACCAGTTGCAGCGGGGAACCCACCACGAACTCCGCAGGCCGGTCCAGCCCACAACGGAGGATCACCGGGTCGCCCGGGTCCGGAGCGTCGGAACGCCATGCGGCGGTGCCGGCGGGAACCGGCTCGGCGGCTTCGGCGCGGTGGAGATCGCCGAGCCGGTCGGGCACGGTCGCCAGCAGTGCCGAGCACTCCGAGGATTCAGCCGCCGGTGCCGGGACTGCCGCGATGGCCACCGGCGACGGTGGCACCGGCCGGCGGGTCGCTGCCACCGCGAGCACCACGGCGATGCCGGTCACCCCGACCGCGAGCGCTGCGATCATCAACGCGCGTGGGGGAGCGTCGCTCTCGGAATCGTCCGGCATCGATATCCCTCCCGTCCGCAGTGGCGTAGCAGGCGCCCACAGGAGGCGCGGTCGACCTAGACTGGCGGGCTCAAACGTACCGCAGCATCCGGGGAGGGAAGAGTCGTGACCGACGGCCCGGAGGACACGTTGCACCAACGCGGCGAGTTCGGGGTCATCGCTGAGTTGATGGCCGGCCGGGGGCCGTTGAGCGGTGTGCCGGTGGGGTCGGGTGACGACGCCGCGGTCGTCGATGCTCCTGATGGTCGGGTCGCCGTCACCACCGATATGTTGGTGGAGGGCAGGCATTTCCGGCTGGACTGGTCCACTCCGCGCGATGTCGGGCGCAAGGCGATCGCACAGAACGCTGCCGACATCGAGGCGATGGGGGCACGCGTCACCGGGTTCGTCGTCGCGTTCGGCGCGCCGCCCGATACCGCCGTCAGCGCAGTCCGCGAGCTTTCCGACGGGCTGTGGCACGAGGCGCGCGCGGTGGACGCCGGGATCGTCGGCGGGGACCTGGTGGCGAGTCCGCAGTGGGTGGTCTCGGTGACCGCTCTGGGCGATCTCGGCGGCCGGGCGCCGGTGTTGCGCAGCGGCGCCCGGCCCGGATCGGTGATCGCCGTCGCGGGCGAGCTAGGACGATCGGCGGCCGGACTTGCGTTGCAGTTCAAAGGAATCAGTGGTTTCGACGAGGTTCTTCGCAGGCACCGCGTGCCGTGTCCGCCGTACGGACAAGGCCGGGTCGCGGCCGCGGCCGGGGCGCAGGCGATGACCGATGTCTCCGACGGCCTGCTCGCCGATCTTGGGCACATGGCCGTCGCCTCGGGCGTCCTGATGGATCTCGACCTGGCCGCCCTGGGGGCTGATGTGGAGGCCGTCGCTCCGGCGGCGCGGGCCGTCGGTGTCGATCCCCGGTCGCTGGTGCTCGGCGGGGGAGAGGACCACGCCCTCGTCGCGTGCTTCGCCGGATCGGCGCCTCAGGGATGGCGGGTGATCGGCGCGGTTCGCGACGGGACGCCAGGCGTGCTGGTGGACGGGCGGGAATGGGCGGGTCCGGCGGGGTGGGACTCGTTCGGCTGAAATTTCAGCGCGTCTCTCCTCGGGCCCTGGTGGGCCCGCATCGTCGCCGCGCGGGGCTGGATGGCGCGTGTCCTCCTCGGGCCCTGGCGGGCCCGCATCGTCGCCGCGCTAGGTTATTCCGCGTGACGGCCCGCCCCCTCCCGGAACTCGTTGACGACGGCTGGGCTACCGCCCTCGCTCCCGTCGCCGGTCAGGTCGCCGAGATGGGGGAGTTCCTGCGCACCGAGATCGCCAACGGCCGCGGTTACCTGCCGGCTGGCGAGAATGTGTTGCGGGCCTTCACGTTTCCCTTCGAATCCGTGCGGGTCCTCATCGTCGGCCAGGATCCCTATCCAACTCCCGGGCATCCCGTGGGGCTCAGCTTCTCGGTGGCGCCGGACGTCCGCCCGATCCCGCGGAGCCTGGCCAACATTTTCAGCGAGTACGGCGCAGATCTGGGCTACCCGGCGCCTTCCAACGGTGATCTGACACCGTGGGCTCAGCGCGGGGTGATGCTGCTCAACAGAGTGCTGACGGTTCGGCCGGGCACCCCGGCGTCGCACCGGGGCAAGGGTTGGGAGTCCGTCACCGAGTGTGCGATCCGGGCCCTGGTCGCCCGCAACCAGCCGATGGTGGCGATCCTGTGGGGCCGCGACGCAGCGACGCTCAAACCCATGCTGGCAGGGGAGAACTGCGTGGCCATCGAGTCGGCGCACCCGTCGCCGTTGTCTGCCAGCCGGGGGTTCTTCGGCTCGCGGCCGTTCAGCCGGGCCAACGAGCTGTTGACCGGGATGGGTGCGGAACCCGTCGACTGGCGGCTGCCCTGACGACGATCCGGGGAGCTTGCGACCCGGTGAGGAGCAGGGCGATCAGGTTGTGCCCTGA
>CAYTOD010000030.1:0-21343 GCA_964439315.1 uncultured Mycobacterium sp. | reverse complement strand
CTTGCGACCCGGTGAGGAGCAGGGCGATCAGGTTGTGCCCTGACGGCGATCCGGGCAGCTTGCGACCCGGTGTGGAGCAGGGCGAATCAGCCGCGGCTGACCTTGCCGGCCTTCAGGCAGGAGGTGCAGACGTTCACGCGCTGCTTGTTACCGCCGGGGCGGCTGGCTGCGTGAACGGTCTGGATGTTCGGGTTCCAGCGACGGTTCGTCCGGCGGTGCGAGTGCGACACCGACTTGCCGAACCCGGGACCCTTCCCACAGATATCGCACACGGCGGCCATGTCAAACTCCTCGAATCCGAATTAGGGGGCCAACGACCTCGCACGGGTGACCCGACAACCTGGCCAGGATACCGGGGCGGTGAACCGAACACCAAAATGGCCCGCCGTCTCCTGCTCAACCGCGCCGAATGGCGCCCCTCGAGCGCCTGACTTCGCCTGTCGCCCGATCTGGCTAGGCTGACGCCGACAAGGGACCAGGAGGTGTCGATGCCGGACCGGCGGCTGGATGCATCGGCCCTGCTCGACTGGGCCGACGCGGCCGTGGCAGGCCTGCTCGCCCACGCCGACGAGATCAACCGGCTCAACGTCTACCCCGTACCCGACTGTGACACCGGCACCAACATGCTGTTCACCATGCGCGCTGCGCTGGCCGAGGCGGTTCCGTCGGGCGGATCCGGCGATGTCGCCCAGGTGGCCGCCGCGCTGGCAGAAGGCGCACTGACCGGGGCCCGGGGCAACTCCGGGGTGATCCTGTCCCAGATTCTCAAGGCGCTCGCCGACGTCACCGCCGCCGCGGCGGCCGACGTCGAAGGCGATGCCGTCGTCGCCGCCATCGGCCCCGCGGTGCTGGGCGCAGCCCTGCGACACGCTGTCGCCCTGGTGGTGGCGTCGATGGGCGGTGCCGCGGTCCCGGGCACAGTGGTGTCGGTGCTCCAGGCCGCCGCCGACGCCGCGGAACACCAGGTCAGCGGAGGGGCAGGCCTGGCCACTGCTGTGGCCGCCGTCGGGGAGGCCGCAGCATCCGCCCTGGACCGCACCACCGGACAGTTGGACGTCCTGGCGCGGGCCGGCGTTGTCGACGCCGGCGGACGCGGACTGCTGGTCCTCCTGGACGCGCTGACCGGCGCGATCACCGGCCAGACTCCGCCACGCCGGAGCTATCAACCGGCGAGCGTCGCCCCGGAGTCCGCGGCGGAGCCGGCCCCGGAGTTCGAGGTGATGTACCTGCTCGGCGGCTGCGATCGGGAACACCTCGACGGCCTTCGGGACACGCTGGATCACCTCGGCGACTCGGTGGCTATCGCGGAGTCGACCGGCGGTCGTCACTCCGTTCACGTGCACACCGACGACGCGGGCGCGGCGATCGAGGCGGGCCTGGCCTGCGGCCCGGTGAGCCGGATCCGGGTCTCGGCGCTGGCCACCGGCCGGGTCGCCCCGGGCGGGTGGAGCCGGGATCGGGCCGTTCTGGCCGTCGTCGACGGCGACGGCGCCGCCGAACTGTTCGCCGGCGAGGGTGCCTTCGTCCTCCGGCCGGATGCCGCCGTGATCGACCCGGTCAACGGTGTCAGCGCCGACGAGCTGCTGCGCGCCCTGGTCGACACCGGGGCCGGCCAGGTGCTGGTGCTGCCCAACGGCTACCTGGCCGCCGAGGACTTGGTGGCGGGCTGTTCGGCTGGCACCGCCAGGGGCATCGACGTGACTCCGCTGCCGTGCGGGTCGATGACCCAGGGGCTGGCGGCCCTCGCCGTCCACGACCCCGGTCGCGGTGCGGTCGACGACGGCTACGCCATGGCCCGGGCGGCGGCCGGTGCCCGCCGCGGATCGGTTCGGGTGGCCACCGAGACGGCGTTGACCTGGGCCGGAACCTGCCGTCCGGGCGACGGTCTGGGCGTCTGCGGTGATGAGGTACTGGTGGTCGCCGAGGACGTCGCGGCGGCCGCGGTCCGGTTGATCGATCTGTTGCTGGGTTCGGGCGGCGAACTGGTCACCGTCCTGATCGGCGCGGCCGGCGACGCCGGCCTCGGTGAGGTGTTGGGCACCCACATCCACCGCCGTCATCCCGGGACCGAGTTCGTCAGCTACCGCACCGGGCACCGGGGTGACGTCCTTCTGGTCGGGGTCGAATAGCCGTGGTGGGCGTGAGTGCGCGACTCGACGGAATTCTGGGTGCGAAAGCCGCCGGCCTGCTCGAGGAGGTCTTCGGCATCGGGACCGTCGGCGAACTGCTGCGTCATTACCCGCGCAAGTACAGCCAAGGGATGACGGTGCGCGGCGAGGACGACGATCTCCCGGAGGAGGGCGAGCACATCACCTTCGTCGGTGAGATCGAGAGCGCCGACGTCCGCTGGACGAACCGCACACCCCGGCGTGAGTATCTCGTCGTCACGCTGAAGAACCGGCGGCCCAAGGTGACCGCCACGTTCTTCAATGCGAAATACCTGAAGCACCAGTTGGTGAAGGGCACCCGCCTGATGCTGTCCGGCGAGGTGGGCTACTTCCGTTCCACCATGCAACTCACCCATCCCGCCTATCTGGTGCTCGAATCGCCGACAGGCCGCCGGGGCGGTACCAAGTCGCTGCGGACCATCGCCGAGGCCGCGCAGGACGAGGCCGGCGACGTCGACATGTCGGTCTTCGAAAGGGACTTCTTCCCGATCTACCCGGCCAGTGCCAAACTGCAGAGCTGGGACATCTACGCATGTGTGCGCCAGGTCCTCAACGTTCTCGACCCCATCCCCGAGCCGCTACCGGAATCCGTTGTGCAACAGCGCAACCTGATCTCCGAGGACACCGCGCTGCGTGCCATCCACCTCGCGGAGAAGGAGGCGGAACGCGAACGGGCCCGGGAGCGGCTGACCTTCGACGAGGCCGTCGGCCTGCAGTGGGCGCTGGCCCAGCGCCGGCACGGGGAGATGTCCGAGTCCGGTCCTCCGGCCGCGCATCGCGACGACGGATTGGCCGCGGCCCTGATGGGACGCCTGCCGTTCGAGTTGACCGGCGGCCAGCGTGAGGTTCTCGAGGTGATCTCGGCCGAACTGGCCGCCACCCGGCCGATGCACCGGCTGCTGCAGGGCGAGGTCGGTTCCGGCAAGACCATCGTCTCGGTGCTGGCCATGCTCCAGATGGTTGACGCCGGCTACCAGTGCGCGTTGTTGGCCCCGACGGAAGTCCTTGCCGCACAACACGCCCGGTCGATCGCCGACGTTCTGGGGCCGCTGGCGATGGCCGGGCAGCTGGGCGGTTCGGACGACGCAACCCGGGTCACGCTGCTCACCGGCTCGATGTCTGCCGCACAGAAGAAGCAGGTGCGCGGAGAGGTCGCGGCAGGGGAGGCCGGCATCGTGATCGGCACACACGCCCTACTGCAGGACGCGGTCGAGTTCCACCGGCTGGGCCTCGTCGTCATCGACGAACAGCACCGCTTCGGCGTCGAGCAGCGAGACCGATTGCGCGCCAAAGCTCCTGAGGGCATCACCCCGCATCTGCTGGTGATGACCGCCACCCCGATACCCCGAACAGTCGCGCTCACGGTCTATGGGGATCTGGAAACCTCGACGCTGCGCGAGCTTCCGCGTGGCCGCCAGCCGATCACCACCACCGCGATCTTCGCCAAGGACAAACCCGCGTGGTTGGACCGCGCGTGGCAGCGGGTCGCCGAGGAGGTGTCCGCTGGGCGCCAGGCCTACGTGGTGGCCTCGCGGATCGACGACACCGACAAGAGCGCAGACGAGTCGGAACAGGGCCCGCCGGCGATCACCGTCGTCAAACTTCTCGATCATCTGCGGCAAGGCCCGCTGGCCGGACTTCGGTTGGGCCTCATGCACGGTCGGCTCTCGGGTGAGGAGAAGGACGCAGTGATGGCGGCCTTCCGGGCCGGTGAGATCGACGTGCTCGTCTGCACCACTGTCATCGAGGTGGGGGTCGATGTGCCCAACGCCACCGTGATGGTGGTGATGGACGCCGACCGCTTCGGCATCAGCCAACTGCATCAGTTGCGGGGCCGGATCGGGCGGGGCTCGCATCCCAGTCTGTGCCTGCTGGTCACCCGGTTGCCCCCGGTCTCCAAAGCGGGCGAGCGGTTGCAAGCCGTGGCGGGGACGCTCGACGGGTTCGAGCTCGCCGATCTGGATCTGCAGGAGCGCCGGGAAGGAGATGTGTTGGGGCAGAACCAGTCCGGCCGTCCCATCACGCTGAAGTTCCTGTCCCTCGCCGAGCATCTGGACGTGATTCTGGCTGCCCGTGAACTCTGCGAATCGGTGTACCCGGCCGAGCCGGGTCATCGCGGGATGGCTGTGCTGGCAGAGGAATTCACCGGCGCCGGCCGCATCGACTATCTGGACAAGGCGTGAATCGACGGACGCTGCTCTGGCTGGCCGGGATCGCGGTGATCGCGGTGATCGTGGCTGCCCAGGTGATCGCCGCCACGGGCCGGCCCGCTCCGTCGGCCGTGGGTCGGGCGCCGAGGGTGCCGGCGGGTTCAGATCTCCTGGCGGGGGTGGACGTCGTCAGCGCACGGGTGCGTGGATCCGATTACCGCCGAGGCGCTTTCGGCGACGCCTGGGACGACGACAACAGCGCCCCGGGTGGCCGCAACGGCTGCGACACTCGCGACGACATCCTCGACCGCGACCTGATGGACAAGACCTACGTGACCACGAAGCGCTGCCCGCAGGCGGTCCAGACGGGCACCTTGCGCGATCCGTACACCAACACCACAATCCCGTTCCGCCGCGGCAACCAGGTGGGCGCCTCGGTCCAGATCGACCACATCGTGCCGTTGGCGTTCGCCTGGGACATGGGTGCCCGGGACTGGACCGAGCACCTGCGCAAGCGGTTCGCCAACGACCCGGCGAACCTGATCGCGGTGGACGGAAAAGCCAATCATGACAAGGGCGATCTCCCACCGGGTGAGTGGATGCCGCCCAATCGTGCGTTCTGGTGCCAGTACGCCGTGCAGTTCATCGCGGTGCTGCGCGGCTACCGGCTCGCCCTCGACGAGCCGTCGGCGCGAGAACTGCGGGACGCGACGCAAAGCTGCCCCGCCGGGTGAACCCGACGGGGCAGCATGCGTTCGTCCAGCTGGGTCAGTGCGCCCGGGCCGCGGCCCGCTTGGAGGCGGACTTGCCGCCGCCGTCGCGGCCGGCCTTGCGCGCCGAGGCGGCCTTCGGAGCATCGCTGGTGGCGCCCGCCGAGGTGAGTGTCGGCGTCGCGGAGTCGCCCGCGGCATCCCCGGCCGGAGCGACGGCGCCGGCGGCCTTGGCCGCGGCCGGCTTGGCGGTCCTAGCAGTCCTGGCCGCACCGGGAGCGGGGGTCACCTTGATCGCGTCGGCGATCTTGTTGGCCGTCGTGCCGATCGCTCCGACGAAGCCGACCGGGATGCCCGGGTCGTCGACCGAGACGGTGGCCGGGCCGACCTTGATCGAGGTGCTGGCGGCCAGCGCGTCGAAGCCCACTCCACCGGCGTTGAGCGCGCCGCCAAACTGCAGGCCGATGCTCTTGACGGTATCCGGCAGGGCGATTCCCAGCGCCTTGATCACGCCGGTCAGATCGAGCGTCTTCCCACCGTTGAGCGCGGCGTTGACCATGTTGGCCGGGATGTTGATGAGCTCGTTGAGGGCGGTGTTGAAGTCGGTGGCCTTGATGATGGCCTGGACGCTGTCAACGAGCGAGAGCGTGGCCGAGATCCCCGGTCCGGCGAACCCGAACAGCAGGCCGCTGATCGGCATCGTGGTGAAGTCGATGAGCGGCTTGATCTTGTCGTAGGTCGGGCCCAGGACGTCGGGCAGCAGCGAGTACACCAACTGCTGGTTCACCGGGATGCTCAGCGGCACGGTGTACGCCACCACCGCGTCGGAGATGTTCAACGGGTCCGCCACGAACGGCGCCTTCACGGCGTTGCCGATGTTGGTGACCATCTGGTTGAGGACGCCGCCGATGCCGATGGTTTCCAGTTCCGACAGGTAGGTGTACTGGTTGGCGGTGATGGTCTGCAGGATCGGGAACGGCTTGGCCCACCAGGTGGCGTTCAGCGCAGCCCCGTTGGCGGCGGCAGCCTTGAAGGCGTCCACCCATGGAGTGATCGGGTCGATCGAGGCGGTCAGGTCCACCGCGACGTTGCTGAGGGTCCGCTGCGGCGCGAGGGCCACCTGGTTCGGCAGGGGCTGGATGGGGGCCAGGGCGATGGCGCCGACACCGAGGGCCGCCACACCGGCGGTCAGGTAGGAACGGTTCGAGACGTGCATGGCACTCACCTTCTCTGAGAGTTGACTAATGGGGAGCACCTTAGCCTCAGTGATTTCTCAGCGTGGTGAAACCGCGAAAAAACTTTGCCGGGATTCCCGGGCTCGTTCGCTGCCTAGGCGGTCGTGGTGTGCGGAGCGGACCGGAACCGGGTGCCGTCGTCGAGGCCGTTAATGGCGTCCATCTGGGCAGGAGTCAATTCGAAGTCGAAAACATTCGTGTTCTCCGCGATCTCGGCGGGGTTAGCGGAACCGGGTAGCACGATGTTGCCGAGCTGGAGATTCCAGCGGATAAGGACCTGTGCCGGCGACTTTCCGTGCGCGTTCGCGGTAGCCGCGATCGCGGGGAGGTCGAGCAGCTTGCCCGTCCCCAGCGGGGTGTGCGCCTCGGTTGCGATGGTGTACGAGGAGTGCACCGTCCGCAGTTCTGATTGATTGAGCAGCGGGTGCAGTTCGATCTGGTTGACCACGGGGGTGACGTAGGTCAGGTCGATGATGTTGGACAGATGCTCGGACGAGAAGTTACTGACGCCGATCGAGCGGGTGTGGCCGAGCTCCTTGGACTTCATCACCCCGCCCCACGCATCGATGTATTTGCCGTTCTCCTCGGCCGGCCAGTCGATCAGGTAGAGGTCGACGTAGTCCAGGCCAAGTCGTTCGAGGCTGGCTCTGCAGGCATCCTGTGAGGATTGGAAGCCCTGTTCGGCGGTCGCCAGCTTGGTGGTGATGAACAGCTGGTCCCGGGGAATTCCCGCGGCGGCGACGGCTCGCCCGACGGCCTCCTCCCGTCCGTCGGAGGAGTCGGTGTCGATGTGCCGGTACCCGGCCTCGAGCGCGGCGGCGACGGCGGCCTCCACGGCGGCAGGAGGTAGTTCTCCGACGCCGAGCCCCAGTCCCGGGATGGTGTGGCCGTCACTGAGGGTAACGCTGGGAATCGCAGCGTTCGGCGTCATTGCACCTGCCTGTGAGTAGTTCGGTGGAGGGTGACCGAAAGGGTGATAGTACCCACGGATAACAAGTTTCGGTGACAGGCCCTTGCCCGACTCGTCCGAGCCCATTCCCTGACCCTTTCCCTGCGCCGGTCGCCCGGTCCGGACGTTGTCATACGCTGTCGCCAGGCAGGCGCAGAGGAGTTGCCATGACAGCAGGCAAGGTGACCGAACAGTCGCGGGTTCAGCGGCTCAAACAGCGTGCCGTGGTTCTCGGCAATCAACTGGGGGTCAAGGCGATTCCCCGGATGCCCGACCCGGCCAAACGGCTTCTCTCCGGGGGGCGGTCGGTCGCGATCGACGGCAACACCCTGGATCCGGCATTGCAGGTCATGCTGGTCGCCCAACGCGCGGGCGGAGTCTCGGGACTGGTGGTGGCCGATGACCCGGTGGCCACCCGGGCCGCCAATCGCGAACTGACCGGCACGCTCGACGAACCCGACGTCCGGGTGGAAGCGGTGCGCGAGGTGGTCATTCCCGGCCCGGCCGGCGACATCCCGGCGCGGCACTACCGCCCGGCGGCCGGCGCTGCAACCGCCCCGCTGCTGGTCTTCTACCACGGCGGCGGGTTCGTCTTCGGCGACCTCGACACCCACGATTCGGCCTGCCGTCTGGTGTGCCGCGACGCGGGGGTCCACGTACTCGCCGTCGACTACCGACTGGCCCCGGAACACCCGGCGCCCGCAGCTGTGGACGACGCCTACGCCGCGTACCTGTGGGCCCGGGAGAACGCCGCCGACCTCGGCGCGGACGCCGCGCGGGTGGCGGTGGGCGGAGACAGCGCCGGAGGCTGCCTGGCGGCCGTGGTCACCCGTCAGGCTCGCGACGCCGGCCAACCGCTGCCCTCTCTCCAGTGGCTGATCTACCCCGTCACCGACTTCCGCGGGTTGACCCGTTCCCGATCGCTACTCGCCGACGGGTTCCTGCTGACCAAACATGACATGGACTGGTTTCAGGCCACCTACCTGCAGGGACAACTCGAGCAGACCGATCCGCGGGTGTCTCCGCTGCTGGTCGAGGACCTGTCCGGGCTGTCCCCGGCTCTTGTGGTCACCGCCGGCTTCGACCCGTTGCGCGACGAGGGGGATCAGTACGCGGTCCGGCTGCGCGAGGCCGGGGTCGTCGTCGACCACCGTCGGATGGGGTCGATGACGCACGCCTTCCTCAACCTCAACGCACTCGGCGGCGGGGTGGCCAAGGCCAACGCGGAGATCATTTCCGCGTTGCGGGCGCACCTGAGCCGGTAGCGGGATCGCCGGACGGATTTCCGCCGGTACTCTAGAAGCCCGACAGCCGACTTCATCGACAGCGAGGATCAGCCGACCCGTGGCCACCAACAACAAGAAGACCGCCCGCTACGACTTGAACGCCCAGGATCGCAAGCGCGATATGGCTGTTCGACTGGGGCTGACGGCCCTGGTGATCCTGTTCGCCGTCGGACTCGTGCTCTACATCGTGATGGGCAAGGAGAAGAAGGTCGCGGCGGGTGAAACCCAGGCGGTCCGTGTCACCTCCGCGGCTTTGATGAAGAAGCCCGACAGCGATGAGCCCAAAGCTGTGCTGTCGATCTACGAGGACTTCCAGTGCCCGCACTGCCGGGAGTTCGAGAAGACCTTCAGTTCGACCATCAACAAGATCGTCGACAGCGGCGCGGCAGCGGTCGATTACTACATGCTGGCGATCCTCAACAAGTCCAACGGCGGTTACTCGGGCCGCGCCGCCAACGCGGGCTACTGCGTCGGTGACGAGAACAAGGACGCGTTCGTGCGTTTCCACTCGGCGCTGTTCGCGCAGCAGCCGGAAGAGGGCTCGGGCAGCGGTCCGGACAACGCATCGCTGATCGAGACCGCCCGGCAGGCCGGCGCCGCCGGTGGCGTGGCCGACTGCATCAACCACAACAAGTACACCGACATGGTCAAAGGCCTGGCCGCCGCGTCGAAGGTCACCGCGACGCCGACCATCCGGCTCAACGGCCAGGACATCAGCCCGGCCAATCCCGAGGAGCTGATCGCCAAGATCACCGCTGTCGTCGGACCGGTTCCCGCGCTGGCGCCCAAGCCCGGCGAGACCCCCGCGGCCTCGACGTCGGCCTCCCCGGCCTCCCCGGCTCCGACGTCTGCAGCCCCGGCCCCGACGTCGGCAGCCCCGGCTCCCGCGGCGCCGACCTCGGCGCCCCCGAAGCCGTGAGCGCGGTGACGGCGGCGGAGCTCCAGCCCGCGCCGTCCCCGGCCGGCTACGGCGTCCGGGTTCCGCGCCCCAGCGCGTGGTGGATCCTGATCGCCGGGGTGATCGGGTTCATCTCGTCGGCGACCTTGCTGATCGAGAAGATCGAGATGCTCAAGGACCCGAAGTACGTTCCGACGTGCAGCATCAACCCGGTGATGGCGTGCGGTTCGGTGATCAACACCCCGCAGGCGTCGGTCTTCGGGCCGCCCAACCCGCTGATCGGCGTGGCGGCCTTCTGCGTCGTCATCGTCACCGGGGTGCTCGCGGTGGCAAAAGTGCCGCTGCCGCGCTGGTACTGGACGGGTCTGATGACCGGCAGTGCCCTCGCCGTGGCCTTCGTCCAGTGGCTGAAGTACGAGACGCTCTACGAGATCGGCGCTCTGTGCCCGTACTGCATGGTCGTCTGGACGGTGACGATTCCGCTGTTCGTGGTCGTCGCCTCCATTGCTCTGCAGCCGCTCGCCGGCAACCGGGTCGCCAGGACTCTCTACAACTGGCGGTGGCCACTGGTAGCGGTGTGGTTCACGTCGGTGATCCTGGAGATCCTGGTCCGGTTCTGGGACTACTGGTCCACCCTGATCTAGGTGACCCGGATCGTCGCCGGTGCGGCGGGCGGCCGTCGGCTGGCGGTGCCCGCCTCAGCGCGGCCGACCACGGACCGCGTCCGGGAAGCGCTGTTCAACGTCCTGGCGGCGCGCCTCGACTTTGACGGCCTGCGGGTGCTGGACCTCTATGCCGGGTCCGGTGCCCTCGGCCTGGAAGCATTGTCGCGCGGGGCGGTCTCGGCGACGTTCGTCGAGGCCGACCGCCGCGCTGCTGAGGTCATCAACCGCAACATCGCCACCGTCGGCCTGCCCGGTGCGAAGGTCCGGCGCGCTTCGGTGGCGGCGACGCTGGCCGTGAGCCCTCCGGATCCGATGGATCTGGTTCTGGCCGATCCGCCCTATGAGATCGCCGCAGCCGAGGTGGAATCGGTCCTCGACAGCCTGCACCGCCACGGTTGGGTCGCGGACGGCAGCATCGTCGTCGTCGAACGGCCGTTCTCCTCGGCGCCGGTGCGCTGGCCCGACGGCTGGACTGAATGGCCGGTGCGCCGCTACGGCGACACTCGTCTGGAGGCCGCCGAGGTGGGGATGGCTGCTAGCGTCTGACCAATGAGTGGCCGCAACAGTGGCGCGGTGTGTCCGGGGTCGTTCGATCCCGTGACCCTGGGGCACATCGACGTTTTCGAACGCGCCGCCGCGCAGTTCGACGAGGTGATCGTGGCCGTTCTGGTCAATCCCAAAAAGTCCGGCATGTTCGACGCCACCGAGCGCATCGCCATGATCGAGGAGGCCTGCGCGCACCTGCCCAATCTGCGGGTCGAGGCCGGGCAGGGCCTGGTCGTCGACTTCGTCCGGGCGCGCGGCATGACCGCGATCGTCAAGGGCCTGCGCACCGGCACCGACTTCGAGTACGAGCTGCAGATGGCGCAGATGAACAAACACGTCGCGGGCGTCGACACCTTCTTCGTGGCGACGACGCCGCGGTACTCGTTCGTCTCCTCGTCGTTGGCCAAGGAGGTCGCCGGGCTGGGCGGGGATGTCTCCGCGCTGCTCCCGGAGTCGGTCAACCGGCGGTTGCGCGCGAAGCTCGCCGGAAGCTGATCCGCGACACACCGGAGCACAAGCGCAGTCACAGGCGTAACACCAGGCACACTGGTCACTGACTCCCACTACTGCCAGGAGGCCCCCGTGTACCGAGTTTTTGAAGCGCTGGACGAGTTGGGCGCGATCGTGGAAGAGGCCCGTGGGGTCCCGATGACGGCGGGCTGCGTCGTCCCGCGCGGCGACGTCCTGGAGTTGATCGACGACATCAAGGACGCCATCCCCGGCGAGCTCGACGACGCCCAGGACGTCCTGGACGCCCGCGACTCCATGCTGATGGAGGCGCGGCAGCACGCCGACGCGACGGTGTCGGGCGCCAACGCCGAGGCCGACTCGCTGCTCAGTCACGCCCGCGCCGAGGCCGATCGTCTGCTGGCCGACGCCAAGTCGCAGGCCGACCGCATGGTCGCCGAGGCTCGTGCGCACAGCGAGCAGATGGTCACCGAGGCACGCGAAGAGGCCGCCCGCCTCTCGTCGGCCGCAAAGCGCGACTACGAATCGGCCACCACCCGGGCCAAGGCCGAGGCGGATCGCCTCGTGGAGAACGGCAACATCTCCTACGAGAAGGCCGTCCAGGAAGGCATCAAGGAACAGCAGCGCCTGGTGTCCCAGACCGAGGTGGTCCAGGCGGCGAACGCAGAGGCCACCCGTCTGGTCGACTCGGCGCACGCCGAGGCCGACCGGTTGCGCGGCGAGTGCGACATCTACGTCGACAACAAACTGGCCCAGTTCGAGGACTACCTCAACGGCACGCTGCGGTCGGTGAGCCGTGGTCGCCACCAGTTGCGCACCGCGGCGGGTACGCACGACTACGTGCAGCACTAGACCGCGGCCCGCCGCGCCGTAGGATCGGCGTCATGGGCCACGACTTCCGCTCACCGCTGGTCTTGGACGTGTCCCGGCTGGGGCGTCGTCCCGGTTCCATGCAGACCGTCCGGGAGACCGTGCCCAGCCCGTCGCGCATGGGTCTCGACCTCATCGCGGTCGAGGCCGGCGCTCCACTCGATCTCGACCTGACTCTGCAGTCGGTCTCGGAGGGTGTGCTGGTGACGGGCACAGTGCAGGCGCCCACCCGCGGTGACTGCTCCCGCTGCCTGGAACCGGTGACCGGCGACGTCGCGATCACGCTGACCGAACTGTTCGCCTATCCGGACAGCATCACCGAATCGACCACCGAGGCCGACGAGGTGGGCCGCGTCGTCGACCAGACCGTCGACCTCGAGCAGCCGATCGTCGACGCGATCGGCCTGGCGCTGCCGTTCGCCCCACTGTGCTCGCCGGACTGTCCCGGGCTGTGCCCCGAGTGCGGCGTGGTGCTGGCCACCGCCGAGGCCGGACATCACCACGAGAAGATCGATCCGCGCTGGGCAAAGCTGGCGAAACTGCTGCCCGCCGACGGGCCGGAGGGAAATCCCGAGTGACCCGGCGCCATCTGCTGGACGCCCTCGGCGTCGACCTGCCCGACGACGTCCTGACGATGGCGCTCACCCATCGCAGCTACGCCTACGAAAATGGGGGGCTGCCCACCAACGAGCGGCTGGAGCTCCTTGGGGACGCGGTTCTCGGGCTGGTGATCGTCGAGGAGTTGTACCGTCGCCACCCGGACAGCTCCGAAGGCGATCTGGCCAAGCTGCGCAACAGCATTGTCAACAGCCAGGCGCTCGCCGGAGTGGCCCGGGACCTGACCGACGGCGGTCTCGGCGACTACGTGTTGCTCGGCCGCGGCGAAGTCAACACCGGCGGCCACGCCAAGTCCAGCATCCTCGCCGACACCATGGAATCGCTGATCGGTGCGGTCTACCTGGAACACGGTCTGGAGGGCGCGCGCCGGGTCATCCTGACGTTGTTCGAGGACCTTCTGGACACCGCCCCGACCTTGGGCGCCGCCCTGGAGTGGAAATCCAGTCTGCAGGAACTGACCTCGGTGCGCGGCCTGGGCGTGCCCCGCTATGAGGTGAGTTCCGAAGGGCCCGACCACGATCGGCTCTTCACGGCGGTGGTCTACGTCAACGGCGAGGAATACGGCCGCGGCGAGGGCAGGTCGAAGAAGGCCGCCGAGACCGACGCCGCCGCGCAGGCCTGGACGGTCCTGGATTCCGAACCGCCGCCCGAGCTCGACACCGCGGAGACCGTCGAACTGGATGCCTGAGCGTGCCCGAACTTCCTGAAGTAGAAGTGGTGCGGCGGGGTCTGCAGGTTCACGTCGCGGGACGATCCTTCTCCAGCGTGCAGGTGCTGCACCCGCGCGCGGTGCGACGGCATCCCGGTGGCGCGGCCGATCTTGCCGCGCGGCTGACCGGTATCCGGGTGACCGGGACCGACCGGCGCGGAAAGTACCTGTGGCTCAACCTCTCCGACGACACCGCACTGGTGGTGCACCTGGGAATGAGTGGGCAGATGCTGCTGGGGCCGATTCCCAATCCCGGACATCTGCGCATCGCGACCGTGCTCGACGACGGGACCCCGCTGAGTTTCGTCGACCAGCGCACCTTCGGGGGTTGGCAGCTGACCGACCTGGTCTCCGTCGACGACAGCCACGTGCCGGTGCCGGTGGCGCACATCGCCCGTGACCCGCTGGATCCGCGGTTCGACCGCGATGCGGTGGTTACGGTGTTGCGGCGCAAGCACTCCGAGATCAAGCGGCAATTGCTCGACCAGACCGTGGTGTCCGGGATCGGCAACATCTACGCCGACGAGGCGTTGTGGCGGGCGGGTGTCAACGGAGCCCGGCTGGCCGAGAAGCTGACCCGCCGGCAGCTGGGGGAGATCCTGGATGCCGCCGCTGAGGTGATGCGGGAGGCGTTGCGCGAGGGCGGTACCTCGTTCGACTCGCTGTACGTCAACGTCAACGGCCAGTCCGGGTACTTCGACCGTTCGCTGAACGTCTACGGCCGCGAGGACCGGGCCTGCCGTCGGTGCGGGGCGGTGATCCGCCGGGAGAAGTTCATGAACCGCTCGTCGTTCTACTGCCCGGTCTGCCAGCCGCGTCCGCGGCGGTAGTCTTCGCCGGGGGGCGAAAGGGGTAGGCACCAGATGACAGACCTGTGGGTGGAGCGCACCGGGGTGCGCCGCTACACCGGGCGCAGCAGCCGCGGGGCGGAGGTGCTGATCGGCTCGACGACCGACGAGGGTGTCTTCACCCCGGGAGAACTGCTCAAGATCGCGCTGGCCGGCTGCAGCGGGCTGTCCAGCGACCAGCCGCTGCGCCACCGGCTCGGGGATGACTATCAGGCCGTCATCCGGGTCTCCGGCGACGCCGACCGCCACCAGGAGCGCTATCCGCACCTTCAGGAGAAGCTCGAGGTCGACCTGTCGTCGCTGTCGCCTCAGGAACTCGAGCGCCTGCTGGTCGTCGTCAATCGCGCGATCGATCAGGTCTGCACCGTAGGGCGCACCCTGAAGGCCGGCACCGAGATCACGTTTGACGTCGTATCGCCGACGAGACCGGTGTGACCGACGAGACCCGCCTGACCGACGAGACCCGCCTGACCGCCTGGGTGCACGGCTGGGTGCAAGGCGTGGGTTTCCGCTGGTGGACGCGGTCGCGGGCGCTGGAACTGGGATTGAACGGCTACGCCGCCAACCAGGCCGATGGCCGGGTTCTGGTGGTGGCCCAGGGGCCGAGGGCGGCGTGTGAGCAACTGCTGGCATTGCTACAGGGCGGGACGACGCCCGGGTCGGTGAAGACCGTGGTCGCCGACCTGACCGGCGCCGGGGAACCCCTGCCGCCGATGGAGACCGGCTTCCGCGAACGCTAGGCTCGTCGGTCGTGTACCTCAAGAGTCTGACGCTGAAGGGCTTCAAGTCCTTCGCTTCGGCGACGACTCTGCGGTTCGAGCCCGGCATCACCTGCGTGGTGGGCCCCAACGGCTCGGGGAAGTCCAACGTCGTCGACGCCCTGACCTGGGTGATGGGGGAGCAGGGCGCCAAGACGCTGCGCGGCGGCAAGATGGAGGACGTCATCTTCGCCGGCACGTCCTCGCGGGCGCCGCTGGGCCGCGCCGAGGTCACGCTGACCATCGACAACTCCGACAACGCGCTGCCGATCGAGTACTCCGAGGTCTCGATCACCCGCCGGATGTTCCGCGACGGTGCCGGTGAGTACGAGATCAACGGCAACAGCTGCCGGCTGCTCGACATCCAGGAACTTCTCTCCGACTCGGGTATCGGCCGGGAGATGCACGTCATCGTCGGCCAGGGCCGGCTCTCCCAGATCCTGGAGTCGCGCCCGGAGGACCGCCGCGCCTTCATCGAGGAAGCGGCCGGGGTGCTCAAGCACCGCAAGCGCAAGGAGAAGGCCCAGCGCAAGCTCGACGCGACGGCCGCGAACCTGGCCCGCCTCAACGACCTGACCACCGAACTGCGCCGCCAGCTCAAACCGCTGGGCCGGCAGGCCGAGGTGGCCCGGCGCGCCGCGACCATCCAGGCCGACCTGCGCGACTCGCGGCTGCGCCTGGCCGCCGACGACCTGGTGAGCCGCCGCAAGGAGTTCGCCGGCGCCGACGACATCGAGACGACCCTGCGCCGCGAGCACGACGAGGCGGTCGCCCGGCTTGCCGAGGCCTCCGCGCAGCTGGCTGCCGACGAGGCCGCCGTGGCGTCGCTGTCGGAGCGCACCGACGCCGCTCAACAGACCTGGTTCCGGCTCTCGGCGCTGGCCGAGCGGGTCAGCGCCACGGTGCGCATCGCCAGCGAGCGGGCGCAGTACCTCGACACCGAACCCGCCACCAGCGCCGGGCCCGATCCCGAGGCGCTGGAAGCCGAGGCCGACGAGGTGGCCGAACGGGAACGTCAGCTGCTGGCCGATCTTGCCGAGGCGCGGGCCAGGCTCGACGTCGCCCGAGCGGAATTGGCCGAGAAGGAGACGGCGGCCACCGAGGCTGAGCGCGCCCACCTGGCCGCGGTGCGCGCCGAGGCCGATCGGCGCGAAGGTCTGGCCCGGTTGGCCGGCCAGGTCGAGACGGTCCGCGCCAGGGTCGAGTCGATCGACGAGGGGGTCGCCCGGCTGACCGCGGCCATCGAGGACGCCGCAGCGCGTACCCAGCAGACCCGCGTGGAGTTCGAGACCGTGCAGGGCAGGGTCGGCGAATTGGAACAGGGCGAACTCGGTCTCGACGAGCACCACGACCGCACGGTCGGCGCGCTGCGGGTGGCCGACGAACGGGTGGCCGAACTGCAGGCGGCCGAACGCGCGGCCGAACGCCAGGTGGCCTCGCTGCAGGCCCGTATCGACGCTCTCGCGGTCGGCCTGGACCGCAAGGACGGTGCCGCCTGGCTCATCGAAAACCGTAGTGGGGAAGGTCTTTTCGGGACCATCGCCAAGCTGGTCAGGGTTACGCCGGGCTACGAGCACGCTCTGGCGGCGGTGCTCGGGCCCGCGGCCGACGCGGTGACCGCCGACGACTTCGGCGCGGCCCGTTCGGCGGTGCGGGCGCTGAAGGACGTCGACGGCGGCCGGGCCGCCATCGTGCTGGCCGACTGGCCCGAACCGGACCGCCGGGACTCCGCGGTCCTGCCCGACGGAGCGCGCTGGGCCGTCGACCTGGTCGAGGCCCCGGCCCGCCTGCGCGGTGCGATGACGGCGATGTTGACCGGCGTGGCGGTGGTCGACGATCTCGCTGCCGCTCTCGACCTGGTGGCCGCCCATCCCGCGCTGCGTGCCGTCAGCCGCGACGGTGACCTGGTGGGGGCGGGCTGGGTGGACGGCGGCTCGGGCCGCAAACCCAGCACCCTGGAGATCGCGTCCGAAATCGAGAAGGCCAGAACCGAACTCGCCGCCGCGGAGACTCAGGTCGCCGAGTTGTCCGCCGCGCTGGCCGGCGCACTGACCGAGCAGGTGAACCGGCAGGACTCCGCCGAGCAGGCACTCGCCGCGCTCAACGAGTCCGACGCCGCGATCGCGGGCATCTACGAGCAACTCGGGCGGATCGGCCAAGATGCCCGGGGCGCGGAGGATGACTGGCGCCGGCTGTTGGCCCAGCGCGACGAACTCGAGACCAGCCGCACCCAGACCGTCGAGGAACTCACCGGACTGGAGACCCGACTGCTCGCGGCGCAGGAGACCCAGACCGTCGTCGAGGACTCGCCGGCCGACCGTCAGCAGATGCAGGCCGCCGCCGAGGGCGCCCGGGCTCTGGAGGTGGAGGCTCGGCTGGCGGTGCGCACCGCTGAGGAACGTGCGAATGCCGTTCGTGGACGGGCGGATTCGCTGCGGCGCGCCGCGGCGAAAGAACGTGAGGCCCGCGTGCGCGCGAATCAGGCCCGCGCCGCCCGCCGGCACGCCTCCGAGGTGGCGGCAGCGGTCGCCGAGAGCGGACGCAAGATCGCCGAACGGTTGTCGACCGTGGTGTCGGCCGCGTCGCGGACCCGCGACCGGCTCGCCGCCGAGCGGCAGGCCCGCGCCGCGACGATGGCGGCCGCCCGTGAGGAGGTCACCACTCTCAACGCCCGGATCGCCACGCTGACCGATTCGCTGCACCGCGACGAGGTGGCCAAGACGCAGGCGGCGATGCGCATCGAGCAGCTGGAGCAGATGGTGCTCGAGCAGTTCGGCATGGCCGCCGACGACCTGGTCGCCGAGTACGGCCCGCAGGTGGAGATGCCGCCCTCGGACCTGGAGATCGCCGAATACGAGCAGGCCCGCGACCGAGGCGAGCTCGTCGTCGCTCCGGCGCCGGCGCCGTTCGACCGGGCCTCTCAGGAGCGCCGCGCCAAGCGTGCCGAGCGCGAACTGGCCGAGCTCGGCCGGGTGAACCCGCTGGCGCTGGAGGAGTTCGCCGCGCTGGAGGAGCGTTACAACTTCCTGTCCACCCAGCTCGAGGACGTCAAGGCGGCCCGCAAGAACCTGCTCGACGTCATCTCCGACGTCGACGCTCGCATCCTGCAGGTGTTCACCGAGGCCTACTACGACGTGGAACGTGAGTTCTCCCAAGTCTTTTCAGCCCTGTTCCCGGGTGGCGAGGGCCGGCTGCTGCTCACCGATCCCTCCGACATGCTGACCACCGGCGTCGAGGTGGAGGCCCGGCCGCCGGGCAAGAAGGTCAAGCGCCTGTCGCTGCTGTCCGGCGGGGAGAAGTCGTTGACCGCGGTGGCAATGCTGGTGGCGATCTTCCGGGCCCGGCCTTCGCCGTTCTACGTGATGGACGAGGTCGAGGCGGCCCTCGACGACGTCAACCTGCGCCGCCTGATCGGGCTGTTCGAACAGCTTCGGTCCCAGTCGCAGCTCATCGTGATCACCCACCAGAAGCCGACGATGGAAATCGCCGACGCCCTCTATGGCGTCAGCATGCAGGGCGACGGGATCACCGCGGTGATCTCCCAGCGCATGCGCGGCGAGACCCTGGTCCCGAGCGGTTAGGGTTGGTCATGTTCCGGTACCGGCGGCCGCTGGCCGCACTCCTGCTGGCTGCGGCCCTCACGGGTGGCTCCGGCCTTGCGCACGCCGAACCCGAAGGCACCGCCGGCGACCCGACCGCGGCCGCACAGTACTGGGGCCGCCAGCACTACGACGACTGCGCGCTGATGGCGGTGGCCGACGTCGTCGGCGAGGTGACCGGCAGCAAGCCCTCCGAGGAGGACGTCATCGCGCTTGCCACGTCCACACCGAGCAGCAAGGACGGTGCGCCGCCGATTTACGTACTGCCGCCGGACCCGCCGGTCTCGCCCGCCGTCCGCAAGGATCAGCTCCCGGTGATCCGTGACCTTCCGATCCTGCTGAACCACTACGGCGTCGGTTCGGTTTTCACCGACGACTCCATCGCCGCCAATGGCGGTCCCCCGACGGGGATCCCGGCGCTGGCCGCAGTGCTCGGCGAGGGCAAGAAGGTGATCGTCTCACTCAACGGCGAGACCATCTGGGACATCCCGGGCGACCGCACCGTCCATGACCACGACGTCGTCGTCACCGGCATCGACATCGGCTCCGGTGTTGTGCACCTCAACGACAGCGCGCACCCGACTCCGGACTCCCAGGTCAGCACCGAAACTTTCGACGCCGCCTGGAAGACCAGCGACCGGTCGATGGTGCTGGCCGGCTGACGCCGGCCTATCCCTTGACGCCGATCCGGCGCAACGCGGCAATGTCTGCTGCGCCGGCGCCGTGCAGGCACACCCGGAGTTCCTCGACGAACCCGCCGAGCACATCGACCACCGCCGCCGACGACTCGATCGCCGGCGCCAGCAGTGGACGGGCCATCGCCACCACGTCGGCGCCCAGCGCCAGAGCTTTGGCGGCGTCCATGCCGGACCGAACCCCGCCGGATGCCACCAGTGGCATGTCCGGAAGCGTGCGGCGCACCTCCATCAGGGCCTGTGCCGTAGGCACACCCCAGTCGGCGACCGCCGGATAGCGCACCTCGCCGTACCGGACCACCTGTTCCACCCGGGCCCAGGACGTTCCGCCCGCCCCTGCGACGTCCACGGCGGCCAGGGGCAGTCCGCGCAGTCGTTCGGCGGCCGCGGCGCCGATCCCGTGACCGACCTCCTTGACCATCACCGGGTATTCCAGATCGGCCGCCAGCCGCGCCAGCCGCTCCAGGGAGCCGGTGAAATCGGTGTCCCCGCCGTCCTGCATGGCCTCCTGCAGGGGGTTGACGTGCACCGCCAGCGCGTTGGCGCCGACCCTGGCGAGTGCGGCCGCCACTCGGTCGGTGATCGCCTCGGACACCTGCGCCAGGCCGATGTTGCCGATCAGCAGGATGTCCGGAGCGAGGTCACGGACCTCGAAGCTCGCTGCGGCCGCGTTCCCGGTGGGGGTGTCGTCGAGCATGATGCGCTGGGAGCCCAGCATCATGCCGATGCCGAGTTTCTGAGCCGCCGAGGCGAGGTTGCGGTTGATGGTGCGGGCCAGTTCGGCGCCCCCGGTCATGGCGCCGATCAGCACCGGCGCGCGCAGCGGAACTCCCAGGAAACGGGTGCTCAGGTCCACCGCCGACAGGCTGGTCTGGGTCAGCGCGTTGTACGGCAGATCGAACCACTCGAAGCCGGTGGTACGACCGACGAACTCGACCGGTCCGGTCAGGCAGGCGTCGATGTGCCGGAGCTTTCGGGTGGCCATCTCGGCGTGGCGGCCGGTGTTCATCCGTGTCCCCGGAACGATCCCTGGAACAATGGCGTGGTGTCACAGGGTCTATGGATCGCCATCGCGGTCGTTGCTGTCCTCGTCATCACTGCTCTGATTGTCGGGTCGGTGCGCTATCGGCGCAATCAGGTCAGTCTGCGCCGCCGCCCCGATGATGTCGCACTCGAGGCTCCCGCGCCGGTCGACCGCTCCGGCGGGTACACCGCGTCCTCCGGCATCAGCTTCTCGCAGTCGCCGGGCGCTGCGACGGTCGCGCCCAGGGTGGACGGCCCGCTCCCGGAGGTGCGTACGGCTGTGCCGCCGGCCGAGCCGCCCGTCGAGACCCCGCTGATCCGTGACCCCGTCTTCGACGCCGAACTCGAGGCTCTCGAGCGGGACCTGAAGGAGGCCGAGGCCAGCCTTCCTCCGGCTCCGGAGCCGGCACCCGCCGCTGAGGTCTCCGAAGTGATGGTCTCTGAAGTGACGGTCTCCGAGGAGACGGTCCCGGAGGTCTCGGTCCCCGGTGCGGTGGCTCCCGATCTGTCGGAGATCGCCCCCACCGCCGGTCGCCTGGAGCGGCTGCGTGGCCGGCTGGCCAAGTCCCAGAACGCTTTTGGTCGTAGCATGCTGGGCCTCCTCGGCGGCGGCGACCTCGACGAGGATTCCTGGGACGAGGTCGAAGACACCCTTCTGGTGGCCGATCTGGGCCCGACGACCACCGCCTCGGTGATCGAACACCTGCGGGCGGGTATGGCAGCCGGCAACGTGCGTAACGAGGCCCAGGCCCGGGCGGTGTTGCGCGAGGTCCTCGTCGCCGAACTCAACCCCGGATTCGACCGGTCCATCAGGGCGCTGCCCCACGAGGACAAGCCGTCGGTGCTGCTGGTCGTCGGCGTCAACGGCACCGGCAAGACCACCACGGTCGGGAAACTGGCGCGGGTTCTGGTCGCCGACGGACGGCGGGTGGTGTTGGGCGCCGCCGACACCTTCCGGGCCGCGGCCGCCGACCAGCTGCAGAGTTGGGCCTCCCGGGTGGGTGCGGACGTGGTGCGCGGCCCCGAGGGAGCGGACCCCGCGGCGGTGGCCTTCGACGCCGTCGACGAGGGCATCGTCTCGGGCGCGGACGTCGTCGTCATCGACACCGCCGGCCGGCTGCACACCAAGACCGGTCTGATGGACGAAC
>CAYTOD010000029.1:0-45274 GCA_964439315.1 uncultured Mycobacterium sp. | reverse complement strand
ACTCGGGCTCGGCGACGAGCACCGGCTCAGGCGCGGGCGCGGGCTCGGGAGCCACGGGAGGAACAGGCGGCGAAACCTCGCGTTCCCGTCCCCGCGGGGCGATTCCACCTGCGGTCACCAAAGTCATTCCTCCGATGACGAAGAACCAGAAGAACGCTCCCGGTGCCAACGTCGCCTGGTCGACCCCGACTGAGCCGAAGTTGCCCAGAGCCCCGCCCGCGGCCCAGCCCAGTACCGCCAGGAACACCGCGGCCAGCAGGGCCGACGCCGCGAGCTTGGCGAATGCCGCCGGCAGCGGGAGCGGCCGGCGCGCGCATTGCTGGCCGAGTGCCACTCCCGCGGCGGCACCGACGATCAGCAGCGCAACCCACACCGGACCCAGCGGCGGCGTCGGAACGGCCGCCAGGATTGGCAGCGCAGGGATGTCGCCGCCGAACACGGTGAAGGCACTGAAAGTCGCGAAACCGATGTGGGCGCTGGAACCCACAGCCATCGCCGCGGCGCCGACCGCCACGTTGGGCAGGTAGAGCAGCGAGAGCACGGTCAGGCTCAGCTGCCCGATGAACGAGTCGGTGACGCCGAACAGATCGTGCATCGTTCCCCAATGCACCACCAATGAGCCCGCCACCACTGCACACGACATCGCGAGGAGCGCCAGCACACCGAGCACGGCCGGGCGCACCGTGTCGGTCAGCCAGTGCGGCAGACCCCGGTCGTGGAGCAGTCGCCGGCCGGCCTTCGACCCCACCCCGATGACTGCGCCCACCCCGTGGACGGCCAGCACCCCGCTGAATGCGCGCAGCGCATTGGGGGTCTGCAGTGCGGTGATCACCGACGCCGCATCGTGGATAACCGCCAGCGATACCGCGGCGATGAGCAGCGGACCGCCCACAGCGGCCCCGACGATCCACCGCAGGACGAGCGCCGAACCCCGCGGTGGGGTGATCCGGGCGGTGCTGCGGGCCGTGGCCCACACCATCATGGCCATCGGCGCCAGTGGAAGCACGCCCAGTTGCTGACCCGCAACCGACACCGGAACACCGTGGACGGCCAGCCACATGCTGGCCACCGCGCCCAGCGTTCCGGTGAGGTCGCTGTTGGCGACGACGAGTTCGACCAGCGTGACCGCGGCGAGGATCACCAGGGCCACCATCGACGGGCCGAAGGCGACCCGTAGCAGGTCTCGAGGCTGCGGGGCGCCGACAGCCCCGCGACTGTCTTGTGTCTGTGTCACTCGTCGCGCCGATCAGGGGTGGCCCAGGTTCAGGCCCGAGCCCCGGCTCAGGGTTGTGTCGTGCCCGGCGTCGGTCCCGGCGCCGGCTCCGGCGCGACGGGCGACGACGACTGGGGGGGTGCCGACGACGACGGGGTGTAGCTCGGGAATCCGGTCGGCGGGGTGGCCGGTGCGTCGGCCCCGGCGAATGGCTGGCCCGAGGGGCCCTGGCCAGACGAGACATAGCCGCCGTACTGAGCCGGATATCCGGGCTGCCCGCCGGGCTGACCGTAGTAACCCGGCGGAGGGCCGTACTGGCCGTAGTTGGGCCGGGGTGCCGGCGGAGTCATGACGCCGGCCGAGAACATCAGTGCCGTCACCGCCGCGACAGCTTGCAGGACGGTGAACAGCAGCCCCATCCACAGACCCCAACCGACTGAAAAGCCGTTGGGAAGGTTGATGATCTGGCTGACTGCCATCAGCACACCCAGCACGGCGATGACGGCGGTCACCGGCGTGTAGGACTTGGCTTTGGGCAGCAGGCCGACCGCTGCGAGCAACGCCGCCAGCAGTGCTGCCACCGTCCAGAACGGCATCCCGCTGGCGGTGAACTGTGCGCCACCGAAGGGCCCGATGTCCGACTTGATCCGAAGCAGCGGTCCGAAGCCCGCAAGATAGGCCGCGAATCCCAGCGCGATCACCGCCGCGGCCAGGAAGGCCGGCGCCTTGGACGAGGGGACCGGGGGAACCTGGAATGCCGGGGCCGAGGGCGCAGCGGGTGCGGCGTATCCGCCCGGCTGCTGCGGCGCCGGATAGCCCGGATTGTTGGGCGGGTAGGTCATGGCCTCTCCTCACAGGTGTCGGACCCGAAGTCCGGCAACCACGCTAGCGCACCGACCCCCTCATCCCCCGTCGACGCCGCACGCGCCCCACCTCCGACATTGCAAATCGTTTCGTGCCTTCGCCCCGTCGGGGCGAAGGCAGATGAAAACAAACGAAGCGAAGTCCGGCGAAACTGCTCAGTCACCCTGTGCGCAACCCCATCGCCACCGCAATTACCGGTCACAAACTGCGAGTTGGACCGCGATTAACTGCATTCCCGGCGTGGGAAATTGACCGAAACGCGTAGATTCAGCGAATGGATTACGGGCTGGTCCTTTTCACTAGCGACAGGGGCATCACACCGGCAGCCGCGGCCAAACTGGCCGACGACCACGGTTTCACCACCTTCTACGTGCCCGAACACACCCATATCCCGATCCGCCGGGACGCGGCGCACCCGACCACCGGCGACGCATCGCTGCCCGACGACCGCTACCTGCGCACCCTGGACCCGTGGGTCAGTCTGGCCACCGCCTGCTCGGTGACCTCCCGGGTCCGGTTGTCCACCGCGGTTGCACTCCCCGTCGAACACGACCCGATCAGCCTGGCGAAAACCATCGCCACGCTCGACCACCTGTCCGGTGGGCGTGTGAGCCTGGGAATCGGGTTCGGTTGGAATACAGACGAATTGGCCGATCACAATGTGCCGCCCGGCCGCCGCCGGACCATGCTGCGCGAGTACGTCGAAGCGATGCGCGAGCTGTGGACGAAGGACGAGGCCTCCTACGACGGCGAGTTCGTGAGCTTCGGGCCGAGCTGGGCCTGGCCCAAGCCGGTGCAGAAGCACCTGCCGGTCCTCGTCGGCGCTGCGGGCAACGAGAAGAACTTCAGATGGATCGCCAACAACGCCGACGGCTGGATCACCACCCCGCGCGACTTCATCATCGACGAGCCGGTCCGGCTGCTGCAGGAGATCTGGGCAGACGCGGGCCGCGCCGGCTCCCCCCGGATCGTCGCCCTCGACTTCAAACCGGTGGCCGAGAAGCTCGAGCACTGGGAGCAGATCGGCGTCAGCGAAGTGCTGTTCGGCCTGCCCGACAGGTCGCCCGACGAGGTGGCAGCCTACGTCGAGCGCCTGGCGGACAAGCTGAACTCGTTCACAGGTTTTTGAGGATCTCCCGGGCCAATTCCGCAGTGGCCGAGGGCGTCTTGCCCACCTTGACCCCGGCCGCCTCGAGGGCTTCCTTCTTGGCCGCGGCGGTGCCCGACGAACCCGACACGATGGCACCGGCGTGGCCCATCGTCTTGCCCTCGGGTGCGGTGAAACCGGCCACGTAGCCCACCACGGGTTTGGTGACGTTGGCCTTGATGTAGTCGGCTGCCCGCTCCTCGGCGTCGCCGCCGATCTCGCCGATCATCACGATCAGCTTGGTCTCCGGGTCCTTCTCGAACGCCTCGATGGCGTCGATGTGGGTGGTGCCGATGACCGGGTCGCCGCCGATCCCGATCGCGGTGGAGAAGCCGAAGTCCCTGAGCTCGTACATCATCTGGTAGGTCAGCGTGCCGGACTTCGACACCAGGCCGATCGGGCCCTTGCCGGTGATGGTGGCCGGAGTGATGCCGACCAGCGCCTCGTCCGGGGTGATGATGCCCGGGCAGTTCGGGCCGATGATCCGCGTCTTCTTGCCGTGGTCGACGTTGTAGGCCCACGCATAGGCGGTGTCCTGCACCGGAATTCCCTCGGTGATGACCACCAGCAGCGGGATCTCGGCATCGATGGCTTCGATGATGGCGTCCTTGGCGAACTTCGGCGGGACGAACGCGATGGAGACATCCGCGCCGGTCTTCTCCATGGCCTCGGCCACCGAGCCGAACACCGGGATCTCGACGTCCTGGCCCGCCTTGTTCTTGTGGGACACCGTTGTTCCCGCTTTGCGGGCGTTGACCCCGCCGACCACCTGGGTGCCGGCCTTGAGCATCAGCGCGGTGTGCTTGGTGGCCTCACCGCCGGTGATGCCCTGGACGATGACTTTGGAGTCCTTGTTGAGGAAGATCGACATGACTACGCGTCCTTTCCGGAAGCGGCATAGGCGAGTTCGGCGGCCTTGTCGGCGCCGGAGTCCATGGTGTCGGCCACGACGACCAGCGGGTGGTTGGCCTCGGCGAGAATCCGCCGCCCCTCCTCGACGGCATTGCCGTCCAGTCGGACCACCAGTGGCTTGTTGGCCTCGCTGCCGAGCATCTGCAGTGCCTTGACGATCCCGGAGGCCACCGCGTCGCAGGACGTGATGCCGCCGAAGACGTTGACGAACACGCTCTTCACCTGCTTGTCGCCCAGGATCACATCGAGGCCCGCGGCCATCACCTCCGCCGACGCCCCGCCGCCGATGTCGAGGAAGTTGGCCGGCTTGACGCCGCCGTGCCTCTCCCCCGCGTAGGCCACCACGTCGAGAGTGGACATGACCAGGCCCGCGCCGTTGCCGATCACACCGACCGAGCCGTCGAGTTTGACGTAGTTGAGGTCGTGCTGCTTGGCCTTGAGTTCCAGCGGGTCGGTGGCTTCCTTGTCCTCGAACTGCGCGTGGTCGGGATGGCGGAAATCGGCGTTGCCGTCCAGGGTGACCTTCCCGTCCAGCGCCAGGATCTGGCCGTCGGGGGTACGGACCAGCGGATTCACCTCGACCAATGTGGCGTCCTCGCCGACGAACACCTCCCAGAGCTTGGCGATCGTCACCGCCGCGGCATCGAGCACCTCAGCGGGCAGATGGCCCTTCTCGGCGATCTGCCGGGCGAAAGCGACATCGACACCCTTGACGGCGTCGACGGGCACCTTGGCCAGCCGGTCGGGCTTGGTGGCGGCCACCTCTTCGATCTCCATGCCGCCCTCCACCGAGCACATGGCCAGATAGGTGCGGTTTGCCCGGTCGAGCAGAAAAGAGATGTAGTACTCCTCGGCGATGTCGCTGGCCTCGGACACCAACAGCTTCTTGACGACGTGTCCCTTGATGTCCAGGCCCAGGATGTTCTTGGCGTGGGTGTAGGCGTCCTCGGGCGTCGCGGCGTACTTGACGCCACCGGCCTTGCCGCGGCCGCCGGTTTTGACCTGGGCTTTAACCATGACGGGATGACCGATCTCGGTGGCGATGGCCTTGGCGTCCTCCGCCGATTCGGTCACCCGCCCCGGAGTGGTCGGGACGTTGTGCTTGGCGAAGAGTTCCTTTGCCTGATACTCGAAAAGATCCATGGGGCTCACTTTGCTGGGTGATTTGGACGAAGTCGCTCCGGATGGAACAATAGCCAATCGACGAGGCGTTTCCGCATCCCGTTCCAGCTCAGCATGCCAGCTGTGCGCCCGGGGTGATTCAAGTCACAATCCCACCGTTTTCCGGCTTCGGGTTGCCACCCGCGTGTGGTTTTGGTTACCGTCTCGGGGTCAAGATAACGCTTTGGTCACGACGCGAGGGACTTGATTTTGACGCAGGACAGGACGGCAGCATCGCGGGAATCGGGGACCCGCGGTGAGCGAGTGCCCTCAATCTCCGAGGTCGTGCGACCTTCCGATCCGGTTGACATGTCCGACGTCGAGGATCTGACCCCACTCCTGGCCGGCGACTTCATGCCCATCAAGGCACGCGCCGAGCGCCCGATGTTCAACAGCTCCGAGAACACCGACGTCCTGCCCCGCACGCCTCAGCACCGCCGCCAGCCGACCAGCGCGGCCAAGGGCCGGGCGCTCATCGCGGCCATGGCCGCAGGTGCGGCCGCGGCCGCCGCGTACACCATGGTGACCCCCCACGAGCAGGTCGCCACCACTCGGACCGTTCTGGCGTCCGCCAAGACCGTCGTGGAGACCGCCCCCACCGCTGACCCCGATACCCGCGGGGTCCAGCTCATCTCAGCGCGGTCCACGGCCGCCAACGCCGCCGTGCACGCCGAGGAGCTCGCCAAGGGCGTGGCGTTCGCCATCGAGCGTGCCCAGCGCGAGGCGCTGCTGCAGCGGCCGATGTACGTCATGCCGACCCACGGCATCTTCACCTCCGGCTTCGGCTTCCGCTGGGGAGCTCTGCACGACGGCGTCGACCTGGCCGGACCGATCGGCACCCCGATCTACGCGGCCACCGACGGCATCGTCAAGGAGGCGGGCTACACCAACTCCGGTTACGGCGCCTGGGTCCTGCTGCAGCACAGCGACGGCACCGTGACCCGCTACGGACACATCAACAGCTGGACCGTACAGGTCGGTCAGCGGGTGTTCGCCGGCGATCAGATCGCCACCATCGGCAACCGCGGCAACTCGACCGGTCCGCATCTGCACTTCTCGGTGCTGCTCGGCGGAACCAGCGCCACCGACCCGGTGCCGTGGCTGGCCTCCCGCGGTGTCGGCCTCGGCCCCTACGTCGGCTGACTTCCCCGGCCTCGTTGAACCCGACGCTGACGCCTGGCGTCAGATATGTCGGCCACCGGTGACTTCGAGCACGATCCCGGTCATATAAGAGGACAGATCCGAAGCCAGGAACAGAGCTGCGCCGGCCACCTCGGCGGGCTCGCCGGCCCGCCCCATCGGAACCTCCGCAAGCTTGGCGTCCCAGATCCGCTGCGGCATGGCTTCCGTCATCGCCGACCGGATCAGACCCGGCTGGATGGCGTTGACCCGCACGCCCAGGTGGGCGAGTTCCTTGGCGGCGGCTTTGGTGAGGCCGACGATGCCGGCCTTGGCGGCCGAGTAGTTGGTCTGCCCGATCAGACCGACCTTGCCCGAGATCGAGGACATGTTGATGATCGAGCCGCGGCCCTGCTCGCGCATGACAGCCGCAGCCGAACGAGTGCCGTTCCAGGTGCCCTTGAGGTGGACGGCGATGACCTCGTCGAACTGCTCCTCGGTCATCTTCCGCAGCGTCGCGTCCCGGGTGATTCCGGCGTTGTTCACCATCACGTCGAGACTGCCGAACCACTCCACGGCCGCACCGATGAGTGCGTCGACGTCGGCCATGGAAGTGACGTCACAGCGCACCGCCCGCGCCACCTCGGCGCCGCCGAGGAGTTCGGCCGCTGATTCGGTGAGTTCGGGATCGAGGTCGGCGATCACCACCCTGGCACCCTCGGCGATGAAGGCCTCGGCGATGGCGTAGCCGAGACCCCTTGCCGCACCGGTGATTACTGCGGCACGTCCGGCCAACAGGGCCATCAAGCCTCCTGTGTCAGAGCTTTTGCAACGGGGCGTGGTTGTGCATGAGCTTGACACGCCCTGCACTGCCGAAGTCGATGAGCGACATGGCCGCCTCGCCGGCGCCGGAGACCTCCTCGACGCGGCCCAGGCCGTATTTGTCGTGGCTAACGCGATCGCCGGGTTGCAGGACGATCAGCGACCGCGGACCGGAGGAGCGCATCGGCGACGGTCGCCCCTGCCCTTGGGCCGTTCCGAACCTGCCGCCGATCGGGGCGCTGGGCCCGGCCGGGCCGGGGTCGGTGCGCCGCCAGTCGATGAGATCTTCCGGAATCTCGCGCAGGAAACGGGATTCCGGGTTGAGCATGGGCTGACCCCAGGAGGACCGCACCTTGGCCCGCGACAGGTACAGCCGCCGACGCGCCCGGGTGATGCCGACATAGGCCAGCCGGCGTTCCTCGGAGAGTTCGGTCGGGTCGCCGAGGGCCCGCATGTGCGGGAACATGCCGTCCTCCCAGCCGGTCACGAACACGACCGGGAACTCCAGCCCTTTGGCGGTGTGCAACGTCATCATGGTGACCACACCGGCTTCGTTCTCCGGGATGTCGTCGGAGTCGGCGACCAGCGAGACACGCTCCAGGAATTCCGCCAGCACGCTGGTCTGCGGGACGTCATCGACGCCGCCGGCGTCCTCGGCGTCCTGGCCGTCCTCGGCGAGAGCCTCTGCATTGGCCCGGTCGATGCTGAATTCGTGTGCGACGCTGACCAATTCGTTGAGGTTGTCCAGCCGGGCCAGGTCCTGCGGGTCGTTGGAGTTCTCCAGTTCGCGTCGGTAGCCGGTGCGGTCGAGGACCGCCTCGACGAGGTCGCCGAGTTCGTCGTTCAGGCGGCCGCGCAATTCGTCGAGAAGTTCGACGAAACCGGCGATCGCCTTCTCCGAGCGGGTGTTGAGCATCGGCACCTTGCCCTCGGCCGCGGCGGCGAGTGCTTCGGCGAAGGTGGCGCCGGTGTTCTCGGCGTAGACCGCGACGCAGGCTTCGGCGCGGTCGCCGATCCCGCGGCGCGGGGTGTTGAGGATGCGCCGCAGACTGACGGCGTCGCCGGGGTTGTCGAGCACCCGCAGGTAGGCGACGATGTCGCGAATCTCCTTGCGCTCGTAGAACCGAACGCCGCCGACCACCTTGTAGGGGATGCCGGCGCGGATGAACACGTCCTCCACGGCGCGCGAGGAGTTGTTGGTGCGGTAGAACACCGCGACATCGTTATAGGTGATCTCTCCGCGGTCGGCCAGGGCGTCGATCTCGCCGGCGACGAAGCGGGCCTCGTCGTGCTCGTTGTCGGCGACATAACCGACGATGAGGTCGCCATCGCCGGCGTCGGTCCACAGTCGCTTGTCCCGCCGGCCTGCGTTGCGGGCGATCACCGAGTTGGCGGCCGAGAGAATGGTCTGGGTGGACCGGTAGTTCTGCTCCAGCAGAATCGTTGTGGCACTGGGAAAGTCGCGCTCGAAGTCCTCGATGTTGCGGATCGTCGCACCGCGGAAGGCGTAGATCGACTGGTCGGCGTCGCCCACCACGCACAGCTCGGCCATCGGCACCGTGTCGGCGTCCGGAGCACCGACGCCGACGAGTTCGCGAACCAGGATGTACTGCGCGTGGTTGGTGTCCTGGTACTCGTCGACCAGGATGTGCCTGAACCGCCGGCGGTAGTACTGGGCGATCTGCGGGTGGCGCTGCAGCACCGCGACCGTCTCGCCGATGAGGTCGTCGAAGTCCAGTGCGTTGGCGCCGCGCAGGCGGCGCTGGTATTCGCCATAGACCTCGGCAGCGATGCGGGTGAGGTCGTCGCCGCCGGGTTCCAGCGCCGCCACCGCCTGCTCGGGGGTGATCAGTTCGTTCTTGAGGTTGGAGATCGAAGTGGCCAGCAGCCGGGGCGTGTACCGCTTGACGTCGAGGCCCATGTCGCGGCCGATCATCAGCAGCAGGCGCCGGGAGTCGTCGGCGTCGTAGATGGAGAAGTTGGAGTTCAGCCCCGGCAACAGGGAGGCCTGGTTACGCAGGATCCGCACACAGGTGGAGTGGAACGTCGACACCCACATGTTGCGCGCCCGCGAGCCGACCAGCGCGGCCACCCGTTCGCGCATCTCCGCAGCGGCTTTGTTGGTGAAGGTGATGGCCAGGATCTGCCCGGGGCCGACGTCGCGCGCGGCCAGCAGGTAGGCGATCCGGCGGGTGAGCACCGCCGTCTTGCCCGACCCGGCCCCGGCGACGATCAGCAGCGGGGAACCTTCGTGCAACACGGCCTGACGCTGTTGGGGGTTGAGCCCGTCGAGCAGCTCGGCCGCGCCGGCCGGCGGGTGGAATTGGGTCACGTGCACGCTCATGTCCGTCCCAACCTACCGCCGAACCGCGACAGGCTTTGCCTAGGCA
Source organism: uncultured Mycobacterium sp. (assembly GCA_964439315.1). Classification (GTDB taxonomy): domain Bacteria; phylum Actinomycetota; class Actinomycetes; order Mycobacteriales; family Mycobacteriaceae; genus Mycobacterium. The sequence continues at coordinate 35,646 of CAYTOD010000029.1, read as the reverse complement.
GGCCGCCGGGTGGCACACTCAGACCGTGCACTGGCAGCGGCGATTTTTCTACGGGTATCGGTTCGCGGTACCCGTGGAGGCTTAGCTGCTCAAACCCCAGAGCCCCGCGGTCCGCAACCGGATCCCGGGGCTCGTCTTGTGTGTGAGGCCGGGAGCGATGGGACCACGATCCTCCACAACAGATTCCCCACACGAGGAGTAGGACAGATGAGCACCGAGCAGACCGCCGACATCGACGCGCTGCGCGCCGAGATCGACCACCTCGACGCGACGATCCTGGCCGCGGTGAAACGCCGCACCGAGGTTTCGCAGGAGATCGGCAAGGTCCGGATGGCCTCCGGCGGCACCCGACTGGTGCACAGCCGGGAGATGAAGGTGATCGAGCGCTACAGCGGGCCGCTCGGGCAGGACGGCAAGGACCTGGCGATGCTGCTTCTCCGCATGGGCCGGGGCCGGCTCGGGCACTGACGCCGGCCCTCGGACACCGCCGGCTCGGGCACTGACGCCGGCCCTTAGAACTGGCAAACCCCGCAAGCGATTCCCACCCCGAAGTCCTTGTAAAAGCACCAAGATTTTTCTGTGAATAACCTGTGTTCTCAGGTCGCGCGATGCTACGTTCCCCCCGGGTAGGGGCCCGTGAGGTTCACCGAAAAATCCTGGGGAGCGTCTCTCATGACCGTCGACCAAAAACGTGTCTTACCAGTGCTCAAATGGCTGCAGGTCGGTGGCGCGGCAGCAGCGGTGGGCATCGCTCTCGCGGGCGCTCCCACGGCAACCGCCGATGACGGCGGATCGAACGCCGCGGCGACTAGGAGCTCAGCCCAGCGGCAGGCCCCTGTTCGTGCCGCCCGATCCGGCTCGGACCATGCGCCAGCAGCAGCACGCTCAGCTAGCACCCCGCGGCCCGCCGCGGCGGTCGACGGCAATCCCCGGGCCTCGGCGGCAATCGCGGTCCCGGCCTCGACCGCGAACCCGCTCACGGCCACCGGCGGAGTTCCCGCCGCGAGCGCAAAAGCGGCCGCGGTCACGAACTCGGAGACGGTAGTGAACAGCCTCTTCCACGAGATGCTGCGCAGAGATCCGACCTCGACCGAACTCAAGACCTACGGGCGTGTCGTGAGTAGCCCGTTCGGAGGAGTCAGCCGAGCTGTAACCAGGATCTACAACTCGACCGATTTCCGGCAGACGGTGGTGAACAACTACTACCTGGACATGCTCGGCCGCACCCCGACGCAGAGCGAACTGCGCCAGGGCTCCTTCCAGCTCGCCTGGGGCAGCACCGAGAAGCTCGTGGCGTCGATCGCAGGCACCAGCGAGTTCTACGCCGACAGCGCAGCGGGTGGAGGGACGACCGAAGCCGGCGTGGTCAGAGTTCCCGCCAACTCGACGTCGTTCGTCAACCTGCTCTACCGCAGCTTGCTGGGCGAGTCGGCGGATCCGACCGCCGCCGCCATTTACATCCAGCAACTCCAGAGCGGGGTTAAGCCCAAGAAGGTCGCGACAGAGTTCGTCAACAGCGACGCCTGGCGCACGGTCAAGGTCAACGGGATCTACACCGTCGCCGAAGTGACCGGGGACCCGGCTCCCTACGTGTCCGCGTGGTTCCGCAGCGGAGGCCTCCGTGGAATCACCACGTCGATCCTGTCGAGCGATGCCAGCGTGGCCAATCTGAACGCCGGGGTGGCCCTGCCGGACTTGACGTCCGGCGCACTGCTTCAGGGGATCTTGCTCTCGGGTTACCACGAGTTCGTCGCCGGCCTCAAGGAGCAACTGGGAACGGCAACGACGGGGTGCGGCCCAACTGGCGACAAAACCGGCTGCAACCAGGCCTTCTATGACCTGATGAGCACCGGCGGCCTCGATCGGGGGATCCCGAACACGGCGATTGACACGACCACCAGCTTCGTTCAGGTATCGAATCTGATCCCGACTCAGAGCAATGTGGATATGAACCAGTCGCTGGTCTATCCCCTGCGCGACCCGGCGACGACGCAGCTGTACCTCACGGGTGGAAACATCTCCGCGCCCGGCGGAATCATCCTCACCGCCGACAACGGCAACTACGTCATCGACGGGCATCACCGTTGGTCCGCCCTCTATGTGATGAACCCCTACACCTCGATCGCCTCGATCGACCTCGGCTATGTGCCCACCCCGCAGGACGGCCTCAAGGAAACACAGATGGGGATCGCGGCTAGGGAGGGTTATCTCCCCTGGAAAGCGGCTGACGGCCCCAACCTCTACACGGTCGATGAGAAAGCGTTCGACCAGCAGGTCTACAACTACCTCTGGACGGAAGACCTTAATACTCTTCCTGAATTCCAGCCGCCCCTGGGCAAACCGTGGCCCGACCAGCCAAACGTGCCCCCCGACCCTGGGAAGCCGCCGCGCTATCTCGTTTACGACACCGATCCGAACAGCAAGGGCTACCAACGGCCCATGGTGTTCAACACATTTGTGAATTTCCTTTCCCTCGACGGTGTTCCGACCGGACCGACCACGGGATGGACCGATGCGGAAAAACAGCAGTGGTCACAGCCCATCGAGGATTACCTCTGGGGCAACGTCTTGCTGATGCGCCAGAACAACAAACCGATCCCGGGTGCCACGCCACGCGACGACATGCCGCAACCGGAAAACAACAGTTATCCGCCCTACCTACAGTTGCTCGATACCGGCAAGGTGCTCTACGACATGCCGGTGATCAGCTACCTCAGTTGAGACCAAAAACGCAATGGTGCCCGCCCTGGATCGACGATCGCCTTCGTTCCAGGGCGGGCGCCGTTGCTATTCGAAGCCCTTTGTTAACCAACACCTGAACCCGTTGACAACAAACATTTTTCCCGCGAATACCCATCACCAAGGAACTTGACGATGACGAATCGGAAGACTGCTCGGGTTGGTGCAGCAGCCGTGACCTTGGGGCTCTGCCTCGCGGGCCAGCAGACCGCTACGGCAGCGGCAGACACCCAGGACGGTGCCTCTGCGGTGGACGCCGGTGGCGCGTCCACGCAACCGCGTACGCGGAACGACGCGCCTCAGCCTTCTAGCGCTGCCCGGTCGCGTAGTGGTCGCAATTCACAGCCGGTCGGGAACGCGACGCCGGCGGATCCCAAGCGCAGCGCACGCACTGCGGCCGCCAGTAGCCCGGGCCGTCATGCCCCGACCCCGACGAACTCTCACGCAGCCCCCGCTCAGGTTGCACAGCGACCGATCCCCACGCCAGCGGGCCAGACCTTGCGCGCCTCGACGGCCGCCCCAGCGGTGGCGTCGGCACCGATGGTGTTGCCGAATTGGCTTGCGCCACAAACCCGACCAGTTGTATCGGCAGCTCGATCCGCCACGCTGACGGCCTCAACGTCTGGTGCGCTCACCAACGCGAGTCCGGATTTTCTCACCACTGTGTCGAATTGGCTTCCGGCGGGGCAGGTTCAGGACTACCTGACGGGGGCGATGGCGCTGGCCCGCCGCAACGGTCTCAACAAGGGCGTTGCACCGTCCGCCCAAGCCGTCACCACGAACTCACTGACATCACCCGCAGCGCAAGCCGTCGCGGATCCATCCATCCACCTGGCGGTGTTTGGCGATTCCGGCAACTCGTACACCAACGGCACGAACTTCTACTACAGCCCGGGTGGCTATCGCCGCTTCGATCTGGGGGCGAGCGGCCCGATGCAGCAGGCCGTGGCCGACATGATGCGCAGCTGGAATCCCACCGACGTCATCCAGCTCGGCGACGAGGCTTACAACGCCGCCTCCAGCACCATGCTGGACTACAACATCGGTCAGTACTACAACAACTGGATCGCACCGTACGCGCCGCCGGCCTACACCCAACCCGGCTCTATCTACACCGATGGGACCCTGGGGGGCGTCCAGGCGGAACCGGGGAAGACCCAATGGCCCTACAACCTCTACAACTTTCCCAACGGCTTCCCGAACCCCGCCGATCCGACCAAGCCGGGCGGCAGCCCCGACGGGGTCAACCACTACTTCGCTGTTCCCGGCAATCACGACGAAGCCACGATCCTGGGGACCTACAACAATGCCAGCGTCAATCAGGTCAAGTTCAACCGCGGGTACAACGGCAAGCCCATTGGTCCGGATGCGTACGACTACCAGAACAACATCATCAAAGAGCCGCCCTACCCGCCCAACAACGAGAAAATCACCGAAAAGGTAGGCAGCACTCAAGGATTGATCGATTACCACGCTTACCTCGGGGCAGGAAATCCCGGCAACCTCAAACCGGGCACCCTCACCATCGGCAAAATGGATCCGAACGGCTACGGCATGTACTACGGCGTCAACCTCGGTGACGCCGGAGACGGACGCCCGCTCATCCACCTGACAATCATCGACACCAGTCGGCTGCTCACGGATGCCGGCTACTACGCATTCAACTTCGCACCGAATGAGAAGAACCCCACCAGAAGCCCGTTCACCGGTGAAGACGTCACCGCGCTGAAGAAGATTCTCAACTACGACGTCCGCGATCCGAACCTGACTGCGGCGGACGCTTGGTTCCAGGACCCCAACGTGCCACTGGACGCGCCGTCGATCGGCCGGGAGATGTTCGTGTGGGCCGAGCAGGATCTGCAGAACTCCGACGCGGTATGGAACATCGTGATGGGGCACCATCCCGGGTACCACATCGGCAATGTCGATGCCAACGCCGAGGACAGCTACACCAGCAATCCCGCGGTCCTCAACTTTCTCCAGGGTTTGCAGGACGACACCGGAACGCCCCTTTTCGACGCCTACATGAACGGCCACAGCCACGCCTACTCCCGCGTGCTGGAGATGACGCCGTCGGGAGACGGAATCGGCACGGGCATACCGTTCTTCACGATCGGTGACGGCGGCAAGTCGCTCGATGCTCTCAATCTGGCCCCGTACGGCACCGATGTGCTGTCACCGATCAACTATGCGAATCTCGTCGGCCGTGCGCCCGACGGTTCGCCTCTCTACAACTTCGACATCAACAAATACGGCACGACCGCTGACCCGAACTCCGAAGCGTCCGCGGTGGCTCCGTACCAGGCGGGCAGCCCCACCAGCGTCGGCGTAAGCGGCTACTACAGCTACAGCAAGGTCAACTGGCCTGTCGGGACCGGCTACAACATCAAGGATGATCCCGCTGAGTTGACGATCACCAGTGCCACGATCGACCCGATCACCGGGTTTGCCAAGAAGTTCAACCTCAGTCAGCCGACCTACCTCAGCCTCCTCGACCCCAGCCAGGCTGATCTTTCCGGACTGTACGGATTCGGTTCGGGCGCAGCACAACTCGACGCAGGCGACAGCTATCTGATGGTGCACTACCAGACGGCCAAGCCCATCGACCCGGCCATCGCGCTCATCGGCCGCGGCCAGGGCGTCACCAACTTTGACCCCGGCACTCTGTTCTACAAGCAGTGGTCACCCAGCAGCGCCAAGGCCCAGGACCTGGGTATGTTCAGCTTCGACGTCGATGCCAACGGTTCGGTGACCAACGTGCAATTGGTGAACCAGGGCAACGGCTATTTCGCGTCGGATATGACGGCGAGCAGCTATCTCGATACCACCCAGGATTTCCAGATTCTCGGCAACAACCCCGCCAATCCCCTGGGATTCAACAGCTCCGACCCCACCCGGGCCGTGGTCCGGCTGACCTTCAGCGGCGGACAGCTCACCGGGGCGACCCTGGTCAACCCGGGAACGGGCTACGACGAGGTCGCCAATGCGATCAAGCAGTGCAACAACTGCGGCTCCAGCACGGTGGCCACCGTGGACGATCCGACGAACAACTCGCTACTGGTCGGGATCAACATCGATATGCAGGCTCAGTACACCCTGGCCGCCAGCAGGCCCACCGACAGCGCCGGGTATCACGACTGGTACATGATGACCGACACCAGTGTGGGTAGTGAAAACACCAGTGCCGACGGCGCATTCGGCGGCGTGAACCTCTCCCTGCTGCCCACCTCGCAGCAGGCCCGTCAGATTCTCGCGGACACGCCGTTGACGACGGGCTACACCGGCAAGGGCGCTCAGCAGAAATTCGACGCGCCCCAGACCGGGGAAGTGAGCCTGGTCGACTCCGCCGGCCAAGAGGTCGGAAAGGCAACGGTCGCAGCCGGTTCGGCGAGCGTCACCCTGAACCAACTGGCTGCCCCGGGCGCCGTGCGACTGAAGTTCGCCGGGGACTCCGCGTCCAGCTATCAGGTCAACTTCCGCGGCATCACGCTGTCCGACAACGTCCAACTGGGCCTGAACTACGGCACCTGGAGCGGCCCCGTGGCACAGCAGGGAACCCAGCTGCAGTTCTCCGCACCGCAGACGGTGGAAGTGACGCGCATCGACTCCGGAACGGGTGCGGTCACTTTCGGCCTGACCAACGGCTCCACTTCAAAGGTTTTGGCACGCTGGGCTGCCGGGGCCGAGAGCGGCTCGCTGAACGCCGGTGACCTCTTCCTCAACGATCCGACCACCAACTGGCAGAGCACCGAAGGCAAGTCGGAGGGAGGCACCGGATCGGGTCGGGTGAGCGCAGGTAGCTGGACCCCTACCGCGTCGATCAACGGCCGCGCACTGACTCTAATGAGCCTGGAGACAACTTCCAACGGAGCCGTGGCCCGGTTCGCCGCCGGCAACCCGAACGATCCCAGCGACGACGTGCTGGCCACCTTCACCCTGCCCAACACCGGAAGCACGACCGGCGACCAGAACGGTGTACTCACAGTGCGCCGGCTGTCCGGCAACACCGATGGCCTGGCGCTGTACGAGGCCGATCCAGTGACCGGCGCCGTCGTCAACAGCAGGGGAAAGACCGTCCTGCCCGGGCAGATCGGCTATCTGAAGGCCGCACTCGACAATGCCCGAACTCTCGGGCTGGTACTGAGCCCTTCGGACATGCCGGCCTTCGGCCAGGAGTCCGTCCTCACCGACCTGCCACTCGACCTCAACCGGACCTACGGCTCGCTGCTGTTGGTCAACGGCAACGACCGCAACCTGATCAGCTCGTACGCAGCGGCCAACAGGTGGAGGGCGAGCCAGACCCTCAGCCTGATCGCGCCCGACCGCGGCGTGAGCTTCGGCTTCGAGGACAAGCGACCCCTGCAGTGGGGCAACGATCATGACTTCAACGACGTGATCGTCACCCTTACTCCTGCCGTTCCGACCCTGACCTCCTGAACGGACCGCCACGGAAACCCATCGGATCGGATTTAGGCTGTCGGCATGAACACGAGCTTGCCCCTCGTCCTGGGTTACCTGGTCGCGGTATTCCTTGCGGCCGTGGGCCTGGGGTTGTTGATCCACCGCCTCGAAAGAGACAAGGGGATCATCGACAAACGGGATCGGCGACTCGTCGCGTCAGGGATGGACGGAACTCTGGGGTTCGTCGGCGGAACGGCCGCGTTCCTGCTCGGCGTACTGCTGTTGTCCTCGCTCAGCCACTACAACTCCACCGAGGACATCGTCAACGACGAGGCGCTGGCGTATTCGGCCGCCTTCGACAGCGCAGCCGGACTGGCCGCCCCCGACAGGGCGAAAATCCAGCGGGATCTGGTGTGCCTGATGCGCTCGGTCGGCACGAATTCCTGGGCCGCCACCCAAGAGTTGGACCTGACGGGTTCGGAGAACACCCACGCCTGGCGGACACGCGTCTTCAACGACGCCAACGCCGTCGATCCGAAGACGACGATCGAGAAGAACAGCCTGACCACCTTGCACGACCAGATCATCGAGGCGTCCAAATCGGGACAGATCCGGTTGTTGGCCGCGGAAAACGGCCTGCCGGTTGCGCTTTGGGCCGTCGTCTACGTCAGCATCTTCGTCCTGACCGTCATCTTGACCGTGGTCCTGCGCCCCTATCCCGTCCTTGCCGTGACGGGGTTGGTGGGGGTCCTCATCCTGAGCGCGGCGATGGTCGGAACGCTCACGGTATTCGCCGAGCCGTTCAGCAAGGACGACGGCGTGTACATCTCGCCGCACGCGATTCAGGCGGTCATGGTCCGCATGGAGGGCATCTACCCCGGGCCCGCATGGGAGCCCTGTGAAGAGCTGGTGGCGTCCTAAGGATTACCTGCGGCCGCCAGGCCGGCTAGCGAGAGGATCGGTTCAGTTGTCGAGGGACAGGTACCACTGACCGTCATCCTCCCGATCGCAGTCCCATTCGGTGAACCTGCCGTTACTCGCTGCCAACCGCCCGGGTCCGTCGGCCTGACACGCCGCCTGCGAGGCGTACGGGCCGCCGACTTGGACGTCGGCGTGGGCTGCGCCAGGAATCGTCATGAACAGGGCCCCCAATGCAATCACCACGCTCGTCAGGGAAGTCTTCATCACCGATCCTTTTCCGCCTGTGGGAGTGAGCAACTCAGTCAGTCGATGCAGTCGCGAACTGCCATCTCATCCGAGCCCTGGCAGACCTTGAAGTGCGTCGGCTCGCCGGGGTCGGCGTCCGCGTCAACGCCCACAAACGTGCCGTTCTTCGAGGCTACTGCCGTCGCGCCGCCGTGGCGACCGCCGTCGGAACCGCTGGCCGCGTTGATGATGGTGTAGCCGTCGTTCTTCCAGAGGTTGGTGTAGTAGTCGACGACCTGGTTCGGAAGTTGGCCGCTGATCGAGTATTTGACCTTGGCCATGCCGTGTTCCGTGCCGGACTCGATCTGAGACGCACCCGCCGGGGGCTGGGGCATTCCCGCGGGCTGCGCCGTCGCGGGCGCCGGCGATGCTGACCCACCTGCCGAAGCACCCGGGCTAGCCGCCGCCGACGACTGAATGACGGTCTGGTTGATGATCGTAGTGGTGTCGGCCGCCTCTTTTGCCCCGCCGCAACCGGCAAGGACCATCGCCATCGCCCCAACTCCGATCAGGGGCCGCACTACTCGCATCATGGATGTCCTCCAGCATCTTTATGTTCGGTCACCAGATGATAGGCCCGATGCCGTACCACCCGCCCGAGTTTCCCCGGCTACAGCATCGGTTGAGATAGCGTGGGCGACACGATGTCCGCAGCGGAAGACGACGTAATCACCCGCGAGTGCCCGGCGTGCCATTCGGCCGTGCCGGCGGCGGTGTTTTGCGGCAGTTGCGGCGCCGACCTGGCGGGGCCAGCAGACAGGTGGACGATTCTGCTGCGGCCCAAGGTGTTCGCAGCCGCCCATCGCGAGCCGGTCTGGCTGCCCCGCATCACCAGCACGATGATGCCCCGCATGGCCGGGCCGGCACGCAAGCCGTTCCGCATCGGGCTGATCGGGGTGCTGATCGCGATCGTGCTACTCGCAGAGTTCCGGGTTATCGGGCCGCTGGGGGTCACGTCCACGATCGGCTGGCCGCTGTTGTTTCTGATCTATGCCTGGCAGACCGATATGTTCCGCGATCTCCCGGCTCGCATCCTTATTACGGCGACTGCGATCGGCCTCGCGTTGGGGGTCGCCTGGTGGCTGGTGACGGGGAGGCTGGTCGCCGGGACCTACGGCCTGTCGACTGGGTCGAGCCTCATGCTGCTGACGGAGAATGTGATCAAAGTCGGCCTCCTCATCTCCATCGGAGCCGCTGTCATGATGCTGGTGCCCGCCGTTGTCACACGGCTGTTCCGGGTGCCGGACCGCGAGGCGATGGACGGCTTCGCGGTCGGCGCGTTCGGAGCGCTGTGGTTCGCTACGGCTTCGACCACGACCCTCCTGGCACCTCAATTCGCCGAAGGCCTCATGAAAGAGCAGACGGCCGGGCGACTGCTGGAGGACTCGATCACCTACGGGATCGTCGACCCGATCATAACGACGACGGCAGGCGGACTCGTCGGCCTGCTTTTGTGGTTCAGACCCGATCCACGACTTGATCGGAGTCCTCGACGGGCGCGAACCGCGATGGCGGCTACCACCGTTTTCGGTATCGCCTGCTATCTCGCGGTCTGGATTGTCGACGCGTTTGCCATCCCCCGCGCTCTGGACGTGATGATCAAGATCGGTATCTCAGTCCTCGCCATCCTGGCCGCTCGATTCGGCGCCCAGATCGCGCTTCTGCATGAAGCACCGGACCCGTGGACTGGCGAGCCGATACTGTGCGTGCACTGCGAGCACGTTGTCCCGGACATGCCGTTCTGCTGCGAATGCGGCGTAGCTGCCCGGGCTTCGTCGGGCTCGTCGCGACGGCTTCGTCACGATTTCCCACCGCAACCCGTACAAGCCGTCTGAGATCAGCCGATCGCCTTCCGGTAGGCGGCGATATCTGTCTCGAGGTCGGCCAGCACCTGGTTCCAGTCAGGTCTCCACAACGTGACACCCTTGAGGATCTCCGTCGGCGTACCCGGCCCTCCGGGGGCCGCCTCGGCGACCGACGAGCGAACCGGAACGCCGAAAGCCTCTGTGTAGACGGTCTTCTGGGCTTCGTCGGAGAGCAGGAAACCCAGGAGTCGCTTCGCCTCCTCCGGCCGCGGGGCCGCGGCAGTGACGCCTGCGAAGTAGGACAGCGATACCGTCGTGCGGCTGCCGTCGGACGCGGCCGGGAAGAACACGGAGAACGTGGATCCGGCGGTGTTGATCGAGGCGAGATTCATCTGCACATCGCCATTGGCGACCAAAAGCTCACCGCTGTTAACTTTTTTCTGAAGCGCGGCGGTCGAGGACGACGGGCCTACGTTGTTGGACTGCAGCTTGGCCAGATAGTCCAGGGCGCCCTGCTTGCCCATCAACTTCTGCAGGAGGAGAAGCACGGCAGTCCCGTCGCCCGCCTCACCCGGAGTCGAATACTGCAGCTTGCCCTTCAGATCGGGCCGAAGCAGATCGTTCCAGGTCTGAAGCGGGGACTGAACCGCCGGGTTGGCGATGAAGCACAGTGCGGTGTTGACGATCGGCACGAAGTTCGCACCCGGTCCGACCGCCTCGGCCGGAATCCCCTGCACGTCAACGCCGCTGGCCTGCAGCAGACCGGCTTTGTCGGCCCTCTGGATGAAAGGCGGAAGGGTGACGATCAGATCGGCCGGTGGGGGCGGCTCCTCGTCGCCGATCCGGTTCCACACCGCCGGGGAATTGACCCGGGAGACCACCTCTCCCGATCCGGCCTCGAACAGCCGCACGCGGATTCCGCTGTCCCGTGTGAATTGCTCGAATCGCTTGGCATACCAGGAGCCGAGTCCGCTGGCACTGTAGACGGTGATGGTCGTGTCATCGGTGTGTCCGCCACTGCCACAGCCGGTCATGACGAGAGCAACGACGAGCAGAAGAACCTTGGGCACCAGCCGAATGTTCATCGGGGCGGATCGCCTTTCCAGCTGAAGCTTTCGACGTATTTACTCATGTCCAAGGCGAGCTCCATGTTCGCCGCCGACGGCGGACCCGGCCCGAAATCGCGGGAAAATCGGCGGAAGGGGCCATCTGCCACGGCGACCAGCGCGAGATCGTTCTTGACCGCGGCCACGATGACGACACGGAGGTCGAGCTTGGTGGACAATCCGGGCGGCTGGAAGTTGGCAACGGCCCCGTAGCCGAGCTGGTAACCGACTGTGGCGTTGGGCAATTCGTAGGCAATCGTCGCTTTGGGGTAGAACTTGTCCAGCTCGTCCTGGACCACCCTGCGGGCCACCCGGCCCCGGGCCGGCTCGCCGAAAAGGCGCAGCACCCCGCCGTCTCCCTCGGTGTACCTGGCGGTCACGCCGTTGGGCCGCAACTCGACGACGTAGGGGCTTTCGGGCGCCGGGTAGGACACCGAGAACTGTTCTCCCGGTGCGACAAATCGGGGCAGGCTCGCGACCGGAACACCGCTCGGAGGCCGCCCGCAGTCCGGCGGACAGTTGAAGGTGGCTGCGTCGTCCACCAACCTGTCCCATACGCCGAGGACGCACATCCCAACGAGGAGCCCGGCGGCAAACAGTCCGAGTGTGGCGCGGTAGCGGGGATGAAAGGCCCCTTTCGCCGTGTAGGGCCCGGGCGGAACCGCGACGCCGTCGAACACCTGCGCCTCTGCGACCGACACGGTCATTCGACCGCCCTTACCAGCAGGATGTTCTTCATCAGGCTGGCGACATTGGGGCTGCCGAGCCCGGTGACCATGTCATAGCCCGTGGTCGTCGAGATGCTGATCGCGTTGCCGCCGAGGTTGATATCGCGAAGGCCCGGGGACGCGGTGGAGGTCTTGGCCATCCTGTAGAGCAGCGGGTTGAGGTCACCCAGGGGCTCGGCGTCGCTGGCTATCAGCGCCTGGTTCATCAGCGCGGCGAGCCCGGCCCAGATCGGTGCCGCCTGAGAGGTGCCGCCGCCGACGGAGACTTTCTGGTTGAAAATGATCCGGACTCCGGTGAACGGGTCGGACACCGCTGCGACGTCGGGCACCAGTCGCCGGTCGGGCAACTCGGTGCCGATGCCGACCGTCTGCCAAGTCGGCCGGCCGAACAGAGTGGAGGCCCCACCGGCTGTTCCTAGCGTCAAAGGGACGTTGTACCAGGACTGTTCGGAGAGCCAATGCCCCTCGGCATCGGTGGACAACTTGGTGCCACCGACGGCCGTCATTTCGGGCAGCGAGGCAACCGCGTCGACGCCGACGTCATCGGGCACCGGCGAGTTGGACCAGTCCTGCCCTTGTTTGCATTCCAGGCCCGCGAGATCACCGGATGCGTTGAACGCTGTGGTGCCGTGGCGCAACGCATCAGCCAGCGCGCTGCGAACCGGCGCGAAATCGGCTGCGGTGAAGAGCCGGTCGCAGCCCCAGCCGATGGAGAAGCTCCATATGGCACCCGGATACTGATGACTCACCGATTCCATCAGCCGGCCTAATTTCTCGAACGCACCACCGTTGGCGTCGTTGGTGGTGGTCGACCGCGCATTGACCAGAACCACTTTCGCGTCCGGCGCGATGGCGTGAATCACCTGGAGGTCCATGTTGGCTTCGCCGTTGCGGTGCTCCGGCATGTCTCCGACCACCTCGGGGGTGAACCGCGGCAGCGAAAACGAGTCGGCGAACGTGTCCATGTCCTGCTGGGCAAATCCGTCGAAACCGAAAACGACGACCGTCTGACCCTTACCGGTGATGCCCTCCCGGACAAGGGGTTCGGCGTTGTAGGCCTTCAGCAACTGGGTGGGTAGCAGGCCGCCGTCGGGTACCTCCCGCGGGAACGCGGGCAGCGAGCCACGAATGGGCGTGTAGCCGAGGATGCGGCCCAGACCGGCCACCTCGGAGCCCGCGTCCTCGGGCAGATCCGGCTGTTGCCGTGATGCGTAGAACAGATGGCCCGAGTCGGGCCCGGCCTGTACGCGGTAGTCGTGAATCGCGACCCCCAACGCATCTCCGAGGGCCTCCGGTGAGCCCTCGATCACGGCGAAGTTGTCGCCGTCGCGCCAGCGCACCGTCAGACCTCGCGCGGCCGCCCAACTGATCAGTCGAACCGGTTCGGCTGGGCTGTTGAGTTCGGCCGTCACTTGCACGCGATCGTTGTGGGCGGGACCCAGGTCCGCGGCCTGGGCCAACAAACGGGCGTAAGGCCCGGGAATTGTGTTGGCGGGCAGCGGCTTCAGATGGTGCAGGGTGGCCACCACGGCGAGGGAGATCAGGACGGCGGTCGCACAGACGACGGCGATCACCGAATGATGGGTCCGCCATCTGGTCGTCATCGGGGCTCGTCCATGGCTAAGGCCTCAACGCGATGTACTTGATGTCGAGGTACTCGTCGATGCCCTCGAAGCCGCCCTCCCTGCCGAAGCCGGACTCCTTGACGCCGCCGAACGGTGCAGCCGGGTCGGAAATCACCCCGCGGTTGACACCCACCATGCCGGCTTCGACTGCCTCGGCGACTCGCAACGCCCGGTCGAGCGACTCGGTGTAGATGTACGCGGCCAGACCGTACTCAGTGTTGTTGGCCGCGGCGATGCCTTCTTCCTCGGTGTCGAAGCCGACGATCGGAGCGACGGGGCCGAACACCTCCTCCTTGAGGATGCGAGCGTTGGGCGGCACGTCGGTCAGCACGGTCGCCGGGAAGAAGTTGCCGGGACCGCCGGGGGCGCGGCCGCCCGTCGCCACCGTCGCGCCCTTCGCGACGGCGTCGTCGACCAATTCCTGAACCGTCTCCACCTGCTTGGGGTTGACCAGCGGACCCAGCTTGGTCGACGGGTCCAGGCCGTTGCCGATGTTCAGCTCGCCCATCTTCTTGACGAACTTGTCGGTGAAATCCTCCAGCAGCGGGTTGGCGACGTACAGCCGGTTGGCCGCCGTGCAGGCCTCGCCGCCGTTACGCATCTTGGCCAGCATCGCGCCCTCGACGGCGGCATCGACATCGGCGTCGTCGAACACGACGAACGGCGCGTTGCCACCGAGTTCCATCGACGTGCGCAGCAACGCGTCGGCCGACTGCTTCACCAGTGCCTTGCCCACACCCGTCGACCCGGTGAAGGTCAGCTTGCGCAGCCGGCCGTCGTCGATCAGTGCGGTGGTGACATCGCGCGGTTTGGTGCTCGGCAGCACCGACAGCACACCCTTGGGAAGTCCGGCGTCGTCAATCAGCTTGGCCAGCAACATCATCGTCAGCGGCGTCTCCTGAGCGGGCTTGACGATCATGGTGCAGCCTGCAGCCAGCGCCGGCCCGATCTTGCGGGTGCCCATCGCCAGCGGGAAATTCCACGGGGTGATCGCGTAGCAGGGGCCGAGGGCCTGTTTGGTGACGACGATCCGCCCGGTGCCGGCCGGGCTCGGGGTGTAGCGGCCGTGGATGCGGACGGCCTCCTCGGCGAACCAGCGGAAGAACTCCGCGCCGTATTTGACCTCGCCCATGCTCTCGGCAAGCACCTTGCCCATCTCCAGGGTCATCAGGGTGGCGAAGTCCTCGGCGCGGTCGATGATCATCTCGAACACCGAGCGCAGCACCTCGCCACGCTCGCGCGCCGGGGTGGCCGCCCAGTCGGCCTGAACCGCGCAGGCGGCGTCCAGCGCGGCGATCGCGTCGGCGGCGGTCGCATCGGCGATGCTGGTCAGCACCTCGTCGGTGGCGGGGTTGAGCACGTCGAAGGTCGACGACCCCGGGCGCTCCTCGCCGCCGATCCACAGTCCGGTGGGAACAGATGCCAGAAGCGCCGCGATGTCAGAGTTAGCCATAGCTCAATCATCTACACCGTCGGGGCCTTCCGCATAGTCTCTCGGGAATGAGTCTTGATATCTCCGCCACTCCGGCCTGGGAGGCGCTGAGCCGCCACTACGACGAGGTCGCCGTCACCACCCTGCGGGAGTTCTTCGACAACGACCCCGGCCGCGGCACCGAACTGACGGTCACCGTCGGCGACCTCTACATCGACTACAGCAAGCACCGGGTCAACCGCGAGACGCTGGCCCTACTGGTGAACCTGGCCCGGGCCGCCGGGCTCGAGTCCAAGCGCGACGCGATGTTCGCCGGGGAGCACATCAACACCTCCGAGGACCGCGCCGTGCTGCACACCGCGCTGCGGTTGCCGCGGGACGCAAAGCTGACTGTCGACGGCCAGGACGCGGTAGCCGACGTACACGCCGTCCTCGACGCGATGGGCGACTTCACCGACCGGTTGCGGTCGGGGACATGGACCGGTGCAACCGGCAAGCGGATCGAGACCGTGGTCAACATCGGTATCGGCGGCTCCGACCTGGGCCCGGCGATGGTCTACCAGGCCCTGCGGCACTACGCCGACGCCGGGATCTCGGCGCGGTTCGTGTCCAACGTCGACCCAGCCGACCTGGTGGCCAAGCTCGACGGACTCGACCCTGCCACAACGCTTTTCATCGTCGCCTCCAAGACGTTCACCACTCTGGAAACGTTGACCAACGCCACCGCCGCCCGGCGCTGGCTGGTCGACGCCCTGGGCGACGACGCGGTGGCCAAACACTTCGTGGCGGTCTCGACCAACAAGAAACTCGTCGAGGAATTCGGCATCGACAGCGCCAACATGTTCGGCTTCTGGGACTGGGTGGGCGGCCGCTACTCGGTGGACTCGGCGATCGGCCTGTCGGTGATGGCGGTGATCGGGAAGGAGGCGTTCGCCGACTTCCTGTCCGGCTTCCACATCGTCGACCGGCATTTCGCCACCGCGCCGCTGGAGTCCAACGCTCCGGTGCTGCTCGGCATGATCGGGCTTTGGTACTCGAACTTCTTCGGGGCCGAGACCCGGGCCGTCCTGCCGTATTCCAACGACATGGCCCGCTTCGCGGCGTATCTGCAGCAGCTGACCATGGAGTCCAACGGAAAGTCGGTCCGCGCCGACGGGACACCGGTCAGCAGCGGGACCGGCGAGATCTTCTGGGGCGAACCGGGAACCAACGGCCAGCACGCGTTCTACCAGCTGCTGCATCAGGGCACGAGGCTGGTGCCGGCCGACTTCATCGGGTTCTCCCAGCCCACCGACGACCTGCCCACCGCGGACGGCACCGGCAGCATGCACGACCTGCTGATGAGCAACTACTTCGCGCAGACCCAAGTGCTGGCATTCGGCAAGACGGCCGAGGAGATCGCCGCCGAAGGGACGCCCGCAGCGGTGGTGCCGCACAAGGTGATGCCGGGCAACAAGCCGTCGACCTCGATCCTGGCGACCCGCCTGACGCCGTCGGTGCTGGGCCAGTTGATCGCGCTCTACGAGCACCAGGTTTTCGTCGAAGGTGTGGTGTGGGGCATCGACTCCTTCGACCAGTGGGGTGTGGAACTGGGCAAGACCCAGGCCAAAGCGCTACTGCCGGTGATCACCGAGAATCCGTCGCCGCCCGAGCAGTCGGACAGTTCCACCGATGCGTTGGTGCGCCGCTACCGCGAGGAGCGCGGCCGGGTTCGCTGAGCCGCAGGCCCTTGACGAGCGTGAAGTTAGCGTCACGCAGTACCCCGAGTGTGAAGATAGCTTCACACTCGACGGCTGACCGCGGCTCACCAGAGGCCGAGCCGGGGTCAGCGCGGGACGTTGAGGCAGCCGATTCCGGGGATGCAGCCGCTGACGTCGTTCGGCGTGACCACACCGCTGGGCCCGCCGGGGATGGAGCCCTCGACGAGATCCGGCCCGGCCGTGCCCGTCGGGCCGCCGGGGATCTGACCGGTGGCGCCGCCGTCGTCGACCACGCCGCAGGGTGTGCCGTCCGGGCTGACGCAATCGGGCGGGTTGGCGGCAACCGGTCCTGCCAGAGTGAGCACGGCCACCGCCGCGCCGGCGACCACCATCGGGAGCATCTTCATCGTCATAGATCCATTGTCTCTCACGTGGCCCTCACGCGAAGGGTTTAGTGAACCGTGGCGGCAGCACCTTGAGTAGGGCCACCAGCGGGATCCACGGCCAACCCGGGACAATCGCCCGACCGGTCTCGCGTTCGATGGCCTTGACGAGCTTGGCCACACCGGTCTGGTTGTCCACCATCAGCATGGTCTTGGCCGTCTTGGCGGTCATCTCCGACTCGATGTAGCCGGGCTCGAGCACCGTGACTCTGATTGGGCCCGAGGCATATTCGGCGCGCAGGGACTCCCCGAGGGAGGACACCCCCGCCTTGCTGGCCGCGTAGGACGCCTTGACTCCCGCCACCCCTTTGTTGCCGAGCACGCTGGACACCAGCACCAGGTGCCCGTAGCCCTGTCCCTTGAAGATTTCCAACGCGGTCTCGATCTGAACCAGCGCGGCAACGAGATTGGTCTCGATGGTGGCCTTGTTCGCCCACAATTTGCCGCTTCCCAACGGCGCGCCCTTGCCGATGCCCGCGTTGACGATCACCCGATCCAGTCCGCCGAGTTCCTGCGCCAACGCAGCGAAGACGACAGGTACGCGCTCGTGGTCGTTGACGTCGAGTTCGGCGATGGCAACCCGGACGTTCGGATAGCGTTGGTTCAGTTCGGTTTTGAGTTCGTCCAGACGATCCGTCCGGCGAGCGCACAACGCCAGGTCGCGGCCCATCGCGGCGAATGCCCTGGCCATACCAGCGCCGAGGCCGGAACTTGCACCGGTGATGAGAATCTTCTGCCGGATCATCCGGTCAGCGTATCCACCCCCATGCCCCTACTACTTCAGCAGCCGGGACATCCGCCTGTCGGCAAGCTGCTTCCCGCCGGTCTGGCAGGTCGGGCAGTACTGAAAAGACTTGTCGGCGAACGACACCTCCCGCACCGTATCGGCACACACCGGACAGGGCAGGCCGGTGCGGGCGTGCACCCGCAACCCGGAGCGCTTCTCCCCCTTGAGCGTCGCGGCCTGCTGCCCCACCGACCGGGTGACCGCATCGGACAGCACCGTGGCCATCGCCTCGTGCAATTCCGACAGCTGGGCGTCGGTGAGCCTGCCCGCCGTCGCGAACGGGGAGATCCGCGCGGTGTGCAGGATCTCGTCGCTGTAGGCGTTGCCGATGCCGGCGATCACCTTCTGATCGGTGATCACCGTCTTGATCCGAGCACTGTTGCCCGCCAACAACTCCCCCAACCGGTCCCGGGTCACGCTCAACGCGTCAGGCCCCAGACCCTCGATGCCCTCCACCATCGAGGGATCGGTGACCAGCCAGACCGCAAGGCGCTTCTGAGTGCCGGCCTCGGTAAGGTCGAACCCTTCTCCCCCACCCAGGTGCATGCGCAGAGCGATGGGCCCCTTCCCCGGCTTCAACGGCGCCGCGCCGAGTTTGTCCGACCAGCGCAGCCACCCGGCCCGCGCGAGATGGGCTATCAGGTAGAGATCACCCGCCTGCAGACCGAGGTACTTGCCCCACCGGTGTGCCGCGGTAACCGTGCGGCCATGCAGCGCGGTGACCGCAGGGTCGAAGGTCTTCAGCACCGACAGCGACGCGACATCGACGCGTTCGACGGTCTTTCCCACCGCGTGCCGGCGCAGATGGTCGGCGAGCGCCTCGACTTCGGGGAGTTCGGGCAAGCCGGCTAGCTCAGGGTGCGGGGCGCACTGCGGAACGGCACCGAGAACACCCAACCGACGACCGACAGCATGATCGCCGCCCAGATCGCCGACCACCAGAACTTGTCGATGGTCAGACCCCAGTGCGTGGTGTGGTCGGTGATCCACGCGGTGATCCAGAGCATCAGCGCGTTGACGACGATATGGAACAAGCCCAGCGTGATGACGTACAACGGCAGCGACAGCAGCGTGACGATGGGCTTGACGATCGCGTTGACCAGGCCGAAGACCATCGCGACCACGAGGACGATGCCAATCTTCTGCGCGGTGGTGTCACCGCCGACGAAGCTCATACCCGGCACGATGAGCGTGACCACCCACAGCGCCAGACCGGTGACCGCAGCACGGCCGACGAAAGCCAACATTCCTCGATCATGTCACGGGCGGAGCAGATAGGTGTCCATGATCCAGCCATGAGACTCGCGTGCCTCTGCGCGCATCTCGGCGATCCGACCGCCCACCTCGCCGACGGTTCCCGATGCCAGAAGTTCATCGGCGGTTCCGAGGTAGGCACCCCACCAGATCCGCGTCTGGGGAGGACATTCCAGAAAGGCACAATCACCGTCGAGCATGACCACCGCCGAACCGGTCAGTCCGTGCTTCTTCAGCTGCCGACCGGTGGTGATCAGCACCGGTTCACCGACGTCGTTGAGCGGAATGCGATGCCGGGCGGTGAGCGCCTGGATCGCGGTGATCCCGGGGATGACGTCATAGCGAAATTCGACGTGGGAGCCGACCGCATCGAGGATCCGCAGGGTGCTGTCGTACAACGACGGATCGCCCCACGCCAGGAAGGCACCGACACCGTCGGGTTCGAGTTGAGTCTCAATCGCGTTGGCCCACAGACGTGCCCGCTCGGCATGCCAGTCGGCAACCGCCGTCGGGTAGTCGCCGGCCGTCGCGCGGACCGGATCGGCCAACTCGACGAATCGGTAATGCGGTTCGACGATGAAACGACGGCAGATCTCGCGACGCAGTTCCAGGAGGTCGCTCTTCGACTCCCCCTTGTCCATCGCGAAGAAGACGTCGGTGTCGTTGAGCGCGGCGATCGCCTGAGCTGTGACGAATTCGGGATCGCCGGCGCCGATTCCGATGACGTGGATGATCCGCATCAGCCCGGAACCCGCCGCAATGCCCACCGGCCCAGCAGAGCCGCGGCGAAACAAGCCCCGACGACACCGGACACCAGCAGTGGCACGCTCCCATCGGATCCCCAGCAGAGTCCGGCCCACAGCCCGGCGATCAGAATGGCCAAACCGCTTCCGCCCTGGAAGATTCCTTGCGCCGTAGCCTGCCGATCGGGGCCGGCCAATGACGACACCCATGCCTTTCCGACGCCGTCGGTGCATGCGGTGAACAGACCGTAGAAGCCGATCAGAATCCACGCCAGCACGTGGTTGCGGGTCAGCCCGAGGCCGATGTAACCGACGGCGAAGAACACCAGACCGAAGCCGAACACCGCGGAGCGCGGCAGTCTGTCGGCCAGTACCCCGGCCGGGAAACTGCCCAGTGCGTACACCAGGTTGTAGGTGACGTAGGCGAGGATCACCGCGACCACGCCGAAGCCGATTTCGTTGAGCCGCAACAAGAGCAGCGCATCGGGGAAGTTGACCAGACCGAAACCCACCACCAGGGCGGTGACCCGCCAGAACCGGCGCGGCAGGTCACTCAGGCCGGCGAAGATGGGCTGTCGGGGCGGACGCGGACCGGTGCGCCGGGTCTCGTGAACCAGCGCCAGCAAGAGCACCGAGAGAACGGCGGGCACGATCGCGATGTACAGCAGTGGCTGGATGCGGTGGTCGAGCAACTCGTAGCCGGCCAGACCGATCAGCGGTCCGACGACGGCACCGAGGGTGTCCATGGTGCGATGGAAACCGAAAACCTTTCCGCGCGAGCCCGCGTCGATGCCCTCGACAAGGAGCGCGTCGCGTGGCGCGCCGCGCAGGCCCTTGCCGAGGCGGTCGACCACCCGGCCGGCCAGCACGCCCTGCCAGGCTGCGGCGAACGCGACGATCACCTTGCCCAACGCCGCCATCCCGTACCCCGTGGCGATCAGCGGGCGCTTGGCGAACCGGTCCCCCAACGGCCCGACCGCCAACTTTGTCAGCGACGCCGCTCCCTCGGCGGCGCCTTCGATGGCGCCCACCACTGCGGGCGGCGCGCCCAGCACCACGGTGAGATAGATCGGCAGCAACGGGTAGAGCAGTTCACTTGCGGCGTCCTGCATGAACGACACCGCCGAGAGCACCCGCACGTTGCGGGTCAGCCATGTCACGACCGCTCGGCCGCGAGAGAGGGCGAGACTGCGCCCGAGTTCCAGCAGGCGTCGGCGATCTCCGGCGGGTGGGCAGACCACACGACACCACCCGCGGCCAATTCGGCCAGCGTGACGCCGAGCAGTACCCACCGCATGCTCGCCATGGCCCCAAGTTTGTCAGGGCGCAACCGAACACCGCCCCGGTGGTGCCCGGCCGCAACCGATTGATCGTCGCGGCCCGGACACACGCCGCTTGAACCGAATCCCGACGGCCGCACTTGTAGAGTTCGGCGAATGTCGACTTTCAACGGCCTGCCCGCCCATCCGATGCTGGTGCACTTCGTCGTGGTGCTGGCTCCACTGACCGCCATCCTGGCGATCCTGTGCGCGTTCTGGCCCGCCGCCCGTCAACGGCTGGTCTGGCTGGTTCTGGCACTGGCGGCGGCAACGACGGCGTTCGTACCGCTGGCCACCGAGAGCGGTGAGTGGCTGGAGCACCACATCGAGAAGTCGGAACTCATCGAGAAGCACGCCGACCTGGGCGACACGATGATCTACTTCGCGCTGGCTCTGCTGGTTGCGGCTGTCCTGCTGGCGATCGCTCACGTCCGGTCCGACCGTGGCAAGCCGCTGACGACGGTGTTGTCGGCGCTGATCGCCGGTTTCGTGCTCCTCGCCGGAGTCGCGACGACCGTCCAGGTGGTCCGGATCGGACATTCCGGGGCGGAGTCGGCGTGGGAGGACGCGCTGGAGACCAGCGGCACCGGAGCCGAAAGCAAGTAACCCCGCGCCGGGGGCCGGCGTCCGCACCGGAGGCCGGCGTCCGCGCCGAGTGTGACGGTAACTTCACACTCGACGCCGAGCGTGAAAGCAACTTCACGCCGGGGGTCCGGAAACACGCTACGCGTTCTACTATCGCGATGTGCGATTCACCTACGCCGAGGCGATGACCGACCCGAGTTACTACATCCCGCTGGCCAAAGCCGCGGACGCGGCCGGGTACCACGCAATGACGATCCCGGACAGCATCGCCTACCCCTTCGAGTCGGACTCGAAGTACCCGTACACCCCGGACGGTAACCGGGAGTTCCTCGACGGCAAGGCCTTCATCGAGACCTTCATCCTCACCGCCGCTCTGGGAGCGGTGACCGAGAAGCTGCACTTCAACTTCTTTGTCCTCAAACTGCCGATCCGCCCGCCGGCTCTGGTGGCCAAACAGGCCGGGTCGCTGGCCGCGCTGATCGGCAACCGGGTGGGCCTGGGCGTCGGGACCAGTCCGTGGCCGGAGGACTACGAGATCATGGGTGTGCCGTTCGCCAAGCGGGGCAAGCGGATGGACGAGTGCATCGACATCATCCGGGGCCTGACCTCCGGGGACTACTTCGAGTACCACGGCGAGTTCTACGACATCCCGAAGATCAAGATGACGCCCGCTCCGACGCAGCCCATTCCGATCCTGATCGGCGGCCACGCCGACGCTGCACTGCGCCGGGCCGCGCGCAACGACGGGTGGATGCACGGCGGCGGCAACGAGAACCTCGACGAACTGCTGGTCACCCTGAACCGTTACCGCGAAGAAGAAGGCAACGCCGACAAGGACTTCCAGATTCACGTCATCTCGCTGGATGCCTACACCCCCGACGGGATCAAGCGGCTTGAGGACAAGGGCGTCACCGACGTCATCGTCGGCTTCCGGCTCCCCTACGCCAAGGGCCCCGATCCCGAGCCGCTGGACACCAAGATCCGTAACCTGGAGATGTTCGCCGAGAACGTCATCGCCAAGGTCAACTGACCTCAGCGGGGAATCTCACCGCGGCGGATCGCCCCGCCAGCTGAAGCTGTCGACGTACTTGCCCATGTCCTGGGCGAGTTGCAGATTGGCCGGCGACGGCAGACCGGGGCCGATGCTGGGACCGAACTCCCGGAAGGGCCCGTCCGCGGCCGCCACCAGAGCGAGATCGTTCTTGACCGCCGCGATGACGATGACCCGTAACGGACCGGACCGCTTCTCGGCGATGAAGTCTGCGACAACCCCGTAGCCCGTTTGGTAACCCACTGTGGCATTGGGCAATTCGTAGGCGACAGCCGCGTCGGGAAAGGTGTCCGCCATGAACTGCTCGACGACCTGACGGGCGTCGCGGCCCGCGGCCGGCGTCCCGAACAGCCGCATCGTGCCCCCGTCGCCGATGGTCAGCGTCGCGGTCACGCCATTGGGATCGGTGGTGACGGTGTAGGCGGCACTCTCCGCCGGATACGACACCGAGAACGACTCGTCAGGGGCGACGAACCTCGGGTTGATCGCCACCGGAAGGCCGGTGGGAGGCCCCCCGCAGTCCGGCGGGCAGACGTAGACCGGGGCTTCGACGAATCGGGTGTCGATGAAGGTGAGCAACAGCAGTGCGAGAACCAGCCCCAGCACCCACATACCAAGGGTGAGGAAGTATCTCGTGCCGCTGAGCGATCGCAGGCTCCACCACCGGCGGTTCACTGTAGGCGCGTTGCCGTCCGTCATCGGCTCCCCAATCGGGCCAGCAGGATGTCCGTCGCCAGGTTGTCGACGACGGGACTGCCCAGCCCCGTCACCATGTCGTACCCGGCACGACCGCCCGGGCTGACTGCGTTGCCGCCCAGTCGGATGTCGCGGAAACTCGGCGTCGCGGCGCGCTGAGCCACCTTGTAGAGAATCGGATTCAGCTCCCCGAGCGGATTGGCGCCGACGGCGGCGAACTTGTCGTTGATGAGCGCCGCGAAACCGGCCCAGATCGGCGCCGCCTGAGATGTGCCGCCGCCGACCAGGATCTGCTGGTTGAACACGAACTTCACGCCGGTGAACGGATCGCCCACGGCGGCGACGTCGGGAACCAGCCGACTGTCCGGGGGACCTGCGGCAGGGTCCACCGTCTGCCAGACCGGCCGCTGGTACAGCCGGGAGGCGCCGCCGGCGGTGCCCTGCGTCAGCGGAACGTCGTACCAGGACTGCTCGGCCAGCCAGGTTCCGTCGGAGCCGGTGGACAGCCGGGTTCCACCGACGGCGGTCATCTCCGGGATCGACGCCACCGCGTCGACACCAACATCGTCCGGACTCGGCGGATCCGACCAGGTATGTCCGCCTTTACATTCCAGCCCGGCGAGGTCCCCGGTGGCGTCGAAGGCGGTGGTTCCCCGGCGAAGTGCCGCCGAGACGGCAGCCCGCACCGGTGCGAGGTCCGCAGCGGCGAACAACCGGTCGCAGCCCCAGCCGATCGACAGGCTCCAGATCGCCCCGGGATATTTCTGGTCCACCGAATTCATCAGCTCGCCCAATTTCTCGAAGCCACCGCTGTCGACGCTGGATCGCGAATTGACAAGTACCAGTTTGGCATCCGGGGCGATGCCGTGGATCACCTCCAGATCCATGGTTGCCTCACCGCTGCGTTGGGCCGGCATGTCGCCGACCACCTCGGGAGTGAAAGGCGGCAGATCGAACCACTCGCTGTAGTTGTTCAAGTCCCGCTGGTCGAACCCGTCGAAGGCGAACACCACCACGGTGACGCCCTTGCCGGTGTGCCCCGCCTCGATCAAGGGCGTGGCGTCATAGGCCTTCACCAACTGATGGGGCAGCAGGCCCCCGTCCGGCACGTCGAGCGGCAGGGGTGGACGGGCCTCGCGGTAGGGCAGATAGCCCAGGATCCTGCCGAGCCCGGCCACCTCGTCCCGCGCGGCGAGAGGTACCGCGGGCTGCTGCGGGGATGCGTAGAAGACCCGGCCGGCTTCCGGCCCTCGACGGGTCCGGTAGTCGTGCACCGCCACGCCGAACGCCTTCGCGACCCGACCGGCGTCACCCTCGACGATTGCCCAGCCGTCGCCGTCACGCCACCGCATCGACAATCCGTTGGCCGCTGCCCAGCGGTCCAGATGAGCCGGCCGCGAGTTCTGCCGCAACTCAGCGGTGAGCTGGACCCGCCCGCCTTCCGCGGGTCCGAGATCGCTGCTTCGCGAGAGTAACCGGGCGAAGGGGCCGCCGACGGTGCCTCCACCGCTGACCGATGCCGGCAGATCTCCGCCGACGAGCATCAAGGCAGCGGCCAGTACCGCCACTCCCGCCGCGGACAGCCATCGCCGCGAAGTCATAGGCAAAACCTAACCGCGCCGGTTCTGCGACGCCCGGGTGGCCACGCCGCAGTGCGGGCAGAACGCCAACCCGGGCTCGAGTTGGCCGCAGTGAGCGCAGGCCAGCGACTGGCCGGCCGGCGGATCGGCTTCGCCGTGCAACAGGGCCACCTGGAGGGCCAGCCGGACCACCAGGACGGAGATCGCCGTCAGCACCGTGTTGATCCCTATCTCCACCCATCGGTGAAAATCCCGGGCGTCCACGACGTAGACCGCCATGTAGGTGGCTGCGGCGAGGGCGGCCAGAAGCCACAGGGCCGCACGCGCCGGCTTGGCGGCGGGGACACCCGACCGATCGGGCCGGAACCACAGCGCGAGCCCGAAAGCGCCGCCGGCCGCTGCGGCGGTCAGAGGGTCGACGATGCCGTAGAGGTATGCCTCCTCGAAGAGCCGCCACTGACCGAAATTGTCGATCAGCCCCGCCAGGAACTGGGGGGCAAACCAGGTGATAGTGGCCGACGCCGAGGACAGCAGCGCGCCGAACGCGCCGATCAGGAACCCGTCCAGGGAGTCGATTCCGCGGAACCGCATCAGCCGCACCAGCAGTGCGGGCAACAGCATCAGCAGCTCCCCGGCCAGGGTGATGACCAGACCGACCGTCAAGGCTCCGGTCAGTTGGGCTCCGACGGCCAGCGGAACACCGTACGCCCGGGCGACCAGGTCACTGCTCCACAACCACCACGCCACGCTCGACCCGACGCCGACCGCCACGGCGGTGGCCAGCGCCCCGCGGGGAAGGTTCGTGAACGCACCCGTCTCCCACAGGTACACGGCGAACAGCAGGGGGACGCCGAGGGCGGTGACGATCACCAGCGCCGCAAGAGCCTTGATCACCGAGAAACCCAGCAGCATGGCGAGAAGGAGGATCAGGGCATGGCGGAACGGCCTCCGGAATGACGGCGTCAGCCGGGGAAAGAGCGAACTGGTGATCAGCGGCCACTCGACGCGTTGGTGCGGGGCCGCGGCGAACACTCTCGGCCGCAGGAAACTTCGCTTCGGCACCGTGCCTGCCGCCACGTCCTCGGCCGAGCCGAAGCCGACGCCGCAGTGGGCACAGAAATCCCCGGCCGGAACCGCCGCGTGGCAGGCCGGACACTGGCGGACGGCGCTCTCGCCCTCGGGGCTCAGGGTCATGTCGGGGCTAAAGTTAGCGCACTGCGGAGTGGTTGCCCGGCCGCCCGGCCGGGACGAGCGGTTCGGTACGGGGAGGGGCTCATGACCGGCTACAGCGATGTGTTCGCGGCGAGTCTGGCCGATCCGGAGGCGTTCTGGGCCGAGGCAGCCCGGGCGGTGACCTGGACCAGGGAGCCGAGCCGGATCCTCGACGACGACAATCCTCCGTTCTACCGATGGTTCCCCGACGCCGAGATGAACACCTGCGCCAACGCGCTGGATCGGCACATCCCGACCCGGGGGGATCAGGCCGCCCTGATCTACGACTCTCCCGTCACCAACACCAAACGCACCTACACCTATCGCGAATTGCTTGACCAGACAGCGCGTTTCGCAGGAGTGTTACGCGATCTGGGAGTCGGCAAGGGCGACCGCGTGGTGCTGTACATGCCGATGATCCCCGAGGCTGTGGTGGCGATGCTGGCGTGCGCCCGACTCGGTGCGGTGCACTCGGTGGTGTTCGGCGGGTTCGCCAGCCACGAGCTGGCCAGCCGCATCGAGGACGCCGAACCGGCGGTGATCGTGTCTGCATCGTGCGGGATCGAGCCGTCCCGGGTGGTCGAGTACAAGCCGATGCTCGACCACGCCCTGCAGCGTTCGGCCCACCAGCCCCGGGCCTGCGTGATCGTCCAACGCGACCGGCACCGCTGCGATCTGGTCTACGGCCGCGACCACGACTGGGCCGACCTGATGGCGGCGGCCGCTCCGGCCGACCCCGTCCCGGTGGCTGCCACAGACCCGCTGTACGTGCTCTACACCTCGGGAACCACCGGGAGACCCAAGGGCATCGTCCGCGACAACGGCGGCCACGCGGTGGCCCTGCTGTGGAGCATGCGCAACATCTACGACGTCGGGCCCGGCGAAATCTTCTGGGCCGCTTCCGATGTGGGCTGGGTCGTCGGCCACTCCTACATCGTGTACGCCCCACTACTGGCCGGCGCGACCACGGTGCTCTACGAGGGCAAACCCATCGGCACTCCCGACCCGGGCGCCTTCTGGCGGGTGGTGAGCGAATACGGCGTCAAGGCACTGTTCACCGCGCCCACGGCGTTACGCGCCATTCGCAAGGAAGATCCCGAGGCGTCCCACCTCAGCCGCTACGACATCTCCTCGCTTCGACGCCTCTTCCAGGCAGGCGAACGGTTGGACCCCGACACCTATGCGTGGGCCTCGGAGCGGCTGGGCATCCCGGTTGTCGACCACTGGTGGCAGACCGAGACCGGCTGGGCGATCGCCGCAAACCCGGTTGGTGCAGAGGCACTTCCGCTGAAGGCGGGCTCACCGACGGTGCCGATGCCCGGCTACGACGTGCAGATCCTGCACCCCGACGGGTCCGGGTGCGAGCCCGGCGAGGAAGGCGCCATCTGCATCCGGCTGCCGCTGCCGCCGGGAACACTGCCGACACTGTGGAACGACGACGCGAGGTTCGAGGCGTCCTACCTGTGCGAGCACCCGGGCTACTACCTGACCGGCGACGGCGGCTATCTCGACGACGACGGCTACCTCTTCGTGATGGGCCGCATCGACGACGTCATCAACGTGGCCGGCCACCGCCTATCCACCGGGGCGATCGAAGCCGTGGTGGCCGCGCACCCGGCGGTGGCCGAGTGCGCGGTGATCGGAGTCGCCGACGAGATCAAAGGCCAGATTCCGCGCGGCTTCGTCGTCCTGAAGGCCGGCGCCTCCGGCGAGGGACTGGCCGCCGAGCTCGTGGTCGCGGTCCGCCACTCGATCGGCGCGGTGGCGTGCTTCACCGCCGTCGACGTAGTTCCCGCCCTGCCCAAAACCAGGTCGGGGAAGATCCTGCGCAAAACGATGCGGGGAATCGCCGACGGCCACGACGAGCCGGTGCCCTCGACCATCGAGGATCCCGACGTCCTCGACGCGTTGCGCCCGATTCTGCGCGGCTGACCCGCGCAGGCACCGATTCCGCGCGGCTCACGCGCGCAGCCGACCGATTCGGCGCGGCTCACGCGCGCAGCCGTATACGCTGCGGAAATGGCTGATATCAGCAGACCGCTGCGCGAGCGTGTGATCCCCTTCGAGAACGTCCAGAACGACATGGCCAGGGGCCGCGCCCGCCGCAAGGTGGTGCCGAGACGCGCGCTGGCACAACTGGTGCCGACCACCCGCGACCCGGTTGAGATCCTCATCGAACAGAACCGCAATCGCCTCCCGGAACTGGTGCCACTGCGGTTCGCCCGGATGCTGATGGACCCGTTCTCGTTCTACCGCGGTGCCGCCGCGCTGATGGCTGCCGATCTGTCCGCGGGGCCCTCCAGCGGTGTGGAGGTGATGTCCAGCGGTGACGCCCATCTGTCCAACTTCGGCGTCTACGCCTCACCGCAGCGCACACTGATCTTCGACCTCAACGACTTCGACGAAACCGCCGTCGCACCAGCCGAATGGGACGTCAAGCGCCTCACCACAAGTGCCATCGTCGGCGGCCGGCAGGCCGGCTACCCGGAAAAGGTCATCAAGCGCATCGCCAACAACGTGGTGAGCACCTACCGCGACGGCCTGCACACCATGCTCGATATGAGCATCATCGATCGGTACTACCTCAGGCTGGAACCCCAGCGCTACGTCAACGAGGTGTCCGGCAGCCTGGGACAGGTCATCGCCAACACCGCGCGTAAAGCGCGCACCAAGACCTCAGCCCAGGTCTTCGAACGCATCATGGCCACCGGGCCGGACGGGCAACTGCAGCTTCAGGAGAACCCCCCGCTGCTGCAGCACGTCGCCGTGACCGACGAGACGGCCCTGACGAACGCGTTCCGCGAGTACCTCACCGGCGTGCCTGCCGACGTCGCGGTGGTGCTGTCGCACTTCCAGCTGACCGACATCGCCCTGCGGGTGGGCGGCGTCGGCAGCGTCGGCACTCGCTGTTACCTGCTGATCCTCACCGGACCGGACGGCACGCCGCTGGTGCTGCAGGTCAAGGAAGCCAACAAGTCGGTGCTCGTCGAGTACGGCCGCTGGCAGCAGCCGGACGTGCTGATCACGGCCGAAGATGCACTGGGACAAGGACTTCGGGTGATCGACGGGCAGCGGATCCTGCAGGCGATGTCCGACGTCTTCCTCGGCAGCCTTCGGATCGACGGCCGGGATTTCTACGTGAGGCAATTCCAGGACATGAAGGGCTCTTTTGCCACCGAGGGCATGGGGCCGGACGCGTTCGGGAAGTACGTCGGAGCATGCGCGTACGCACTGGCGCGCGGCCACGCCCAGAGCGCCAACGGGTCGATGCTGCGCGGCTACATGGGCAACGGCGACTTGGTGAGCGACGCGGTCGTCGAGTGGTCCTATGCCTACGCCGAGAAGAATCTCATCGACTACAACAAACTGAAGGGTGCGGCCAAGGCCGGGCAGATCGAGGTCGCCCCCGACCCGCTGCGGTGATCCGCTGCGGCCTCAGAACCGGCCGCAGTTGGGTGTCGTCGGCACGCCGTTGAACCGGTCGGCGATCCACTGCATGCCGCGCTCACCGTCGACGAAAAGGGCAAGCCCGTGATTGACGGAGAGCTTGTTGAGGAACGGCGGCTGCTCGTTGGTCCAGAACTCCACGTCGGCTCCCTGGGCGCACCAGTCGAGGCCCAGTTGGTGAGCACCCGCCCACGGCACCAACGGGTCGAAGCGGTTGCTGTCGATGAACACCGGCGCGGTCGGCTTGAGCCGTCCGATCCGCTGCACCTGGAGCAGGGTCTGCAGCGCCAGATTCTCCAGCAGCTCCCGGGAATCGCCCTCGAAGTACTCCTCGACCCGGTGGAAGCCGAACGTCATGGCCGACTCCGGGACGCACTGGTCCCTGGCGCGGTCCACCAGGTCCTCCCCGGCGGGGCTGAGCTTGCTGCGAATCGCGGGTTCAACTTCCGGATAGGCCTGGAACACGCCGTTGAGCAGATACCCCAGCACCGCCACCAGGATGCTGCCGTCGACGAACGGTGTCAGCAGACTCAAGTCGGCCGGCGGCGCTCCGGCGTAGGCGCCGACGATGTGCAGTTCGGGTGCGTAGGTCGGTGCCAGTTCGGCTGCGGCGGCGCTGGCACCGCCGCCTTGCGAGTATCCCCACAGCGCGACCGGGCCGTCTGCGGTCAGTGACGTTCCGGGAAGCTTTTTGGCGGCCCGCGCCGCGTCGAGCAGGGCATGGGCTTCGGAAAGCCGGTTGACGTAGGTGTGCACCGGTGCCGTTCCGAGGCCCTCGTAGTCGGTGACGACGACGGCGAATCCACGCGCGACCATCGTCGCGACGAACATCTCCTCGTAGCCCAGAGTGACATCCAGTCCGCTGGAGAAGTGGATGCTCTGCTCGAAGATCCGCGACGGCGCGCACTGGTCGCCCTGCCCCTGTGTACCGGGGCCGATCGCGATCAGCGGCCGCGGGCCCGCTCCCGGCCAGGGCCGGTCCGGCTCGAAGTACGTTCCGGTGATCGCATCCGGATTCCCCCGAGAGTCGATGCTGCGGTACATGATTCGGGTTCCGGTGGCGACCCAGCCGCCGAGTTGGCCGGACGGCTCGTACACCAACCGCATCGGCTGAGTGCGGATCACATCGCCCGGGCGGCCGGGCGGCAACGGATCCGGGAGGGTGTAGAACTCGCCGTAGCGGAAGCACTGGAACTCGTGGGCGTAGATGTCGCCGGGCGGGAATCCGCAGTTTCCGGTGACGGGTTCTGCCGCGGCCGGTCCGGAGAGCGCCAGGGCCGCCGCGGTGAATGCGGCGAGCAGCGCGCGTGCTCGAGCCCGAAACCCCCTCATAGGCCTACGGTCTTATCACACCAATCGAGTTCGCAGCGGCATTGCCGCCAAAGCCCGGATCCGATGGGGCTGCGCATCGACTCAGCGGGTTCGCTCGTCGACACGCTTCTCCTCACACTGGCGGCCGTTCTCGTCGCCGCCGACACGGTTATCGGCTCACACGTCGACGCCAACGGGTGGCTCCACGAGCCCTTCGCGCTCATCCCGCTGGCCTGGCTCGTCGGCCTCACCGGAGCGGCCTTGATTGCAGTCGCATTCTGGCGCAGGCGTCGCGACCGGTCGTGAGTGCTACTCGGCTTGCTCCCGAGAGGTCGCCGTGGGCGGCCCCGACTTGTCGGACCCCTCTGTGATGATCACTTCATGCCCTCCGCCGCAACATCTTTGGTCGACGCCGAAGTGCCTTGCGCGCAGCGGCTGGACGCATTGTTCGACGAACTCGCCGAGCTGACCGGTCAGCGCAACGCCATTGACGGCCGCATCGTGCAGATCGTCGCCGAAATCGATCACGACGGATTGTGGGGAAACACCGGGGCACGTTCGGTCCAGGGGCTGGTGGCGTGGAAGCTCGGTATCTCGTCGGTGAATGCGGGCAGGATCGCCACCATCGCCCACCGGCTGCCCGAGTTCCCACGTTGCGTAGCCGGGATGCGCGAGGGCCGACTCTCACTGGACCAGATCGGGGTCGTCGCCGATCGCGCGGCCGACGGATCCGATGAGCATTACGCGCAATTGGCGGAGAGTGCCACCGTCTCCCAACTGCGCACCGCCGTCAAACTCGAACCGCGACCCGAACCCCAACCAGAACCAGCGATTGAGCCGCAGGCGCGGCCCGAGTCCCCGCGGTCGATCAGCAAAACCGCCGACGAGCACTCGATCACATGGCACATCACCCTGCCCCATCCCGAAGGAGCAGTGTTCGACGCGGCGCTGCAGTCACATCAGGACGCGTTGGTCGCCGAATGGAAGCGCGCCCACGCAGACGAGGTTTCCGACTCCACGCCGGCACACGCCCCGCCGTTTCCGAACGCCGTGGATGGGTTCATGAGTTTGGTGCAGGCCGGGTGGGACGCCGACGCATCAGCCCGCCCGCACGGGCAGCGCACCACAGTCGTCGTGCACGTGGACGCGGCGACCCAGATCGCCTCGCTGCATCTGGGCCCGCTGCTGTCCGATGACGAACGCCGTTACATGTTGTGCGATGCGACGTGCGAAGTGTGGTTCGAACGGGCCGGCCAGGTGATCGGCTCGGGGCGAGAGACCCGGACCATCAGCCGCCGACTGCGGCGCGCACTCGAACACCGCGACCATGGCACCTGCGTGATACCGGGCTGCGGCGCCACCCGTGGTCTGCACGCCCATCACATCACGCACTGGGAGGACGGCGGTCTCACCGACTTGGCCAACCTGGTTCTGCTGTGTCCGTTTCATCATCGGCTGCATCATCGCGGTGGCGTCACCATCACCGGTCCCGCCGATCGTCTCATGGTCATCGACGCATCGGGTCGAACGCTCGAGCGGGGTTCGTTGGCCAGGCCCCCGACCACACCCCCACCGGACGCTCCCCCGTGCCCCGGCCCCACCGGTGAACGCGCCGACTGGTGGTGGTATCCGCCCTTCGAGCCAACCCCACCAACCGCGAACTGATCGAGAAGTCCTGCGGGAAAGCACGACTCAGCAGTGCGATGAGCCCCGAACGTTCTACTGCACAGATTCCCATGTCACGTCGCCGGGCTCCTTGTCCGGCCGCAGTCCGCGCCAACTCGGATGGCGCAGCCGACCGTCCGACGTCATCTCGCCGTAGCGCACCTCGCCGACCAGTTCAGGCCGGATGTAGGTGACGCCGATGGTCTCCGACTTCGGCAGCGCCGGCCGGAACGGTGACTTCTCGGTGTGCAGAGGCGCCAGAACCGCTTTCAGCTTGGCGAGTTCCTTCTCGGTGAAGCCGCTGCCCACCCGCCCAATGAACGTCAGCCCATCCTCGGCCGGGATACCCAGCAGCAGGGCGCCGATACCGCTGGAGCGGCCGCCCTCCCCTTTGCGCCAGCCGCCGATCACGGCTTCCTGGGTGTTCCAGTTCTTGTCCTTGATCCACGACGACGACCGCCGACCGGGCTGGTAGGTGGAGTCCCACTGCTTGGCCACCACCCCCTCCCACTGGCGCTTGCGGGAATAGGCCAGGGCCTGAGGGCCGTCGCCTTCCAGAAGGGCCGGAACAATGAGATCGGTTCCCTGGCTGAATGTTTCGAGAATCCGGCGACGGTCCCGGTACTTGGCCCGCAACAGCGATTGACCGTCGAGGTCGAGAATGTCGAAGGCCCAGAACTGGATACGGGTGGCGCGGGCCCGGTTCTGCATCTCTTCGAAGCGCGGCACTCCGTGCTCGTCGAGGGCGACAACTTCGCCGTCGAGGATGACGTGATGCTCGGCCAGATCGGCGGCCAGCGGCTGCAGTTGCGGATACTCGGCGGTGACGTCGCGACCGTTGCGCGACTGCAGCCGAAGGCGGCCGTGGTCGGCTTCCACCAGCATCCGGTAGCCGTCGAATTTGCCCTCGAACGCCCACTGCCCGGGGGTGAGGGTGTCGACCGAGCCGAGGGTGGCCAGCATCGGTTCGAAATCCTGCAGGTGGGCGTTGGGTTGCTCCTTCATCCGGTGAGCCAGCCACTGGTCGCCGCTGGTCTGGATCAGCGCATAGCGGCCGGTGATCCTGCGGCCGGACAGATCGACGATCACCTCTCCGCCGGTATCGCCGTCGAGGTTGAACTTCTCGGCCCGATAGGTGCCGGAGTCCCAGATGGCCACTGCGCCGGCGCCGTACTCCCCCTTGGGTATGCGGCCCTCGAAGGTCGCGTACTCCAGCGGGTGATCCTCGGTGCGCACGGCCAGATGGTTGCCCGACGAGGTATCCGGCAAATTCTTGGGCACCGCCCACGAGACCAGGACGCCGTCGTGTTCGAGGCGGAAGTCGTAGTGCAACCGTCGTGCCCGATGCTCCTGAATGACGAACCGATCGCCACCGGACCCCCGGCCGGGAGTCGAAGCCGGGACCGGCTCGGGCGTCTTGCCGGCGTCGCGCTTGGCGCGATAGAAAGTCAGCCGATCATGCTGCGGCCGTTGGGCTTCCGGGCCGTCGAGGCCGGAGAGCAGGTCGCCGTGTTCGGCAGCCCGGGCCAGCACCTCGTCGTACCTCAACTGCCGCAGGTTCGCATCGCCGATCTCGTCCCAGGTGCGCGGGGCGGCCACCGTCGGCGTCTCCCGACCGCGCAAGGAGTACGGCGCGATGGTGGTCTTCGCGGCGTTGTTCTGGCTCCAGTCCAGGAACACCTTCCCGTCCCGCAGGCTCTTGGTCATGGTGGCGGTCACCAGTGCGGGCATGCTGTGCTCGAGTTGCTCGGCGACCCGGCGGGCCAGTGCGACCGCGCCGGTGCTGCTGACCGGATCGTCCAACGGGACGTAGAGGTGCATGCCCTTGCTGCCACTGGTCAGCGGCAGGGCTCGCAGTCCGATGTCCTCCATCAGGTCGCGGACGGCGTGGGCCACCTCACCCAACTGGGCCATGGTGACCCCGGCACCGGGATCGAGGTCGAACACCAGGCGGGTGGCCGGCCCAGGCTTGCCGTCGGAACCGAAACGCCATTGCGGCACATGGACTTCCAGCGCGGCCTGCTGGGCCACCCAGGCCAGCGCGGTGGCACTGTCGAGCACGGGGTAGACCGTCGCGCCGGAGCGGTGCATCAGGGTGCCGCGGTGCAGCCAGGCCGGAGCGGACTTGGCCAGTTCCTTCTCGAAGAAGGCCGACTTATCCACCCCGTTGGGCCATCGTTTGCGGGTGGCCGGGCGACCGGCGATATGCGGCAGCATCATCTCGGCGATGCCCGTGTAGTACGCGAACACGTCGCCCTTGGTGGTCCCGGTCGCCGGGTAGAGAACCTTGTCGGAGTTGGTCAACCGCACGTGCGGACCGTCGGTTGCGTCGGGCGGCCACACGTCGATCACCCCTTCACGGTATTACCCCGCTGATAGCCTGAACCAATGAAAGCGGCGGCCGGTCTTCTTGTGGCGGCAGCGTTGTTGAGCGCACCCGATGCCGCCGCCGACCCGGAGATTCACGAGCCGTATTGCACCGAAGGCCAGGTGCCGACGACCGGTGAATGCCTGCCCGGCCCCGGTGAGGCCTACGTCAACGATGCGCCGGGCGCCGACCCCGACGTCGCCGTGGGTCTGGACCCCGAATCGGTTCCGGTGATCTGATGCGGTCGATCTGGAAGGGCTCGGTCGCCTTCGGCCTGGTCAACGTCCCGGTCAAGGTCTACAGCGCCACCGAGGACCACGACCTGAAGTTTCACCAGGTGCATGCCGCCGACAACGGCCGAATCCAGTACAAGCGGGTGTGCACCGAGTGCGGCGAGGTGGTGGAGTACCGCGACATCGCCAAGGCCTACGAGTCCGACGACG
>CAYTOD010000028.1:0-46566 GCA_964439315.1 uncultured Mycobacterium sp. | reverse complement strand
TAGCGCGTCTCGTTCGCATCGAGAAGGTCAGGGGTTCGATTCCCCTTAGCTCCACAAGAAAGATCTGCACCGCGACGTCACCGAGGTGACCGCCGAACTGTGGGACTGAGCCGGAAGCTCACCCGGCGGTAACGCCACCCGGCCTCGACCTCTGGATCGCGTCCAGTGCCACCTGAACCGCCGCCTCGGCGCTGTCGGCGTTCAGCACTCCGGCGGCGGGCATCGGCCAGCCGCCGACCGCGACAACCGGAACTCCGGTGCGTACCGCCAGTGCCACCTCGCTGAGAGTGCCCCAACTGCCGCCCACGCAGATGACGGCGTCGCTGGCGCGCACCAGCAGTCCGTTGCGCAGTTCGCCCAGGCCGGTGGCCAAAGCGACAGTGAGATAGGGATTTCCGGAATGGCGGTCCGCCCCCGGCAGCATTCCGATCGTGACGCCGCCGGCATCGTGTGCTCCCTGGCAGGCCGCCGCCATCACTCCGCCGAGTCCGCCGGTGAGCACGAGGTGCCCACCCCGCGCCAATTCACGTCCGACTCGCCGGGCCACGCCGATCTCTTCGGGACTCGCGGTCCCAGGCCCGATCACAGCGACATAGACACTCGCCGTTCTGCGGTCGCTCATTCGGTCACGTCCCTTCAGGGCGGGTCAGCCGCCCACGTCGGCACAGCTGTGCTCGTCGGGCAACAGCGGGCGGATCGCGATGTCCCACAGACTTTTTCCGGACTGCCAGGGCGCGAACGCCGCGACCCCGTCCGCGGCTGCCGCGACGGCACGCAGATCGGAACCGGCGACCACGACACATCGCGCCCCCGGAGCGGGCGACTGGACCGCCGCACCGATGGTGGCAAGATCGCCCAGCGGCCAGGACGCCGGAACAGCGGTGGTTCCGGGTGCGGCCGGACCGAGGACGAACACCGCCGCCTGCGTAGGTGTGTAGGTCTGGGCGGCGCCGGCGCCCGGGAGGCGCCCGGGGTGTTCGGCGTCGTCGACGAACTGTGAAACACGCTGTCGCGCAGCGGTGGTGGCGGCGTCGAGGTCGACGACGGGATAGCCGAGCGCCTGGACCAGCACCTCGTGGCGGGTTCCGTCGGCCACCACGACGATGCGGGTGTTCATGGCGTCGTAGATCCTCGGGGTGCCGTAGTCCGGGGACTCGGCGAGCAGTCCGGCGCCCCGGGCGTCCTCGAGCAGACGTAGTACGGCGGCCTCGGACAACCGGCGTTCCTCCAGCACCGGCATGGCCGGCGACTCCACTCCCGTTGCCGGTCGGCGGAGGTAGTGGCCGTAGCCGGAGATCCACACCCGCGGCAGCGTGTCGCTGACCCGCATGACGGACGGGGCCAGGCCGCCGCCGCTGGAGATCTCGATGACAGCCTGCTCGGAGTCCCCGCCCGCGTGGGCGCACCCGGCGAGCACGGCTGCCACACAGATCACGACGATGCGGTCACTCCACGTCACAGAGACAACGGTAAATATGACGACACGCCGTGGCCAGAGCAAAAAGTCACCCCGCCTTTTTATTGCTCTGAACTGCGGGGATAGCGATCGAGGGCGCAAATTCACAGGATGGGCATAGGTAAGTCCACGAAGACGCAACGTCATTTCCGTTATCTGTCCGTTATGGTGTCGTGATGCTCAGACACCGAAAGACCCTGTCCTCGGCGATCGCGGCAGCAGTCCTCGCCTCCGGTGCGCTCTCGCTGGCCGCGGGTGCGGGCGCGAATCCCACGTCGCCGGACGACACGGTGACCACCCTGGCCGACGAGGCCCTGCACGACGCCCCGGAGGCTATGCCCGCCCCGGAGGCCCTGCCTGAGCCCGCTGCGGAGGCCCTGCCCGCCCCGGAAGCGCTGCCTGAGCCCGCTGCGGAGGCTTTGCCCGCCCCGGAGGGGCTGCCTGAGCCCGCGCCTGAGGCTCTGCCCGCCCCGGAGGGGCTGCCCGATCCCGCGCCGGAGGCTCTCCCCGGCGGCGAGGCTCTCGGCGAGATCCACCTTGATCAGGCCTTCACCGTGGTCCACGTGGGTGGCGGACACCGTCTACTGGCGGCGGGCGTCTGCAACGAGCGCGGTCTGCAGGTCAAGACCATCGAGGTCGAACGCGCCGTGAGCGCCGAGTTCCCCCAGATCAAGAACATGATCGGCGTGCGTCCGGACTCCAAGCCGTGGCACCCCAACGGCCTCGCCGTCGACATCATGATTCCCAACCCGGGCAGCGCCGAAGGAGTCGCCCTGGGTAACGCGATCCGCGACTACGCGTTGCACCACGTCGCGGAGTTCGACCTCCAGGACGTGATCTGGCGCGGGACCTACTACACCCCGGCCGGCCCGAGCGGTTCGGGCTATGGCCATTTCGACCACGTGCACATCACCACACACGGTGGCGGGTTCCCCAGCGGGGCTGAGGAGTACATCGCGCCGTAGGTGGTTGACTGCGGTGGCTCACTGCGGGAGATTGATCACTGAACGGACCTGTAGACCGCGGGGGACCGAAAGGACAACCGATGACGAAGAACATGGGATCCGTCGACCGTGGCATCCGCGCCTTGATCGCGATCGCCGTACTGGTCCTCTACCTCACGGGCGTTATCTCCGGGACCTGGGCGATCATTCTGGGCGTGATTGCCGTCGTATTCCTGCTGACCAGCTTCATCGGGGTGTGCCCGGCCTACATACCGCTCAAGATCTCGACACTGGGCAAGTAGCCGACCCGGCCCCGGTGAGAGATGGGGCCACTTAGGCGGAAGCGCGAAAAGCTCAGCGGGTAGCGCGAAAAGCTATGTCGCGCTGCGCTCGTCGTGCTCCAAGGCCCCAAGGACCGCGATCCGGGCCTCGGTCGGACCCTCCATCGCGCCCTGTGTACGGCCGGCGCGCAGTAGATCCCGCAATACCGTGTGGTCGTGGCTGGCCGGGGCGGTGGTCTCGATGAACTGCTCGACGAGTTCGACGAACCGGTCGGGGTCGTAATGGAACGGGTAGTGGCCCGCGTTCGGGAAGATCTCCAGACGCGATCCGGGCATCGCGGCGTGCGCCATGTGGCCGTGACTGACCGGGATCATCACGTCCTGGTCGCCCCAGACCAACTGCACGGGAACGGATTCGGTCAAATAACATCGGTCGAGCATGGTCACCACCTGGCCACGCCAGTCGACCACCGCTCGCAGGGTGCGACGGAAAGCCGCCGAGGCGGTCGGTTCGGGAAGGTCGGCCAGGATGCGCAGCGCATTGGGAATGTCGCGTCCCACGCCCGTCGAGCCGATCATGCCGCCGAGCAGGTTCCCGGCGATCTGCAACGCGGGAACCACCAGCGGAATTCGTAGGAGCGCCAGTGCTTCCGCGCCGCCGGGCAGCGACGCCAGCCGGAGCGCGATGTTGACGTCGTGGGTGACACCACCGGCTCCGACCAGAACCAGGCGCTCCACGAATTGCGGGAACTGGTAAGCGAATTGCATGGCCACGCCGCCGCCGAGGGAATGCCCGATGACGGTGACCTGGTCGATGTCCAGAACGCTGAGCAGGTCGCGCATACCGTTGGCGTAGGCCGCCACCGAGTAGTCCGCACGCGGCTTGTCCGACTGCCCGTGTCCGAGAAGATCGGGCGCGATCACGGTGAACCTACGGGCCAGGCGGCTGTGGACCGGTTCCCAGGCCATCGAGTTGTCGCCGATCCCGTGAATCAGCAGGACGGCCGGCCCTGATCCAGCGATGCGGAACGCCCGCTTATAGCCGTGGATCGTCCGAAACTGCAGTTCCGGGACAGGATCCACAGGGTCGGGCAGTGGCTCCGGCTCCAGCTTGCGAAGTCCCATGAGCATCCTCGGGTCCGGGCCGGCCACCGCGTCAAAGTGACGGCGAAACGCCTGCAGTCTCCAGCAGTACAAGGATCTTAAGGGCGGTTGAGTCCGCCAGCCACTTGAAACCGTTCGTGGCGCGGGATACCTGAGGCGCCTGCTGCTGGTGTGACTCTTGTGGCGAAAGAGCCGGTGCTATTCGTTGTCCCCGCCCGTCGCGTTCGTGGCGGCGAAGGACGAGTCCACCCGGACGCCCTTGGCTCCGGGCCACACCCAGTCCCGCACCGCGGGGATGTCGTCGCCGTGCTCGCGGGTGTACTCGCGGGCCTCGATCCGCTTGTCCACCATCTGCTGGCGCAGCCTGGCGTACCGCGAGCCCAGGCTCGGCACGCGGTCGATCACGTCGATCACCAGGTGGTAGCGGTCCAGGTCGTTGAGCATCACCATGTCGAAGGGCGTGGTCGTGGTGCCCTCCTCCTTGTAGCCGCGGACGTGGAAGCGGCTGTCGTTGGTGCGGCGGTACACCAGGCGATGGATGAGCCACGGATATCCGTGGTAGGCGAAGATCACCGGCTTGTCCGAGGTGAAGATCATGTCGAACTCCCGGTTGGACAGCCCGTGCGGATGTTCGGTCTCGTCCTGCAGTCGCATGAGGTCGACGACGTTGACGAAGCGCACCTTGAGGTCGGGGATGTTCCGGCGCAACAGATCAGCGGCGGCCAGCGCCTCCAGGGTGGGGACGTCGCCGGCCGCGGCGAGCACGACGTCGGGATCGCAACCGTCCTCCTCGCAGCCCGCCCACTCCCAGATACCCAGGCCGCGGGTGCAGTGCGCAACCGCCTCGTCCATGGTCAGGAAGTTCGGGTGGGGCTGCTTTCCGGCGACGACGACGTTGACGTACTGCCGCGAACGCAGGCAGTGGTCGTAGGTGGACAACAGGGTGTTGGCGTCCGGCGGCAGGTAGACCCGGACCACCTCGGCGCTCTTGTTGACGACGTGGTCGATGAAGCCGGGATCCTGGTGCGAGAATCCGTTGTGGTCCTGGCGCCAGACATGGCTGGAGAGAAGGTAATTCAGACTCGCGACGGGCCGCCGCCACGGAATGTCGTTGGTGACCTTCAACCACTTGGCGTGTTGGTTGAACATCGAGTCGATGATGTGGATGAAGGCCTCGTAGCAGTTGAACAACCCGTGCCGGCCGGTCAGCAGATAGCCCTCCAGCCAGCCCTGCATCTGGTGCTCCGAGAGCATCTCGACGACGCGCCCGGCGCGGGCCAGGTGCTCGTCGACCTCGGGGCCGAAGAACTCGGCGTTCCATTGCTTGTCGGTCACCTCGAACACCGACTGCAACCGATTCGACGCCGTCTCGTCGGGCCCGAAGATCCGGAAGTTGTCCGGGTTCAGCCGGATCACGTCGGTCAGCCATTGGCCGAGTACGCGGGTGGCCTCGGCCAGGGTGGCCCCCGGTGCCGGGACGTCGACGCCGTAGTCCCGGAAGTCCGGCAGGCGAAGGTCTTTCAGCAACAGGCCGCCGTTGGCGTGCGGATTGTCGCTCATCCGAAGCTGGCCCTCCGGCGCGAGCGCGGCGATCTCGGGCTTGAGAGCGCCGCTCTCGTCGAACAGTTCATTGGCCCGGTAGGACCCCAGCCAGTCGGCCAGCACCTGAAGGTGTTCGGGGGTGTCGCGGGCGCTGGCCAGCGGAACCTGGTGTGCCCGCCACGATCCGGTGGTCTTCTTGCCGTCGATGTAGGCCGGCCCGGTCCAGCCCTTGGGGTGCCGGAAGACGATCATCGGCCACTGCGGGCGGGATTCGTCGCCCGCCGCCGCCTTGGCTTTTATTTCGGCGATCTCGTTGAGCACATCGTCGAGCAGTGCGGCGAAACGGCGGTGGATGTCGGAGTGGTCCGGGTTGCCGTCGTCGGGAACCTCGAAGAAGAACGGCTTGTGGCCGTATCCGATCATCAGGGCGCGAAGTTCCTCCTGCGGAATGCGATCCAGCACAGTGGGATTGGCGATCTTGTAACCGTTGAGATGCAGGATCGGCAGCACCACGCCGTCCTTGAGCGGATGGATGAACTTGTTGGAGTGCCAGCTGGTGGCCAGCGCCCCGGTCTCTGCTTCGCCGTCGCCGACGACCGCCGCGATCAGCAGGTCCGGATTGTCGAAGGCGGCCCCATATGCATGCGACAGCGCGTAGCCCAACTCGCCGCCCTCGTGGATGGAACCGGGCGTCTCCGGAGCGACGTGCGACGGGATACCTCCGGGGAAGGAGAACTGCCGGAACAGCCGCCGCAGCCCCTCGGTGTCCTCGGTGATGTCCGGGTAGGTCTCGGTGTAGGTGCCGTCCATGTACGAACACGCCACCAGGCCGGGGCCGCCGTGGCCGGGTCCGGTGATGTAGATGGTCGGCTGGCTGCGCTCCTTGATGACCCGATTGAGATGGGCGTAAAGAAAATTCAGCCCCGGGGTGGTTCCCCAGTGCCCGAGCAGTCGTGGTTTGACGTCGTCACGCGACAGCGGGGTGCGCAGCAGCGGATTGTTCAGCAGGTAGATCTGTCCGACGGAGAGGTAGTTCGCCGCGCGGAACCATCCGTCCAGCGCGGCCACGGTCTCGTCGGTCACCGGCCGGCCGCCGTGCTGCCAGGCCTTCGTAGTCGTGGTCATGTCCAGTTTCCTCTCTCGGGCCGGGGGATCACACCCGGGGAATCACGTCCGGGGCATCAGTCGTTCAGTCGGTGACCGTGACTCGTTCGACGTCCCAGATGTCCTCGCAGTACTCGGCGATGGCGCGGTCTGAGGAGAATTTCCCGCTGCGGGCCGAATTGAGGATCGACATCCGGGTCCACAATTCGGTGTCCCGCCAGGTGTCGCTGACGTCGTCCTGGCACCGGATGTAGTCGGCGTAGTCGGCGAGCACCAGGAAATGGTCGTGGTTGGTCAGGTTGCTGACCAGTGGCGCGAAGACGTTCTTGTCGCCGTGGGAGAACGTTCCGTTGGAGATCAGGTCGAGGACCGCCGCGAGTTCCGGGTTGCCGTCGACGTAGTCGCGCGGACGGTAGCCCTTGGAGTGCAGTTCGTGGACGTCGTCGACGGTGAGCCCGAAGAGGAAGAAGTTCTCCGGACCGGCCTCCTCGCGCATCTCGACGTTGGCGCCGTCGAGAGTGCCGATGGTCAGGGCGCCGTTCATCATGAACTTCATGTTGCCGGTGCCGGAGGCCTCCTTACCCGCCGTGGAGATCTGCTCGGAGAGGTCTGCCGCGGGGTAGATCAGCTGGCCGTTCTGCACGTTGAAGTTCGGTACGAACGCGACCCGCATCCGGTCGTTGACGTCCGGGTCGTTGTTGACCACCTCGCCCACGGAGTTGATCAGCTTGATGATCAGCTTCGCCATGTGATACCCGGGTGCGGCCTTCCCGCCGAAAACCCAAGCGCGGGGCGGAATGTCGAGAGTGGGGTTCTGCTTGAGGCGGTGGTAGCAGTTGATGATGTGCAGGACGTTGAGATGCTGCCGCTTGTACTCGTGAATGCGCTTGACCTGAATGTCGAACATCCAGGACGGATCGAGCTCGATCCCGGTATGCGCGCTGACGTAGCGCGCCAGCCGAGCCTTGTTCTCCCGCTTGACTTCCCGCCACTTGCGCTGGAACGCGGGGTCGTCGGCGAGCGGTTCGAGCGCCCGCATCCGGCCCATGTCCACCAGCCAGCCGGCGCCGATGGTCTCGTCGAGCAGTTTGCGCAGTTCCGGGTTGGCCAGCGCGACGAAACGGCGCGGTGTCACGCCGTTGGTCTTGTTGGAGAACCGCTCCGGCCACATCTCGTAGAAGTCTTTGAGGATGGTGGTTTTCACCAGATCGGAGTGCAGCGCCGCGACGCCGTTGATCGCGTGGCTGCCGACGGTGGCCAGGTGCGCCATCCGGACGCACTTGCCGCCGTCCTCGCCGATGATCGACATGCGCCGGACCCGACCCTCATCGCCGGGGAACTTGGCGCGAACCTCGTCGAGGAAGCGCCGGTTGATCTCGTAGATGATCTCCAGGTGCCGGGGCAGGAACTGCTCGAACATCGACAGCGGCCAGGTCTCGAGTGCCTCGGGCAGCAGCGTGTGGTTGGTGTAGGCCATCGTCTTGACGGTGATGTCCCAGGCCTCGTCCCAGTCCAGACCGCGTTCGTCGAGGAGTAGCCGCATCAGTTCGGCCACGGCGATGGAGGGGTGGGTGTCGTTGAGCTGGATGGCGGCCCAGTCCGCGAGTTCGTGGACGTTCCTGCCGGCCAGGTCTTCGATGAGATGGAGGATGT
The DNA here is from genome assembly GCA_964439315.1 of uncultured Mycobacterium sp. Classification (GTDB taxonomy): domain Bacteria; phylum Actinomycetota; class Actinomycetes; order Mycobacteriales; family Mycobacteriaceae; genus Mycobacterium. The sequence continues at coordinate 38,482 of CAYTOD010000028.1, read as the reverse complement.
CCTGTAGTGAGCAGGACACGAAGAAGTACTGCTGGGCCAGCCGCAACTGCTTGCCGATCTCGGGCTGGTCGTTGGGGTAGAGCACCTTGGTGATGGTCTCGGAGACCACCTCCTCGCGCACCGCCTGGTAGTAGTCGCCGGCATTGAAGGCCTCCAATACCAGGGATTGGATCGCGGCCGCACTCCACAAGATCAGGGTGTTGCAGGTGTTGACGCCGTAGCCCTGGATGGGTGTCCCGTAGTGCAGGCCCTTGGCGACGGTGGCCGGCACCCAGCGCACGCGGTCGCGGTCGCGGTCGTCGCGGTAACGCTCGGTGTGGCCGCCCCAGAAGACCTGATAGTTGATCTCGGGCTTGGCGATCTCCCACGGGTTTGGTTCGGAGAGCCAGTTGTCGGTCTTCTCCACCTGCCAGCCGTCGTGGATCTCCTGGTCGAAGATGCCGAATTCGTAGCGGATCCCGTAGCCGATCGCGGGGCGTTCGAGGGTGGCCAGGGAGTCGAGGTAGCAGGCCGCCAGCCGGCCCAGGCCGCCGTTGCCCAGGCCCGGCTCCTGCTCGCAGGCCAGCACCTCGTCGTAGTCCTGGCCGAGGGCGGACAGCGCGGCGCGGGCCTCTTCCTCGAGGTCGAGGTTGAGCAGGTTGTTGCCAAGGTGCGGGCCGAGCAGGAACTCCGCCGACAGGTATGCCGTCACCTTGCGCTGCAAGTCGACGTAGGTCTGGGTGGTCTGCTCCCAGCGGTCCTGCATTCGGTCGCGGACCGCCAGGGCCAGCGCGTGGTAGTAATGCTTTGGCTGCAGCAGGGCTTTCGGCCTGCCGAGGGTGTAACGCAGGTGGTCCTCGATCGCGCGGCGCAGGGCCGTGGAACTCATCCCGGTGCGGACGTCGTCGCCGTGTCCAGACCCCCCGGCGGCCGTCGTGTAAATGACATCGCTCATGCTTCATCCCCAATTTTTTTCGCAGCCGGATATAGGGGCGAGTATGGCACCGGGGGGTTTCCGGCGGGCTGGAGTTGAGGAATCCCGGCCATGAACAGTCGGTGTACCGGACCGGTCAGGAGCCGTTGCGGCGGCCGATGATGAGAGCCCTGATTTCGACGAGGTCCGGCCACCGCGTCGTGAACAGTGCGGCCGAAGTTATCCAAAACATCGCTGTCGCGTGGTTACTGTCGCTGTGAGGGGTAAGGCGGAAGGTGCGAGATGTCCGATATCGATATGACGAGCCCACGGGCACGGCCTGCCGCGGCGTCGCCCGGGCTCGGACTGTCGGCGTTGACCGCGATCGTCGTCGGCTCGATGATCGGCAGCGGCATCTTCGCTCTGCCGTCGCAGATGGCGGTCAGCGCTGCACCCGGCCCGCTGCTGATCGGCTGGCTGATCACCGGAGTCGGAATGTTGATGCTGGCCTTCGTCTTTCAGACGCTGGCGCAGCGCAAGCCCGACGTCGACGGCGGTGTCTACGGCTACGCCCGCGCCGGGTTCGGCAACTACATCGGGTTCACGTCGGCGTTCGGGTACTGGGCCTCGGCCTGGATGGGCAACGTCGCCTACCTGGTGCTGCTGTTCGCCACTCTGGGAACCTTCATTCCCACTTTCGAGGGTGGCACCACTCTGCCGGCCATCATCGGCGCCTCGATCCTGCTGTGGATCGTCCACTTGCTCACTCTGCGCGGTGTCCAGACCGCGGCGTTCGTCAACACCATCGTCACCGTGGCGAAGGTCGTGCCGATCGTCACGTTCATCGCGGTCGCCGCCATCGGTTTCAACGCGGGCCTGTTCTCCGGCGACATCTGGGGACACCACACCAACATCGACGGTGAACCGCTGGGCGGCACCCTGCATCAGGTCAAGGCCATGATGCTGGTCACCGTCTGGGTGTTCATCGGCATCGAGGGTGCCGCGGTCTGTTCCAAGCGCGCGAGGAACCGCAGCGATGTCGGGCGCGCCACCGTGCTCGGGTTCCTTGGGGTGCTTGCCCTCCTGCTGCTGGTGAACTTCCTGTCCTACGGGCTCATGGAACAGGCGAAGTTGGCCGGATTGCCCGACCCCTCGATGGCAGGCCTGATGAAGGACGAGGTCGGCAACTGGGGAGCCACCTTCATTTCGATCGGCCTGATCGTCTCGCTGCTCGGGGCGCTGATCGCCTGGGTCATGCTGTGCGCCGAAATCATGCTAATTCCCGCCCTGGATCACGTCATGCCATCGTTTCTGGGCAGGGAGAACTCTCATCACGCTCCGGCCGGTGCGCTGTGGCTGACCAACGTGTGCGTTCAGGTGGTTCTGATCCTGACCCTGTTCAACGGCAGCACCTACCTCAAGCTCGTGCTGCTGGCGACGTCACTGATCCTGCTGCCCTACCTATGGTCCGCCGCTTACCAAGTGCTGCTGGCTGTGCGGGGCGAGAGTTACGAGGGCGGGCAGGGCCGCACTCGCGATCTCGTCATCGGCGGCATCGCCCTGATCTACGCGGTGTGGCTGATCTATGCGGGCGGCGTCGAGTATCTGCTCACCGGCGCCCTCGCCTATTTCATCGGGACCGTCCTGTTCGTATGGGCCCGCGCCGAAAGGAAACTGAGAATCTTCACCTCGACGGAGTGGATCATCTTCGGGGTCGTCGCCGCGGCTGCGGCGTTCGGGGCCTACGAGATCGCCACCGGCGCGATCAAAGTCTTCTGAATCACCCTCGGAGAGGTAACCAGCCATGTCGGACAACGAATCCCGAGTCGGAGTGTGGTCCGAGATCGGCAAGCTGCGCCGCGTTCTGGTATGCCCGCCGGGTCTTGCGCACGATCGGTTGACGCCCGACACCGCCGACGAACTGCTCTACGACGACGTGCTGTGGACTCAGCAGGCCCGCCGCGACCACTTCGACTTCGTGGCCAAGATGGAGGATCGCGGCGTCGAGGTGCTGCAGCTCGACAAACTGCTCGAAGACATCATGGCCATTTCCGACGCCCGCGCATGGGTCCTGGATCGCAAGATCACCCCGGATCAGGTCGGCCCCGGAATCGCCAACGAGGTTCGTCCCTGGCTCGATGAGATGTCGGCCAAGGATCTCGCCGAACTGCTCATCGGCGGAATTCCGTTCCACGAGGTGCCCGCCGACATCGTCGGCCCGTTCACGAAGGCATTCGGCGAGACCAGCAAGACCGGCTTCGTGATCAAACCGCTGCCCAACACGCAGTTCATGCGGGACAACTCGTCGTGGATCTTCAACGGAGTCACCCTCAATCCGATGTACTGGCCGGCCCGGCGTCAGGAGACCCTGCTGACGACGGGGGTCTACAAGTTCCACCCGGCCTTCGCCGGTGCCGAGTACAGCGTCTGGCTCGGTGACCCCGACGGCGAACCACGAGACTACGGAGCGATGACGCTCGAAGGCGGCGACGTCATGCCGATCGGCAAAGGCACCGTCCTGATCGGCATGGGGGAGAGGTCCTCTCGCCAGGCGATCACGCAACTCGCGCAAAACCTGTTCACAGCCGGCGCGGCCGAACGGGTCATCATCGCCGTCCTGCCCCGCAGTCGCGCGGCCATGCACCTGGACACCGTGTTCACGTTCTGCAACACCGACGTCCTGACCGCCTTCGCGCCGGTAATCGACCACGCCAGGGCGATCAGCCTGCGCCCGGACGCCAAGTCGCCGGTCGGAATGCGTGTCGAGGTCGAGGACAAGGGCCTCGTCGAGGTCGTCGGCGACGCACTCGGGGTCGACTTCACCGTCGTCGAGACGGCCGGGGACGTGTACGGCGTCCAGCGCGAGCAGTGGAACGACGCCAACAACGTCGTGGCACTGGAACCGGGTCTGGTGATCGGCTACGACCGGAACACGTTGACCAACATCGCCCTTCGTAAAGCCGGCATCGAGGTCATCACGATCGACGCCGGCGAGTTGGGCCGTGGCCGGGGCGGCGGACGGTGCATGACCTGCCCGATCCTGCGCGACCCCGCCTACTGATCCCGCGCCCACCGATCACGCACCGACCGATCCCCGACCGACCCCCGCAACGAATCCCTGAGGAGATACCACCATGGCCTTCAATCTGCGCAACCGCGGGCTGCTCAGCCTCGTCCATCACAGCGAGCAGGATCTGATCTACCTGCTGGATCTCGCTCGGGATCTCAAGCGCGCCAAATACTCCGGTGCGGTCCGGCATTCCCTGGCCGGCAAGAACATCGCGCTGATCTTCGAGAAGACCTCCACCCGCACCCGCTGTGCGTTCGAGGTCGCCGCCTATGACGAGGGTGCCCACGTCACCTACATCGACCCCACGTCGTCGCAGATCGGGCACAAGGAGTCGATGAAGGACACCGCCCGCGTGCTGGGCCGGATGTATGACGCGATCGAGTATCGCGGCGCCGGCCAGGAGATCGTCGAGGAGTTGGCCAAGTACGCCGGTGTGCCGGTGTTCAACGGCCTGACCAACGAGTACCACCCCACCCAGATGCTGGCCGACGTGCTCACCATGACCGAGCACTGTTCCAAGCCGCTGCACGAGATCTCCTACGTCTTCGTCGGCGACGGCCGCAACAACATGGGCAACTCGCTGCTGCTGGTTGGCGCGAAACTCGGTATGGACGTACGGATCCTGGCGCCCAAGGAACTGCAGCCCGACAAGGAACTGGTCCAGATGTGTGAGGGATTCGCCCAGGAGTCCGGCGCCCGCATCATGATCACCGACGACGTGAAGAAGGCCGTGAAGGGCGTCGACTTCATCCACACCGACGTCTGGGTGTCGATGGGTGAGCCGATCGACAGCTGGGGCGAGCGCATCAAACTGCTGATGCCCTACCAGGTGAACGCCAAACTGGTTGCGGCGGCCGGTAATCCGCGAGTGCGCTTCATGCACTGCCTGCCGGCGTTCCACAACTCCGAGACCAAGGTCGGCAAGCAGATCGCCGCGCAATACCCCGAACTGGAGAATGGCATCGAGGTCACCGAGGACGTCTTCGAGAGCCCCATCAACATCTGCTTCGAGCAGGCCGAGAACCGGATGCACACCATCAAGGCGGTCCTCGTCTCGTCGTTGGCCTGAGTCGGATAGCGAGGAGTAGGCCGACCATGAGGATCGTGATCGCCCTCGGCGGCAACGCTCTGCTGCAGCGCGGCCAGCCGATGACCGCCGAGAACCAGCGGGCCAACATCCGGCTGGCCGCCGAGCGGATCGCCGCGGTGGCCCCCGGCAACCAGATCGTCATCGCACACGGCAACGGGCCGCAGGTCGGCCTGCTGGCTCTGCAGGACGCGGCCTACGAGGAGGTGGCGCCGTACCCGTTGGACGTTCTGGGCGCGGAGACCGAGGCGATGATCGGCTACGTCATCGAACAGGAACTGGGCAACCTGCTGCCGTTCGAGCAGCCGTTCGCCACCCTGCTCACGATGATCGAGGTCGACCCCAAGGACCCGGCGTTCAAGAATCCGACCAAGCCGATCGGGCCGATCTACTCCAAAGGCGAGGCGGAGCGGATGGTCGCCGAGATGGGCTGGTCGATCGCGCCGGACGGCGAGCACTTCCGACGTGTGGTTCCCAGCCCGAAGCCGAAGCGGATCTTCGAGATCCGGCCGATCCGCACTCTGGTCGACGGTGGCTGCATCGTGATCTGTGCGGGCGGCGGCGGTATCCCGACGATGTACGGCGAAGACGGCAAGCTGCACGGCGTGGAGGCCGTCATCGACAAGGATTTGGCGGCGGCACTTCTGGCCGAGGAGCTCGACGCCGACATGCTGGTGATCGCCACCGACGTCGACGGCGTCTACACCGGATGGGGCACACCCGAGCAGGCAAAGCTGGGGGCGGTCACCGTCGGGGAGGTCGCCGAGATGAAACTGCCCGCGGGGTCGATGGGTCCCAAGGTCGCGGCGGCGTGCCAGTTCGCCACCAACACCGGCAACGAGGCGGTGATCGGCTCGCTGGCCGACATCGCGAAGATCGTCGAGGGGTCGGCGGGGACTAGGGTTCGCGCCTGAGATCGGCGCCGGTGCCCCGGGACAGAGTCTCGCCGCGGAAGAAGCCCGGTGCCACGATCCGGCGCAGCACCATGAGGACCAGTCCGAGCGCGAGTGCCGAGATGCCCACGACGGCGACCGCTCCGTACCCGAAGATCGTGATGTTCTTGCCGTCGTCGTCGGTGAGCCAGTCAGGCTTGAGGTACTGCGTCATTCCGTAGACGAACACCGCTGTCAGTGTCAGAGCTCCGGTGAGCGGAATCAGACCGCGCATGAAGAAGTCTCGCGCCGAGGACGTCAGTTTGCGGCGGTAGAACCACACGCAGGCGAAGCCGGTCAACGCGTAGTAGAAAGCGATCATCAGGCCGACCGACCCGATCAGCGCCGTCAGGAGATTCGAACTGATCAGCGTGAACAGCACGTAGAACGCCGTCGACACCACGCCCATCGCGATCGTGGCGACCGACGGTGTCAGGTACCTGTCGTGGATCTTCGAGAACGGCGCGGGAATCGCCTTGAAGACGCTCATCGACAGGGCCGTACGCGCGGTCGGCAGGATCGTGGTCTGCGTGCAGGCCGACGTCGAGGTCAGGATGGACGCCGACAGCAGCACGAGTCCGATATCGCCCAACGGGGTGTGGCCGAAAAGTGCCGGGCCGATTGCCCGGAATACGTCGTCGGCATTGTCCTGGTTGCCCAGTCCAACTCCGGTGGTGCCCACGCCGGCGAACGACACCGCGGCCACCGACACCATCATGAAGAGGATCAGCAGCAGCACCGTTGAGATGACGGCGGCACGGCCGGGGGTGCGGCCGGGGTCGTCGGACTCCTCGTTGCAGGTGACCGCAGTGTCCCAACCCCAGAAGATGAAGATCGCCACCAGCAGGGCCGGGGCGATGACCGTCCCGAAGTCCAGACCGGCGGGCCACAGCCAGTCCACCGAGGGCCGCAGCGAGTACGACTCGGCCCGGTGGGTGTACACCTTGAACAACGCCAGAGCCGAGAAGATGAGCAGCACAACCAGTTCGGTGCCCAGCAGCCCGTACTGGATGCGGGTCGACACCTGGATTCCGCGGTAGCAGATATAGGTCATGGCGGCGATCCAGATGACCCCGACGGCCGTCGACCATCGGGTGTCGGACAGGGCGGCCGCCGAATGCCAGCCCAGGTCGCCGAGGAAGGTGAATGAGTAGGAACCCGCCACCTGCGCCAGATTCGACATGGCGATGACGTCGGCGGCGATGATGCCCCACCCGCCCATCCACCCGATCCGGGGGCCGAACGCCCGCGACGCCCAGGTGAAGGTGGTCCCGCAGTCCGGTTCGGCCTTGTTCAACTCCTGATATGCCACGGCGATCATCCACATCGGGACGAAGGCGAGCAGGATGATCGACGGGGCCTTGACGCCGGCCAGCAGAGCGCCGCCGCTGGCCACCACCAGGCCCAGGCTGGCGGCCAGCGAGTAGGCCGGGGCCGTGGAGGCCATGCCGATCACCACACTGGAGACCAGTCCGAGGGCGCCGCCCTTGAGGCCCTTGCTGTCCACCGATGTCGTCTCGGATACCGACTCGACCACGAGTTCGTCGTTGCTCATACCGCCCCTTCTCCGGACGCCGGGGCGTTCCTTTTCGGTACCGCCCGCGACCCGTTCCGACCTGCCGTTGTTGGATAGAGCAGTCGATGGATATGCAAGCCGACAAGGGACGGTGCCGGGAAGGGCCTATCGTCACTAACAGGCGAGTGCCTGAACCAGCCACACGAAAGCTCAGCCAGATGCGATTCCGATCACCCGTCCCGCTCCTTGCCGCGGTCATGGCGGTCCTGCTGCACGTGGCCGCCGGTCCGGTCGCGCCGGCGCACGCCGACCCCACCCCGATGCCGCCGCAGGTCTACGAGAAGAACACCCGCGACGGCTGGCACCTGCAGATCCGAATCGACGACGAAGTCATCAACTCGGTGCCCAACCTCGCCGCGGCGTCCAACTCCCGGGAGGGATTCGTCACGGCCTCCGGCACCGCCACCGCCACCGGCGGGTCCAGCCCGATCACCGACAGCATTTTCATCCTGGGCTACCAACTCGGCTGCCAGTCGGACGTCTCCACCGGCCTCCAGCTGGGCGGCACCGGTGGCATCGCGCCCATCGGTTCGATAGGGATCGGACAAAACGTCACCGGCGCCAGCCTCGGGATCGCCAGTGGTGCGGCCGGGTTCGTGCAGACGGTGGTGCAACCCGGGGTGATCGTCGATCTGCCGTTGGCCAACATGACCTTGAGTAACGGCGGCAAGGCCATGCTCGATATCGACAACATCCACATCAAAGCGGACGCCTGCGGCGGCGACGTCAACATACGCTCGTATGCCTACCTGCGGATCTCCACCGCGCAGGCGCACACCGAGTTCGCCGTCTACGGCCAGCCCTCGAAGATCTGAGGAGTTTGAGATGGTCCGGACGGTGACGGCGGCGACCCGAGGGGGCGCGCGCCTCGCGATGGTCACTCGCGAGGGCGCGCGCCTCGCGATGGTCACTCGCGAGGGCGCGCGCCTCGCGATGTCCGTCGTCGCCGCGGCGCTCTTGTGGGCCGCCTCAGCGCCCGGCGCACAGGCAGAGCCTGCTCTTCCCATCATCCCGCCGTATATCCCCGACGTGCCGTACCCGTACCCCGGGAGCTACCTGTACGCCTACAACCTGATCCCGGTCTACGGTCCCGCGCTCAATGACGCCCGCGGCGTCCGCGCCTCTGCATCCGCCGACCCCGCGATGTCGGCTCAGGGTATGCCGGGCAGCCAACTGGGCCTGTCTCCGAACAAATCCAACGTCCTGGGTACGTCCTCGAGCATGAAGAACCACATCAGTGCCGGTCCGGCGCCGGATCAGGTCGTTCAACCCGGAATCAGTCCCGGTGCCGGCAATCAGATGGCTGTCGTCGAGGACCCCAACGGACTCCCGCCGGCGAACCCGACCGGCCCGGAATCGGCACAGCCGGGCAGCGCACCCGCCGTCCCGGGCAACTCTCAGGTCCTGGAAGTCCCGAACGGGCAGCCCGCGCCGGCGACGCCGGCTGCCGCGCCGGTTCCGGCGCCGGGATCGGGCGCGGTGCAGGTCTGGCCTCAGACCCCGGGCTTCGCGCCGGGCGCTTTCGGAACGGGCCCGGGTGTGAACGTCTCGGCGGGTCAGTAGCAGCTCCACTCTGGCCTGGTCGCGGGTTAGCTGATCTGTCCGGGCTGCCGCGCTAAGGGTAGGCTCAGACGATGCCGCGATGTTTGCTGCTCGGCCGAGAGAGCGGCCAGCCGAGATGCTGACGCGCCTGGCTCGCCTGGTGATTTTCGCCCCGAAGCGCGTCCTGGCGGTGGCCACTTTGTTGACGGCGGTGATGGCAGTGTTCGGCATCCCGGTGGCGGAGAAGCTCTCGCCCAGCGGGTTCCAGGACCCGCATTCCCAATCCTCCCGCGCGGCACAGGTGCTCACCGAGAAGTTCGGGCAGGGGGACGTCTCGCTGGCCATCGTGGTGACGGCACCGGACCGCTTCGACAGCCCGAAGGCCCGCGCGGCCGCCGAGGACGTCATCGCCAAACTCAAAAGTTCCGGCCACGTCGCCGGGATCTCCTCGGCCTGGACCTCGCCGCCGCAGGCCGCGGCGACGATGGTCAGTAAGGACGGCAAGTCCGGGCTGATCACCGCCGGCATCGTCGGGACCGAGAGTCAGCAGCAGAGCTACACCCGAACGCTCACCGACGACATCGTCGCCGACCGCGACGGGGTCCAGATCCGGGCCGGTGGCCCGGCGATGGTCAACCTCCAGATCACCGATCAATCCAAGCGCGACCTTCTGCTGCTCGAGGCCACCGCGGTACCGCTCAGCTTCCTGGTGCTGATCTGGGTGTTCGGCGGTTTCTTCGCCGCGGCACTGCCCATAGCAGCCGGCGTCGCCGCGATTCTGGGCTCACTGGCGATCCTGCGCGCCGTCACGATGTTCACCGACGTCTCCATCTTCGCGCTGAACCTCACCACCGCGATGGGTCTGGCATTGGCGATCGACTACACGCTGCTGATGATCAGCCGGTACCGCGACGAATTGGGCGAGGGGGCGACCCGCGAACAGGCGGTCACCACCATGATGCTGACCGCCGGACGCACGGTGCTTTTCTCGGCGTTCACAGTCGCGCTGTGTATGGCGGTCATGGCGCTCTTCCCGATGAACTTCCTGCGCTCGTTCGCCTATGCCGGCGTCGCCACCGTCGCGTTGACCTCCGTCGCTGCCGTCGTGGTCACCCCGGCGGCGATCATGGTGCTCGGCGGCCGCCTCGACGCGCTCAACGTGCGTCACCTGCTGCGCCGGCTACGGGGTCTGCCCGACCCGGCGCCGTTGCCGGTCACCGCGCAATTCTGGTATCGCTCAACGAAGTTCGTGATGCGCCGCGCCATACCGATCGGCCTGGCCGTCGTGGCGCTGCTGGCAGTCCTGGGCCTGCCCTTCTTCGATGTCAAGCCCGGTTTCCCCGATGACCGGGTGCTTCCGAAGTCGGCATCCGCCCACCAGGTGGGCGACCTGCTGCGCACCGACTTCGCCATCGACTCCGATTCGGCGGTGCCGATCGTCATCGTCGACTCCGACGGACTGGCTCCCGCCGAGATCAGTCGTTACGCCAGCGAACTGTCCCGGGTTCCGGACGTCGGCTCGGTGTCGACGCCGGCCGGAACCTTCGCCGGCGGAAAACTGGTCGGCCCGCCGAGTGCGGCCACCGGGGTTTCCCGGGGCAGCACCCTGATCACCGTCGGCAGCGACGCGGAACTGTTCTCCAAGGCCTCCGACACCCAACTGGACCGGTTGCACGAGGTCGCCCCGCCCGGCGGCCGCACCGTCGAGTTCGCGGGATTGGCCCAGACCAACCGCGACAGCGTCGACGCGATCCTGTCGCGGCTGCCGTTGGCGCTCGGGCTGATCGCGGCCATCATGCTGGTGCTGCTGTTCCTGCTGACCGGCAGCGTGGTCATGCCCGTCAAGGCGCTGATACTCAACATGCTGTCGCTCAGTGCGACGTTCGGCGCGATGGTGTGGATCTTCCAGGAGGGCCACTTCCGGGCACTCGGGACGACGCCGACCGGCACCCTGGTGGCCAACATGCCGGTGCTGTTGTTCTGTATCGCCTTCGGGCTGTCGATGGACTACGAAGTGTTCCTGGTGTCCCGCATCCGGGAGTTCTGGATGGCCTCTCCGCAGACCCACGCCGACAACGACGAAAGTGTGGCGTTGGGCATAGCCCACACCGGCCGGGTGATCACCGCCGCCGCGTTGATCATGTCGATCTCCTTCGCGGCCCTGATCGCTGCGAAGGTGTCGGTGATGCGCCTGTTCGGGGTGGGCTTGACGCTAGCGGTCCTGATGGACGCCACCCTGGTGCGGATGGTCCTGGTGCCGGCCTTCATGCACATCATGGGCAAGTGGAACTGGTGGGCTCCGGGGCCCCTGCGGGCGCTGCACCGTCGCTTCGGCATCAGTGAGGGCGGTGCCGTTCCGGCGAGGCTCGAGCCCAGCGACTCGGCTACTCCAATTCGGCATACTTGATAGGTGACTAGGGAAATGCTCGCGAAGAAGGGCCCGGTCAGCGTTATCGCCGGCGTTCAGGGCGCAGTGCCGCCGCACCGCTACAGCCAGGCGGAGATCACCGAGGCCTTTCTGGCCTCCCCGGTGTTCGCCGAGTGCGGGGACATTCTCAGCAGCCTGCACCGGTCCGCGAAGGTCGATCACCGCCACCTGGTGCTGCCGATGGAGGCCTACCCCGACCTGACCGACTTCGGTGAGGCCAACGAGATCTTCGTCGAACACGCGGTGAATCTCGGCGCCGAGGCGTTGACGGCGGCCCTGGACGAGGCCGGGGTGCGCCCGGACGAGGTCGACGCCGTCTTCTCGACCACGGTCACCGGAATCGTGGTGCCGTCGATCGAGGCGCGCATCGCCACCCGGGTGGGGTTGCGGCCCGACGTCCGCCGGATCCCGATGTTCGGGCTGGGCTGCGTTGCGGGTGCTGCCGGGGTGGCGCGCTTGCACGACTACCTGCGCGGTAACCCCGACGGGGTGGCGGCACTGGTGTCGGTGGAGTTGTGTTCCCTGACCTTCCCGGCTCTCAAGGCCGAGGTCGCCGGGTTGGTGGGCAGCGCCTTGTTCGGCGACGGGTCGGGCGCCGTGGTGATGCTGGGGGAGAACCGGGCCGGAAAGTCCCATGCCGCCGGACCTTCCGTGGTGGACAGCGTGAGCCACCTCTACCCGGACTCGCTGCGCACGATGGGGTGGGACGTCGGTGCGTCCGGGCTCAAACTCGTGCTCTCACCCGACGTGCCCGATGTGGTCAGCCGATACCTGCGCGACGACGTCACCGGCTTCCTCGGCCGGCACGATCTGGCCATCGACGACATCGGAACCTGGGTCAGCCACCCCGGCGGCCCCAAGGTGATCGAGGCCATCCTGGAATGCCTCGACCTCCCCTCGGATGCACTGGATCTCACCTGGCGCTCATTGGCCGACGTCGGGAACATGTCGTCGTCCTCGGTACTGCACGTTCTTCGCGACACCATCGCCAAGCGGCCGCCGGCCGGGCCGGGTCTGATGATGGCGATGGGACCGGGGTTCTGCTCCGAACTGGTCCTGCTGCAATGGCCCTGATGGTGAGCGCGGCCCCGACGGTGAGTGCGGCCCTGACGGTGAGCGCGGCCCTGACGTGAGCGTGACCCTCTACGTGCTGTTGGTGGCCGCTGTGGCCGTCGAACGGTTGGTCGAACTCGTCGTCGCGCGGCGCAATCTGGCGTGGAGTCTCGCTCGCGGAGGCGTCGAGTTCGGCGCAGGTCTGTACCCGGCCATGGTGGTCCTGCACACCGGACTGCTGGTGGGCTGTCTGGTCGAGGTGCTCTGGTTGCACCGGCCGTTCCTGCCCTGGCTCGGCTGGCCGATGCTGGCGGTGGTGGCGGCGGCTCAAGTATTGCGGTGGTGGTGCATCCGAACCCTGGGCTCGCAGTGGAACACCCGGGTGGTGGTGATTCCCGGGGCGCCGCGGATCAGTGGCGGACCGTATCGGATGCTGCCCCATCCGAACTACGTGGCCGTGGTCGCGGAGGGCGTCGCACTGCCCCTGGTGCATACCGCGTGGATCACCGCGTTGGTGTTCACCGTGCTCAACGCCGCGTTGCTCGCCCGGCGGATCGGAACCGAGAACACCGCGCTGGCGAGCCTGACATGATCGATCTGCTCGTCGCCGGCGGAGGACCCGCCGGTCTGGCCGCCGCCACCTACGCGGCCCAGGCCGGTCTCGAAGCGGTCGTCCTCGAACGGCGGCACGGGCCGATCGACAAGGCCTGCGGGGAGGGGCTGATGCCGCATACCGTGCGACACCTGCAGAACCTCGGAGTGCCCCTGCACGGCAAGGCGTTTCGAGGCATCACCTACCTGGACTCGCGCCGCCGGGTCGAGGCCCGGTTCCGGTCCGGTCAGGGGATGGGGGTGCGGCGCACCGCCCTCTACCAGGGCCTGCACGATGCCGCCCTGGCGGCCGGCGTCCGGATCGTCCAGTCCGACATCGGGACCGTCAGTCAGGACGGCGACGGAGTGCGCTGTGGCGACCTGCGGGCCCGCTATCTCGCCGCCGCCGACGGACTGCACTCGCCGATCCGCCGATCCCTGGGACTCGACCTGCCCTCGCGGGGCCGGCGTCGGTGGGGCATCCGCCGGCACTACCAGGTGGCGCCGTGGACCGACACCGTCGAGGTGCACTGGGCGGCCGGCACCGAGGCCTATGTGACTCCCGTTGCCGACGACTGTGTCGGGGTGGCGGTGTTGACCTCCCAGCAGCGAGGCTTCGATGCCCATCTGACCGAATTCCCGCTGCTGGCGGAGCGTTTGACCGGATCGCCGCACGGAAAGGACCGCGCGGCCGGACCCCTGCGGCAACGGGTCCGCCACCGTGCGGCCGGGCGCGTCATGCTCGTCGGCGATGCCGCCGGGTACGTCGACGCGCTCACCGGCGAGGGTCTGGGCATCGCTTTCGGCGGGGCGGAACTACTGGTCGACTGTGTGCTGGCCGACGCTCCCGAGGACTACGACCGCAGGTGGCGGGCGATGTCGCGCCGCTACCGGGCGTTGACCGCAGGGCTGCTGCAGGCCAGCGGGATCCCGGCGGTTCGTGCGATGATCGTCCCTGCGGCCAACGCCGTTCCCCCAGCGTTCAGCGGAATCGTCAATCTGCTTGCCTATTAAGGGCTTACCGTGACTGATGACATGACGATCGACGATCTCGACGTGCAGAGGGTGGCCGGTGACCTGGCCGGCATGGAGTTCTTCGAGGGCTGCTCGCCCGAGCAGCTGAGCGCCCTGGCGGGGCGGTTACGGCCGTTGCGCGCCGAGGTCGGGGACGTGCTGATGCGCGAGGGCGAAGAAGCCCTGACCTTCATCCTGATCCGCTCGGGCAGGGCCGAGGTGCGCCACACCGGCGACGACGGCGAGGTCTTCGTCAGCGCGGTCGCCGGCGGGTCGATCGTCGGCGAGATCGCACTGCTGCGCGACAAGCCGCGAACCGCCACCGTCACCGCCCTGGAGTCGCTGACCGGTTTCCTCGGTGACGAGACGGCCTTCGCCGAGATGGCCGAACTGCCCGAGCTCGGTGAGCGTCTGGTTCGCACCGCGCGACAGCGGTTGGCCTCCTTCGTCATCCCGATCGAGATCCGCCTGAAAGACGGCACTCCGCTGCTGTTGCGCCCAGTGCTGCCCGGTGACAGCGAGCGGTCCAGCCATCACTCAGTCGAGTTCTCCACCGAGACGCTCTACCGGCGGTTCATGTCCACCCGCGCGCCGAGTCCGGCGTTGATGCACTATCTGTTCGAGGTCGACTATGTCGATCATTTCGTCTGGGTGCTGGTGGACGAGGCCGACGGGCCGGTGATCGCGGACGTACGCTTCGTCCGCGACGTCGACGACCCGACCGCGGCCGAGGTCGCGTTCATCGTGGCCGACGAATACCAGGGCCGCGGCATCGGAACCTTCCTGATGGACGCGCTCATCATCGCGGCGAATGTGGCTGGGGTGCATACCTTCACTGCCAGGCTGCTGGCCGAGAACGCCCCGATGCGCACGATTCTGGACCGTTTCGGCGGGGAATGGGAGCGTGACGAGCCCGGGGTGGTGACCACCGAGTTCCTGGTTCCGCCCGCCGCTGATGTGCACATCGACTCGACGGTGGCCGCCGAGATCCGCTCGGTGGCAAGGCAAGTCATGCGTGCGGTGAGCTAGCCCTGCCGGCGTCGTCCCACCCGAGCGGGATCGTCGAAATCGTTGGGCCAAAGGATGATTCGGTTCTGCCGCAACCGGCCGTCAGGCGGTGATCGTGGTGCCCTTTGCGATCTCCTTGGCGGCGTCGTGGATCACGCCGTCCTGGCCGAGGGGGGCGTCGGCGTTCAACTGCAGCACGTACACCGCATCGTCCTTGGGGATCACGATCGTCCGCTGGGCGATGTAGCGGCGTTCCTTGTCCTTGAGATACGAGCCCTGGAACTTGATGGAGTCGAAACCGCCCACCTCGTCCTTCTTGACGTCGCCGTCCGGCTGGTAGCCCGGCAGGTTCTCCAACAGACCCGGCGCGTACTCCAGCACCTTGGCCGACTCGACGCCACCGCCGGAGAGCTTGGAGAAGATCGCGATGATGAACGGCGGATCGTCGGGGTTCTTGGCCTTGTCGTAAACGATCGCCCCATAAGCCCACTCCGGCTTTTGGGCACCGGCGGACTTCCAGTCCGGGGGCATGGCGAAGTGGATCACCGGTGCGCCGGGGTCGCCTTTCTTGACCGGTGTCTCGATGATCTTGTTCTCGTCGACGTAGTCGTTGATGGTCTTGTGCGGACCGCTCGGCCTGTCCGGCACGGCCAGTCCGGAGGTCGACGAACTCGAGGAAGCCGACGCTTCCGGCTTGCTCTCGGTTTTGGCGCCGCAGCCGGTCAGCGCGATGCTGAGCGTGACCGCACACAGGCTAAGTGTGGTGATCTTCTTCATCGCGCGGACTCTCTCCTCGGTAGTGCCGTTCTGCAGCGGAATCGTACGGCCTGGGTAGGTTGGGAGCATGCGTAAGGCACTGATCGGGACAGCGCTGGCGACGGCGGCGGCAGCGGTCGTGGGGAGCACTTCCAGCCGGGATGGCGTGCAGAGCTGGTATTCGACGATCCGCAAGCCCGACTACGTTCCGCCGAACGCGGTGTTCCCGGTGGCCTGGACCGCTCTGTACGCCGACATCGCGGTGACATCGGCCGCGGCGATCTCCCGGTTCCGTGCCGACGGCGAGAACGGCAAGGCTTGGGCCTACGCCGCCGCGCTGGGTACCAATCTGGCGCTCAACGCCGGTTGGAGCTGGATTTTCTTCGGCCAGCGCCGAATGGGGCTGGGGGCGCTGGCCGCCGGCGCGCTGGCCGTCAGCAGCGCCGATCTGGCGCGCCGGGCCGGGGACGCCGACGTCAAGCTCGGGGTCGCGCTGGCGCCGTACCCGCTGTGGTGCGGCTTCGCCACCGTGATGTCGGCCGACATCTGGCGGCTGAACCGCTGAACGGCGCCCCGGTTGGGCTAGATTGACCGCGATGCTGACGCGGAGGATTGTCGCCGTTCTTGGCGCTGGGCTGCTGGCGGGCTGCGGCGCGGCCAACGCACCCTCGGCCGACCTGGACAAGCTGTCGGCCGTCAAGGCCAGCTTCGGTCCGCAGTTCAAGGTCACCGAGGTCGCTCCCACCGGAATCGACCCGAAGCTGCTGGCCGGCCAGCGGCTCCCGGAGGGCTTGCGGTTCGAGCCGGAAAGCTGCGCCAAGTTCGCCACCGGCCAGCTCGTCCCGCAGGGGACCGAGGGAAACATGTCGGCGTTGTCGGCCGAGGGCGAGGGCAACCGGTTCGTCGTCATAGCCCTCGAGACCAATGAGGCCGTACCCGTCGTCGAACCCGGAAAAGACTGCAAGAAGGTGTCTTTCGCAGGCGGTGCCGTACACGGCACCGTCGAGGCGGTGGAAGTGCCAAGGATCGAGGGCACCAAAACTATCGGGGTACACCGGGTGCTGCAGACGGTGGTCGACGGGAAACCGCGCACCGGTGAGGTCTTCAACTACTCCGCGCACTTCGGCAACTACCAGCTGATTGTCGCGGCCAATTCGCTTGTGCTGCCGGACAAGCCGGTCGCTCCGGTGAACACCCAGCGAGCCCGCGATCTACTGATCGCGGGGGTCAACGCGATCCGCAACTAGCCTTCTGGTGTTGCCGGCCGGCGTGCACTGTTCGCCGTCGCAATCGATCGTGCACTGGCGGAATTCATCGTGTGTCCAGGGCGGTCTCGGACGGCAAACGGCAGCCCTGAGCGCACAGTCGAGGGTTCGGGGACGGGTTCGGGGAGGGTTCGGGGAGGGTTCGGGGAGGGTTCGGCAGCCGTCAGCGGACGCCCCGCACGCGGAACTGCACGCTGATCCTGGGGCCGGTCGGCACTGCCGTCTTGGGGACCGCGTGCTCGAAGCTGCGCTGACACGAGCCGCCCATCACCAGCAGGTCGCCGTGGTGCTGGGGGAGTCGTAGCGACGGACCTCCGCCCCTCGGCCGCAACGCGAACACCCGGGTCGCTCCGAGGCTGACCACGGCCACCATGGTGTCCTCGCTGCTGCTCCGCCCGATGGTGTCGCCGTGCCACGCGACGCTGTCGTCGCCGTCGCGGTACAGGCAGAACCCGGCGGTGGTGAACGGCTCCCCGAGCTCGCCGGCGTAGATGTCGTTGAGCCTGCGGCGCATGCGCGCGATCGCCGGATGCGGTGCGGGAGCGGTGGTCAGATCGTAGAAGCCGACCAGCCGGGGTACGTCGAGAACGCGGTCGTACATCTGGCGGCGTTCGGCCCGCCATGTCACCGCGTCCATGAGCTCGCCGAACAGCGTCCCGGCCTCCGCGGCCCAGCCCGAGCGCGCCTCGATCCATGCCCCGGCCCCGAGGTCGCGGCGCTCGCTGTGCTCGAAGAGCGCGCCCTGAACCGTCACCGACACCCGGTGAGCGTATCGCACATCAGTTCGAAAATCGGTCGGAGTGCCGCCGGTGTCACCGCCAGCTGGGCAGCCACATCTCCAGGTTCCAGGTGCTCTGGGACACCGGGATACCGGTCAGTACCGGGAACAGCCAGGCGAAGTTGGTGATCACCAGTGCGACATAGAAGCTCACGACCAAGATCCCCAGCGTCCGGCGTTCGGGATTGGTCGTCGGCTGGTAGACGATATCGCCGATGATCAGTGCGATCGCCATCACCAGGAACGGCGCCATCGGCACCGCGTAGAAGAAGTACATCTGCCGATCGATGTTGGCGAACCAGGGCAGCCAGCCCGCGAAATAGCCCACCAGTACAACGGCGTAGCGCCAGTCCCGGCGAACGACGGAACGCCAGACCGCGTAGGCGATCACCGGAACCGCCACGAACCACATCGCCGGAGTGCCGACCAGCAGGACGGCCTTGACGCAGGACGACGCCCCGCACCCGGGGACGTCGTTGTTGTCGATCGCGTACAGCACCGGACGCAATGACATCGGCCACGTCCAGGGCTTGGACTCCCAGGGGTGGTGGTTGCCCTCTGAGTTGGTCAGCGTGGAATGGAAGTGGAAAGCCTTGTAGGTGTAGTGCCAGAGCGACCGGATGGCGTCCGGTGGCTGCCACCACTGCCGTTCCCCGATGGACTGCCCCGCCTCGTAGCGGTTCACCGCGGTCTCCGAGGCGAACCACGGTGCATAGGCCAACAGGTAGACCGCCACCGGAATGAGGCCGAACACATAGGCCGCCGGCCCGGCGTCGCGACGCAGCACCCCCGCCCACGGCCGGGGCACCTGATAGTCGCGCCGAGCGGAGACGTCGAAGGCCAGCGACATCAGACCGAAGAAGACGATGAAGTACAACCCCGACCACTTCGTGGCGAACGCGCACCCCAGCAGCACGCCGGCGCCGAACCGCCACCACCGCACGCCCAGCCTTGGGCCCCAGCGGGTTTCGTCGATCCGGCCCTCCACGAACGCGATGTACATCCGCTCGCGAACCTGATCGCGGTCGACGATCAGCGCCCCGAACGCCGCCACCACGAACACGGTCATGAAGACGTCGAGCAGCGCGGTGCGCGCCGCGACGAAGCTGACTCCGTCGGCGACCAGCAACAGTCCGGCGACCGCGCCGAGGGCTGTCGAACGGGTGATCCGCCGCATGATTCGCACCACGAGGGCCACCAGGATGATGCCGAACACCGCGGCGCTGAACCGCCATCCCAGTCCGGTGTAGCCGAAGGCGGCCTCGCCGAGCGCGATCAACTGCTTCCCCAGCGGAGGATGCACCACCAGGCCGAAGCCGGGGTTGTCCTCCACGCCGAAGTTGTGCAGCACCTGCCAGGCCTGCGGGGCGTAGTGCTTCTCGTCGAAGATCGGCGTACCGGAGTCGGTCGGGGAACCCAGGCTCATGAACCGGGTGATCGCGCCCAGCGCAGTCACGATCGCCGTCGCCGCCCAGCCCTCCACCCGGTCGGTCGGCCCGAAGTCGGGGACCGGCACGACGGGGCCGGGGCTGATGACGGGGACGGGGCGTTCGAGTGCCTCGAGGTCGTCGGCCGTGATGGTCATCGTTAGCGATCGTAGGCTGTCGGGCGTGAGTGCCCCCACCGCCGCGGGTCAGCTGCTCCTGGGCGCCACCCCGCTCGGCCAGCCCGCCGACGCGTCGAAACGACTTGTGGACGCCCTGGCGACGGCCGACGTCGTCGCCGCCGAGGACACCCGGCGGGTGCGCGCTCTGGCGCAGTCGCTGGGCGTGACCATCGGTGGGCGGGTGGTCAGTCTGTTCGACGCCAACGAGGCGGCGCGGGTGCCTGCGCTCGTCGGCCAGATCGCTGCCGGCGCGACGGTCTTAATGGTCAGCGACGCCGGGATGCCCCTGATCAACGACCCCGGCTACCGGATGGTGACGGCCTGCGTCGAGGCCGGGCTGATGGTGCGGTGTCTGCCGGGCCCGTCGGCGGTGACGACGGCGCTGGCCGTGTCGGGCCTGCCGTCGGATCGGTTCTGTTTCGAGGGCTTCGCGCCGCGCAAGACCTCCGCCCGACGCGGTTGGCTCACCAGCCTGGCCGCCGAGGCGCGCACGGTGGTGTTCTTCGAGTCGCCGCGGCGGTTGGGTGAGTGCCTGGCCGACGCCCTCGACGTTCTGGGGCCGGATCGCCGTGCGGTGGTGTGCCGGGAGCTCACCAAGACTCACGAGGAGATCCGCCGCGGCACTCTGGCGGAGTTGTCGCACTGGGCCGCCGACGGCGTGCTGGGGGAGATCACCGTGGTGCTGGCCGGGGCCGTCCCGACCGCCGATCTGGACTCCCTGGTGGCCGAGGTCGACGCACTGGCGGCGGGCGGCATGCGGGTCAAGGATGCCTGTGCGGCGGTGACCGAGGCGCATCCCGGCGCACCGTCACGGCGCGAACTCTACGAGGCGGTACTCCGGTCCCGCGACTGAGGCGACGGCGCGACTGAGGCGACGGCGCGACTACGGCGACGTCGCGACTAGGGCCACGTCGCGACTAGGGCGACGGCGCGATCGGCGGCGATCCCACGACCGGAGCGGCCTTGTGCAGGCATTCCTGCCACTCGGCATCGGTGTCTGAGTCCGCGGTGATTCCGCCGCCGACCCCGAGGACGGCCCGTCCGGCGGCGTCGAACTCCACGGTGCGGATGGCCACGTTGAGCTCCCAACCCGCCACCGGCGAGGCGAGGCCTATCGTGCCGCAGTAGACGCCCCGGCGATGCGGCTCCCACGTTGAAAGCAGTTCGCGCGCTCGGGCTTTCGGTGTTCCGGTGACCGACGCGGGCGGGAAGGTGGCGTCCAGCAGATCGGCCGCCGGGACGTCGACGGGAACCTCGGCGGACACCGTCGACACCAGATGCCATACCCCGGGCGCGCGTCTCACGGCCAGCAGTTCCGGCACGGTGACCGAACCGGTCGTCGCCACCCGGCTCAGGTCGTTACGCACCAGGTCGACGATCATGATGTTCTCGGCGACGTCCTTGGCCGACGCCGCCAGGTCCGCCGGGTCGGCCTGCAACGGCAGGGTGCCCTTGATCGGGCTCGAACTGACCGCAATCCCCCTGCGGCATAGGAAGAGTTCCGGCGACAGGGAGGCCACCGCACCCCACTCGCCGGCCAGGTAGGCGGCCCGGGCCGGGGTGGTGCGTACGACCGCGTCGGTGAAGAAGTCCAGTGGCGAACCGGATGCGACGCCGGTGAACTGCGTGCAGACGCAGGCCTGGTACACCTCGCCGGCGCGGATCGCCTCCAGGCAGGACAGCACCCCGGCCCGGTGCCGCGCCGGGTCCGGTTGCCTCCAGTCGATGTTGCACTCGCCCCGGACCGGATCATCGGACAGGGCGGCCGTCAGCCACCCGGGAATGCCTGTGTCGGTGAGGGATTCGAACCACCAGCAGCCGCCGGCATCGCAGCGCAGCACGCTGTCGGTCCAGCCGCCGGCGGCCTCCGGAATCCGGGGTGGTGCGCCGTCGGACCCTGGGTCGGGATAGGAGAGGTAGCCGATCCAGCCGCCGCCCACGGCGTCGCCGCGGTCGCCGGGGGCGACGTCGAACACCGTGGCCGCGTCCACCGGGGCCACCGCCACACTGGGGGCGATCACCGCTGCCGAGCCGAACCACTCACCGACCAGTGCCGCGGGCGGCGGAAGTCCGGCGCGGCGCGCGCCCGCCGCAACGCGGCGAAGGACGTCGGCCGGCACGCCGATCTCTCCCAGCCGCTCAGCGTTCATGGCGGTTAGGGGGTCGGCGGTTCGTAGCGGGGGAACACCCCGATCGGCGCCGGCAGCGCGGTTCTCGGGATCAGCCGCGTGCCCAGCGCGGCGAAGTCCCGCCGGTCCTCCGGCTGGCCGAGCAGGTCGAGCAGTCGGGCCGCCGAGTCCGGCATCACCGGCTGAACCAGAATCGCGGCCACCCGCACCGCCTCCAGCGTGGTGTAGAGGACCGTGCGGAACCGCTCCTGATCGGCCTCGGACTCCGACTTGCGCAACACCCACGGCTCCTGGGCGGAGAAGTACCGGTTGGCGGCGCCCAGCATCAGCCAGACGGCTTCCAGACCCTGGTGCATGGCCTGCTCGTCGAAGGCGGCGCGCACTCTGGGCAGCAAGCCGTCGGCGAGCGCGAGCAATTCGGAGTCCTCGGGACTGAATTCGCCGGGTTCCGGAGCCACACCGTCGAGGTTCTTGTTCACCATCGACAGCGAGCGCTGGGCCAGATTGCCGAATTCATTGGCGAGGTCGGCGTTGATGCGCCCGATGATGCCTTCTTCGGAGTAGCTGCCGTCCTGCCCGAACGGCACCTCGCGCAGCAGGAAGTAGCGCACCTGGTCCACTCCGAAGGTCTCCACCAGCGACACCGGGTCGACGACGTTGCCGGTCGACTTGCTCATCTTCTCGCCGCGGTTGGTCAGGAATCCGTGCGCGAAAACGCGGTGCGGCAACGGAATTCCCGCCGACATCAGAAACGCGGGCCAGTACACGGTGTGGAACCGGATGATGTCCTTGCCGATCATGTGCAGATCGGCCGGCCAATACTTCTGGTAGTCCGCCGATTCGGTGTCCGGGAAGCCGACTCCGGTCAGGTAGTTGGTCAGCGCGTCCACCCACACGTACATCACGTGCGACGGGTCGCCGGGCACCGGCACCCCCCAGTCGAACGACGTCCGCGAGATCGACAGGTCCCGTAGTCCGCCGGAGACGAAGCTGACCACCTCGTTGCGCCGCACCTCCGGGGCGATGAAATCCGGATTGGCCTGGTAGTACGCCAGCAATTTCTCGGCATAGGCCGACAGCCGGAAGAAGTACGTCTGTTCCTCGGTCCACGTCACCGGCGTGCCGGTCTCGGTCGCTGTGCGTACCCCGTCGGCCCCGACCGTCGTCTCGGCCTCGGTGAAGAACCGCTCGTCGCGGACCGAGTACCAGCCCGAGTAGCTGTCCAGATAGATGTCGCCGTTGGCCGCCATCCGCTCCCAGATGGCCGTCGACGCCGCGTAGTGGTCCGGGTCGGTGGTGCGGATGAAGCGGTCGAAGGAGATGTTCAGCATCTCCTGCAGTCGCTGGAAGGCGTCGGAGTTGCGGCGGGCGAAGTCGGCGGTCGGGATGCCCTCGGCGGTGGCGGCCTGCGCCATCTTCAAGCCGTGTTCGTCGGTACCGGTGAGGAATCGGACGTCCAATCCGTCCAGGCGCTTGAACCGAGCGATCGCGTCGGTGGCGATGTACTCGTAGGCATGCCCGACGTGCGGTGCGCCGTTGGGGTAGGCGATCGCGGTGGTCACGTAGAAGGGCTTGCTCATGTTTGTTCACCCTATTCGGTGGCCCCTTAGGGTGTTGGCGTGAGCAAGCCCTCGCAGCGTCAGCCTCCGCCACCCCCGGCGCCACTGGCCCCGCTGATCGACGCCCACACCCACCTCGACGCGTGCGGCGCGAGCACCGCCGACGACGTGCGCGCCATCGCCGATCGCGCCGAGGCAGTCGGGGTGCAGGCCATGGTCACCATCGCCGACGACCTGGACTCCGCGCGCTGGGTGGCGCAGGCCGCCGGGTGGGACGACCGGGTCTATGCCGCCGTCGCGCTGCACCCGACCCGCGCCCAGCACGTCACCGCGGACGCCCGCGCCGAACTCGAACAACTGGCGAAGGACCCGCGAGTCGTCGCCATCGGCGAGACCGGGATGGACCTGTACTGGCCCGGCAAGCTGGATGGCTGCGCAACGCCCGAGCAGCAGCGCGAGGCCTTCGCCTGGCACATCGACCTGGCCAAGCGCACCGGCAAACCGTTGATGATCCACAACCGCGACGCCGACGCCGCGGTGCTCGACGTGCTGGCAGCCGAGGGCGCCCCGGACACGGTGATCTTCCACTGCTTCTCGTCGGGCCCCGAGATGGCGCGCACCTGCCTGGACGCGGGATGGGTCCTCAGCCTGTCCGGCACCGTCAGCTTCAAGAACGCCCGCGATCTGCGGGAGGCCGCCGCCCTGATCCCGCCCGGCCAGCTGCTGGTGGAGACCGACGCGCCGTTCCTCACTCCGCACCCGTTCCGGGGCGCGCCCAACGAGCCCTACTGCCTGCCCTACACCGTTCGAGCGCTGGCGGACGTGCTGGACCGGCCCGCGGCCGACGTCGCCGCGGAGGCCACCGCCACCGCGCGACGGGTCTACCGGCTGGGGGACCGCCCGGCGTGAGTGCGTGGACCAGGCTCAACCAGTCGGCGGAATTGCGGGTCGTGCTCGCCGCGGTGCTCGTCACCCTGGCCGGTGCCGGTGCGCTGGCCGTCGGGTCCCGCAAGACCGTCACCCTGAGGGTGGACGGCGACGAGGTCACCGTCAGCACGATGAGGTCGCGGGTGGATGCCATCGCCGCCGAGAACGGCCTGGCCATCGGTGAACACGACACCGTCTCCCCGGCAGCCGAGGGCACCGTTGGGGACGCCGCGACGATCGTGCTGCGGCGGGGCCGGCCGGTGCAGGTCACGCTCGACGGCGGGCAGCCCCGGGAGGTCTGGACCACCGCCGTAACCGTCGACGAGGCGGTGCAGGGACTGGACCTTCCCGGAGCGGCGCCGGCGGTTCCGCCGGCCACCCGGGTCCCGTTGGCCGGCATGGTGCTGCCGGTGGTGAGTGCGAAGAACGTCCAGATCGACGACGCCGGAGCCGTGACCGACCGCCGGCTGGCGGCGCCCGACGTGGGCAGCCTTCTGGTCGCGGCCGGGATACCCCTGGTTCAGCGCGACACCGTCGACCCGGCCCCGTCGGCTCCGGTAGTGGAGGGGATGCGGATCAGGGTCACGCGGGTGCGGCTGGAGAAGGTCACCGAACGGGTGCCGCTGCTGCCGGCGGTCAGGCGCATCGAGGACCCGGAGCTGAACATGAGCCGGCGAGTGGTCGAGGATCCGGGCGCGCCCGGCGTTCAGGACGTGACCTACGCGGTGGCTTTCGTCGACGGAATGGAAACCGGCAGATTGCCGGTGACGAACGCCGTCGTCGTCCCGTCCAGGGACTCGGTCGTGCGGGTGGGAGCAAAGCCCGGCACCGAGGTTCCGCCGGTCACCAACGGGGATCGCTGGGACGCGATCGCGGGCTGTGAGTCAACCGGCAATTGGTCTATTAATACTGGCAACGGGTACTACGGGGGTGTGCAATTCGATCAGAACACATGGGAACGAAACGGGGGTCTGAGGTACGCTGCCCGTGCTGACCTAGCAACGAGGGAAGAGCAAATAGCTATCGCCGAGGTGACGCGGGCCCGTCAGGGCTGGGGCGCTTGGCCCGTCTGTGGAAGGTGAGGGTCGTGACGATCCGATTGCTCAGCCGAACCGAGATCCGCAACATCGCCAAAGAACTCGATTTCCGCCCCCGCAAGTCTTTGGGCCAGAACTTCGTCCACGACGCGAACACGCTGCGGCGGATCGTGTCGTCGTCGGGCATCAACAAGAACGATCACGTTCTCGAGGTCGGTCCCGGCATGGGATCGCTGACCCTGGCACTGCTTGACCGCGGCGCCCCCGTGACTGCGATCGAGGTCGACCCGGTCCTGGCTGCCCGGCTCCCGAAGACCGTCGCCGAGCATTCCCACAGCGAGATCCACCGCCTGACCGTTCTCAATCGCGACATTCTGAACCTCGAGGCCGCCGAGCTCGACACCCCGCCCACCGCGGTCGTCGCCAATCTGCCGTACAACATCGCCGTCCCGGCGATCTTGCATCTGCTCGCCGAGTTCCCCTCGATCCGCACCGTGATGGTGATGGTGCAGGCGGAGGTGGCCGATCGGTTGGCCGCCGAACCCTCCACCAAGGAGTACGGCGTGCCCAGCGTCAAGGTCCGGTACTACGGCAACGTGCGCCGCTACGGATCCGTCTCGCCGACCGTTTTCTGGCCGATCCCGCGGGTGTTCTCCGGCCTGGTGCGCATCGACCGCCACGCGGACGCGCCGTGGCCCGCCGATCAAGCGTTCCGCCAGCAGGTCTTCGATCTGATCGACACCGGGTTCAGCCAGCGCCGCAAGACCGTCCGCAACGTCTTCGCGGACTGGGCCGGTTCCGGGAACGAGTCGGCTGAACTGCTCCTCTCCGCCAGCATCGACCCGGCCCGTCGCAGCGAGACACTCACCGTCGCGGACTTCGTCCGGCTGCTGCAGCGCTCCGGGCGCGCGGTCGAGGTAGCTCCCACGTCGTCGGGCGCAATCACGTCAGTCGCCGCCGAAACCTCCTCGGCCGCCGAGGTCTGAGCTCCTTCGGCGTTACCCTTCTGCGGTGTCATCCTTCAACGGCAGCGCCGCCACCGAGTGGGAACCGACCGGAGCGGTGACCGTCCGCGCGCCGGGCAAGGTCAACCTTCTCCTGGGCGTCGGCGACCTCAGGGATGACGGCTACCACGAACTCACCACGGTGTTCCACGCCGTTTCGCTGTACGACGACGTCACCCTGCGCGACGCCGACGTGCTCTCCCTGCGCACCGTGGGCGAGGGCGCCGAGGAGGTGCCGGCTGACAGGCGCAACCTGGCGTGGCAGGCCGCCGAGCTGATGGCCGAGCACGTCGGGCGGGCTCCCGATGTGGAGATCACCATCGAGAAGTCCATCCCGGTGGCCGGCGGAATGGCCGGCGGAAGCGCCGACGCGGCGGCCGTCCTGGTCGGGATCAACGAGCTGTGGGAGTGTGGCGTGCCCCGTCGCGACCTGCACGCGATGGCCGCCGAACTCGGCAGCGATGTGCCCTTCGCGCTGCACGGCGGGACAGCGCTGGGCACCGGACGCGGCGAGGAGCTGACCACAGTGCTGGCGCGCAGCGTCTTCCACTGGGTCCTGGCGTTCGGTACCGGGGGGCTTTCGGCGGGCGCGGTGTACGGCGAGATCGACCGGCTCCGTGCCACCCGGGAAGGGGCCGCGGCATCCCCGCCGCGGGTGGGTGACCCGCAAAAGCTGCTGAGCGCGCTGTCTGCCGGCGATCCGTACCTGCTGGCTCCACTGCTGGGCAACGACCTGCAGCCGGCTGCCCTGAGCCTGCAGCCTGATCTGCGCCGCACCCTGCGGGCGGGCCTGGAGGCCGGGGCGTTGTCGGGCATCGTGTCGGGATCCGGCCCGACCTGCGCCTTCCTCTGCGCGTCCGCGGAAGCGGCCGTGAGCGTCGGTTCAGAACTGGCCGGGGCCGGGGTGTGCCGGACGGTTCGGGTGGCCGGCGGTCCGGTGCATGGCGCCCGCGTGGTCTGACATCGCCGGCGAACCGCCGGAAGGCTTGTGGAAAGTTAAGGGAAGTTTAAGATAGGCTCTGATTCGAGACCGAAACGCTCCCGTGTCGTACTGGCGTGACGTGCGACGATGGGTGGAGCATTGACAGACCCGCGCCGCACGCCGAGGAGGTCGTGGTGAGCCGTTTCACCGACAAGATGTTCCACAACGCCCGGACCAGCATCAGGGGCATGGTCACCGGTGAACCGCACGAGCCGGTGCGGCACACTTGGGGCGAGGTCCACGAGCGTGCCCGGCGCATCGCCGGCGGTCTGGCCGCCGCCGGTGTGGGCAAGGGTGACGCGGTAGGTGTGCTGGCCGGCGCGCCGGTCGAGATCGCCCCGACCGCGCAGGCGCTGTGGATGCGCGGCGCCAGCCTGACCATGCTGCACCAGCCGACTCCCCGCACCGACCTGGTGCACTGGGCGCAGGACACCACCAACGTCGTCGACATGATCGAGGCCAAGGCCGTCGTCATCTCCGACCCGTTCCTGCCGGCCGCGCCGGTGCTCGAGGAGCGCGGGGTCAAGGTGCTGACCGTCGAGGACCTGCTGGCCGCCGAACCCGTCGACCCGGTCGAGACGGATGAGGACGACGTCGCGCTGATGCAGCTGACATCGGGCTCCACGGGTTCTCCCAAGGCAGTGATCATCACCCATCGGAATATCTACTCCAACGCCGAGGCGATGTTCGTCGGCGCACAGTACGACCCCGAGACCGACGTGATGGTCAGCTGGCTGCCGTGCTTCCACGACATGGGCATGGTCGGCTTCCTGACGCTCCCGATGTACTTCGGCGCCGAACTGGTCAAGGTCACGCCGATGGACTTCCTCAAAGACACGCTGCTGTGGGCCAAGCTGATCGACAAGTACAAGGGCACCATGACCGCCGCCCCGAACTTCGCCTACGCGTTGTTCGGCAAGCGGTTGCGCCGGCAGGCCAAGCCCGGTGAATTCGACTTGTCCACGCTGCGTTTCGCGCTGTCCGGTGCCGAGCCGGTGGATCCCGCCGACGTCGAGGACCTGATGGACGCGGGCAAGCCCTTCGGGTTGAGCCCGAACGCGATCCTGCCCGCGTACGGCATGGCTGAGACCACCCTCGCGGTCTCGTTCTCGGAGTGCGGCGCCGGTCTGGTGGTCGACGAGGTCGACGCCGATCTGCTCGCCGCGATCCGCCGGGCGATCCCGACGACCAAGGGCAACGTCCGGCGGCTGGCGTCCCTCGGTCCCCTGCTGCAGGACCGGGAGGCGCGCATCGTCGACGAGGACGGCAACGTGCTGCCGACGCGCGGCGTGGGAGTCATCGAACTCAAGGGCGAGTGCGTGACGCCGGGCTACCTCACGATGGGCGGTTTCGTCGCCGCGCAGGACGAGAACGGCTGGTACGACACCGGCGACCTCGGCTACATCACCGAGGAGGGCCATGTCGTGGTGTGCGGCCGCGTCAAGGACGTCATCATCATGGCCGGCCGCAACATCTACCCGACCGACATCGAGCGTGCCGCCGGCCGCGTCGAAGGCGTACGCCCGGGGTGTGCGGTGGCGGTTCGTCTTGAGGCGGGCCATTCCCGCGAGACCTTCGCCGTTGCCGTCGAATCGAACAACTGGGAAGACCCGGCCGAATGCCGCCGCATCGAGCACCAGGTGGCCCACGAGGTTGTCAGCGAGGTCGGTGTGCGTCCGCGCAACGTCGTCGTCCTGGGTCCCGGCACGATCCCGAAGACGCCGTCGGGCAAGCTGCGCCGGGCCAATTCGGTCGCGCTCGTCACGTAAGCGGATTCGCCGGTTCGGATTCGCCGGTCCCCACTCGCCCCGTCGGTACCATCCGTACCTCGCGGGTATCGGTATGTCCTCTCGAAACGCGATAGCGCCGGCGCTATCAGCCGTCAGTTGAAGAGATCGTCGAACGAGGGCGGCCGCGGACGATCGGCTAGTTTGCACGCCACCCACTTGTTGAACGACACGCCCTGCTCGGCAGCTTCGACCATGAGACGCGCGTGCAGTGCGCGCGACGTGCGGATCAGGAACTTCCCGCTGTAGCGGTGGTCGGCGAGTGACTCCGGCGGAGCCAGGCCGCACTCGGCTCGCTCGGCGAGGTTGATGTCGACCGCTTTCTCCATCGCGGCGACGGCCTCGTGGGCGGTGGACCC
The DNA here is from genome assembly GCA_964439315.1 of uncultured Mycobacterium sp. Taxonomy (GTDB): domain Bacteria; phylum Actinomycetota; class Actinomycetes; order Mycobacteriales; family Mycobacteriaceae; genus Mycobacterium. Next base: position 9,100 of record CAYTOD010000028.1, on the reverse strand, counting down.
GCAGGCGAACAGGTAAGGGAATTCAAGACACTTCGCCTGGTACTCGCCGCACTCCGGAACCCAGACGGCTCGGTAGGTGTAGTTCGGTCGCATTCCGGGATCATGGCTCAGTCCCGGGGGTCCCGATTGCGGCGGCGCATGAGCCTGTGGAAAGCGAACCGGGCATTGGTATCGCCGGTGATATCGCGTTTGGGAAGGACATACCGGTACCCGCGAGGTACGGGCGTGGCGCGCGTGGTCGACGTGGCGCGCGTGATCGACGTGATCGCGTGGTCGGGGAGGTGGAGTGCGCCCGACCTACCAGGCGTGCACTTCGTTCTGCGCGGCCTCGACGCCGAGTTGGATCAACAACTCGGTGGCGTCGGCGGCCTGTTCACAGATGGTCGGCAACTCGGCGCGTTCGGAGGACTTGAAGTTCTCCAGCACGAAGTCCGCCGGGTCCTTGCGCCCGGGCGGACGCCCGATGCCGATGCGTACCCGTTGAAAGTTCTTGGTGCCCAACACGGTGGCGATCGAGCGCAGCCCGTTGTGGCCGCCTTCCCCGCCGCCGAGCTTCAGCTTGATCTTGCCGAAGTCGATGTCGAGTTCGTCGTGCACGACGATGACGTCCGCGGGCTTTACCGAGTAGAACTTCGCCAGCGGACCGACCTGGCTGCCCGACTCGTTCATGTAGCACCGCGGCTTGGCCAGCACCACCGGCCGCTGCGCGAGCATCCCGGTGACGATCTCGGCACCGGACTTCTTGTGCACCTTGAACTTCGCCCCGACCCGGTCGGCGAGCACGTCGGCGACCATGAACCCGAGGTTGTGGCGGTTCTTGGCGTATTGCGGGCCGGGATTGCCGAGGCCGACGACCAGTAGTGGTTGGGCCACCCGGTTTTACTCGGACTCGGCCGCGCCCTCGGCCGCCGATTCCTCGGCCTCGGCGGCAGGCTCGGCGGACTCCTCGGCCTCGCCGGCGCCCTCAGCCTCGAGGTCCTCCGCGGTCGGGGCCGCGACGACGTTGACGACCAGCATCTCCGGATCGCTGACCAGGGTCACGCCGTTGGGCAGGGCGACCTCGCCGGCCAGGATCTGGGTGCCCTCCTCGACGTCCTCCACCGAGATGGTGAGGGATTCGGGGATGGACAGTGCCTCGGCCTCGATCTCGATGTGGGTGGCGTCCTGGGTGACCAGCGTGCCGGATGCGGCCTCGCCCTCGACGATGACGGCGACCTCGACGGTCACCTTCTCGCCGCGGCGCACGATGATGAGGTCGGCGTGGGTGATGCTGCGCTTGACCGGGTGCATGACGATCGCCTTGGTCAGGGCGAGCTGCTCCTTGCCGCCGATCTGCAGGCTCAGCACGGCGTTGGTGCCGGAATTGCGGAGCACGGCCGCGAAGTCGTGGGCGTTGAGCTCCAGGTGCTGCGGATCAGCGCCGTGGCCGTAGAGCACCACGGGCACCTTGCCGTCGCGGCGGGCCTGGCGCGAGGCGCCCTTGCCGGTACGGGTACGCACCTCGACGTCGAGCTTGTTGGTTGTGGCGCCTTTGGCCATCGGGATTCTCCTTGCCATCCGGGGGTGATACCGCACGACGGAGGGCTTGAGCGCTGAAGGACTCGTCGATAACGGTGGCTTCCGGGCCACCCTCGCCGTGACGTTGGTCCCAAGGTTAGCGAGCCAGGCGTCAGAACGGAAATTCGACCCCGGTGAGCTGCTCGGACAGCGTCCACAAGCCGCGAGCCGTCTTGTCGTCGCGGGCCAGAGGGGTGCGCCACACCGCTTCGATGGGCCCGCGCATGCCGTACTTGGGTCCGATGAAGCTGTCGCCCGGCAGGTCTTGTGACGCCGCGTACAGCGTCGGCCCCGCGCCGTAGTCCGGACTGGTGCCCGCCAGGCGGTTCGCCAGCGGCCACAGCCGACTGCCCAGGTCGCTGCCGGTGTGGCTTTGCAGGTTGGTCGCCGAGTAGCCGGGGTGCGCTGCGTACGCCTTCAGGGGCAGGCCGGCCGCACTCAGTCGACGCTGCAGTTCACTGGTGAACAGCAGGTTGGCCAGCTTGGACTGCCCGTAGGCCAGCCAGGCCTGGTAGGGGCGGGCCTTCCAGTTGAGGTCCTTCAGGCTGATCCGGCCGAGGATGTGGGCGAAGGACGACACCGTCACCACCCGGTCGGACAGCTTGGGCAACAGCAGGTTGGTCAGCGCGAAGTGGCCCAGGTGATTGGTGCCGATCTGGCTCTCGAACCCATCGCGCGTCAGCGCGTAGGGCACCGCCATGATGCCGGCGTTGTTGATCAGCACGTCCACCTCGGCGATGCCGTCGGCGAACTCCCGCACCGACGCCAGGTCCTGCAGGTCCAGTCGACGCACCTGCACGTCCCCGCTGAGGCCCGCGGCGGCGGCGTCGGCTTTGGCGGTGTCCCGGCAGGCCATGGTGACGCGCGCGCCGACCCGTGCGAGTTCGCGTGCGGTGGCCAGTCCGAGGCCGCTGTTGGCGCCGGTGACGATGACCGTGCGTCCGGTGAACGACGGCAGATCGGCGGCAGTCCAACTCATCGCAGCCCCTAGTTGCTCGATTGAACTACTTCTTGACGGTGACGGTGAATCCCTTGATGACGCCTTCGACCTCGGCGCCCTGGGGGCCGGCCTGCTCTGCGCGCGTCGTCACGGTGAACTGCACCAGATAGCGCTGGAACGCCGGCGCCGGGGTGACCGGGATGACGACGCGGTTGTAGGCGTGCAACCGGACGCCCTTGAGGTCGTAGGTGCCCTCGATCATCGAGGACGGGAAGCCCATGAAGTCCTTGTCGGAGAAGTTCAGCTTGGTGAAGTTCTGCGACAGTTCGGCATCGGCGCTGGCGTGCTTGAGCGCTTCGGCGACGTCGAAGTTCCCGTCCAGCTTGAACACCATGACCATCGCGGTCGGATAGGTGTTGTTCTTGGCGATCGCGACGGTGCCGGGGGAGAAGTTCGGATTGGAGTACTTGGTCCAGCCGGGCGGGGCGGGCAGGGTGACGGTGATGTCGGTCAGCTTGTCCAGTGGCACCTGCTGGCCGGTGACGCCGACGCTGGTGAGGTACTCGGCGATCGGTACGGGCGTGGTGGACGCGGCGGCGGACTCCTCGGTGGGACTGCTGCTGGTGGTGACCAGCGACGAGTAGTCCGGTGTGCTTTTCGAACAAGCCGCCGTGCCGGAGAGAACCGCGACGGCCGCCGCGGCGGCGGCGAGGCGGACTGAACAGCTTCTCATCGGTGGCGTTATGCGTCCCCGTCGAAAAGGCCTGTGACCGAGCCGTTTTCGAAGACCGCGCGAATCGTGCTGGCCAGCAGCGGGGCGATCGACAGCACGGTGAGCTGGTCGAAGTGCTTGGACTCGTCGATCGGCAGCGTGTTGGTGACGATGACCTCGCGGGCGCCGCTGGACGCCAGGCGCTCTGCGGCCGGGTCGGACAGCACGCCGTGGGTCGCCGCGATCACGACGTCCTTGGCCCCGTCGTCGTGCAGCAACTTCACCGCGCCGGCGATGGTGCCGCCGGTGTCGATCATGTCGTCGATCAGGACGCAGGTCTTGCCTTCCACCTCACCGACGACGCGGTTGGACACCACCTGGTTGGGCACCCGCGGGTCGCGGGTCTTGTGGATGAACGCAAGCGGGGTGCCGCCCAGGGCGTCGGCCCATTTCTCGGCGATACGCACCCGGCCGGAGTCCGGCGAGACGACGGCGATGTTGTCCGACGGGTAGTTGTCGCGGATGTAGCCGGTCAGGAGGTTCTGTCCGCGCATGTGGTCCACCGGGCCGTCGAAGAAGCCCTGGATCTGGTCGGTATGCAGGTCCACCGAGATGATCCGGTCGGCGCCCGCGGTCTTGAGCAGGTCGGCCACCAGCCGGGCCGAAATCGGTTCCCGGCCGCGGTGCTTCTTGTCCTGGCGGGCGTAGGGATAGAACGGCAGCACCGCGGTGATCCGCTTGGCGCTGCCGCGCTTGAGGGCGTCGATCATGATCAGCTGTTCCATCAGCCACTTGTTCAGCGGCGCGGGATGGGACTGCAGAACGAACGCGTCGCTGCCGCGCACCGACTCGTCGAACCGCACGAAGATCTCGCCGTTCGCGAAGTCCCGCGCGGTCTGTGCCGTCACGTGGACGTCGAGTTCCTTGGCCACCTGATCGGCCAACTCCGGGTGCGCTCGACCCGAGAAGAGCATCAGGTTCTTGCGGCTGTCAATCCAATCCGTGCCCACTCGCGCTGCCTTCACCGGTCGGGATCAGTATCGCGGCCATCGTACTGCCCTGGCTCGCCCGCGAGCGCGGCGCGGGCGTGCTCGGCCGCCCGCGCAGAGTCGCTGCCGGGTCGGTTGCGTTCCACCCAGCCCTCGATATTGCGTTGCTGGCCGGCCGAGACGGCCAGCGCGCCGGGCGGCACGTCCTGGCGCAGGACCGTCCCGGCGCCGGTGTAAGCGCCGTCGCCGACCGTGACCGGCGCGACGAACATGGTGTCGCTGCCGGTGCGCACATACGACCCGATGGTGCTGCGGGTTTTGGTCACGCCGTCGTAGTTGACGAAGACACTCGAGGCGCCGATGTTGCTGTACTCGCCGATGTCGGCGTCGCCGACGTAGGTCAGGTGCGGCACCTTGGTCCCGCTTCCGATGGTGGCGTTCTTGGTCTCGACGAACGTGCCGATCTTCGCGTCGGCCCCCAACCGGGTGCCAGGTCGCAGGTACGCGAACGGCCCGACCTCGGCACCGGCCCCGACCTCCGAGTCGCTTCCGTGGGTGCGCACCACCGCCGCGCCGTCGCCGACGATGACGTCGGCCAGCGTGGTGTCCGGGCCGATGCGGCAGTGCGCACCGATGCTGGTGGTGCCCAGCAGTTGGGTTCCGGGCGCGATCACGGTGTCACGGCCGACGGTGACGTCGACGTCGATCCACGTGGTGGCCGGGTCGACGACGGTGACCCCGGCGCGCTGATGGGCGGCGACGATGCGCCGGTTGAGTTCGCGGCCGAGGTCGGACAGTTGCACGCGGTCGTTGACGCCTGCCACCAGGGCGTGGTCGGTGATGTGCTGGGCGTGCACCAGCTGTCCGTCGGCGCGGACGATGGAGATGACGTCGGTGAGGTACAGCTCGTGCTGGGCGTTGTCGGACCTCAGCCGGCTCAGCGCCGAGCGCAGAGCGCCGATGTCGAAGGCGTAGATGCCGGTGTTGACCTCGCGGATGGCCTTCTGCTGAGGGGTGGCGTCGGCTTCCTCGACGATCGCGATGACCTCGCCGTCCTGCGTGCGCAGTATCCTGCCGTATCCGGTGCCGTCGGGCACCGTGGTGGTCAGCACCGTGACCGCCGCCGGCTCGCCGCGGTGGCCGGCGATCAGCGCGGCCAGCGTGTCGGCGTCGAGCAGCGGGACGTCGCCCGAGGTGATGACGACGACCCCGTCGAAGTCCTCCGGCAGCGCCGACAGCCCGCACAGGGCGGCATGCCCGGTGCCCAGCTGCTCCTCCTGGATGGCGACCGCGATCGGACGGCCGAGTTCGGCGGCCAGTTCGCCGACCACGGGGGCGATGCGCTCGCGGTCCTTGCCCAGGACCACCGCGAGGTGGTCCGGAGAGACCTTGGCCACGGCGTGCAACGCGTGCGAGAGCATGCTGCGCCCACCGAGGGTGTGCAGCACTTTAGGGGTGTCCGAGCGCATCCGGGTGCCGGCACCGGCGGCCAGAACCAGGATCGCGGAGTCGGTTGTCGTCAAAAGGAGACCTCCACTCGGGGAAAGCTCCGTCGCCAGGACTCGAACCTGAACTATCTGAACCAAAATCAGAGGTGCTGCCGATTACACCACGACGGAATACCCGCCTGAAGACTCTAGTCGACCAGCCCGAGCATCTACCCTGGCAGCCGTGGCAACGCCGGAGAATCCGTCCCGGACCCCGAAGGCCCGGATGACCGGCAGTGAACGCCGCCATCAGCTGATCAACATCGCCCGCGCGCTGTTCGCCGAGCGCGGTTACGAGGGAACCTCGATCGAAGAGATCGCCCAGCGCGCCGGGGTGTCCAAGCCGGTGGTCTACGAGCACTTCGGCGGCAAGGAGGGCCTCTACGCCGTGGTGGTCGACCGGGAGATGTCGGCCCTGCTCGACGGCATCACCTCGTCGCTGACCAACAACCGGTCCCGGGTGCGGGTGGAACGAGTGGCCCTGGCCCTGCTGACCTACGTCGAGGAGCGCACCGACGGGTTCCGCATCATGATCCGCGATTCCCCGGCCTCGATCACCTCCGGCACCTACTCCAGCCTGCTCAACGACGCGGTCAGTCAGGTGGCCTCGATCCTGGCCGGCGATTTCGCCCGCCGCGGCCTCGATCCCGAGTTGGCGCCGCTGTACGCCCAGGCCCTGGTGGGTTCGGTGTCGATGACGGCGCAGTGGTGGCTGGATGCCCGCGAACCGAAGAAGGAAGTGGTGGCCGCCCACCTGGTGAACCTGGTCTGGAACGGGCTGAGTCACCTCGAAGCCGACCCGCAACTGCGCGAGGAGTAGCCGTCGTTGCATAGGGTGGTCGAGTCATGACCTCCGCACCGAACGCCCCGCTGGCCGGTCTTGTTCAATCGGTCTTGGCGACACCGGCTTTCGCCGACCTGGTCGGCCGCGCCGCGGATCGCCCGAAACACCTCACGGTGGTGGGCCCGGCCGGTGCGCAGTTGTTCGTCGCCGCGGCGCTCGGTCAAGGCGGCCCGCTGTTGGTGGTCACCGCGACCGGTCGCGAGGCCGACGACCTGACCGCCGAACTGCGCGCGGTCTACGGCGACGCGGCCGCGATGTTCCCGTCCTGGGAGACCCTGCCGCACGAGCGACTCTCGCCCGGGGTGGACACCGTCGGCGCCCGGATGATGCTGCTGCGCCGTCTCGCGCACCCCGATGACGCCGTGTTGGGGCCGCCGTTGCGGGTGGTGGTGACGACGGTGCGCTCGCTGCTGCAGCCGATGAGCGCCGACCTCGCGACGATCGAACCGGTCACCCTGGCCGTCGGTGCCGAACTCGACTTCGACGCGCTGCTGGCCCGCCTGGTCGAACTGGCCTACACCCGCGTCGACATGGTGGCCCGCCGCGGCGAGTTCGCCGTGCGCGGCGGGATACTCGACATCTTCCCGCCCACCGCCGAGCATCCGGTGCGCGTGGAGTTCTGGGGCGACGAGATCACCGAGATGCGGATGTTCTCGGTCGCCGACCAGCGGTCGATCCCCGAAATCGAGGTCGGAACGGTGGTCGCGGTGCCGTGCCGCGAGCTGATCCTGACCGACGAGGTCCGTTCCCGCGCAGCGCAATTGGCCGCCGGTGCGCCCCGGGACGAGAACAGCGTCACCGGCGGCGTGGGCGACATGCTGGCCAAGATCGCCGAAGGAATTCCGGTCGACGGCATGGAGGCGCTGGCGCCGGTGCTGCGGCCCGAACGCCTCGGGCTGCTCGCCGACCATCTGCCGACCGGTGCGCCGGTGCTGGTCTGCGAACCGGAGAAGGTCCGCACCCGTGCCGCTGATCTGATCAAGACCGGGCAGGAGTTCCTGGAGGCGTCCTGGTCGGTCGCCGCGGTGGGGGGCCAGGCGCCCATCGACATCGAGCAGCTCGGCGGGTCCGGGTTCCGCGACCTCGAGGAGGCGCGCGACGCCGCGGTGGCTGGCGGGCATCCCTGGTGGACGATCAGCCAGTTGGGCGGCCAGCTGGGAACCGACGACGCCGTCGACCTCGACGTACGCGCCGCGCCGTCGGCCCGCGGGCAGCAGAGCAACGTCGAGGAGATCTTCGCGATGCTGCGCGCCCACGTGCTGACCGGCGGGGTGGCCGTCGTCGTGGCCCCCGGCGTCGGCATTGCCCATCGCGTCGTCGAGCAACTCGGCGAACGCGACACCCCGGCGACGATGCTCGACTCCGGCGATGCGCCGAGAACCGGCGTCGTCGGCGTCCTCAAGGGACCGCTGCATTCCGGAATCATCGTTCCCGGCGCGCAACTCGTCATCGTCACCGAGACCGACCTGACCGGCAATCGCGCCACCGGGCCGGAGGGCAAACGACTGGCGGCCAAGCGCCGCAACACCGTCGACCCGCTGGCGCTGACCGCCGGCGATCTCGTCGTCCACGACCAGCACGGCATCGGCCGCTTCGTGGAGATGACCGAACGCACCGTCGGCGGCGCCCGCCGGGAGTACCTGGTGCTGGAGTACGCCTCGTCGAAGCGTGGCCAGGGGGCCGACAAGCTGTTCGTCCCGATGGACTCCCTCGACCAGCTGTCCCGCTATGTCGGCGGCGAGCAGCCGGCGCTGAGCAAGCTCGGGGGCAGCGACTGGGCCAACACGAAGACCAAGGCGCGCAAGGCCGTTCGGGAGATCGCCGGTGAGCTCGTCGCGCTCTACGCCAAACGCCAGGCCGCTCCCGGTCATGCGTTCGCCCCGGACACGCCGTGGCAGGCCGAGATGGAGGACGCATTCGGCTTCACCGAGACCGTCGACCAGCTGACCGCCATCGCCGAGGTCAAGTCCGACATGGAGAAGGCCGTCCCGATGGACCGGGTGGTGTGCGGCGACGTCGGCTACGGCAAGACCGAGATCGCCGTCCGCGCGGCCTTCAAAGCCGTGCAGGACGGCAAGCAGGTCGCCGTGCTGGTGCCCACCACACTGCTGGCCGATCAGCACCTGCAGACCTTCACCGAGCGGATGGCGGGTTTCCCGGTCACGGTCCGGGGACTCTCCCGGTTCACCGACCCCGGCGAGTCGCGAAAAGTGACGGAAGGCATGGCCGACGGCAGCGTCGACATCGTCATCGGCACGCACCGCCTGCTACAGACCGGGGTGCGCTGGAAGGACCTCGGCCTGGTGATCGTCGACGAGGAGCAGCGCTTCGGCGTCGAGCACAAGGAACACATCAAGAGCCTGCGCAGCCACGTCGACGTGCTGACGATGAGCGCCACGCCGATTCCGCGCACCTTGGAGATGAGCCTGGCCGGCATCCGCGAGATGTCGACGATCCTCACCCCGCCCGAGGAGCGCTACCCGGTGCTGACCTACGTCGGCCCGCAGGACGAAAAACAGGTGGCCGCCGCGCTGCGCCGCGAACTGCTGCGCGACGGCCAGGTGTTCTACG
>CAYTOD010000027.1:0-47490 GCA_964439315.1 uncultured Mycobacterium sp. | reverse complement strand
CTTCGACGGTCTTGACCTCGAAGCCGTCCATCATCGCCTGCAGGGCGTTGATCGGGTCGATCTCGGTGACCGCGACGCGGGCGCCCTGGGCCTTGAGAGCCTCGGCGCAGCCCTTGCCGACGTCGCCGTAGCCGCACACCAGAGCGGCTTTGCCGCCGATGAGCACGTCGGTGCCGCGGTTGATGCCGTCGATCAGCGAGTGCCGGGTGCCGTACTTGTTGTCGAACTTGCTCTTGGTGACCGAGTCGTTGACGTTGATGGCCGGGAAGATCAGTTCGCCGGCGGCGGCGAACTGGTACAGCCGCAGCACACCGGTTGTGGTCTCCTCGGTGACACCCTTCACGGAATCGGCGACGCGGGTCCACTTGTGGGCGTCGGCCTTGAGGCTGTCACGCAGCAGGTTGAGGAAGATCTTGTACTCGCCCGAGTGCTCCTCCTCATCCGGCGGAACCACGCCGGCCCGCTCGAACTGCGCTCCGCGCAGCACCAGCATGGTGGCGTCGCCGCCGTCGTCGAGGATCATGTTGCACGGCTCGCCGGGCCAGGTCAGCATCTGCTCGGCCGCCCACCAGTACTCCTCGAGCGTCTCGCCCTTCCAGGCGAAGATCGGCACGCCGAGCGGATTCTCCGGGGTGCCGTTGGGGCCGACGACACATGCCGCGGCGGCGTGGTCCTGGGTGGAGAAGATGTTGCACGACGCCCAGCGGACCTCGGCGCCGAGCGCCACCAGCGTTTCGATGAGGACGGCGGTCTGCACGGTCATGTGCAGCGAACCCGAGATCCGGGCGCCCTTGAGCGGCAGCACGTCGTGGTACTCCCGACGGAGCGCCATCAGGCCGGGCATCTCGTGTTCGGCCAGCCGGATCTCCTTGCGGCCGAACTCGGCCAGCGAAAGGTCGGCAACCTTGAAGTCGATCCCGTTGCGGGAGTCGGCAGTCATCGAAAGGGCTGAAGTCATGGCGGATACGGTAACCCGGCGCCGCTCGTCGGACCTAACCGGGTTGACCCGGTCCAGCAACCCCGTAACGCTCGGCGAACGGCGTCATCAACCGGGCCAGGTCGGCCGCGACGTCGTGGTCGGCTTCCGGCGGCATCGACACATAACTCATGGCCAGACGCACGATTGCCCGGGCCAGCACGCCGGCGTCCTCCGGGCCGGGACGCACCCAGCTTTCGGCGAAGGCGTCGGTGAGCCGCTGCGAGCAATGCGACAGGATCGGGCCGCTGTCCGTGGTGATGATCTGCAGAAGATCGGCCTTGGCCTCCCCCGAGAGCAGCGAGATGACCAGCGGGTCGGCCGCCGAGGCCATGAAGAAATCCCGGAAGCCGGCCAGGAACGCGCCGTAGACGTCGCCGACATTGGAGGTGATCGACGTGTCGATCGCGTCGACGAGGCGGTCGGCCAACCGCAGGGCGTAGGCCTTGGCCAGGCCCTGTCGGGAGCCGAACTCGTTGTAGATGGTCTGACGGCTCACGCCGGCGGTTCGGGCGACGTCGGACAGCGTGATCGCCGACCAGTCGCCGGCGAGCAACTCCTCGCGCATCGCGTCCAGGACCGCATCGCGCAGAGAGGTCACCCGCGCGAGGCTCCCCCGGCGGCGGCCAACTTCCGACCGAGGACCGAGTGGCCGCGGCCGTAGCCCACGTAGACCACCACACCGACCGCCATCCAGACGACGAACCGGATCCAGGTCAGGGCGGTCAGGTTGAGCATCAGCCACAGACACGCGGCGATGGAGAGAATCGGCAACGCAGGCACGAACGGCGCCTTGAACCCGCGGTCGAGATCGGGCCGGGTGCGCCGAAGGATGATGACCCCCGCCGACACCAGTATGAAGGCGAACAGCGTTCCGACGTTGACCATCTCCTCCAGCTTGGACATGGGGAAGGCGGTGGCGGCCACCGCGATCAGGATGCCGACCACCACGGTGATGCGCACCGGGGCGTCGCGGTCGTTGGTCATCGCCAGACCTCGGGGTAGCAGACCGTCGCGAGCCATCGCGAACATCACCCGGGACAACCCGAGCACCAGCACCATCACCACCGTCGTCAACCCGGCCAGCGCACCGATCGAGATCACTTTGGCAGCCCAGTCGATGCCGTTGAGCGAGAAGGCCGTCGCAAGGTTGGCGTGGCCGTGCCCCTCGTCACGCAGCTGCGCGTAGTTGACCATTCCGGACAGCACGACCGACACCGCCACGTACAGGACGGTGACGATGGCCAACGAGGCCAGGATGCCGCGGGCGACATCGCGCTGCGGGTTGCGGGTCTCCTCGGCGGTGGTGGCGACGACGTCGAACCCGATGAAGGCGAAGAACACGATCGAGGCGCCGGCCAGCACCCCGTACCACCCGTAGTGGCTGCCGCCCCCTCCGGTCAGCAGGGAGAACACCGACTGATCGATACCGGTACCGGCGGCACCCTTGCCGGTCTCGGTGGGCGGGATGAAGGGCGAGAAGTTCTCCGGTTTGATGTAGAACGCGCCCACGACGACGACGAGCAGCACGACCGACACCTTGATGGCGGTGATGACCGCCGAGAAGTTCGACGACACCTTGGTCCCCACCGCGAGCAGTGCGGTGACGACACCGATGATCAGCAGGGCGCCCCAGTCGAGCTCGAATGCGCCGAAATGCACTGTGCCGCCGGCGAATCCGAACACCGTTCCCAGATAACTCGACCAGCCTTTGGCCACCACGGCCGCGCCGACCGCGAATTCCAGGATCAGGTCCCAGCCGATGATCCACGCGACGAGCTCGCCGAAGGTGGCGTAGGAGAACGTGTAGGCGCTGCCCGCCACCGGCAGCGTGGAAGCGAACTCGGCGTAGCACAGGGCGGCCAGGCCGCAGGTGAGGGCGGCCATGATGAACGAGATCGACAGCGCCGGGCCGGTGATGTTGCCGAACGTCGTCGCGGTGACGGTGAAGATGCCCGCGCCAATGACCACCGAAACGCCGAAAACCGTGAGGTCCCACCAGCTCAGGTCCTTGCGAAGGCGGGTGGAAGGCTCGTCGGTGTCGCGGATCGACTGCTCAACCGACTTGATGCGGGCAGCGCGGGCCATGCGCCGCAACCCTACCGGGACAGGGCGCGATCGAGGTCGGGTTCCAGATAGATCACCCGGGCTTCCGGCACCGCGGCCCGCACCGCCGCTTCGGCCCGGTCGATCGCGGTGGCCACGGTGGCCAGGTCGGTGCCGGCGGCAATCGCGATCTTGGCCCCGACCAGCATCTCCTCCGGCCCGAGGTACTGCGTGCGCAGGTGGATCACCCGGTCGATGTGCTCGGTCTGTTCGAGGGCGGCCTGGATGGCGCCGAGTTCCTCACCGGTGGCACCCTCGCCGATGAGCAAGCTGTGCATCTCCACCATCAGGATCACCGCGATGACAGCGAGCAGGGCGCCGATCAGCACGGTGCCGACGCCGTCCCAGACCGGGTTGCCGGTGAGGACGGCCAGACCAACCCCGAACAGCGCGAAGACCAGGCCCAGCAGCGCTCCGGTGTCCTCAAGGAGAACCACCGGCAGTTCCGGGTTGCGGGACCGGCGGATGAACTCCCACCAGGTTCCGTTCCCCTTGAGTGGCCTGGACTCGACCATCGCGGTGCGAAAGCTGTACGTCTCCAGGGCGATGGCAACCACGAGGATGGCGATGGCCACCGCCGCCGAATGGAGCGGCTCGGGGTGCCGGATCTTGTGATAGCCCTCGTAGAGCGCGAAAACCGCACCGAGACTGAACAGCACCAGTGCGACGACGAACGAGTAGAAGAACCTGGCCCTCCCGTAGCCGAACTGGTGCAGGCTGGTGGCCTCCTTCTGGGACCTTCGCTGGCCGAAGAGAAGCAGGGCCTGATTGGAGGTGTCCGCCACCGAATGCACGGCCTCGGCGAGCATCGAAGAGCTCCGGGTGATGAAGAACCCGATGAACTTCGCGATCGCGATGCCGGCGTTGGCCGCCAGCGCCGCCAGGATGGCGCGGGTGCTACCCGAACTGGACATTGCTGGTCTCCTGACTGTCTGGAAGCTGACTGTTCAGAGGCCAACCGTGGCGCGGAACACCCGCGCCGGTTGGTTCGCTTCCAGCCGGATCGGCCCGTCATCGGCGGCCACCCACACCGCGCCACCGCGATCCAAGTGCACCTGGGCGGACCCCGACCGCACCGTCACCGAGCCCTCGGTGCAGACCAGGATCTGCGGACCGTCGTGCCGGACCGGCGCGTGGACCTCTCGGCCGAGATCGGCCCCGTCCAGCGTCAGCACCGACGCGGCGAACTCGGCTGCCGGGGTGTCGTAGCGGACCTCGATCCCGTCGCGTTCGGTCGCCACGCGCGCATCGGACACCGGATCGAAGTCGAGCACGCGCAGAAGTTCGGGAACGTCGACGTGTTTTGGGGTGAGGCCACCACGAAGCACGTTGTCGGAATTGGCCATCACCTCCATGCCCACGCCGCGCAGATAGCTGTGCAGGTTTCCGGCGCTCAGGTAAATCGCCTCGCCGGGAGCGAGGCCGACCCGGTTCAACAACAGAGCGGACAGCACCCCCGCGTCGCCGGGGTACCGCTCGCCGAGTTCCAGCAGGGTCCGGACCTCGGGGGCGAATTCCTTTGCACCGCTTCGCAGATAAGACACCGCACCATCGAGGACAGCGGAGATCAGCGCGTCGACGTCGGGTTGGGGCGCGGTGATCCAGGTGGTGAACAGCGCCCGCAGGCCGGCGGCGTCCGACTGGTCGGAGAGAAGTGCCACATAGGGATTCAGTGCGTCGACAGCCAGCGCCTGCATAAGCGCGACACTGCGCGCGGCCGGACGAAACCCCGCAAGCGCATCGAAGTCGCTGAGCGCCATCAGCAATTCCGGCTTGTGACTGCTGTCGCGGTAGTTGCGCACAGCAGAGCCCACCGGGACCCCCTGGGCGTTCTCCCGCCGGAAACCGTCGACGGCCTGTTCGGTGCTCGGATGGGCCTGCAGCGACAGCGGCTCATCAGCGGCGAGCACCTTGACCAGGAAGGGCAGCCGGTCCCCGAACCGCTCCCGGACCGCAGGGCCGAGCTGGCCCTCCGGGTCGTCGGCGATAACGTCGAGCAACGACACCGGACCGGCGGGGGTGTCGAGGCGGGCGGGGTCGCCGGGATGGGCGCCCAGCCAGAGTTCGGCTTCGGGATGCGCGGTCGGGGCGGGCCGGCCGGTGAACTCCGCGATCGCCGTCCGCGACCCCCAGGCATAGGTGCGCAACGCGCCGTGTAACACCTGCACTGGCGCTACCCTCCGGCCAATCGCAGATACACCGCGGCCATCTCAAGCCGTACCGCCAGGACGGCCAGCTGTTCGACCCGGCCGGTAACGGCAGGTGCAGGCCCGGCGTCCGTTCCGGCATCTCCTACGTCCCCGGTTCCCACCAGGTCGACGTCGTCGATCCCGGACAGCCGGGCCGCCAGCACCGTGCGCTCGGTGGCCAGCGACAGCGCCAGTATCCGCGTCCGGCTGGGCAGTGGCCCGTCGAGTTCCTCGTCGTGGAAGAACGCGTCGATCGACTGAGCGCCGCCGGACCTGCGGGCCAAGGCGCCACTGCGGGTGGCCGCCACCGCGTCGGCGACCCCAACCGCCGCGACGGGCTCGCCCGCGATCCGCAGCAGCACCGCCGAGGCGTGGCGGGCCAGCGCCAGCGTCGCCGCGCAATCACCGGCCAGCACGGCCGAGCGTCCAGTCATCCGCTCGGCCAGCGCCTTGGCAGGGTTGGTGAACACCTCCCGGCCCGCGCTGTTGCGCAGAGCCTCGGCGTCGATCTCGTCGGCCAGCGCCGGCAGGTCGGCACCCAGGGCGGGGTCGACCGCGGCTGCCACCGCCAGGCCGGCGGCCAGATACCGGCACAGGCCGAACTCGTCGGGCACCCACAAGCGGGGGCTGAGCACGGCGGCGCGACCCGCGGTGGCGTCCCGCAACGGCCCTTCGTACGGCGCGGCGACCACCACGCGGGCACCCCGGCGAACGCCAGTCGCCGCGGCCGTGACCAGTGCCGGATCGCCCGCGTCGTCGCCCGCGACCACCATCGCGTCCAGCGGCCCGATCCACGGCGGCGACTCGGCGGCCACAAGGATCGGCTCACCCGCCGAACCGCCGAGCCCGGCGGCCAGCATGGCGCCGGCCGACTCCGCCGCTCCCCGTCCGGCGACCCAGATCAGAGTGCGGGGCCGCTGGCCGCCGGTGACCGACTCCAGCGCGCCCTCGTCGACGGCCGCGGCCGTGGCCCTGACCTGAGCACCGGCCATCGCAGCGGCGCGAAGCAACCCGTCCCGGTCGGCTTCCAGAAGTCCGCCGGTGTCGTCGAGGTCGATCGTGGCGTTGGCGGCACTCACCGGCCCACTCCGGGATCCTGGGCGTCGATCACGTCCGACACCCGCCGCACGATCGCGTCCACCTCGGCGGCGCCGGGCGCCTCCGCGTTGAGGCGCAGCAGCGGTTCGGTGTTCGAAGTGCGCAGATTGAACCAGGCGCCGTCGCCCAGATCCACCGTCACCCCGTCCAGATGGTCAAGCGAAAAAGTCTGTGGCGCAAAGGATTCCAGAACAGCCTCCACGCACTTCCCGGAATCGCCGACGCGGAAGTTGATCTCGCCGGAGGCGGCATAGCGCTCGTAGTCCCCCATCAGCTGCGAAAGCGGGCGAGGCTGCTCACCGAGAGCGGCCAGCACGTGCAGAGCGGCCAGCATCCCCGAGTCGGCACCCCAGAAATCGCGGAAGTAATAGTGCGCGGAGTGCTCGCCACCGAACACCGCGCCGGTCTGGGCCATCAGCGCCTTGATGTAGGAGTGGCCGACCCGGGCCCGCACCGGACTACCGCCCCGCTCGACGATCAGCTCCGGCACCGCCCGGGAGGTGATCAGGTTGTGAATCACCGTCGCCCCCGGCTCGCGGGCCAGTTCCCGCGCGGCCACCAGAGCGGTGACCGCCGACGGCGAAACGGGGTGTCCGCGCTCGTCGACGACGAAACAACGGTCGGCGTCGCCGTCGAACGCCAATCCGATATCGGCGCCGGTGGCCACCACGTGCCGCTGCAGATCGACCAGATTGGCCGGCTCGAGCGGATTGGCCTCGTGATTGGGGAACGACCCGTCGAGCTCGAAGTAGAGCGGCACCAGGGTGATCCCGGGAATCGGGCCCAGTACCGCCGGAGCGGTGTGGCCGGCCATGCCGTTGCCGGCGTCGACCGCCACCCGCAGCGGACGCAACGCACTCAGGTCGACCAGCGAACGCAGGAACCGGCCGTAGTCGTCCAGCACGTCGCGGTCATGCACGGTGCCGCGGGCTCCCGCCGGGCCCTCGTCGGCCGGCGCGCCGTCGATGACCTCCTGGCGGATCACCGCCAATCCGGTGTCCTCGCCGACCGGCTTGGCCTGCGCCCGGCACAGTTTGATCCCGTTGTAGGACGCCGGGTTGTGGCTGGCCGTGAACATCGCGCCGGGGCAATCGAGCAGGCCGGAGGCGAAGTACAACTCGTCGGTCGAAGCCAGGCCGATCCGGATCACGTCGAGACCCTGGGCCGTCACCCCGCCCGCGAAGGCGGCGGCCAGCGCCGGCGAGCTCTCCCGCATGTCATAACCGACGACGACCCGCTCGCCGGCGCCCTCCGCACGCATCAGCCGGGCGAAGGCCGCACCCACGTCCGCCACGAAGGCCTCGTCGAGTTCTTCACCGACCAAGCCACGCACGTCGTAGGCCTTGATCACACGGCGTACCGCGTCGGCCGGCCTGGACATGCCGCAAGCCTAGCGTTCAGTCGGTGGGATCCGGGAGGACCCGAAGATGCCCGCGACGACGGCCATGGGAGACCGGCCGCTGAAGCGGCGGAACCATGCCGGGCTGCGGCAGGGTGGCATGCGCGGCGCCGAGGTCGGCGAAACCGGCGATCGGCGGACTCGCGGACACCCGGCCCTCCCGCACCGCGTCAGCCAGGGCGACCAGATCGTCCTCGTCCGGACTGGTGGGTAGCGGCCCGGCGTGCCGAACCAGTTCCCACCCGCGCGGGGCGGTGATCCGGGCGGCGTGCCCGAGGCAGAGGTCCCAGGTATGCGGCTCGCGAACCGTCGCCAACGGGCCGACGACCGCGGTGGAATCGGAGTAGACGTAGGTCAACGTCGCCACCGCGTACTGGGGGCACCCGGGCCTGCTGCAGCGACGGGGAACATTCACGGGGGTGAGGCTATCGCGGCCAATTCCTGCGCGACCCCCAGACACGCGCAGCCACGGCGCGGCTGATGTACAACCGTTACGATCTGCAGTCCATGGCCGATTCCCGCAGTTCCCGGCGTGGCGGCCAGCCCCAGGGCGGATCGCGCCGCGGGCGCGGGATGCGCGGACCACTGCTTCCGCCTTCGGTGCCGGGATGGCGCAGCCGGGCCGAGCGCTTCGATATGGCCGTGCTGGAGGCTTACGAGCCGATCGAGCGGCGCTGGCAACAGCGGCTTACCGCATTGGACATCGCGGTCGACGAGATTCCTCGTATCCAGCCGAAGGATCCGGACAGTGTTCAGTGGCCGCCGGAAGTGGTGGCGGACGGTCCGATTCCGCTGGCCCGGCTGATACCGGCCGGCGTCGACGTCCGCGGGGAACAGACCCGGGCGCGAATTGTGGTGTTCCGCAGGCCGATCGAGCGGCGGGCGAAGGACTCGGTGGATCTCACCGATCTATTGCACGAGATTCTGGTGGCGCAAGTGGCAACGTTCCTGGGCGTCGAACCCTCGGTGATCGACCCCAGTATGGACGACGACGGACTCTAGATGATGCCGCGCTTGAGGCGCCGGCGCTCCCGCTCGGACAGACCACCCCAGATGCCGAAGCGCTCGTCGTTGGACAGCGCGTACTCGAGGCAAGCGTCCTTGACGTCGCAGCCCAGGCAGATTCGCTTGGCCTCGCGGGTGGAGCCGCCCTTCTCCGGGAAGAACGCCTCGGGATCGGTCTGCGCGCACAATGCGCGCTCTTGCCACTGCGGGTCGTCGGGAGTGAGCCCGGTGAAGTCGATCGGATCGGGCACCAGGCTCAAGCGAGCACGCGGGGCACCGTAGGTCGCCGCATCGCCGATCGTCTGCGGCGCGCCTAGCGCCCCGAGGAAGTGCTCATACGACATTCCGCGCTCCGTTCTCGTGAGTCATGTGACTGGTGTGGCTATTGAATACTCAAAACTGAACGATCAAAGCAACCGATTCGAACATCTGGTCGAATCACGGTCTGCGACACCGAAATCGGCTGGTTGACCGGGAAATGACACTGGTGTGATTAGACATTGCCGCGGTGTCCCGGTCAAGGCGATCGGCGGATTTGCATACCACTTTCTTGGCCGCACACGGCGTGTCGACACCGTGGCGTGTCCGCGCAGTGACGTGATAGTGACCACATTCGCGCCACCGCCTAGTGTCGGTCGGTGTGAAAATCACCGTTCTGGTCGGCGGAGTCGGGGGCGCCCGGTTCCTGCTCGGCGTGCAGCGACTGCTCGGACTGGGGCAGTTCGGGTCTGGTTCTGAGCACGAGGTCGGTTCTGAGCACGAGGTCGGTTCTGAGCACGAAGTGACCGCCGTGGTGAACATCGGCGACGACGCCTGGATGCACGGCGTCCGGATCTGCCCGGACCTGGACACCTGCATGTACACCCTGGGCGGCGGTATCGACCCGCAGCGCGGATGGGGCCATCGCGACGAAACCTGGAACGCCAAAGAAGAATTGGCCGCCTACGGCGTCCAACCCGACTGGTTCGGACTCGGCGACCGCGACCTGGCCACCCACCTGGTCCGCAGCCAGATGCTGCGCGCCGGGTATCCACTGTCGGCGGTGACCGAGGCGCTGTGCAAGCGATGGTCCCCCGGGGTCAGGCTGCTGCCGGCCAGCGACGACCGTTGCGAAACCCACGTCGTGGTCAGCGATCCGGACACCGGCGACCGCAGGGCCATTCACTTCCAGGAGTGGTGGGTGCGTTACCGGGCCCAGATCCCGACCCACAGTTTCGCCTTCATCGGATCCGAAAACGCCTCTGCGGGGCCGGGAGTCGTCGAGGCCATCACCGGCGCCGACGTCGTGCTGCTGGCGCCGTCCAATCCGGTGGTCAGCGTCGGGGCGATACTGTCGGTGGCCGGGATCCGCGGCGCTCTGCGTTCGACGCCGGCCCCGGTGATCGGCTACTCCCCCATCATCGCGGGAAAGCCGTTGCGCGGCATGGCCGACGAGTGTCTGACCGTGATCGGCGTGGAGACCAGTTCGCAGGCCGTCGGCCGGCACTACGGCGCCCGGTCGGGCACCGGCCTGCTGGACTACTGGCTGGTCGCCGACGGCGACTCCGCCGACGTCCCGGGAGTGACGGTGAAATCCATCCCGCTGCTGATGTCCGGCCCGGAGGCCACCGCGGAGATGGTCAGGACGGGACTGGAACTGGCCGGGGTGCGCGCGTGAACGGAGATCACGGAGCGGCTGCGGCCGCGACCGGTGACCACGGAACAGCGGCCGCCATTGAAATCCTGCCCGTGAGAGGACTTCCCGAGTTCCGCCCCGGAGACGACCTGGCCGCCGCGATCGCCTCGGCCGCACCGTGGCTGCGCGACGGCGACGTCGTGGTCGTCACCAGCAAGGTGGTCTCCAAGTGCGAGGGGCGCATCGTGGAAGCGCCCGCCGACCCCGACGAGCGGGACTTGCTGCGCCGCAAGCTGATCGAGCAGGAGGCGGTGCGGGTGCTGGCCCGCAAGGATCGCACCCTGATCACCGAGAACCGCCATGGCCTGGTCCAAGCCGCCGCAGGCGTCGACGGATCCAATGTGGGCGCAACCGAATTGGCGCTACTTCCCGTCGATCCCGACGCCAGCGCCGCCGAACTGCGCGCCACTCTGGCCGCCACAGCGGGCGTCGACGCCGGCGTCGTGATCACCGACACCATGGGCCGCGCCTGGCGCAACGGGCAGACCGACGCCGCGATCGGGTCGGCGGGCATCCCGGTGCTGTACGGCTACGCCGGAACACAGGACCGGCACGGCAACGAGTTGCGCGTCACCGAGGTCGCCGTCGCCGACGAGATCGCCGCCGCGGCGGACCTGGTGAAGGGAAAGCTGACCGACACACCGGTGGCGGTGGTGCGCGGGCTGACCCTGCGCGACGACGGCTCGTGCGCCGCCCGGCTGATGCGAGGCGGCCACGACGATCTGTTCTGGCTCGGCACCGCCGAGGCCATCGAACTCGGGCGCAGGCAGGCTCAGCTGCTGCGGCGCTCGGTGCGACGATTCACATCGGCCGACGTGCCGGCGGAACTCATCGAGGACGCCGTCGCCGAGGCGCTCACAGCGCCGGCGCCCCACCACACCCGGCCGGTCCGGTTCGTCTGGTTGCGCGACGGCGAACGCCGCAGGCGACTGCTCGACCGGATGAAAGACGCCTGGCGCGCCGACCTGACCGGCGACGGAAAGGCCGCCGATGCCGTCGAACGCCGGGTCGCCCGCGGCCAGATCCTCTACGACGCCCCGGAGATCGTGCTGCCGTTCCTGGTTCCCGACGGCATGCACAGCTACCCGGACGCGGCCCGCACCGCGGCCGAACACACCATGTTCACCGTGGCGGTCGGCGCGGCGGTGCAGGCGCTGCTGGTCGCGCTCGCCGTCCGCGGGGTGGGCAGCTGCTGGATCGGCTCAACGATCTTCGCTCCCGGCGTGGTTCGCGAGGTACTCGACCTGCCGTCCGACTGGGAGCCGCTGGGCGCGGTGGCGATCGGGCTTCCGGCCGAGCCGCCCGGGCCGCGCGACCCCGCTCCCGCCGGCGACCGGCTGGTGCGCCGATGAACGCCGGCGTCCACGCCTCCGCGGTCGCCCTGCTGCGCGAGTGGCGGGCCCCCAACCCGCACCAGGATTCGATCCGCCACGCCGTGCTGGCGTTTCTGGCGGCACGCCCCGACGGCTGTCAGCGCGCCTGCGTCCCAGGACATGTCACCGCGTCGACACTCGTCGTCGACCACACCGGTACCCGGGTGCTGCTGACTCTGCATCCCCGGCTGGGGCGCTGGGTTCAGCTGGGCGGGCACTGCGAGGACGTCGACACCGACCTCATCGCCGCCGCCCTGCGGGAGGCCACCGAGGAATCCGGGATCGACGGGCTGGCGCTGGACGCCGGTCTGGCCGCCATCCACGTCCACCCGGTGACCTGCTCACTGGGTGTGCCGACCCGGCACCTGGACCTGCAGTTCCTGGCCCGCGCGCCCGAGAACGCCGACTTCGTCGTCAGCGACGAATCGCTGGACCTGCGGTGGTGGCCCATCGACGACCTGCCCGCCGAGCCCGATGCCGGTCTGGCCGACCTTGTCGCGGCGGCCCGGCGTCAGATGTCGCTGGAGTAGCGGATTCCGCAGTCCGGGATGAACACCCCGGGCCATACCCGCGCCCCGCGCAGCAGTTCGCAGCGCGCCCCGATGTCGGCGCCGTCGCCGATCACGCCGTCGCGGATCAGCGCCCTCGGCCCGATCCGAGAGCCGAACCCGATGATCGACCGCTCGACGACCGCGCCGGCCTCGATCTTGGCGCCGTCGAACACCACCGCGCCGTCCAGTCGCACGCCCGGGCCGATCTCGGCGCCACGGCCAACCACCGTTCCGCCGAACAGCAGCGCACCGGGGGCCACCGAGGCACCGTCGTGGACCAGGCTCTCGCCGCGCCGTCCCTCCAGGGCCGGTGACGGCGCGATACCGCGGACGAGGTCGGCCGACCCGCGGACGAAGTCGTCCGGGGTGCCCATGTCCCGCCAATAGCTGACGTCGACGAACCCGCACACCCGGGCACCGCCGGTCAGCAGAGCGGGGAAGACCTCGCGCTCCACCGAGACCTCGCGCCCGCGCGGGATGAGGTCGATGATCTCGCGCTTGAAGACGTAGGTGCCGGCGTTGATCTGATCGGTCGGCGGATCGTGGGTCTTCTCCAGGAAGGCCAGCACGTTGCCGTAGTCGTCGGTGGGCACGCAGCCGAAGGCCCGCGGGTCGCCGACACGCACCAGGTGCAGGGTGACGTCGGCATCGCGATCGTGGTGGGCCTCGAGGATCTCGCTGAGGTCCATCCCGGACAGCACGTCGCCGTTGAGCACCATCACGGTGTCGTTGCGCAGCTTCGGTGCGACGTTGGCGATACCGCCGCCGGTACCCAGCGGTTCGACCTCGGTGACGTACTCGATCTGCAGGCCCATCGCAGAGCCGTCGCCGAACTCGGCCTCGAAGGTCTCGGCCTGATACGAGGTACCCAGCACGACGTGCTCGATCCCGGCGGCCGCGATACGCGAGAGCAGATGGGTCAGGAAGGGCACGCCCGCGGTGGGCAGCATCGGCTTGGGGGCCGACAGGGTGAGCGGGCGCAGCCGGGTTCCCTTGCCGCCGACCAGAATGACGGCGTCGACCTTCGCCGGATCCACGGTCTCGCTCACCGATCTCCTCTCACCAGTTCGCGGCGCGACTTGCGCACCGCCGCACGCGCCCGGATGTTCAGCGCTCCCCTGATGGTCCACCGTAACGGGGCCTGCCAGGGGCCCTTGTGACGATCCGACAGGTAGATGTAGGCGCTGTCGTGGTGGGCGCGCAGGTTGCGGTCCGGATCGCGGCCGGTGGAGTGGCCCTTGTCGTGCAGGATCTCCGAGGACGGGACGTAGACGTTCAGCCAGCCGGCCTTGCCCATGCGGTCGCCGAGGTCGACGTCGTCCATGTACAGGAAATACCGCTCGTCGAAGCCGCCGATCGCGTCGAACGCCGCGCGCCGCACCAGCAGGCACGATCCGGACAGCCAGCCGACCGGACGTTCGGTCGGCTCGAGGTACTCCTGGCGGTACTTCTTCGTCCAGGGATTGGACTTCCAGACGAAGCCGACGACGGCGTGCATGCCGCCCCGGAACAGGCTGGGCAGATGGCGCGCCGAGGGGTAGACCGAGCCGTCCGGATCCCGGACCAGCGGACCGAGCGTGCCGGCCCGCGGCCAGCGACGGGCGGCCTCCAGCAGGGCGTCGATGCTCCCAGGACCCCAGGTGACGTCAGGGTTGGCGACGATGACGAACTCCTGGTCCTTGGGCACCGTCTCCACCCCGCGGTTGACGGCGGTGCCGTAGCCGAGGTTGGCGCCCATCGGCATCAACCGGGTGCCGGGATAGCGCTCCACGGCCTCCTCCGGAGCGCCGTCGACCGACCCATTGTCGGCCATCACCACGGTCACCGGCCGCTCGGTCGCCACTGTGAGCGACGACAGGAACCGGTCGAGATGCGTTCCGGGCGAGTACGTCACCGTCACCACGGTCAGGCTCGATTCCACACCGACGAGTCTGGCACGCCGGTTTGGGCTACCGGGGATGCGCCCGCCTCACCAGTAACCTGTGCTGGTGTCAGGTGAGACTGAAGTGACCGCAGTGACGCATGGGCGACCAGTGATGCGGACTGTGCTCGCGATGGTCGCCGCGCTCATCATGGTCGGCACCGGAGTCGCCTGGAGCTCGGTCCGTTCGTTCGAGGGCGGAATCTTCCACTTCAGCATCCCGGCGCTCGGCAGCGGGGCCGACGACGGCGCCACCGACATCCTGCTGGTCGGCATGGACAGCCGCACCGACGCACACGGCAACCCGCTGTCCGCCGAGGAGATCGCCTCGTTGCACGCGGGCGAGGAGGCGTCGAACAACACCGACACGATCATCCTCGTCCGCATCCCGAACAACGGCCGATCCGCCACCGCGATCTCGCTTCCCCGCGACTCCTACGTGGACGCGCCGGGCCTGGACAAGACCAAGATCAACGGCGTGTTCGGCCAGGTCAAGCTGGAGCAGATGAAGGAGCTCGTCGAAAACCAGGGGATGGACCCCGCCAAGGCCGAACCGCGAGCCACCGAAACGGCGAGGAACGCATTGATCAAGACCGTCGCCGACCTCACCGGCGTCACCGTCGATCACTACGCCGAGATCGGCATGCTCGGCTTCCTGAAAGTCACCGACGCCCTCGGCGGTGTCGATGTGTGCTTGAAAAACGCTGTCAGCGAACCGCTTTCGGGCGCCGAATTCCCCGCGGGCTGGCAGCGGCTGGACGGCGAGCAGGCACTCAGCTTCGTCCGGCAGCGGCACGACCTCCCCCGGGGCGACCTCGACCGGGTGGTCCGTCAGCAAGTCGTGATGGCATCCCTGGCACATCAGGTGATCTCGGGCAAGACCCTCAGCAGCCCGGGGGTGATGAAGCGGTTGCAGGAAGCGATCCAGCGCTCGGTGGTGATCTCCTCGGGCTGGAACGTCATGGATCTCATCAAACAGTTGCAGGGCCTCGCCGGCGGCAACGTCGCCTTCGCCACCATCCCGGTGCTTGCCGAGGACGGCTGGAGCGACGACGGCTCACAGTCGGTGGTGCGGGTCGACCCCGCACAGGTGCGGGAGTGGGTGGCCGGCCTGCTCGACGAGCAGGACCAGGGCAAGACCGCCGAAGTCACCTACACCCCGGATCAGACGACGGCCGATGTGATCAACGACAGCAAGATCAACGGACTTGCCGGCGCCGTGTCGGATCGCTTGAGCACCAAGGGATTCAAACCCGGGACGATCGGCAACAACGACAAGGACAAGGTCACCGAGAGCCAGGTCCAGGCCGCCAAATCCGACGACCCCGGCGCACGGGCGGTCGCCAAGGAACTCGGCGGGTTGCCGGTGGTGGTCGACACCTCGCTCCCGGCCGGAACCGTGCGGGTGGTGCTGACCCAGGACTACGACGGGCCGGGCTCCGGCCTTGACGGCACCCTGCCGAGCAGTGAGCCGCAGTCCGAGACCGTGGACAAGGCGGCCGCGGACGCCTCGGACACCAACCAGGCCGCTCTGCCGCCGTCGCCGGTCATCACCGCGGGTTCCGACGACCCGAAGTGCGTCAACTGACGACCAACCTGGCCGACGCGCTGCTCACGCCGCTGCTGTCGGCCGACCCGATGGGACCGCGCGTCACCTACTACGACGACCGGTCCGGCGAACGGATCGAACTGTCGACGGTGACCCTGGCGAACTGGGCGGCCAAAACCGCCAATCTTCTGCGCGACGAGATGGGCGCGGGACCGGGCAGTCGGGTGGCGGTGCTGCTGCCCGCGCACTGGCAGACGGTCGCGGTGCTGCTGGGCGTGTGGTGGATCGGGGCCGAGGTGGTCGCGGCCGGGAATCCCGCCGACATCGCGCTGTGCACGGCCGACCGACTGGCCGAGGCCGACGAGGTGGCCGGTGGCGGCGAGGTGGCGGTCCTGTCCCTGGACCCGTTCGGCAAGCCGGCCGAAGGGCTGCCGCTGGGCGTCACCGACTACGCGACGGCGGTGCGGGTGCACGGCGACCAGGTGGTGCCGGAGAGGTTCCCGGGGGCCGCGCTCGACGGCCGATCCACCGACGAGGTGCTCACCGCTGCCCGTCAGCGCGCCACAACCACTGGCCTGACCGGGGCCGACCGGGTCATGACGCTGACACCGTGGTCGGTGGAAGACCTGCTGGCCGTACTGGCGGCGGGGGCGTCCCTGGTTTCGGTGACCGACCCCGACCCGGCGCTGCTGGAGCGGCGCCGGGAGTCGGAGAAGGTCACCCGAACCTGGAGTGGGTCCTAGACCGGGTTCCAGACGCTGGGATCCTCCGCCGGGAAGCTCGGGCACTTCGCCGCGATCTGGTTGGCGTCCCCCTCGTCCTGGCGGAACAGCCCCATGTAAGCGGGGAACATGCCAGCGAGCTGGTCGACCTCGGCCTGACGCGCGGCCGGCGGCTTCTGCAGCAGCAGGTTGAAGTGGTAGACGATGCCGCCCTGCATCCAGCCCGGCTCGGTGTTGTACTTGCCGACGACCTCGCCATAGGCGACCGGGTCGACCACCTTGGTGGCGGCCATCAGCTGGTCCAGCGAGCACTGGGTGTTCAGCAGGGCCGGCGGGACGGCGTTGGGGTCGGCCGAGGCCGGTCCGGACAGGACGAGGGCTCCGGCTCCGAGGACACCGGCGACGCACATTGCTTGGCGCATGAAATTCATCACGGGCCAAGACCCTATCCCTAGGCTGGCGTCATGGTCGAACAGCCCCGTCGCCCGCCGCTGGACGTTGCCGGAGTCCGACGGGACCTGACCGGAACAGGTGGGCCGCTGCGGGCGGTCGAAGTGACCGAGGAGACCGGTTCCACCAACGCCGACCTGCTGGCCCGGCACCGCGCCGGCGAGACCATCGCGGGCACAGTCCTGGTCGCCGAACATCAGAGCGCCGGACGCGGCCGTCACGGCCGCTCCTGGTCGGCACCGGCGCGGTCGCAGATCGCCTTCTCGGTCGGTGTCGACGCCACCGGCATGCCCCCGGCCGCGTGGGGATGGCTGCCCCTGCTGGCCGGTGTGGCGGTGGCCGACGCCGTACACGCCACCACCGGCGTGGAGCCGGGTTTGAAGTGGCCGAACGACATTCAGGTCGGCCCCCCGGAAGGACCGCACAAGCTCGGCGGCATCCTCGCCGAAGTGGCCTCACCGGATCCGGTCATCGTGCTGGGCGTCGGACTCAACGTGACGATGACGCCGGCCGAGGTTCCCGACCCGCGGGCCACTTCGCTGCTGATGCTGGGATCGACCATGCTCGACCGCAGTGCCCTGCTGGGCAGTGTGCTGGCCGAGCTCACCGCCCGGCTGGACCGCTGGCGCGCGACCGGCGGACCCGATCAGCGCCTGATCGCCGACTACCGCCGACTCAGCGTGACACTGGGCAGCCGGGTACACGCACTGCTTCCAGGGGACCGCGAAATAGTCGGCCTCGCAACAGATCTCGATGAGGTCGGACAACTCCTCATCGACACCGGAGCCCAGACCATCGCGGTGTCGGCGGGCGATATCACCCACCTGCGCCCCGACTAGCGCAGCAGGGCTCGCGACATCACCACGCGCTGGATCTGGTTGGTGCCCTCGTAGATCTGGGTGATCTTGGCGTCGCGCATCATCCGCTCGACCGGGAAGTCGACGGTGTAGCCCGCCCCGCCGAAGATCTGTACGGCGTCGGTGGTGACCTCCATCGCCACATCGGAGGCGAAGCACTTCGACGCCGCGGAGATGAACCCGAGGTCGCCTTCGCCTCGTTCGGCGCGGGCGGCGGCCGAGTACACCATCAGGCGGGCGGCCTCGACCTTCATCGCCATGTCGGCCAGCATGAACTGAAGGCCCTGGTTGTCGGCGATCGGCCGGCCGAACTGCTTGCGGTCCTTGGCGTAGGCGATGGCCGCCTCCAGCGCGCCCTGCGCGACCCCGACTGCCTGGGCGCCGATGGTGGGGCGGGTGTGGTCGAGGGTGGCCAGCGCGGTCTTGAAACCGGTGCCCGGCTCACCAATGATCCGGTCGCCGGGGATGCGGCAGTTCTCGAAGTACAACTCGGTGGTCGGCGAACCCTTGATACCGAGCTTGCGCTCCTTGGGACCGACGGTGAACCCCTCGTCGTCGACGTGGACCATGAACGCCGAGATACCGTTGGCACCCTTATCGGGATCGGTCACGGCCATCACGGTGTACCAGCTGGACTTCCCACCGTTGGTGATCCAGCACTTGGCGCCGTTGAGGATCCAGTGGTCGCCGTCCGCCTTGGCGCGGGTGCGCATCGCGGCCGCGTCGCTGCCGGCCTCGCGCTCGGACAGCGCGTAAGAGGCCAGCTGCCCGTTGGCGATGTCGGGCAGAACCTGCTTCTTGAGGTCGTCCGAGCCGCGCAGGATCAGACCCATGGTGCCCAGTTTGTTCACCGCGGGGATCAGCGAGGCGGACACATCGACGCGGGCCACCTCTTCGATGACGATGCACGCCGCCACCGAATCCGCGCCCTGACCGCCGTACTCCTCGGGAACGTGCACCGCGTTGAAGCCCGACGCGTTCAGCGCGTCGAGAGCCTCCTGCGGGAAGCGCGCGTTCTCGTCGCAATCGGCGGCGTACGGAGCGATCTCCTTGTCCGCCAATGCACGGATCGCGGCCCGCAATTCCCGATGCTCTTCGGGCAACTGGAACAGATCGAACGAGGGATCACCGGCCCAACCAGCCATAACAGCCTCCTAGCTACTCGCGGGTAACTTTACCCGCTCACCTACTCGCCGAGTAAACGCTCCCGAAGCGCATGGTCCTTGGCCAGCACCTCCGCCTCGAGGTTGTCCTGAAAAAGCTCCATCCGCGCCCGCAATCGGGGGTCTGCCGCCGCGAGGATCCGCACCGCCAGCAGACCGGCGTTGCGTGCACCACCGATGGACACCGTCGCGACCGGAACACCGGCCGGCATCTGCACGATCGACAGCAACGAGTCCAGCCCGTCGAGCTTGGCCAGCGGCACCGGGACGCCGATCACCGGCAGCGGTGTGGCCGACGCCACCATGCCCGGCAGGTGCGCTGCACCTCCGGCGCCCGCGACGATCACCTCGATGCCGCGCCCGGCAGCCCCGCGGGCGTAGTCGAGCATCCGGCCCGGGGTGCGGTGCGCGGAGACCACGCCGACCTCGAAGGGCACGTCGAACTCGGCCAGCGCCACCGCCGCGGCCTCCATCACCGGCCAGTCGCTGTCGCTGCCCATGATCACGCCGACTCGTGCTTGATGAGCCATGTGCGTCACTCCCTCTGTTGCCACTGCGCTAGTGCCACTGCGCGTGCGACAACCAGTGTGCCGCCCGCTCGGCGCGCTCCCGAACCACCCCGGCGTCGTCACCGAGCACGTTCACGTGCCCGATCTTGCGGCCGGGCCGTTCCTCTTTGCCGTACAGGTGCACATGGACTTCCGGCATCAGTCCGAACAGGTGGTGCACCCGCTCGTCCATGCCCATCGCCGGCCGCTCCGCCGCACCGAGCACATTGGCCATCACGGTCACCGGCGCCAGCGGCCGCGTGTCGCCCAGCGGGTAGTCCAGCACCGCTCGCAGGTGCTGCTCGAACTGGCTGGTGACCGAACCGTTCATCGTCCAGTGCCCGGAGTTGTGCGGACGCATGGCCAGTTCGTTGACCATGAGCGTGCCTGCGGAGGTCTCGAACAGCTCGACTGCCAGTACGCCGACGACACCCAGTTCCTCGGCGATCCGCAGACCCAGTTGCTCGGCTTCGGCCGCCAGCGCTTCCGACAGTCCCGGGGCCGGTGCCAGCACTGTGACGCAAATACCTTCGCGCTGAACGGTTTCCACAATCGGCCAGGCCGCGCCTTGGCCGAACGGAGAGCGCGCCACCAGCGCCGAGAGTTCGCGGCGCATCGGCACCCGTTCCTCCACCAGCACCGGCACGCCCTCGGCCAGATACCCGGCCACCACCTCGCGGGCGTGTGGAAGGTCACGGGTCAGCACCACGCCGCGGCCGTCGTACCCGCCCCGGACGGTCTTGACCACGATCCCGCCGACCTGCCCCGCAAATCCGTCGACGTCGTCGAGGCTGCCGACTGCGGTGAACCGCGGCACCGGCGCACCGATCTCGGCGAGCCGCCGGCGCATCGCCAGCTTGTCCTGGGCGTAGACCAAGGCTTCCGGAGGCGGCAGCACCACCACACCGTCGTCGACCAGGGTGTGCAGCATCGCGGTCGGGACATGCTCGTGGTCGAACGTCAGAACCGTGGCGCCGTCGGCTGCCCGGCGCAGTGCGTCGAGGTCGGTGTGCGAGCCGAGCACGACGTCCGGGCTCACCTGGGCGGCCGGGTCATCCGGGCTGACGGCCAGCACTCGCAGGCTCTGCCCCAGGGCGATCGCCGCCTGGTGGGTCATCCGGGCCAACTGGCCGCCGCCCACCATCGCCACCGTCGGGGACGGCCCAAATCTGTTCGGCACGGCGGATATCGTTACACGTCGGTGATCGGCGGGTGACAGCCGTCACTGCGTAACCTGCGGCGTTTCCGTAGAATTCGATCATTATGTCCTTTGCCGATGCCACCATCGCCCGGCTTCCCCAGCCCCTCAAGCCGTTCGCGCAGCGCCACCACGAACTGATCAAGTTCGCGATTGTGGGCGCCACGACGTTCGTCATCGACTCGGCGATCTTCTACACCCTCAAGCTGACGATCCTCGAGCCCAAGCCGGTCACCGCCAAGGTGATCGCGGGCATCGTCGCGGTGATCGCGTCCTACATCCTCAACCGGGAGTGGAGCTTCCGCGACCGCGGCGGCCGCGAACGCCACCACGAAGCCCTGCTCTTCTTCGGCGTCAGCGGCGTCGGCGTGGTCCTGGCCATGGTCCCGCTGTGGTTGTCCCGCTACGCCTTCGATCTGCAGGTTCCGCACGTGTCATTGACCGTCGAGAACATCGCCGACTTCCTGTCCGCCTACCTGATCGGCAACCTGCTGCAGATGGCGTTCCGGTACTGGGCCTTCCGCCGCTGGGTGTTCCCCGACCAACTGGTCGCCGACAGCGAGGCGGCTCTGGAGTCCACCCTGACCTCCGGCGGCATCGCCGAGGCACTCGAGGACGAGGCCGTGGCCCGGGAACGCCGCAGCTCTGCCCGTACCGATGTGGTCACTCCGCTTCGCGGACGCCGCAACCCGCCGGCGGCCTAACTCTCGCCGGTCTCGAAAACCTCGTGGTAGAGCAGGGAATGCACCTGCTCGACCTGTGGAATGTCGTTGAACTCCAGCGGATCCTGGGACGCGGACTCGATGATCAGGGTTCCGGTGCGCGCCATCCGGTCCAGCAGACCGTGCCGG
Organism: uncultured Mycobacterium sp.; assembly: GCA_964439315.1. Classification (GTDB taxonomy): domain Bacteria; phylum Actinomycetota; class Actinomycetes; order Mycobacteriales; family Mycobacteriaceae; genus Mycobacterium. The sequence goes on along the minus strand of CAYTOD010000027.1, from coordinate 25,859 downwards.
AATTCCACGCTGTTGATGCGCGCCAACGGGATGTCGATCCCGGACCTGGTGAACAGCCCGTGGCGGTACATCACCCGGCGGTCGGTGATGACGAAGTGCGTCGCCCTCCAGGCCAGGAACGGCCGCACCGTGAACCAGCCGATGACGACCAGCCAGATCGCCGCGATGACCCCCGATACGACCTTGGTGGCCGTCGGGTCCCAACCGGCCTTGCTCACCAGCGCCGCGGCGAAGGCGGCCAGTGCGGTGGCCACCAGAAGCACCAGCACCGGGCCGATGAGGCACTTCCAGTGCGGGTGCCGGTGCAGCACCACTTCTTCGCCCTGAGCGAGAACGTTGTCCGGGTAACCCATGGGTACCATCGTCACCCATGACCACGACGGAACCGGACACCCACGCGGACATCCACACCACGGCCGGGAAATTGGCCGATCTGCGCAAGCGCGCGGAGGAGACACTGCATCCGGTCGGCGAGGCCGCCGTCGAGAAAACCCACGCCAAAGGCAAGCTGACCGCCCGCGAGCGGATCCTGGCCCTGCTGGACGAAGACTCCTTCACCGAACTCGACGCGCTGGCCCGCCACCGCGCGACCACCTTCAACCTGCAGGAGAACCGCCCGGTCGGCGACGGCGTGGTCACCGGCTACGGCACCATCGACGGCCGCGAGGTGTGCATCTTCAGCCAGGACGCCACGGTGTTCGGCGGCAGCCTCGGCGAGGTCTACGGCGAGAAGATCGTCAAGGTCCAGGAACTGGCCCTCAAAACCGGCCGTCCGCTGATCGGCATCAACGACGGCGCCGGGGCACGCATCCAGGAGGGCGTGGTCTCGCTCGGCCTGTACAGCCGGATCTTCCACAACAACATCAAGGCCTCCGGGGTGATCCCGCAGATCTCGCTGATCATGGGCGCCGCCGCCGGCGGGCACGTCTACTCCCCCGCGCTCACCGACTTCGTCATCATGGTCGACCAGACCTCCCAGATGTTCATCACCGGCCCCGACGTCATCAAGACCGTCACCGGCGAGGACGTCACCATGGAGGAGCTCGGCGGCGCGCAGACCCACATGGCCAAGTCGGGCACCCTGCACTACGTCGCCTCCGGCGAGCAGGATGCCTTCGACTACGTCCGCGACCTGTTGAGCTACCTGCCGCCGAACAGCTACGCCGAGCCGCCGCGCTACCCGGCGCCGCCGCACCCGGGCGCCATCGAGGACACCCTCACCGACGAGGACCTCGAACTGGACACCCTGATCCCGGACTCGGCCAACCAGCCCTACGACATGCACGAGGTGATCACCCGGATCCTCGACGACGACGAGTTCCTCGAGGTCCAGGCCGGCTACGCACAGAACATCATCATCGGGTTCGGCCGGGTCGACGGCCGCGCCGTGGGCATCGTGGCCAACCAGCCGACCCAGTTCGCCGGCTGCCTGGACATCAACGCCTCGGAGAAGGCGGCGCGCTTCGTCCGGACCTGCGACTGCTTCAACATCCCGATCATCATGCTGGTGGACGTGCCGGGCTTCCTGCCGGGCACCGAGCAGGAGTACAACGGCATCATCCGCCGCGGCGCCAAGCTGCTCTACGCCTACGGCGAGGCCACCGTCGCCAAGATCACCGTCATCACCCGCAAGGCCTACGGCGGCGCGTACTGCGTGATGGGGTCCAAGGACATGGGCTGCGACGTCAACGTGGCCTGGCCGACGGCCCAGATCGCGGTGATGGGCGCCTCCGGCGCGGTGGGCTTCGTCTACCGCCGGCAACTCAACGAGGCCGCCCGCAACGGCGAGGACGTCGATGCGCTGCGCCTGGAGTTGCAGCAGGACTACGAGGACACTCTGGTCAACCCGTACGTCGCGGCCGAGCGCGGGTTCGTCGACGCGGTGATCCCGCCGTCGCACACCCGCGGCTACATCGCCAACGCGCTGCGACTGCTGGAACGAAAGATCGTCCAGACCCCGCCCAAAAAGCACGGGAACATCCCGCTCTAGATCCCGAGGAGATCGGTGTGCGACACGAGGACATCACCGAGGTCAGCGACCCGCATCAGCTGACCATCGACGCCCCCGAGCACGGCAGCCCCGAGATCCGGGTGATCAAGGGGCATCCGACCGACGACGAGTTGGCCGCGGTGGTCACCGTGCTTGCCGCGATGCGGGGCGCCCAGGGCCACCCCGGCCCGCAGGAGCTGAACCTGTGGGGCCACCCCGTCGAGAAGCTGCGCTATGCGGTGACCAGTTGGCAGCGGGTAACACTGCTGGAGCGGACGCATATGCGCCGATGACGGGCACGCGCGTCGTCCTCGCCTCGGCTTCCACTGGCCGCCTCGGGGTGCTCCGCAGTGCCGGGATCGATCCCCTGGTGGTGGTCTCCGGGGTCGACGAGGACGCGGTGATGGCCGCACTCGGCAGCGACGATCCCGCCAGCGTGGTCAACGCCCTGGCCGAGGCCAAGGCCGAATCGGTCCGCGCGATGCTGGACCCCGCGACGGCCGCGGACTGCGTGGTGATCGGCTGCGACTCGATGCTGTTCGTCGACGGGGAACTCTGCGGCAAACCGGGTACGGCCGACCTCGCCCGGCGGCGCTGGCACGCGATGGCCGGACGGCAGGGCCACTTGTTCACCGGGCACAGCGTGCTGCGCCTGCTCGACGGCTCCGCCCGCGCCGAGACCGCCGCGGCGGTGACCACGGTGCGGTTCGGCACGCCCACCGAAGCCGAACTGGAGGCCTACATCGCCAGCGGAGAGCCGCTGGGCGTAGCCGGCGGGTTCACCATCGACGGTCTGGGCGGCTGGTTCCTGGACGGCGTGGACGGCGACCCGTCGAATGTGGTGGGGTTGGGCCTGGCCGTGATGCGCCGTCTGCTGGAGTCGGTCGGGCTGGCTATCGGCGAACTGTGGCAGGCCAACCCGCTTTTGCCAGGTAGGCTTCCGCTTCGCTGAGTAGGCTTTTGGGGTGTCGATGCCACCCGATCCCAGCCCTCTCCTGAAGGACTACGCCCACCCAGAACGGCTGGTCACCGCCGACTGGCTGTCCGAGCATCTCGGCACCCCCGGGCTGGCGGTCGTGGAGTCCGACGAGGACGTGCTGCTGTACGACGTCGGACACATCCCGGGCGCGGTCAAGATCGACTGGCACACCGATCTGAACGACCCCTGCGTCCGCGACTACATCGACGGCGAGCAGTTCGCCGATCTGATGAACCGCAAGGGCATCTCCCGCGACGACACCGTGGTGATCTACGGCGACAAGAGCAACTGGTGGGCGGCCTACGCACTGTGGGTGTTCACCCTGTTCGGCCATCCCGACGTGAGGCTGCTCAACGGCGGCCGCGACCTCTGGCTGGCAGAGGACCGCAACGTCATTCTGGAAGTGCCCACCCGGACCACGACCGGCTACCCGGTGGTCACGCGCGACGACGGACCCATCCGCGCCTACCGCGAGGACGTGCAGAACTCGCTGGGCCGGGTGACGCTGATCGACGTCCGCTCGCCGCAGGAGTACACCGGCGAGCGCACCCACATGCCCGACTACCCGGAGGAGGGCGCACTCCGCGGCGGCCACATCCCGACGGCGGTCTCCGTCCCGTGGTCCAAAGCCGCCGACGAGGCCGGACGCTTCCGTCCCCGTGCCGAACTCGAGGAGATCTACTCGTTCGTGAATCCGGAGAACGAGACCATCGCGTACTGCCGCATCGGCGAGCGGTCCAGCCACACCTGGTTCGTACTGACGCATCTGCTCGGCATTCCCGGCGTCCGCAACTACGACGGGTCGTGGACCGAGTGGGGCAACACCGTGCGGGTGCCGATCGTGGCCGGGGAGAAGCCGGGTAAGCCGTGAGCATGCCCGCCCCACTGGCCGAAGTGGTGGCGGAGTTCGCCGAGGTGCAAGGCCAGGACAAACTTCAACTCCTCCTGGAGTACGCCGGCGAACTGCCGCCGCTTCCCTCCGATCTGGAGGAGGCGGCGATGGAACCCGTCCCGGAATGCCAGTCCCCGCTGTTCCTCCACGTCGACGCCGCCGACCCCGACCGGGTGCGGTTGTACTTCAGCGCGCCGCCCGAGGCGCCGACCACCCGCGGATTCGCCTCGATCCTGGCCGCCGGCCTGGACGGGCAGTCCGCGGCCACCATCCTCGCGGTGCCCGACGACTTCTACAGCGAACTGGGCCTGGCGAAGCTGATCAGCCCGCTGCGGCTACGTGGAATGTCGGCGATGCTGACGCGGATCAAACGTCGTTTACGCGGTTGATCTCGTCAGCGAATTACCTTTCCCGTCATGCCTTCTCGATTCCATAACCAGGTGTCACCGGTGTGATTTCGCGGGTGCGATCAACGGGGCCAACCGCTCGGCGGACCGCTTTGCTCGCGGCGAGGTTGACACGACCCCCAGCACGGCGATCGCCAGCCCCACAACAAGGGTGAACAACCACAGCGGATCGGCCGCCGAGGTGAAGTCCCCCATCGGGGGTGACAGTGCGCCGGCCGCCAGCACACCACTGATCGCGACGCCCAGACTGATGCCCACCTGCTTGCTGGTGCTGGTGACTCCCGCCGCCGCGCCGGCGCGGTCCTGCGGCATACCGCTCACCGCGGCGTAATTGATCGGCACGGTGACCATGCCGAAGGTGATGCCGAAGGACACGAAGATCACCATCAGCAACCATCGCGGTGCCATCGGGGTCAGGAAGATCAGCATCGTCGACATCACGGCGATCATCAGCCCCGCGATGATCAGCGGCGGTCTGCTGCCGACCCGGCCGACCATTCGGCCCGAAATCGGCGAGAACACCAGGACGGCGAGACCCACCGGCAGGAGCAACAGCCCTGCATGCACCGCGGGGTAGCCCCGCCAGCCCTGCAGGTAGATCGACATCATGAAGAGGAAGGCTCCCCAGACGACAAAGACGAGCAACGCGGTCAGCGCCGCCGACGCGAACGGAATCGAGCGGAAAAACCGCAGTTCGATGAATGGATCGGCGTGCCACGACTCGTAACGAAGGAAGCCCACGAAGGCCAACGCCGCGCCGGCCGCAGTCGCCACGATCCACGGATGCGTCCAGCCCCGGCCCGGGCTCTCGATCAGGACGAACACCAGACCGAAGAGACTGCCGGCAGCCAGCGCCTGCCCGACCGGATCGATGCCGCGAATCGTCGTCGATCTGCTTTCCGGAACCAGCGCCGCGCACAGGGCGATGGCCACTGCGCCGGCCGGCAGGTTGATCCAGAACACCGAGCGCCAGCCGAGCAGGTCGATGAGCCCTCCACCGACGACGGGACCCAACGCCAAAGACGCACCGAACACCGAACCCCAGACCCCGATCGCGCGGGCCCGTTCGACGGGGTCGACGAAGACCTGGCTGATGACCGCCAGCGCAACGGGGTTCATCATCGAGCCGCCGACCGCCTGGACCGCCCGCGCGGCGATCAGGACATTGATGCCCGGCGCCAGGCTGCACAGCAGAGAACCGAGCATGAAAATCGCTATCCCGATCTGCAGGACCCGGCGGCGCCCGAACCTGTCACCGGCCGCACCGCCCAACAATTGCAGCGACGCCACGCCGAGTGCGTAGATGGCGATGACCCACTGGGCATGCGCCGCGGTGGCAGCCAGGTCGGCGCGGATGGACGGAATCGCGAGGTTGGCGATGGTCAGGTCCATCCCGGTCATCAGCACGGTGAGGCAGCAGGTCGCCAAGACCGCGGCCTTGCGGCGGTGACTGAGCTCACCCACCCGCAGACCCACCCCGTCCGAGCGGCCGGAGGGGCCGGAGAAGCTCACAGGGCGACATTTTTCACCTGCCCGGATACGCGCGTCAACGACGGTAACCCGGGCCGGGCCCCGCGAGTCCGTCGAACATACTCTCGATACCACGTTGGCGGTCCGACAGAACCGGTCGACAGCCACGCTCTAGACTTCCTGCGAACCAGATTCCGACCCGTAACAGGAGGCGCGCGTGGCCAGTCAGACCATCTCCAAGGTGCTCGTCGCCAACCGCGGGGAGATCGCGGTCCGGGTGATCCGGGCGGCCAAGGACGCCGGTCTGGGCAGCGTGGCGGTCTACGCCGAACCGGATGCCGACGCACCGCACGTGCGACTGGCCGACGAAGCCTTCGCCCTGGGCGGCCAGACGTCCGCGGAGTCCTACCTCGACTTCGGCAAGATCCTCGACGCGGCGGCCAAGTCGGGTGCCAATGCGATCCACCCCGGCTACGGATTCCTCAGTGAGAACGCCGATTTCGCGCAGGCCGTCATCGACGCCGGACTGATCTGGATCGGCCCCAGCCCGCAGTCCATCCGCGACCTCGGCGACAAGGTGACCGCCCGGCACATCGCGGCCCGCGCCAAGGCGCCGCTGGTTCCCGGCACCCCCGACCCGGTCAAGGACGCCGACGAGGTGGTCGCCTTCGCCAAGGAGTACGGCGTGCCGGTGGCCATCAAGGCCGCGTTCGGCGGCGGCGGCCGCGGCATGAAGGTAGCCCGCACGCTCGAGGAGATCCCCGAGCTGTTCGAGTCCGCCACCCGCGAGGCCATCGCCGCCTTCGGCCGCGGCGAGTGCTTCGTCGAGCGCTACCTGGACAAGCCGCGCCACGTCGAGGCGCAGGTGATCGCCGACCAGCACGGCAACGTCGTCGTCGCCGGAACCCGCGACTGCTCGCTGCAGCGCCGCTTCCAGAAGCTCGTCGAGGAGGCACCGGCCCCGTTCCTCACCGACGCCCAGCGCAACGAGATCCACGAGTCCGCCAAGCGCATCTGCAAGGAGGCCGGCTACTACGGGGCCGGCACCGTCGAATACCTCGTCGGCCAGGACGGTCTGATCTCGTTCCTCGAGGTCAACACCCGCCTGCAGGTCGAGCACCCGGTCACCGAGGAGACCTCCGGAATCGACCTGGTCCGCGAGCAGTTCCGCATCGCCAACGGCGAGGCGCTCGACATCACCGAGGATCCCAAGCCCCGCGGACATTCGATCGAGTTCCGGATCAACGGCGAGGACGCCGGCCGCGGCTTCCTGCCCGCGCCCGGCCCGGTCAACCGCTTCGATCCCCCGACGGGACCGGGCGTCCGGCTGGATTCCGGGGTGGAGACCGGTTCGGTGATCGGCGGCCAGTTCGACTCGATGCTGGCCAAGCTGATCGTCACCGGCGCCACCCGCAGGGAGGCGATCGAGCGCGCCCGCCGTGCTCTCGACGAGTTCGATGTGGAGGGCCTGGCCACCGTCATCCCGTTCCACCGGGCGGTCCTCCGCGACCCCGCGTTCGTCGGGGACAACGAGGGATTCACCGTGCACACCCGCTGGATCGAGACCGAGTGGGACAACACCGTCGAGCCCTTCACCGGCGGCGGCGCGGTCGACGAGGAAGAGGCGCAGCCGCGCCAGACCGTCGTCGTCGAGGTCGGTGGGCGTCGCCTGGAGGTGTCACTGCCCGGCGATCTCGGACTGGGCAGCGCCTCGGCCGAACACGGGGTGATCCGCAAGAAGCCCAAGGCGCGCAAGCGCGGTGCGCACAACGCCGCGGCGGCCTCCGGGGATGCCGTCACCGCGCCGATGCAGGGCACCGTGGTCAAGGTCGCCGTCGAGGAGGGCCAGACGGTCACCATCGGCGAACTGGTGGTGGTGCTCGAGGCCATGAAAATGGAGAACCCGGTCACCGCGCACAAGGACGGCGTCATCACCGGTCTGGCCGTGGTGGCCGGGGCCGCGATCACCCAAGGCACCGTCCTCGCGGAAATCAAATAGCCCGGCGCTCTCGTGACACCCGACATCAACGCGGGCGCCTGGTATCTGCGTGGGCGCTTCGACGGCTCCTGGGATGTGTGCGAGCCGACGACGGGTGAACCCTTCGCCGAGGTCACGGTGGACCCGGAGACCTACGACGTAACGGCTTATGGCGACCCCGTGGCGGGCGACGCAGGCACTGACGCGGTGCGCCGCTATCTACTGCAACTGGTCGCGCAACCGGGCCAACGACCTGGCCAATAGCCGCGATACGTGCATCTGCGAGATCCCGATCCGCTCAGCGATCTGGGTCTGCGTCATCGACTCGAAGAACCGCAGCATCAGGACGGTGCGTTCGCGCTCCGGGAGAGCGGCCAGCAGCGGGCGCAGCGCCTCCCGGTTCTCGATCCGTTCCAGGCTCGTATCGACGTCGCCGAGGGTCTCCACGAGCGCCGGGGCGCCCTCGTCGCTTCCACTCCCCCCACTGTCGATCGACAGGGTGTTGTAGGAACTGCCCGCGACCAGACCCTCGACCACGTCCTCGCGATTCATCCCCAGGTCGGCGGCCAGCTCCGAGGCGGTCGGCGCCCGGCCCAGCTTCTGGGACAGCTCCGCGGTCGCCCCGCCTAGGCGCACGTGCAACTCCTTAAGCCGGCGTGGCACTTTCAGCGACCAGCTGTTGTCCCTGAAGTGCCGGCGAACCTCGCCCATGATGGTGGGCACCGCGAAAGAGACGAAGTCCGAACCGGCTTCGACGTCGTAGCGGATGACGGCGTTGACGAGACCCACCCGGGCAACCTGAACGAGGTCGTCCCGCGACTCGCCGCGCCCGGCGAATCTGTTGGCGATGTGATCGGCCAGCGGCAGGCATCGCTGAACGATCCGGTCGCGGTGACGACGGAACTCCGCGCTGTCCGGCTCCAGTGTGGCCAACTCCCGGAACATATCCGGAACGTCGGCGTACTCGGAGTTCACCGCCCGTCGCCCGCCCGCCTCGTGGTCAAGGTGATTCCTGCCCGATGCGCGTTGTGGAACGTGGCCACCTCGTCGGTCAGGGAACTCAACACGTGCCAGCTGAAGCTGCCCGGCGAGACCACGTCGACGGAGTCGGTCTCCGTGGAGGCCTCGACGACGACGACGTCCTCGTGCGGGTCGACGACGACGACGAGTGTCGCGTTCGGGGACGCCGCCCGGATCAACCGGGTACACGCCTCGTCGACGGCCAACCGCAGATCCGCGACCGCGTCGAAGTCGAGGTCGGAGAACGTTCCCACCGCCCCGACCAGGGTCCTCAGAACAGCCAGGTTCTCCACCCTCGCCGCCACCCGCAACTCGACCGCAGCAGCACTGCGCTTGTCCCCCAGGCGGCGCCCGGCATCCGTCATCTGCCCTCCCGGCACGTTCGTCGCATCGACAGTACCCGCGGACGGTCCGGACGAAACCGCGGCGCCGACCGTCCCTCGGCCGCCTATCCGGTCGCGAGGTATGTTTGCGGAGATGACCCAGAACGAATCCATTCCCGACGACGTCCCGGTCGCCGATGCCATCGAGCAGATGCGGCCCGCGGCTGAGACCGCCATCCTTGAGACCGTCGATGCGGCCGAGAAGGTGCAGATCAGCGACGGCGTCGAGCGATCGGGGGCCCCTCTGGAGGTCGACGAGTCGGACTGGCAGGAACAGCATTTGGTCATCGAGGACCCGGAGGACGACCGCTAGGTTTGGCCGAACTGCGCGCGGGGGTACAGCGGATTCAGCACTGAGGCGGGGGCCGGGGGCAATGGAAGGCGAGGATGCTCAACACCAGCGCCGTGGACGCGCACCAGGACCAGGTTCAGGACGCCGCGGAGGACTTCCGTCCCAGCAGATCCTGCGCCTATGAGGGCTGGACTGTCGTCGAACTCAAGAAGCGGGCCAAGCAGCTGGGCATCTCGGGGTATTCCGGGCTCAACAAGGAACAGCTCATCGAGCTGATCCGCCGCTACTGAAACCTCTCGAGGAGTTCGGCTTCGGAGATGACGAACCCCGCGCCCGCCGGAGCCGGAGCCCGGTTGACGAGCAGGATCGTGGTGGCGAGCAACGGCAGCGATCTGTCCCGGAGGACCACGAAGGGCGCTGAGGCGAAGTCGCGGGCTTGCGTGAGTATTTGTGGAGGGTCGTCCAGGTAGTAGGCGACCGTCGCAGGCTGAGGGAAGAACGGCTGGAGTTCGAGGAGATACTCCAGGGCGGCGTTGACGCGGTAGGTCTCGTAGGGGGCTGGCAGCAACGAGTCGTCGCCCTCGCAGCGAAGGCGGTTGGCGAGGTAGTAGTTGTCCACCCAGTTCTTGCCCTCGGCGGTACGCAACCGCAAGCCGACCCCCATCCGGACGCGCGCGAAGCGGTCGATGGCACGACGACACCAGTCGAGATCCTCGGGGGACAACTGGGACGCGAATCGGGCCAGGATTAACTCCAACCCGCCGCGGTAGCGGTCCCAGCCGACCTTGACCTCTTCGATCCCGGCCTGGGACCGCGATTCGCCTTCGAAGTACCGGGTCACCTGGTAGTAGAAGGGCTCTGGGCAGAATGTCACCTCCGCCCGATCGACCATTGCTGCGATCAGGACGAAGTAGAAGAAAGCGAAAGTGTTGGCGCCACCAGTAGCCTGACGGACCAAGGACGTTCTCGCCACGTAGATCTCGGGAAAGATGTGGCCATTCACCAGCAGGGTGAAGAGCGCGCCATGCCCTTTCCGCTCAATGCGGGTCTCCTGATCGATCGAATAGAACTTGTAGACGTCCTCTCCCGCGACGCGATCGTGAACAATCCACGGGGCGAAAACTGCGCCCAGGCCCGGATGCGCCTCAAGATGAGCGACGTAATTTCCCAACACGCGCGGAATGATCAGATCGTCGTCTGCCACGTAGACGTAATAGCGCCCCCGGGCAGATCCCAAAAGTTGCGAAATATTGTGGTACGAACCCAGGTTCTCCGGTCGCCGAAAGTAGCGGATCGCCAGCTGGTCAGCATATTTGCGCACGATATCCGCGGTGTCATCTTCCGAGGCGTTGTCACCGATCAGAAGCTCGTAGGAAAAGCCGAGTTCGCCGATCTGGACGGACAGATCCTGCAAGAGGCAGTCGAGGTACCGCGCCCGGTTGAAGGTGGGCACGCAGATACTCAGCACGGGAGGATCGGTTGCAGGGTTCATAGCGCGGCAATTCTCTCACCGCCGTGGCGCGACGCTTGCCGCCAGGCCCGCATCATCGCAGAAGAACGCCCGCACATCCTCAACGAACAGCTCGGGCTGCTCGAAGGCGGCGAAATGCCCGCCGCGCGGCATGTCCGTCCAGTGCGTGATGGTGTAGGCGGCTTCGCACCAGCTGCGCGGCGCCTTGATGATCTCCTTGGGAAAGCTCGCCACCCCGGTGGGGACTTCGACCTTGTCGCCGCCGAAGGATCCGAAGCTTTCCCAGTACAGCCGCGCCGATGAGGCCGCGCAGTTGTTCACCCAGTACAGCATCACGTTGTCCAGCAACTCATCTCGGCTGAAAACGTTCTCCGGATGTCCGCCACAGTCGCTCCATGCGAAGAGCTTCTCGACGATCCAGGCCAACTGGCCGGCAGGGGAGTCGGCCAACCCGTAACCCAGGGTCTGCGGGCGGGTGGACTGCTGCTTGGAGTAGCCGGCCTCCCACTGCTGGTAGTGCGCGATCGCGCGGAGCGCCTCAGAATCCTCCGCGCTCGGCTGGTCGATCCGGCCGGCGGGCCGACCTAACGGCATATTGGTGTGAATCGCCATGCAGCTCAGTCCGTTCCGGCCCATCTGCGTGGTCACCGCCGAACCCCAGTCCCCACCCTGTGCGCCGTAGCGCTGGTATCCCAGCCTCTTCATCAGGACGTCCCAGGCCAGCGCGATCCGTTCCACCGTCCACCCGGTGGCCGTCGGCTTGCCGGAAAACCCGTAGCCGGGAAGCGACGGACACACCACGTGGAAGTCGCGGGTGAGCGGTTCGATCACGTTGGCGAACTCCACGACCGAGCCCGGCCAGCCGTGGGTGATGACAAGCGGTAAGGCGCCGGGTTTAGCGCTTCGCTGATGGATAAAGTGGATGTCCAGTCCGTCGATCTCGGTGATGAAGTGGTCGAAACCGTTCAACCGGGCCTCCCGGTCCCGCCAGTCGTATCCGTCGGCCCAGTAACCTGCCATTTCACGCGTGTAGGAAAGCGGGACGCCCTGGCTCCAGTCGTCGACGCACTCGCGTTCCGGCCACCGGGTACGGCGTAAACGGTCCCGGAGATCCGCCAGGTCGTGGTCGGGGACGGCGATCCGGAACCGACGGACTGCAGTATTGGCCATGCCCCTGATTATGGGCGTCGGGGTCGCTAGTCTCGTGCCCATGCGTCTGGTGGTCGATCTCAACAAATGCCAGGGTTACGCCCAGTGTGTCCCATTGGCTCCCCACGTCCTCAAACTCGTCGGGGAGGAGGCGCTGGCCTACGACCCCAATCCCGATGAGTCGCAGCGCCGGGACGTGCTCCGCGCGGTGGCGTCCTGCCCGGTGCAGGCGATCATCCTGGAACTGGATCCCCCGGGCGACAGGGACACACTGTGAGCAAGAAGACGTACTCGTTCGACAAGATCCTCAAGAAGTTCCGGGCACATGGCCAGATCGTCATCGTCGGGGCCTCCCTGGCCGGCCTGCGGGCCGCGGAAGCGTTGCGGGAGAAGGGCTTCGGCGGCAAGCTCATCATCGTCGGCGACGAGCCCCACGAGCCCTATGACCGCCCGCCGCTCTCCAAGCAGGTGCTCAAGGGCTGGGTCCCTGCCGACCACACCAAACTCCCCCGGCTTCGCCGGGTGGACGCCGAGTGGAAACTGGGCGTTGCCGCAGTCGGGCTGGACCGGATAAACCACCTGGTCAAACTGGGCAACGGCGAGGAAATCCACTACGACCGCCTGCTGATCGCCACCGGTACCCGGGCCCGGCCGTGGCCGAACCCGGAGGAAGGCGCCCTGCAGGGCGTGTTCACCGTGCGCACCGTCGAGGACGCCACCGGCCTGTCGACGGCCCTGAAGGCGAAGCCACGCCGGGTGCTGTGCGTCGGCTCCGGGTTCGTCGGGTCGGAGATCGCCTCGGTGTGCCGCGACCTGGATCTTCCGGTCACCGTCACCGAACGCGGCAACGCACCGCTGCGCGGCGCGCTCGGCGGGGTGATCGGCGACATCGCCGCAGGCATGATGCGCGACGCCGGAGTCGATCTCAGGACCGGGACGTCGGTGAAGGCACTCCATGGCGATGCGTCCGGGCACGTCCGGTCAGCGACGCTGTCCGACGGCACCGAACTCGACGTCGACGTGGTGATCCCGTCGCTGGGGTCGGTCCGGAACGTCGAGTGGCTGCACGGTTCCGGGCTGGCCGCCGGCCAGTGGGGCGTCGGCTGTGACGCGGGGTGCCGCGCCTACGACATCAACGGCGTGGTGACCGACCACATCTTCGTCGCCGGCGACATCGCCCGAGCCCCCCACGTCCTGTACGGGTATCAGTACCTGGCGCTGGAGCACTGGGACAACGCGGTCTCCGGCGCCGAAGTCGCCGCCAACAACATCCTCAACCTCGAGGTGGGCCGCCGGGCACACCTGCCGCTGCCGTCGTTCTGGTCCGGACAGTTCGGGGTGAACATCAAGAGCGTCGGGGTGTGCTCCTTCGGCGACGAGATCGTCTTCACCCAGGGCTCCCCGGAGGACCGCCGGTTCGCCGCCGCATACGGTAAGAACGGCCGGATCGTCGGTGCGGTGACGTTCAACCACGGCAAGTGGCTGCCCTACTACGCCTCGTTGATCGAGAAGTCGGCGCCGTTCCCGCCCCCGCCTCCGGGTTACGACCGGCCCACCCAGAACCAGGTCATGCCTGCCCGGTTCCCCGATCCCCGCGAGCCCGCCGGCAACCCGGACGTGGTGCTCACCGGGCACGACCCAACCGACCGCCAGGCCGAGTTCCGGCCCAAAAGCCACTGACCCGGACGCCGCGAGGACTTGAGGAGTAGCGACATGGACGCCGCAAGAGCGTGGGCAGAGGCGATGAAGTTCGCCAACCGTCCCAACCCCTATCCGTACTTCGACGAACTGCGCAAGACCCCGGTGGCGAAGGTCTCCGACCGGACCTACGTCGTCACCGGCTACGACGAACTCGTCGCCCTGGCCCACGATCCCCGGGTCAGCGCCGACGTCGCGCACAGCCCCTCGGGATTCTTCGGCGAGAACGAAGCCAAACTGCTCGCCAACGCGGAGTACTTCCTGGATCCCGAGGCGGGAAAGGGCCAGGCCGCGAGCATGCTGGTCTCCGACCCACCCAGTCACGACGTGATGCGCCGGCAGTTCATGCGGCACTTCGGCCCGCCGCACTCGGAGGAGGTCATCCCCAGCATGGCCGACTTCGTGACCGATCTGGCCAATGAGTTGCTAGACAAGGTCAAAGTAGGCGGCGGCAACCGTATGGACGTCGTCGAGGACTTCTCCTACCCGATCCCGGTGTCGGTGATCTTCCGGGTGATGGGCGCCCCGGTCGAGGACGAGCCGAAGTTCCACTCCTGGGTGATGGACTTCATGCAGGGCGCCGACGTCGGGCCGGAACGCGACACCCCGGAGGGCCTGGCCGCGGTGGCCAAGGCCGCCAAGAGCCAGGAGGAGATGGTCGCCTGGTTCCGCGCGATGGTCGAACGCCTGGACCGCGAACCCGGACCGGGCTTGATCTCGGCGGTGCTGCACGACAAGGACGGACCGGACGGCCCGCCGTCCCAGGACGTCGTGGTCGCCAACTCGCAGGTGCTGCTGATCGCCGGGCACGACTCCACGGTCAACACCATCACCAACTGCGTGATGACGATGCTGCGCAACCCGGGCTCGTGGGATCTGGTGCGGGACAACCCCGAACTGATCCCGCGGGTGATCGAGGAGGTGCAACGCCTGCAGTCCGCGGTGCAGTTCGCCGTCAGCCGTTGGACGACGGCCGACATCGAGATCGGCGGCACCCGCATCCCGGCCGGTTCGGCCGTGTTCCTGGTGTACGCCGCCGCCAACCGCGACCCACGCCGGTTCGAACACCCGGACCGCTTCGATCCGATGCGGGAAGACAACGAGCACGTGGGCTTCGGCAGCGGGATCCACATCTGCTTCGGAGGTCCGCTGGCACGGTTGGAGATCAACCTGGCCCTCGAGGTGTTCATGCGCCGGGTGCGCAATCCCCGCCTGGTGGTCGACCCGCCGCCGTACCGGCACAACCAGGTGTTCCGCGGCCCCCGGCACCTCTGGGTGGACTTCGACGAGATCATCTGATCGGGACCGTGGCACTCTGAACGGGTGAGCGCCCTCGACCGGTTCAGCCCGCTGACGCGGCGCTGGTTCGATGGCACCTTCGCCGATCCCACACCGGCCCAGGCCGAGGCGTGGGAGGCCATCGCCGACGGCGACCACACCCTGGTGATCGCGCCCACGGGGTCGGGCAAGACGCTGGCCGCGTTTCTGT
Source organism: uncultured Mycobacterium sp. (assembly GCA_964439315.1). Taxonomy (GTDB): domain Bacteria; phylum Actinomycetota; class Actinomycetes; order Mycobacteriales; family Mycobacteriaceae; genus Mycobacterium. The sequence continues at coordinate 10,641 of CAYTOD010000027.1, read as the reverse complement.
GGGCGATCGACCGCCTGGCGCATGAGCCGGGCGACCCGGGGATCAAGACGGGCACCCGGGTGCTCTACATCTCGCCGCTCAAGGCGCTGGCGATCGACGTCGAACGTAACCTGCGAACGCCACTGGCCGGCATCGCCCGCGTCGCCGAACGCGACGGCCTGGCCCCGCCGCGGATCCGCGTCGGGGTCCGCTCCGGTGACACCACTCCGGCCGGCCGCCGGGAACTTATCACCAATCCCCCGGACATCCTGATCACCACGCCCGAATCCTTGTTCCTCATGCTGACCTCGGCGGCCGCCGAGACCCTGGCCGGGGTCACCACGGTGATCGTCGACGAGGTGCATGCCGTCGCCGGCACCAAACGGGGTGCGCACCTGGCACTCTCGCTGGAGCGACTGGACGCCCTGCTGGAGAAGCCCGCCCAGCGGATCGGGTTGTCGGCGACGGTTCGGCCGCCGGAGGAGGTGGCGCGGTTCCTCACCGGCGGAAGGCCGACGAAAATCGTCAATCCCCCGGCCGCCAAGACCTTCAACCTAGCCGTGCAGGTTCCGGTGCCGGACATGGCGAACCTGGAGAACAACACCATCTGGCCCGACGTAGAGAACCGGATCGTCGACCTCATCGAGGCACATACCTCGACCATCGTGTTCGCCAACTCGCGCCGGCTCGCCGAGCGGATCACCGCCCGCATCAACGAGATTCACGCCGCGCGATCCGGAATCGAGCTTCCGACCGCGCCGGCGTACATGATGGCCAGCAATCAGGTGCAGGGCGCCGAGCCCCTGCTGGCTCGGGCCCACCATGGATCGGTGTCCAAGGAGCAGCGCGCCGCGGTCGAGGACGACCTCAAGACCGGTCGGCTCAAGGCCGTGGTGGCAACGTCCAGCCTGGAACTCGGCATCGACATGGGTGCCGTCGACCTCGTCATCCAGGTGGAATCCCCGCCCTCGGTGGCCAGCGGGCTGCAGCGCGTCGGCCGCGCCGGGCACCAGGTCGGTGAGATCTCCCACGGTGTGCTGTTGCCCAAGCACCGCACCGATCTGATCGGCTGCGCCGTCAGCGTGCATCGGATGCTCGGCGGTCAGATCGAAACCATGAGGGTGCCCGCCAACCCGCTCGACGTACTCGCCCAGCACACCGTCGCGGCCTGCGCGCTCGGTCCAATCAGCGCCGACGCCTGGTTCGATGTCGTACGGCGCAGCGCACCCTTTGCGACGCTGCCGCGCAGCGCTTTCGAAGCCACGCTGGATCTGCTCAGCGGCAAGTACCCGTCGACCGACTTCGCAGAACTACGTCCGCGCCTGATCTACGACCGCGACAGCGGGATGCTGACCGGACGGCCGGGGGCCCAGCGCCTGGCCGTCACTTCCGGGGGTGCGATCCCAGACCGCGGTCTGTTCACCGTGTACCTGGCCAGCGAAAACGAAAAACCCTCGCGGGTAGGCGAACTCGACGAGGAAATGGTTTACGAATCCAGGCCCGGCGACGTGATCTCGCTGGGTGCGACCAGTTGGCGCATCGTCGAGATCACCCACGACCGGGTGCTGGTGATCCCCGCCCCCGGCCAGCCGGCCCGGCTGCCGTTCTGGCGGGGCGAGGACGCCGGCCGGCCCGCCGAGCTCGGCACCGCGATCGGGAAGTTCACCGGCGAGTTGGCAGGGCTTGATCGGGAGAACTTCGACCAGCGCTGCGCGGCAATCGGATTCGACGAGTACGCCACCGACAACCTCTGGCGGCTGATCGACGATCAGCGCACCGCCACCAGGACCGTGCCGTCGGACACCGCGCTGGTGGTGGAACGCTTCCGCGACGAACTCGGCGACTGGCGGGTGATCCTGCACTCGCCCTACGGGCTCAAAGTGCACGGTCCACTGGCACTCGCGGTCAGCCGCAGACTGCTGGAACGGTACGGCATCGACGAGAAGCCCACCGCCTCCGACGACGGGATCGTGGTGCGCCTGCCCGACACCGACGACACCCCGCCCGGCGCCGACCTGTTCGTGTTCGACGCCGACGAGATCGAACCGCTGGTGACCACCGAGGTGGGTGGTTCGGCGCTGTTCGCCGCCCGGTTCCGCGAGTGCGCGGCGCGGGCACTGCTTCTCCCCCGTCGCCATCCGGGCAAGCGCTCGCCGCTGTGGCATCAGCGTCAGCGTGCCGCCCAATTGCTCGACGTGGCAAGGAAGCACCCCGACTTTCCGATCGTGCTGGAGACGGTCCGGGAGTGCCTGCAGGACGTCTACGACGTCCCCACCCTGACCGATCTGATGAGCAGGATCGCCCAACGCCGGGTGCGACTGGTCGAGGTCGAGACTCCGACGCCCTCGCCGTTCGCCGCCTCACTGATGTTCGGATATGTCGGGGCTTTCATGTACGAAGGCGACAGCCCGCTCGCCGAGCGCCGCGCCGCAGCGCTGTCGCTGGACACCGCACTGCTGGCCGAACTGCTCGGCCGGGTGGAGTTGCGCGACCTGCTGGATCCCGCGGTCGTCGCCGCGACCCACCGCCAGCTACAGCACCTGGCCGACGACCGCAAGGCTCGCGACGCCGAGGGACTGGCTGACTTGCTCCGCCTGCTCGGTCCCATGACCGAGGCCGAAATCGGACAGCGCGCAACGGCTTCCGATGTCGGCGCCTGGCTCGAGGGCCTGCGGACCGCCAGGCGGGCCCTCACCGTCTCCTACGCGGGCCAGACCTGGTGGACGGGAATCGAGGACATCGGGCGCCTACGCGACGCCGTCGGGGTGCCCGTACCCCTCGGAGTACCGGCCTCCTACACCGACTCCGTGGATGATCCACTCGGTGAGCTTCTGGCCCGCTATGCCCGCACCCGCGGGCCATTCACCACCGGCGAGGCCGCCGCGCGATTCGGGCTGGGGCTGCGGGTAGCGGCTGACGCGCTGGGACGAATGGCGTTGAACTCCGGGCTGGTTCGCGGCGAATTCAGCGAGGCACCACTCGGCGATGCGGCATCCGGGTCCGGTGAACAGTGGTGCGACACCGAGGTGCTTCGCATTCTGCGCCGGCGATCGCTGGCTGCGCTGCGCGCCCAGGTCGAACCTGTGAGCACCCGTGCCTATGCCCGCTTCCTGCCGGCCTGGCAGCAGGTCGGTGGCGCCTCGGGAACCGACGGCCTGCTCGGTGTGATCGAACAACTCGCCGGCGTACCGGTACCGGCGTCGGCCGTCGAAACCCTGGTACTGCCCAGTCGGGTCCGCGGATACCAACCCGCCATGCTGGACGAGGTACTCGCCTCTGGGGAGGTGACCTGGTCGGGGGCCGGCGCGATGACCGGCAGCGACGGCTGGGTAGCCTTCCACCTCGCCGAGACCGCGCCACTCACTTTGGCCGAACCCGCGCCGATCGAACTGTCCGACACCCACCGCGCCATCCTCGACGTCCTCGGGCATCCGGGTGACTCGCGCGGGGCGTTCTTCTTCCGGCAGATCAGCGCCGGGCCCGACGACGCGGCGAAAGCCGCTCTGTGGGATCTGATCTGGGCCGGCTGGCTGACCGGCGACACCTTCGCGCCGGTGCGAGCCATGCTGACTGGCACCCGCAAAACACCCGCCCACCGGCACCGCCGCGCGCCTCGGCTGAGCCGGTACTCAGTGGCGCACGCCCAGACGCGACCGGCGGATCCGACACTCGCGGGTCGCTGGTCAGCCTTGCCCGCCCCCGAACCCGACTCCACCCTGCGCGCACACTTCACCGCCGAGTTCCTGATGAACCGGTACGGGGTACTCACCCGGGGATCCGTCGCGGCGGAGGGTGTGCCCGGCGGCTTCGCGACCCTCTACAAGGTACTGACCGCTTCCGAGGAGGCCGGCCGCTGCCAGCGCGGCTACTTCGTCGAGTCACTCGGCGGGGCACAGTTCGCCGTGGCCTCCACGGTCGATCGGCTCCGCAACCACGCCGATCCGGTCGGCTCCGTCGAACGGTCCCACGACGCCGTCGTCCTCGCCGCCGCCGATCCGGCCAACCCCTACGGCGCAGCGCTACCCTGGCCCGCGCGCCCCGACGCCGACAGCGGACATCGTCCGGGCCGCAAGGCCGGCGCGCTGGTCGTCCTCGTCGACGGCGACCTGGTCTGGTACCTCGAGCGCGGGGGACGTTCGCTGCTGACGTTCGGTGCGGACCTCCCGGCCCAGCAGGCCGCCGCGGGCGCCCTGGTGGAGTTGGTCGGCAGCCAGCAGGTGCCCGGCTTGCTGGTCGAGAAGATCGACGGATCCCCGGTGCTGGAAGTCACCGACTCCGAGGCCTCCGAGGCCTTGCTCGCCGCAGGCTTTGCCAGGACTCCGCGCGGTCTGCGGCTACGGTAAAGTGCCTGATCGGCGGCCCGGTGCGGTGGGATAAAATAAAGTGGCTGAGGGCTGGTTACGAATCCCTCAATCGTTGCTGGTGTTTGAGAGGACTCATGAAGGCCGTACTTCTGGCTGGGGGCTTGGGGACCCGGCTCAGCGAGGAGACCTCGATCAGGCCGAAGCCGATGGTCGAAATCGGCGGCAGACCGATCCTGTGGCACATCATGAAGCTTTACTCCCATTACGGCATCCATGACTTCGTCATTTGCTGTGGCTACAAGGGCTATGTGATCAAGGAGTACTTCGCCAACTACTTCCTGCACATGTCAGACGTCACCTTCGATATCGCCAACAACAGCATGGAGGTGCACCACCGCAACGCGGAGCCCTGGCGCGTGACGCTGGTGGACACCGGGGACGACACACTGACAGGCGGGCGCCTCAAGCGCGTCGAAGCCTACATTCGCGATGACGAGGCATTCTGTTTCACCTACGGCGACGGACTCAGCAATCTGGACATCGGCGCGAGCATCGAGTTCCATCGTCGGCATGGCAGGCACGCCACGGTTACCGCAGTTCGTCCGCCGGGGCGTTACGGCGCCATCGAACGTGCAGGCGACAGAGTTACCCGCTTCGTCGAGAAGCCACCCGGCGACGGTGGCTTGATCAATGGTGGGTTTTTTGTGCTTTCACCCGCTGTGCTCGACTACATCGATGGCGACGACACCGCTTGGGAAGGCCGGCCGCTGGCCAAGCTCGCGGACGATGGCCAGCTGATGGCTTTCGAACATTGCGGCTTCTGGCAACCGATGGACACACTCCGAGACAAGAATCTCCTCGAGGACCTCTGGGACAGTGGTGCCGCCCCATGGAAATGTTGGAACTGAACGCCTTCGGCGCGGTGTACCGCGGGCGCCGGGTTCTGGTCACCGGACATACAGGATTCAAGGGCAGTTGGTTGTGCCTGTGGTTGACCGCCCTGGGGGCTCAAGTATCCGGGCTCGCGTTGGATCCTCCCTCCGAACCGAACCAGTGGGATCTGCTGCGACTCCCGAGCACGGACCATCGCGTCGACATTCGCGATGAAGCGGCGGTCCGGGCCGTCTTCGACACGGAGCGTCCGGAGGTTGTCTTCCACATGGCAGCCCAACCGCTGGTGCGCCGGTCCTACCGGGAACCGGTCGACACCTGGGCCACCAACGTCATGGGAACGGCCCACGTCCTTGAGGCCGTCCGCCACACCCCGGAAGTTCGCGCGGCCATCGTCGTCACGACGGACAAGTGTTATGAGAACCGCGAATGGCCCTGGGCTTACCGAGAACGCGACCGACTGGGGGGCCACGACCCCTATAGCGCCTCGAAGGCCGGCGCCGAACTCGTAGCGGCGAGCTATCGCAGCGCATTCCTCCAGCAGCCTGCCGCAACGCTGCTCGCGACGGCGCGTGGCGGCAACGTGATCGGCGGGGGTGACTGGTCCGAGGACCGGTTGATTCCCGACCTAGTGCGTTCCATTGTCGACGGTCAAACTTTGGTCATCCGTTCGCCACACTCGACACGGCCCTGGCAACACGTACTCGATTGCCTCAGCGGCTATCTTCTTGTGGGCCAACGGCTTCTGTCAGGCGACACCCGCTGCGCCGAGGCGTGGAACTTCGGCCCGGATCAACATGGAACCCGCACCGTGGAGCAGGTACTCAGCGACCTCGCCGCCCGCTGGCCGGGGTTCGCGTGGAAAATCGCCGACGACCCTCAACCCCATGAGGCGGCTCTGCTGCAACTCGACAGCGCGAAGGCGCGGATGTACCTCGGTTGGCGACCCGTGTGGACGTACGAAGAGTCAATCCGTCGAACGGCTGACTGGTACCAGCGTTGGTTGGAACGCGGTGAACTCATTAGCCCAGACCAGTTGGTGGATTACAGCGCTGATGCCGCCAGCGCAGGTTTGGCGTGGGCGAACGCGTGAAGATCATCGACACTCCATTGGCCGAACTCAAAGTCGTGCAGACCGCCCCCCATGAGGATGCACGCGGAGCATTCACACGGCTTTTCTGCACCCGCGAACTACAGCCCCTACTGGCCGAACGTCATATCGCACAAATCAATCACTCGAAGACTTCTCACATCGGAACTGTTCGCGGCCTGCATTTCCAATACCCGCCGCACGCGGAGATGAAGATGGTCCGATGTCTCCGCGGACGCGTTTGGGATGTGGCAGTGGACCTCCGAGCCGGATCGACGACCTTTCTTGAGTGGTATGCCCAAGAACTCACTCCGGCAAACTCAAACATGATGGTGATACCCGAGGGCTTCGCCCATGGCTTCCAGGCTTTGGAACCCGACAGCGAGTTACTCTACCTGCACACAGCCTCCTACCACCCGCTCTCTGAGGCAGGGCTGCGCCACGATGATCCCCGACTCTCCATCGTCTGGCCGCTTGAACCGCTTGATCTTTCAGCCCGTGATCTGGCTCATCCGTTGCTGGACACCGAATTCGCCGGAGTAGCACTATGAACTGCCGACATTGCGGAACGGCATTGGAACACAACTTCGTGGATTTAGGGTTTGCACCCCCGTCCAACGCCTACCTGCGGACCGAGGACTTAAACCGTCCAGAGGTGCACTACCCACTGCGCGTTAAGGTCTGCGATCAGTGCTGGCTGGTGCAGACTGAGGATTTTGCCCGCGCAGATGAGCTTTTCAGCCCTGAATACGCCTACTTCTCTGCAACTTCGAGTAGTTGGCTCGACCATGCAGCCCGCTACTCAAGAATGATCGTCAGCCGGCTGGGTCTCGGCCCCGACAGTTTCGTCATCGAGGTGGCATCGAACGACGGCTACCTGTTGAAGAATTTCATCGCAGCCGGAATCCCCTGTCTGGGAATCGAACCCACAGCGAGTACGGCTGCTGCCGCCGAAGCGCTGGGAATTCCGGTCAGGCAAGAGTTCTTCGGCCAGGCGCTGGGGTTTGAGCTGGCTGCAGCGGAACAACAGGCGGATCTGATCGCAGGCAACAACGTTTACGCCCACGTACCCGACATCAACGACTTCACCCGTGGGCTCGCCGCGGCACTCAAGCCGGAAGGCACTGTCACCCTGGAGTTCCCGCACCTGCTGCCACTCATCGAACACACGCAGTTCGACACCATTTATCACGAGCACTTTTCGTATCTCTCACTCACCACGGTCACTCACATCTTCGCCGCAGCTGGACTGCGGATCTGGGATGTAGAACAGCTGCCGACCCACGGCGGCAGCCTCCGGGTCTACGGCTGCCACGCCGACGCAGCGATCGCCACGACTGACCAAGTCAACGCGCAGCTTCAGCGCGAGGATCACTTCGGAATCACCCGATTAGAGACCTATACAAGCTTCCAGGGGCGCGCCGATCGCGTGAAGGACGACTTCGTCACCTTTCTCATCGAGCAGAAACGCTCCGGGCAGAGGGTCGCGGCCTACGGCGCCGCGGCGAAGGGCAATACCTTGTTGAACTACGCCGGGGTGCGGCCGGACCTTCTGCCCTACGTCTGCGATGCGGCCCAGGCTAAACAGGGAAAATACATGCCCGGCAACCACATACCGATCCGATCACCTGAAACCCTTCGGTCCCAGCCCCCGGACGTGGTGCTCATCCTGCCCTGGAACATCGCGAATGAGGTGCGAGGTCAACTGGCCGACCTCGCCGATACCGGTACATCGTTCGTGACGGCCGTTCCGGAATTGAGATACCTGTGAAGTCCCGCATCCCCTACACAAAGCCGTCGATAACCGACCTCGAGGTCAAGTACACCACCGAGGCAGCAGCGCACGGGTGGGGTGAGCGGTGCTACGAGTACATCGATCGATTCGAGGCAGCATTCGCCGAACACCTGGGCGTCAGGTACGCCATCGCGACATCCAGTTGCACCGGCGCCTTGCATATGGGAATGGCTGGTCTCGGCGTCGGCCCCGGTGATGAGGTGATCATGGCCGACTCGAACTGGATCGCCTCGGCTGCTCCAATAGTCCGACTGGGGGCCAAGGCTGTGTTTGTCGACATCCTCACGGACACTTGGTGCCTGGACCCAGATCTTGTCGAGGCCGCCATCACTGAACGCACGAAAGCGATTGTCGCCGTGCACCTGTACGGCAACCTCTGCGATATGGATCGGCTGCTGGCATTGGGCAGCAGGTACGGCATCCCCGTGATCGAGGACGCGGCCGAAGCCATCGGTTCAGTTTATCGCGGTAGGCGCGCAGGGTCGCTGGGAAGTTTCGGTGCGTTTTCCTTCCATGGCACCAAGACGATTACCACTGGCGAAGGCGGCATGTTCGTCACCGATGATGAGGAGCTGTACGAGACGGTGCTCACGCTGAGCAATCACGGTCGTTCGCGGGGACAGACCAAGCAGTTCTGGCCGGACATGGTCGGCTTCAAATACAAGATGCCAAATGTTGCGGCGGCGATCGGCTGTGCTCAGTTGGAACGGGTCGACTCTCTGGTCGAGCGGAAGCGAGAGATCCTCAATGCCTACCGCCGGAATCTCGAAGGTGTGAACGGGATCGCCTTGAACCCTGAGCCGGCAGGCACGGTGATCGGGGCTTGGATGCCGACCGTGGTCTTCGAGCCCGGCACTGGCATTGTGCGCGAGGGGATCCAGGCGGCGTTCGCCGATGAGAACATCGATGCCCGGGTTTTCTTCTGGCCGCTGTCCGGACTGCCGATCTTCGGCGGGAATCCGACCAACCCGATCGCCGACAGCGTCGCCTCCCGCGCGATCAACCTGCCAAGCTTTCATGACATCACCAGCGATGAGATTCACCGCGTCAGCGATGTGGTGCGGGACCTGGCCGCCTCAAAGGGGGTGAAGTGATGGAACTGGCAGTCCACACAAGCCGATGGTCAAAGAGGATGTGCCCGATCTGCGGACAGTCCGATCTGATGATTGCAATCGGTAAGAGGACCGTAACGGTCAGGCAGCGAACCAAGATTTTCGAGTGGCGGCAGGTCGATGGCCTGTGCTCAGGTTGTGGACTGATCCAGAGTCTGCAGGCACCCGAGCCAGCGTTCCTCGACGACTATTACGCGGATGCCCAGACTGCGGTCGATCCGAGCTTCGACAGCCCGGCGCGATTGTCGTCGATCAGGAAATTTCATCGGGACGGACTGCTGCTCGAGATCGGGGCCGCCGACGGGGCATTTTGCGAGTTTCTGAGACGGAAGGGAATAGACGCGGTCGGCGTCGATCCTCTAGGGGATCAGGAGTCAGAGTTCGTCGTCTCCGGCTATGCGTCCGACGGAGTTCTCACCCCGGGCGCGGCGGACACAGTCGTCGCATATCACGTTATGGAGCATGCGACCGATCCGCTCGGCTGGCTGCAGTCGATCCGATCCATGCTGAAACCCAAAGGGATGCTGATCATTGAAGTACCTGACGTCGACAACTGGCCTGTCGATGCATGGCACCACGAACACTTCACACAGTTCAGCAAGGCAACCCTGCAAAGGGTTCTCGAACATGCAGGGTTCACCACTGTGTCGTGCGGCGTCGAACCACCCAGCAGGCCGCACGGGATCATCTACGTGGGACGGCCGGACCCGGCTGATGGCGCCGGCCCGAGTACTCCCAGTTCCGACCTACAGTCGACCGCTCGGGCGATGGAGTTGTACGAACGTGCCGAACGCATCCGCGATGCTCAGACTTCGGCCGCCCGCCGAACCGCGGACCGTGTCCTTGGTGAGGTTCCCACGGGATCTGGACGCGACTGTGAGGTGATCATATGGGGAGCCAACGAGATCGCTACGGCCATCGGTAAGGCACTTCACGATGTGCGCAAAGAATTGACCGTTCGCGTCGTCGATAATGCCGACTCCAAGGCCGGGGTTCCTCATCCAGGGTTTCGGAATCCGGTCGAACGGCCGGTATTCGCTCACAGTTCTGAGAAACGCCGTGTCTTCGTGCTTTGTTCGCGGGTCTGGAACCATGCCATCGCCGAGCAGATAAACGGGATGGGTCTTGCAGATGTGGCGATTGTGGATGGGACCGATTGGCCGACGGACTAGCTCGACTTGGCCTTCAGATTTCTGAACCAGTCCTCGTGGGAACGGAATTCCTCCAGGCCGTATCCCAACATCTTCTTCTCAGCGGGGGTCAGATCGGCGCCGGGACCGAAGATCGACGGAAGGTGAAGTTGCTGACGCCATGCCGGAATAGTGAAGACATGATTGATGGCGCGACGGTCGTCACCGCTTCGGTTGACTCCGCCGCGGTGATAGGTCATGCAGTCGAGCAGGATGAAGGTCCCTGTGGCCGGACCCCGTGAACTGGTCCACGGCCGATGAGAGTCGTTCATCGGTGGGT
>CAYTOD010000026.1:36962-47634 GCA_964439315.1 uncultured Mycobacterium sp. | reverse complement strand
TCAAGCCGATCTGCGACAAGTGCAGGGTGATCCGCCGGCATGGGCGGGTCATGGTCATTTGTTCCGATCCGCGTCACAAGCAGCGGCAGGGCTGACCGTCCGACGACGATGCGGGCCGCCTCGGCGGACCGAAGAGAAGTCGGGCAGTCGGATCAAGCCCCGCCGGTAGGCGAACAACAACTGAATGCAGACCTCCCAGAATCAGTGCACCGATTGGCGGTGCATCCACGTCCGGAACGGAGGCCGGACCCCGCGAAGCGAAAGCTCCCGGGAAGATCTGGGAACAACACCTCCGCATAGAAGAAGGAATACAGCCCTGTGGCACGTCTAGTGGGCGTGGATCTTCCGCGCGACAAGCGCATGGAGATCGCGCTGACCTACATCTACGGCATCGGCCGTACCCGCTCCCAGGAGATCCTGGCAGCGACCGGAATCGACCGGGACCTGCGCAGCAAGGACATCACCGATGACCAGCTGACTCAGCTGCGCGAATACATCGAAGCCAACCACAAAGTGGAAGGCGACCTGCGCCGCGAGGTGCAGGCCGACATCCGTCGCAAGATGGAGATCGGCTGCTACCAGGGCCTGCGGCACCGCAAGGGCCTGCCCGTCCGTGGACAGCGGACCAAGACCAATGCGCGTACCCGCAAGGGCCCCAAGCGCACCATCGCCGGCAAGAAGAAGGCTAAGTAACCATGGCACCTCCGAAGAAAGCCGCCTCCGGCGCCAAGAAGGGCAAGACTACCCGTCGCAGGGAAAAGAAGAACGTCCCGCACGGTGCCGCCCACATCAAGAGCACCTTCAACAACACGATCGTGTCCATCACCGATCCCCAGGGCAACGTCATCGCCTGGGCGTCGTCGGGCCACGTCGGTTTCAAGGGCTCGCGCAAGTCGACTCCGTTCGCGGCCCAGCTGGCTGCGGAGAACGCGGCGCGCAAGGCTCAGGAGCACGGCGTCAAGAAGGTCGACGTGTTCGTGAAGGGCCCGGGCTCGGGCCGCGAAACCGCGATCCGCTCCTTGCAGGCCGCCGGCCTCGAGGTCGGCGCGATCTCCGATGTCACTCCGCAGCCGCACAACGGCTGCCGTCCGCCCAAGCGGCGCCGGGTCTAGCAGGAAAGGGACACACACGAAATGGCTCGTTATACCGGACCTGCGACCCGCAAGTCGCGTCGCCTCGGCGTTGATCTCGTCGGAGGCGATCAGTCGTTCGAGAAGCGCCCCTACCCGCCCGGCCAGCACGGCCGCGCGCGGATCAAGGAGAGCGAGTACCGCACCCAGCTGCAGGAGAAGCAGAAGGCCCGCTTCACCTACGGCGTGATGGAGAAGCAGTTCCGCCGCTACTACGAAGAGGCGAACCGTCAGACCGGCAAGACCGGCGAGAACCTGCTGCGCATCCTCGAGACCCGCCTGGACAACGTCGTCTACCGGGCCGGCCTGGCCCGCACCCGTCGGATGGCGCGTCAGCTGGTCAGCCACGGGCACTTCACCGTCAACGGTGTGAAGGTCAACATCCCGAGCTACCGGGTGTCGCAGTACGACATCATCGACGTTCGCGACAATTCGCTCAACACCGTTCCGTTCCAGATTGCGCGCGAGGTCGCGGGCGATCGCCCGGTCCCGTCGTGGATCCAGGTGGTCGGTGAGCGTCAGCGCATCCTGATCCACCAGCTGCCCACCCGCGAGCAGATCACTGTCCCGCTCGCCGAGCAGCTCATCGTCGAGTTCTACTCGAAGTAACCACCAAACGGTCGGTCGGACAACGGGTCCGCAGGCCGCCTAACGGCATCAAATAGCGGGTGCCGAGAAGGAGATAGAGAAGACAATGCTGATCTCACAGCGCCCCACCCTCAGCGAAGAGGTCGTCGCCGAGAACCGCTCCCAGTTCATCATCGAGCCGTTGGAGCCGGGATTCGGTTACACCCTGGGCAATTCGCTGCGCCGCACACTGCTGTCGTCGATTCCCGGCGCGGCTGTGACGAGCATCCGCATCGACGGAGTGCTGCACGAATTCACCACCGTGCCCGGGGTCAAGGAAGACGTCACCGACATCATCCTCAACCTCAAGAGCCTGGTGGTCTCCTCCGACGAGGACGAGCCGGTCACCATGTACCTGCGCAAGCAGGGTCCCGGTGCCGTCACCGCCGGTGACATCGTGCCGCCGGCCGGTGTTTCGGTGCACAACCCCGAGATGCACATCGCCACCCTGAACGACAAGGGCAAGCTGGAGGTCGAGCTCGTCGTCGAGCGCGGCCGCGGCTACGTGCCGGCCGTGCAGAACAAGGCGTCGGGCGCGGAGATCGGCCGTATTCCGGTCGATTCCATCTACTCGCCGGTCTTGAAGGTCACCTACAAGGTGGAGGCCACCCGCGTCGAGCAGCGGACCGACTTCGACAAGCTGATCCTCGACGTCGAGACCAAGAACTCCATCAGCCCGCGGGACGCGCTGGCGTCGGCCGGCAAGACCCTGGTCGAGTTGTTCGGTCTGGCAAGGGAACTCAATGTCGAGGCCGAAGGCATCGAGATCGGCCCGTCGCCGGCCGAGGCCGATCACATCGCGGCGTTCGCGCTGCCGATCGACGACCTCGACTTGACGGTGCGTTCGTACAACTGCCTCAAGCGCGAGGGTGTCCACACCGTCGGCGAGCTGGTTGCCCGCACCGAGTCGGATCTGCTGGACATCCGCAACTTCGGCCAGAAGTCCATCGACGAGGTCAAGATCAAGCTGCACCAGCTCGGTCTGTCGCTGAAGGATTCCCCGGCCAGCTTCGATCCTTCCGAGGTCGCCGGCTACGACGTGGCCACCGGAACCTGGAACACCGACGCCGACTACGGCACGTCCTACGACGCCGACAACGACGTCGACTACGCCGAAACCGAACAGCTGTAACACCCTTTCCCCGGTCTTACCTGATACGGAGACCGGGCTCACCTAGGAGATAAGCGCAATGCCCAAGCCCACCAAGGGTCCCCGCCTCGGCGGATCGTCCTCGCACCAGAAGGCGATCCTGGCCAACCTGGCCACTTCGCTGTTCGAGCACGGCCGGATCAAGACCACCGAGCCCAAGGCCCGCGCCCTGCGGCCCTACGCCGAGAAGCTCATCACCCACGCCAAGAAGGGCACGCTGCACAACCGGCGTGAGGTGATGAAGAAGATCCGCGACAAGGACATCGTCCACGTCCTGTTCGCCGAGATCGGTCCCTTCTTCGCCGACCGCGAGGGCGGCTACACCCGGATCATCAAGGTCGAGGCGCGCAAGGGCGACAACGCCCCGATGGCCGTCATCGAGCTGGTCCGGGAGAAGACGGCCACCTCGGAGGCCAACCGCGCACGCCGCGCGGCGGCTGCTCAGAAGGCCGCGGCAGAGAAGGCCGCGCCCGCGGCTCCTAAGGCAGAGCCCGTCGAGGAGCTCGAGGCCGAGGACGCCGGGATCGCCGACGCGCAGACCGCGGAAGCCGAGGCCGAGATCGCTTCGGAGCAGGCCGAGTCTGACGAGTCCTGACGTAGTTCGGCTTCGCCTCGAGATTGCCTACGACGGAACAGATTTCTCCGGCTGGGCGGCCCAGGACGGTCAGCGAACCGTTGCGGGAGTTCTTGAGGAGACGCTGTCCACGGTCTTCAGGGTGCCTGTTCGGCTGTTCGCGGCCGGGCGCACGGATGCCGGAGTTCACGCGACCGGTCAGGTTGCTCACGTCGACGTTCCCGCCGACGCTCTGGCACACGCCTATCCCCGGCGGCCGCGGCCGGCTGAGCCGGAGTTCGCCGCACTGATTCGCCGGCTCGGGCGGTTCCTGCCCGAGGATGTCCGGGTGCGTCAGATCGGCAGGGCGCCAAGGGGGTTCGACGCCCGGTTTTCTGCCCTTCGGCGGCATTACCGCTACCGGCTGTCCCTGGCCGACTACGGCGTAGAGCCCCAGCAGGCCCGCTTCGTCACGCCGTGGCCGCGCCCGCTCGACGTCGAGGCGATGACCGCGGCCTCTCGGAACCTGCTCGGTTTACACGATTTTGCGGCGTTCTGCCGGCACCGCCCGGAAGCGACCACCATCCGCGATCTCCAACGGCTCGACTGGGACCGCTCCGGCGACATGGTGACCGCCTCCGTCGCCGCTGACGCTTTCTGCTGGTCGATGGTGCGCTCTCTGGTCGGTGCGCTGATAGCGGTGGGGGAGGGAAGGCGCCGGCCCGAGTGGTGCGCAACCCTGTTAACGAACACCCAGCGGTCCAGCGATTTCGCGGCGGCCCCGGCTCGTGGGCTGACGCTGGTCGGCGTCGACTACCCGCCGGACGCCGAACTGGCCGCGCGCACGGTGGTAACCCGGGAAGTGCGCAGCCTGGAACGGCCCGACTAGATCCGGGCGGCTACGAACGCGGCGGCCTGGTCGACCAGGCCTGAGTCGACGTAGGCGTCGTACTGGTGAGCCGGCCAGTTGCCCACCCAGGTGTTGGGATCCAGGTTGTTGTTGCAGATCGGGTCGTCGGCCGTGCACAAGTCGATGGTCTTGTATCCGTACAGCGGACTGATCGCCGACACCGGTCCGAGTACCTTGCGGGTTCCGTTGCCGAACAACGCCACTGCGGCGATGCGGTCGTTCATACCCAGCGGCAGCGGGTTGGCGTAGCCGAAGATCGGCGCGGGAACGCCCAGCACCACGTCGGTCACGGCGGCGCCCAGTGAGTAGCCTCCCAGAACCAGGCGGGTGCGCGGGCAGTTAGCCGCCATGTACTGGATGCGGCGGCTCATGTCGTTGGCGCCCTGCACGACTTCGGTGTCGGCGGGGTAGTCCACCGCGTAGAACCCGACCTGTCTGGGGGTTCTGGCGCGTAGAGAGTCTATGAAAGCCTCCCCGATCCGCCCGGTACCCGGCGGTTCGATGCGGCCGCGCGCGAAGATCACCTCAACCTCTGAGCAGGCGACGGCATGGGCAGGCGCCGCTGACAAGGCAGTGACCGTCGCGGCTGGGATCCCGAAAATGATTGCGGCACAGAACAACCGCCAAACCGCGCCACCAAAACGCCGCACGGTGTTTCGCCTTACAGCAGCCCGGCGACAAAGCCGGCGGCCTGGCCCACCAGGTCGGACTTCTCGTAGTTGGTGTGCGCGAACGGATTGCGGCCCTGCGAGCAGATCGGATCGCCGTCGGCGCAGAGGTCGATACCCTTGCCCGCGAACGGAACGACCGCCGCGGAGACGGGAGTGCCGAACTTTGTCGACGGGTTGCCGAATGCGGCTACCGCGGCGACCCTGTCGGCGAGGCTGCTCGGCAGCGGGGGCGCCGAACCGACGTCGCCCACCTTGTTGCCCAGCGGCGGAATTCCCATCAGCATGTCGACGACCGCCGCCCCCTGCGAGTAGCCGCCCAGGACAAACCGCGTCGACGGGCACTGCTCCGACATCGAGGCGATCCTGTTGGTGGCGTCGAGGGCGCCGTCCGCGGCGGCCAGGAAGTCATACGTCGCGGGGTAGTTGACGCCGTAGACGCCGAGGCTGCGGCCGCCGAGATCGGACCGGAGTTGATCGCTCAGGGCCTGGCCGACCCTGCCGATGCCGGCCGGCTCGCTGGTGCCGCGGGCGAAGATGAGCTCGACGTCAGGACAGGGAGCGGCCTGCGCTGCGGCAGCCGTGCCCAGCAGGGCGCTCGCCGATGTCAGAACGCACGTCAGACTCCCCGAAATTAGACGCATGCTTCCCATAGTCACACACAGTCCGGCGAGGTGCGAAAACTCGCTGCTAGAGGCGGTTTGCGACGAAAATCGCAGCTTGGTAGGCGGAACCGTCCGGGCCGTAGTTCCGATGCGCGGGGACGTCGTTGCCGTCCGAACAGATCGGGTCGCCGGGAATGCACATGTCGATGGACCGGGTACCGAACACCGGACTTGACGTCAGCGGCAGCCCGATCTTGGTGGAGGGGTTGCCGAACACCGCAACGGCGGCGATCCGGTCGCCGGCCGCGGGCGGAAGTGGGTTGGTGAACCCGATACCGGGAACCGGAATAGAGGTGACGACGTCGACGACGGCCGCGCCCTGCGAGTAGCCGCCCAGCACGATCTTGGTGTCGGGGCAGTTGTTGGCGACATTCTGGATGTAGGCGCTGGCGTCGTTGGCGCCGTCGGCGACAGCCAGGAAGTCGTAGCTGGCCGGATAGTTGACGGCGTACACGCCCATGCTGCGGTTGCCGATGAGGTCGCGCAGATCGTTCACGAACACATCGCCTACACGGCCGACGCCCGGCGCTTCCTTGGTGCCGCGGGCGAACACCACCTCGACGTCGTTGCAGCCGTCGGCATGGGCGGGTGCGGCGGTCAGCGGCATCGCCGTGACCGCGGCGAAGGTGAGTGTCGCCGCCGAGACGAGTCGGGGAAGAGAGATTAGGCTCACCTGACTGATGGTACCGAGGGGTCGACGGTCTCGGCGAACCGCTCGAGCTCGCCGATATCGGGCCAGACTGCCGAATCGACGTCAGGTGATTCCGGGCTGCGGTGGCCCAGTCGGGCCAGCGCCAGGCCCGAAAGGACCACAACGCCCCCGATGGCCTGTATGGGGCTGATTCGTTCGCCGAGCAGCACCCACGCCGCCAGGACGGCGAAGAGCACCTCACCCAGACCCACCAGGGATGCGAAGCTGGGGCGCAGTCGAGCGACCCCGCTGATACCGAGCGTGTAGGCCACGGCGGTGGAGACCACCGCGAGCACCAGGACCGGAACCACCCAGGGCACCGTCGCCCCGGCGACCACGGCGTGGTTGGCGGTGAAGGCCAGTGGCATCACCCCGGTGGCGCCGAGCAGCGCAACCGTGACGGCCGCGACCACCAGGCCGCCGGCGGCCAGTGTGATCGAGTGCAATCCGGAACCGTCCGCGGTGACCTCGTCGGACATCATGAAGTAGCTGACCGCGCAGACCGCAGCGGCCAATCCCCAGGCAACGCCCACGGCATCGACGCGCACCCCGTGCACGACATCCAACACCAGGGCCACACCCACGATCGCGAGAGCGACCCCGGCCAGCGTCAGACGGCTCGGTGCCCGGCGGGTGGTGGCCCAGATCCAGGCCACGACGAGAACCGGTGCGGTGTATTCCAGGAGCAGGGCGACGCCGACGGACAACCGCGCCACCGCGTTGTAGTAGCAGAGTTGGGCGCCGGCGACCGGGACGAGCCCGTAGATCAGGACGGTGCGGGCGTGCGCACGGGCCTCTTTCACCCAGGCGGGCCGCACGAATGACGCGAAGATCGCCAGCGCGAGGGCGCCGCCGGCCAATCGGGCCGTCACGGCGGCCGTCGGTGACCATCCGGCACTCATCAGTGCCTTGGCGAAGGGGCCGGACAGGCCGAAGGTGAAGGCGGAACTCACCGCGAAGAGCAGTCCGAGCCGGAAGTGCTCACGGCTCGGGGCAGCGCCGGGATTCGTCGAGCCAGGATTCGTCGCCGTGCGGGTACGGGAGGACACAGCACGCTTCCTTTCCCGCCACACGCGCGACGTCATGAGTAAAATAATCGACAGTCGTGACACTACGTCACCGGGAGTAAGCAGTCAAATGATTTTCAGTCATGACACCGAGCTCACATTGCGTTCCGCCTGTGTTCTCGTCAACAGCAACCGGGTCGGTGGCGAGCGTCTGGGCACTCGTCCGGAACTGGATGCCTACCTGCGTGAATACGGCACGACCGGACGTCGGGACCACGACTCCGCCGAAGTGGTGGCGGTGCACCGCCTCCGGGACCGGTTGGGTCGGATCTGGGCCGTGGCCGACGACGACGAGCGCACCGTCGCCGAGGTGAACGCACTACTTGCGGACACGCACGCCGCGCCGTGGTTGACCCGTCACACCGAAATGCCGGAGTGGCATCTACATCTGGCCTCCGCCGACGACCCGTTGGCGCAGCGGATGGGCGCGGAGATGGCGATGGCGCTGGCAGACCTTATCCGGGCCGGCGAGTTGCGCCGGCTCAAGACCTGCGCTGCCGTGGACTGCGACGCCGTGCTGATCGATCTGTCCCGGAACCGGTCCCGGATGTTCTGCGACACCGGCAACTGCGGGAACCGCCAGCACGTCGCCGCCTATCGGGAGCGGCGGTCGCGGGAGACCTGAGCTGTGGATCGCGAAGACAGACCCCGCCCGTCCCGCCTTACCGTGACGGGGTGAGGCCCGAGGTCGTGCTTGAGATCGGTCCCCTCACCGTGCGGAAACTCCGGCCGCGCAATCTCTGCGCCGGATCCGGACCGGTGGACGATGATGCCGTCGCCGCAGCCATCGATGGGATCGACGACAGGGTCGCGCTGGTGGGGGAGCGTCCGGTCGCGGTAGCCGAGTTGTGGCGCTCGGTCCTGGCATCCGCCGCGGGTGGGCGTTTCCGGTCGGCGATCCTGGTTCATCCGTCCTGGTGGCCGCAACGCAGAGTGGCTTTCGTCGTCGACGTCGCAGCCGTGGTCTCCGAAGACGTCCGTGCGGTGACCCGGCAGGAGTTTCTCGGATCCGCGGGGGTCGTCGAGGTCGGTGGCGATGTCGTCGCGGCGTGCTCCGGGGCCGAGGTCGCCGTCCGCGACCGCAGCGATGCGGCCGGAGTGGCCGGTGTGGTCGCGGGTTGGGGATGCGCGGAGGTCAGCCTCGATGCGCCCCGCGATCTGCCCGGTGTGGTGCGGACGGCGGCCGTCGTCAGGGAGGCGCTGGCCGCTCACGGGATCACCCCACGGGATGCCGATGTCACCGCGCAGGCAGGCATGGCGGTGCCGCCGGAACCGCTTGTCGCTGCTCGCCTCCCCGACCCCCGACGGCGTGGAAGGCGGTATGCGGCCGCGGCGGGTCTTCTGATCGCCGGTCTTTTCGTCGTCCGCGCCCAGGGGAAAGAACTCCCCGCGGAAGGTCAGGGCCCGGATGCCCGCACGCCGGCTGAGGTGCTGGTGGAGGGCCGGGTCGCGGTCGTTGTCCCGGCGGGCTGGCCGGTACGGCGGATCACCGGCGGTCCGGGCTCGCGGCGAATCCAGGTCGATTCTCCCCAGGTCCCTGACGTGGCCCTGCACATCACCCAGACCTACGCCCCGGAGTCCACCCTGGCAGATGCCGCCGCGATTCTGGGGCGCGCCGTCGCGGCCGCGACGCCCGGGGTCTTCGTCGACTTCACGCCCGTTGACCAGGTCGGCGGGCGGCCCGCGGTGACCTATCGCGAGGTCCGCGAGGGTCGAGTGGTCCGCTGGTCGGTGGTGCTGGACGGGTCCACCCGGATCAGCATCGGCTGCCAGAGTGCTCCCGGCCGGCAGGACACCGTCCGGAATGTCTGCGACGAGGCGGTCCGGTCGGCCCGGGAATCGCTGGGAACCGAAAGCTCCGGGATCGCGTCCAAATAAATGTGCGGCCGGTCGGTCTCGGCGGAATGGAGAGCTGCCGAGGCCGACCGTCGCCGGAGGTGGCGTTTTGGGGACCGTCGCCCGGAGGTGGCGTTTTGACCTGCGCGGATCGTCGCCGGTAGTCTGACTCCTCGGCGAACGGTACGCCGCGGGTTCAATCCGCGGGGTTAGCCGGTATCCCGGGTCAGTGTTGGTCGCCGGGAAATGACATCCGACCGTCCGCGCTTCGACCGGCACCCGGTCTGACCGGGATTCACCCCGAACACAGAAGAGGTAAACGCTGTGCCTACGTACACGCCGAAGGCTGGTGACACCACGCGCTCGTGGTACGTCATCGACGCCACCGACGTGGTGCTCGGCCGGCTCGCCGTCGCAGCAGCAAATCTGTTGCGCGGCAAGCACAAGCCGACCTTCACGCCCAACGTCGACGGCGGCGATTTCGTCATCGTCGTCAATGCCGACAAGATCGCCATCGGAGGCGACAAGCTCAACAGCAAGTTGGCCTACCGTCACTCGGGGTATCCCGGCGGTTTGAGCTCGCGCACCATCGGAGAGCTCATGGCCAAGCGTCCCGACCAGGTCGTCGAGAAGGCGATCGTCGGCATGCTGCCGCACAACAAGCTCAGCCGCCAGATCCAGCGGAAGCTCAAGGTGTATGCGGGGCCCGACCATCCGCACACCGCGCAGCAGCCCATTCCGTACGAGATCAAGCAGGTGGCCCAGTGAGTGAGACGACTGAGATGACCGACGACATCGTCGACGTCGAGGAAACGGTTGAGGTCGTCGAGACCGACGACACCACCGAGGCCGCTGTGGCGCCCGCCCGGCGCGAACCGGTGTTCATCGACCGCCCGATCCAGACCGTCGGCCGCCGCAAGGAGGCCGTGGTGCGGGTCCGCCTGGTTCCCGGCAGCGGCAAGTTCGAACTGGACGGCCGCACCCTGGAGAACTACTTCCCCAACAAGGTGCACCAGCAGCTGATCAAGGCCCCGCTGGTGACCGTCGACCGGCTGGACAGCTTCGACATCTACGCACACCTCGACGGCGGCGGCCCCTCCGGTCAGGCCGGCGCCCTGCGCCTGGCGTTGGCCCGGGCGCTGATCCTGGTGCAGCCCGAGGATCGTCCGGCGCTGAAGAAGGCCGGGTTCCTCACCCGCGACCCGCGTGCCATCGAACGCAAGAAGTACGGCCTGAAGAAGGCCCGCAAGGCGCCGCAGTACAGCAAGCGCTGATGGGTCGACTGTTCGGGACCGACGGCGTCCGCGGGGTCGCGAACCGCGACCTCACCCCCGCACTCGGCCGGGCCCGCGGCGGGGCGGCGGCCCGCCGCCCC
>CAYTOD010000026.1:0-36952 GCA_964439315.1 uncultured Mycobacterium sp. | reverse complement strand
TAGGCCCCGGCGCATTCGATCACGAGCAGATCGCCAACTTTTGCTTCCGGCAACCGGCGGGTGCAAACGAAGCCGCCTTCCTCTTGCGTGAAGATGTCGCCCGATTCGCACAACGGGCCGCCGACGATCACCTCACCGCCGAACTCGGCCTGGCACTCGGCGGGGCGGCTGCACGCCGCCTCGCCGAGCCGGCCGGTTCGGGGCACCGCTTCGCCGTCGTCGGTCGCGACCCGCGGGCCAGCGGTGAGATGCTGGAGTCCGCGGTCGTCGCCGGGATCGCCAGTGAGGGCGTCGACGTCCTCCTGGTCGGTGTCCTGCCGACACCGGCAGTCGCATATCTGACTGCCGACTATCACGCCGCCTTCGGCGTGATGATCTCCGCGTCGCACAACCCGATGCCCGACAATGGCATAAAGATCTTCGGTCCCGGCGGTCACAAACTCGACGACGACACCGAGGACCGCATCGAGGACCTCGTCGCTCAGGGTCCCGGACTGCGTCCGGTCGGCGCGGCTATCGGCCGCGTGATCAGAGCCGACGATGCCCTGGACCGCTATCTGCACCACATCGCCGCTGCGGTGACCGCGCCACTGGGCGGGCTTACCGTCGTCGTCGACTGCGCCCATGGCGCCGCTTACGTCGCCGCCCCGCGTGCCTACTCCGCGGCCGGCGCGACCGTCATCACGATGAACGCCGAACCGGACGGCCTCAACATCAACGACGGTTGCGGCTCAACGAATCTCGGCCCACTCCAGGCCGCCGTCGTCGCTCACGGCGCCGATCTCGGACTTGCCCACGACGGCGACGCCGACCGGTGCCTCGCGGTCGACGCCGCCGGCCGGGTGATCGACGGCGACGCGATCATGACGGTGCTGGCGCTGGCCATGCACGAGGCCGGCGAGTTGGCCTCGGACACCCTGGTGACCACGGTGATGAGCAACCTCGGTCTGCACCTCGCGATGCGGGAGGCCGGTATCGAGGTGCGCACCACCGGCGTCGGCGACCGCTACGTGCTCGAGGAACTGCGGGCCGGCGAATTCAGCCTCGGCGGCGAACAATCCGGTCACATCGTGTTGCCCGCTCTGGGAACCACCGGAGACGGCGTCCTCACCGGCCTGAGGCTGATGTCGCGGATGGCCCAGACCGGTTCGTCGCTCGCCGAACTGGCCGCACCGATGCAGTCCATTCCCCAAGTGCTGATCAATGTCGAGGTCGCCGACAAGGCCACCGTCGCCGAGGCGCCCGCGGTGCAGAGCGCCGTGCGGGAAGCCGAGGCCCAGCTCGGTGACACCGGCCGAATTCTGTTGCGGCCCTCGGGAACCGAGCAGATCGTCAGGGTCATGGTCGAAGCTCCCGACGAGCACACCGCCCACCAGGTGGCCCACCGGGTGGCGAAATCGGTGAGCGCTCAGGACTGAGCGCACCGGGACCGGCCGGAACCGTTCGGCGGCCGGCTGCGTCATACCTGGTATGACCATCACATCGGTTGACCCTGCCGCACTCCGGGCCGCCGCGCAGCGCATTGATGTCGCGGCCGACGCGCTGCTGGAGGCGGTGATTGTCCCCCTGAGATTCGACGGCGCCGTGGCGGGTCGCGCCCATGGGTTGGCGGGTGGCGATGTTCGCGCGGCGATCGACGTGCTTGTCGCCCGGGCGCGGAATTGGGCGCTGACCGCCCACGAGGTGACCAACACCTTGCGTGAAGCCGCTTCCCGGTGGGCTGACACCGAGGACCGGTCAGCGGCGGTGCTGCGGTGAGCGGCGATGTCGCGGCACGGTTGGCCGACGGCGAGGAGGCGGTTGACACCCTCACCACATACGTGGCCGCCTGTCGGGCAGTCGACCGGCCGACCGGGGGTCTTACGGTGCCCGCGGTCCGCGAGTGGTACGCCGCTGAGGCGGGCCTCAAGCTCGACGCCCTGGATGCCGACAGTGCCGCGCTGGCGGCCATGGCCCGAACCGCCGAGGAGAGCGTGGCCGTAGAGGGCGAGGTTCTGGCCACGATGGCTCAAGTGTGGCAGGGCGAATCAGGCTCTGCTGCGCAGGAATTCGTTCAACGGCACTGGACCGGTGGGGCGGCCATGGTCACCTCGCTGCGCGAAGCCTCGGCCGCACTCGCCTCGCTACGGCACGACCTCGGCGCGCTGGTGGACGCGAAGGTGGAAGCCGTGATGCGATTCGACGACCGCCGCGCCGCAGAGCATCCGATCTGGCTCGCGGGGGCCGAGGCCGTACTGCATGGCCGGGCCGGCCGGGAAGCCGCAGCGGTCGTCAACCATCAGATCGGGCCGTACGTCGACGATGAAGTGGGCGGGGAGTGGCTCCCGGCGATGCGTGCGGCAACCGATTCGGTCTCCGCGGCCTACGACGATGCGCTGTTGCGGTTGGCGGATGGCCCGGCAGGCGAATTCACGCTCCCGGGAGAGGTGCCGGAGTGGGAAGTGGGGCAGGAGCCTGCGGTGGGCCGCTCCCCGGCGGTCGCGGGGCCGCCGGAGCGAGTGCTGAATCCACCGTCTCCCACCGTCCCCGCTGCGCCTCCGGGTGCGCCCGTCGGCTGGTCGGGTGGCTTCCCGGCAATGTCGGCGTCCCCGTTGCCGGACTTCGGTGGCCTCGGCGGTGTCGGCGGACTGGGCGGCGCCAACAGTTCGCTGCCCGGTCTGGTCGGCCAGATCGCCGATCTTCTCGGCGGCTACTCCAACGCAGCGATTTCCCCACCCGTCGAGAGTCGGGAAGGGGCGGAGTCGAAGAAGCCGAAAGATGCTGTGCTGCAGCACGGTTCGGAGGAGCCGCAAGGCGACGAAACGGCCGGCGATAAGCCGATCGGCGAATCGCCGCTGCCGGGTCCCGCCGGCACCGAGTTGCCGGCTGCGCAGGCTCCGGCTCCCGGAGCCCCGCAGCCCCTGCTTCCGCAGCCGGTCATCGAGCCATTGCACGCCGAATCATCACCTGCGCTCTCGGCGGCGGTCCCACCGCCGCTGCCCCCGCCGACTCCCTTGGCCGCCGAGGTGCCGCTGACCGTCGTGCCCAAACCTGCCGCCCGGCCGACGGAGCCGTCCGAGTCGAAGACCCCGTGCGCCATTGCGGCCGAGGAGCTTGCCCAGGTAGGGCAGTGAGTCGTCGTCAGGGCAGCAGTGCCAGCATCTCCTCGACGTACCTGACGTACTCGGTCCCGTCGACGGCCACCGGCGTGGCGAGCAGGGTCGTGACACCCGCCTCGGCGAAAGCGGCGATGCGCTCCTTGACATAGCCGCGGGGTCCGATCAGGGACACGCTGCGCACCAGTTCGTCGGGAACCGCGGCGATCGCCTCGGCTTTGCGGCCCGACAGGTACAGCTCCTGAATCCGGTCGGCCACCTCGCCGAATCCGTATCGGGTGGCGACGTTGTGGTAGAAGTTGCGGCCCTTGGCGCCCATGCCGCCGATGTACAGCGCCAGTTGAGGTTTGGCCCAACTCAGCCGCTCCTCGACATCGTCGCCGATGGCTGTGGCAACCCCGACCATCACGTCGAGTTCGCCGAGTTGACTGTCTCGCTTCGCTTTTCCGGCCCTCAGTGATTCTCCCCAGATTTCGTCGGCCTTCTCCGGGTAGAAGAACACCGGCTGCCAGCCCTCGGCAATCTCCGCGGTGAGTTCGACGTTCTTGGGGCCCAGGGCTGCGATGGTGATCGGAATGTTCTCGCGCACTGGCTGATTGATGAGCTTGAGGGGTTTGCCGAGTCCCGTTCCGCGGTCGGCGGGAAGGGGGATCTGATAGTGCTTGCCCGGATAGGTGACGCGTTCGCGCCGCCACACCTGCCGGCAGATCTCGACGACCTCGCGGGTTCGGCCCAGGGGTGCGTCGAACGGCACGCCGTGAAAGCCCTCCATCACCTGCGGACCCGAGGTTCCGATCCCCAACCGGAACCGCCCGTCGGAGACGTAGTCCAGCCCGGCCGCGGTCATCGCCAGCAGGGTGGGGGTGCGGGTGTAGATCGGGACGACGCCGGAACCGAGTTCGATCTTCGAGGTCTTGGCGGCCAGATAGCCCAGTTGGCTGACGGCGTCGAAGGAGTAGGCCTCGGCGACAAGGGCAACGTCCACACCCGCCCGTTCCAGGGTGACCACCTGGTCGACCGACTCCTTGAAGCCGCCCGAATATGACAGAAAGACACCGGTGCGCATTCAGCGGTTATATCACCAACCGGGTGGTTGGTTGGTCGGGCTCGGTGTAGAGGACGCGCTCGCGCTAGCGGAACAGCGCGACGATGCGGTCCTCGTCGGTCACCGGCGGGGCATCGGGATCGGGCAACCGGGTTCCGGGCAGCGTGGCGTCGGCGTCGGCGAAGTCCCGATAGGCCTTGTCGCCGGTCAGGTGGAACAGGAAGAACCCGGTGAGCAGGGCACGGACCGTCTTCTGGGTGCGGGTGCTCGACCCCGTCAGGCCCAACAGGCCGAGCAGGCGGCGTTTCTCGGTGAACTCGGCGGTCGCGGACTTCTCGACAACCCGCAGTTGGGCGCCGTCCCAGCCCTGGGCCACCTCCAGGGCGTCGGTGCGCAGCGATTTCGTGTCGTCCGGGGTGGCCAGCACCAGACCGGGCATGGTCAGGCCGGCAGCGGGCACCTCGGCCGACGGCTTGGTCACCGCAGGAAACACCGCGGCCACCGCCTTCGTGCGGGCCGGCGCGGCCGCTGCGGCGAACACCGCCGCCGCCGCGCCGAAACCGTGGCCGGCCAGGCCGAGCTTGGCGGCGTCGACGCTGATCTGGCCTGGGCCGAGCCGGACACCGCTGATGACGTCCAGGGTGGCCCCGAGATCGTAGGAGAGGTTCAGCACCGACGGCGCCAGCCCGATCTGGCTGTCCGGCGCGGCGGCGACGATGCCCCAGCTGGCCAGGTGTGCCAGCGTCCCGCTGTAGTGGCCGACGTCGGTGAGCCACTCATGGCCGAATGCGAGGCCGGGCAGGTGATACCCGGTGGCAGGGGTGTAGACCACCCCGGGAATTCCGGCGAAGGCCAGGTCGCCGCGCAGAACCCGGTGCGGGCCGCGCCGCGTCAGGGCCGAGAATTCCTTGCGCTTGCGGGCCATCCCCCGACCGTAGCCGACCGGCTGGTCGCGCGGGCTGGACTACCCTGTATCACCATGTGCGGAATCGTGGCGTACGTCGGGCATCGGCCCGCGCGTGATGTCGTGGTCGATGCACTGCGTCGGATGGAATATCGAGGTTACGACTCCTCCGGGGTCGCCATCCTCGACGGGGACGGCGGTCTGACGGTGCGCCGCCGGGCCGGGCGCCTGGCCAATCTGGAGGCGGCGCTGGCGGAGGCCGATCCCGGAGTGCTCGACGGGACGTCCGGCGTCGGCCACACCCGCTGGGCCACCCACGGACGGCCCACCGACCGCAACGCCCACCCGCACCGTGATGCGGCGGGGAGATTCGCCGTCGTGCACAACGGGATCATCGAGAACTTCGCGGTGCTGCGCGACGAGCTGGAGACCGCCGGCGTCGAGTTCGCCAGCGACACCGACTCCGAGGTCGCCGTCCACCTGGTGGCACGCGCCTACCAGCACGGCGACACCGCCGGTGACTTCGTCGGTTCGGTGCTCGCCGTCCTGCGGCGGCTCGAGGGTCACTTCACGCTCGTGTTCGCCCACGCCGACGATCCCGGCACCATCGTGGCCGCCCGGCGGTCCACACCGTTGGTGGTCGGTATCGGCGACGGCGAGATGTTTCTCGGCTCCGACGTCGCCGCCTTCATCGAATTCACCCGCGAGGCAGTCGAACTCGGGCAGAACCAGGCCGTGGTGATCACCGCCGACGGGTATCGGATCACCGATTTCGACGGTAACGACGACGCCGCCAACGCCCGGCCCTTCCACATCGACTGGGACCTGTCGGCCGCCGAGAAGGGCGGCTACGACTACTTCATGCTCAAGGAGATCGCCGAGCAGCCGGCCGCAGTGTCCGACACCCTCCTCGGCCACTTCGTCGACGGCCGGATCGTCCTGGACGAACAGCGGTTGAGCGACCAGGAGTTGCGCGAGGTCGACAAGGTCTTCATCGTCGCCTGCGGCACCGCCTTCCACTCCGGGCTGCTGGCCAAGTACGCCATCGAGCACTGGACCCGCCTGCCGGTGGAAGTCGAACTGGCCAGCGAGTTCCGCTACCGCGACCCCGTTCTGGACCGCGGCACCCTGGTGATCGCGATCTCCCAGTCCGGTGAGACCGCCGACACCCTCGAGGCGGTGCGCCACGCCAAGGAACAGAAGGCCAAGGTGCTGGCCATCTGCAACACCAACGGCAGCCAGATTCCCCGCGAATCCGACGCGGTGCTCTACACCCGGGCCGGGCCGGAGATCGGCGTCGCGGCCACCAAGACCTTCCTGGCCCAGGTGGCGGCGAACTACCTCGTCGGCCTGGCGCTCGCCCAGGCCCGCGGCACCAAGTACCCCGACGAAGTCGCGCGGGAGTATCACGACCTCGAGGCGATGCCCGACCTGGTGGCGCAGGTGCTCGAACACATCGACTCGGTGACCGAACTCGGCCGCCGCTTCGCCGACTCCTCGGCGGTGCTGTTCCTGGGGCGCCACGTCGGCTATCCGGTTGCGCTCGAAGGCGCGCTGAAGCTCAAGGAACTCGCCTACATGCACGCCGAGGGTTTCGCGGCCGGCGAGCTCAAGCACGGCCCGATCGCGCTGATCGAGGAGGGCCTGCCCGTCATCGTCGTGATGCCCTCGCCCAAGAACGCGGCGATGCTGCACTCCAAGTTGCTCTCCAACATCCGGGAGATCCAGGCTCGCGGTGCGGTCACCATCGTCATCGCCGAGGAGGGCGACGACACCGTCCGGCCCTACGCCGACCATCTGGTCGAGATACCGCCCGTGTCAACGCTTTTCCAGCCGCTTTTGTCGACCATTCCGCTGCAGGTGTTCGCGGCGTCGGTGGCACGGGCGCGGGGCTATGACGTCGATAAGCCGCGTAATCTCGCCAAGTCCGTCACCGTCGAATAAATGCTGCGCTACTTCACCGCCGAGCAGATCCGGGTGGCTGAAGCTCCCGTGCTTGCCGCGTCGCCCGACGGGGCGCTCATGCGCCGCGCCGCCACCGGGCTCGCCGCGGCGGTTGTGGCGGAATTGCGGCAGCGCACAGGAGCGGTCGCCGGTCGGCGCATCTGTGCGGTAGTCGGATCCGGCGACAACGGAGGCGATGCCCTGTGGGCCGCCACGTTCCTGCGGCGCCGGGGCGCCGCCGCATCGGCGATCCTGCTCAACCCCGAACACACCCACCCGAAGGCCCTGGCGGCGTTCCGCGCTGCCGGCGGACGGGTGCTGCACGGTGTGCCACCGGCAACGGATCTGGTGCTCGACGGCGTCGTGGGCATCTCGGGCAAGGGGCCGCTGCGACCGGCTGCGGCCGAGGTGTTCGCGGCCGTCGAGCGGGCGGGCATCCCGGTGGTGGCCGTCGACATTCCCAGCGGCATCGACGTGCAGACCGGGGCGATCACCGGTCCCGCTGTGCGCGCCGCCGTCACGGTCACCTTCGGCGGACTGAAACCCGTTCACGCCCTTGCTGATTGCGGCCGAGTCCGCCTCGTCGACATCGGCTTGGACCTGCCCGACGCCGATCTGCTGGGTTTGGAGGCGGCCGACGTCAGGGCCCGCTGGCCGGTGCCGGGCCCGCACGACGACAAGTACTCCCAGGGCGTTGTCGGGATCCTGGCCGGCTCGGCCACCTATCCCGGTGCCGCGATCCTGTGCTCGGGTGCCGCAGTGGCGGCCACCTCCGGGATGGTCCGGTATGCCGGCACCGCCGCCGCGGAGGTGGTGTCGCACTGGCCCGAGGTGGTCGCGGTCCGCGACGCCCTGGCGGCCGGGCGAGTGCAGGCCTGGGTCGTCGGACCCGGAATCGGTCTGGACGAATCCGCCAGGGAGAAGCTGACTTTCGCGCTCAACACCGATGTGCCGGTGATCGTCGACGCCGACGGACTGACACTATTGGCTGCCCATCCGCACCTGGTCACGCGCCGTGAGGCTCCCACGGTGCTGACGCCGCATGCCGGTGAGTACGAACGGTTCGGACTGGGGCCGGTCGGTGATGACCGGGTCGGCGCCGCGCGCCGCCTGGCCGAGATGACGGGTGCCACGGTGCTGCTGAAGGGCAACGTCACGGTCGTCGCCGGCCCGTCACCGGCGTCCGCCTTCCTCAATCCCGCCGGCGGGTCCTGGGCGGCGACCGCCGGTTCCGGTGATGTGCTGTCCGGCATCATCGGCTCACTGCTGGCCGCCGGCCTGCCGGCGTCCGAGGCTTCCGCCGCTGCAGCTTTCGTCCATGCCCGGGCCGCCAACGCCTCGGCAGCGTGCCCGGGTCCGGCGCCGGTGCCGACGTCGGCGTCCCGCATCCTCGCCCACATCCGCCAGGCCGTCGCGGAACTGTAAGAACGCCGAACTGTAGCTCTCAGAAGGGAAAGTCCATGCCGCACATCAAGTACCGCTCGCCGGCCATCGCGCCGGCTTACACCGGCCGA
Organism: uncultured Mycobacterium sp.; assembly: GCA_964439315.1. Lineage (GTDB taxonomy): Bacteria > Actinomycetota > Actinomycetes > Mycobacteriales > Mycobacteriaceae > Mycobacterium. Next base: position 28,450 of record CAYTOD010000026.1, on the reverse strand, counting down.
CTATCGACCAATCCGATTCCGTCGCTGCGACTGCCCGACGAGGCCATGGAGCCCGCCGCGGCCTATCGGTTCATCCACGACGAGTTGATGCTCGACGGCAGTTCCCGGCTGAATCTGGCGACCTTCGTGACCACGTGGATGGATCCCGAGGCCGAGAAGCTGATGGCCGAGACCTTCGACAAGAACATGATTGACAAGGACGAGTACCCGGCCACCGCTGCCATCGAATCGCGTTGTGTGTCCATGGTCGCCGACCTTTTCCACGCCGAGAACCTGCGCGACGACGACGCTTCGAGCGCCGTCGGAGTTTCGACCATCGGCTCATCGGAGGCGGTGATGCTCGGCGGCCTCGCGTTGAAGTGGCGGTGGAAGCAACGGGTCGGCAAGAAATGGAAGAAGCGCACCCCGAACCTCGTGATGGGTTCCAACGTCCAGGTGGTCTGGGAGAAGTTCTGTCGTTACTTCGAGGTCGAACCCCGTTACCTGCCGATGGCCCCCGACCGCTACGTCATCACCCCGGAGCAGGTCGCCGCCGCCGTCGACGAGGACACCATCGGCGTGGTGGGGATCCTGGGCACCACCTACACCGGCGAACTCGAGCCGATCGCCGAAATATGCTCCGCCCTGGACAAACTCGAGAAGAAGACCGGTCTCGACATCCCGGTGCACGTCGATGCCGCCAGTGGCGGTTTCGTCGTGCCATTCCTGCACCCCGATTTGAAGTGGGATTTCCGGCTGCCCCGAGTGGCGTCGATCAACGTCAGCGGCCACAAGTACGGACTGACCTACCCGGGTCTGGGATTCGTGGTGTGGCGCAATGCCGATGCGCTCCCCGAGGAACTGATCTTCCGGGTCAACTACCTCGGCGGTGACATGCCGACCTTCACGCTGAATTTCTCGCGGCCGGGCAACCAGGTTGTCGGGCAGTACTACAACTTCCTCCGGTTGGGCCGGGGCGGCTACACCCACGTGATGCACACACTGTCGGCCACCGCGCGGTGGTTCTCCGACCAGTTGCGGAAATCCCGCCACTTCGACGTCATCTCAGACGGCTCGAAGATCCCGGTGGTCGCGTTCAAACTCGCCGGTGACTTCGGTTACACCGAGTACGACGTCTCGGCGTCCTTGCGGTCGTACGGGTGGCAGGTGCCCGCGTACACAATGCCCGAGGGTGCCGAGGACATCTCGGTGCTGCGCGTAGTGGTGCGCGAGGGCTTCTCCGCCGACCTGGCCCGGTCGTTGTGGGAGGACCTGCACAGCGTGCTCGACCATCTCGACGCGATCCGGCCGGACGGGCACTTCACCCAGGAACACTTCGCGCACTGACAGCGGTCGACCTTCCCCGACCAGCCCTCTTAGGTGAAGGTGCCCTGTTCTGGGACAATCGTCGGTAGTGACATGAGCATGCAGACCACGCGGACTTCGACTCCGCCCTCGTCGACACGATCGGCCGCCACACCCGTCGGCGGCTCCGTTGTCGGCGGCCCAGTGGTGAATGGCCCCGCTGTCAACGGTGAGGCCGTCGTGGATCTCGACGCGATCGCCCACAACGTTCGGGTGCTGCGCGAGCACGCCGGTCACGCGCAGGTGATGGCCGTGGTCAAGGCGGACGGTTACGGTCACGGCGCCGTCGAGGTGGGCCGGGCGGCCCTGGCGGCCGGCGCTGCCGAACTCGGCGTGGCCACCGTCCCCGAGGCTCTCGCGCTGCGTCAGGCCGGCATCACCGCTCCCGTGTTGGCCTGGCTGCATCCCCCGGGCACCGACTTCGCCCCGGCTCTGGCCGCCGATGTTCAGATCGGTGTGTCCTCGGCCCGCCAGGTCGCTGATCTGCTCGACGCAGTGGAACGCACCGGCCGGACCGCCGAGGTCACCGTGAAGGTCGACACCGGTTTGAACCGCAACGGCGTCAGCGCGCAGGAATACCCTGAGGTGCTCACCGAACTGGCGCGCGCAGCGGCAGCGGACGCGCTGCGGCTGCGGGGAATCATGTCCCACCTGGCCTGCGGCGACGAGCCGGATAATCCCGTCAACGATCTTCAGGCGCAGCGGTTTTCGTCGATGATCGCCGAAGCCCGGCGCTGCGGCATCGAATTCGAGGTGGCCCATCTGTCGAACTCGCCGTCGACGATGGCCCGGCCCGATCTGGCCTTCGACATGGTGCGACCGGGTATTGCGGTGTACGGGCTCAGCCCCATCCCCGGGCGGGGTGACCTGGGCTTGCGCCCGGCGATGACGCTGCGCTGCCCGGTGGCCAAGATCAAGACGGTGAACGCCGGCGAAGGGGTGTCCTACGGCCACACCTGGGTCGCCGACCGCGACACCGTCGTGGCACTGCTGCCCGTCGGCTACGCCGATGGTGTGTTCCGCACACTCAGCGGCCGCATGGAGGTCATGATCAACGGCCGTCGCCGCCGCAACGTCGGCCGAATCTGTATGGACCAGTTCGTCGTCGACCTCGGACCGGACGCCACCGATGTCGCCGAAGGGGACGAAGCGGTGCTGTTCGGCCCGGGCGCCGCGGGGGAGCCGACTGCCCAGGACTGGGCCGACCTGCTCGGGACCATCCACTACGAGGTGGTCACCAGCCCGCGGGGCCGGGTACTGCGCGCATACCGGGGAGGTGACGCCGATGGCCGCGGATTCCACCCGTAAACGGCAGTGGGGGCCGTTGCGGCGGCGCACCCGTTCCTCCTCCGGTGGGGGCGAGTTGGTTCGTGTCGTCGACAACCTTTCCTCGGGCGCCGGCAAGAAGGCCGGTCTGATGGCGGGGATGGCAGGACTCGGCGCCGTCGGCACGGCGGCCGGCCGATCGGCGGCCAAGGCGTTCCGCAACCGCAAATTCATCGAGGACGCCTATCGCGGCGAGGATTTCGCCCTGCTGGAGGCCGACCGCGGCTGCGTCGTCACCACTCCCGACGGAGTCCCACTGGTCGTCCGCGAGGTGGGGCCGATCACGGCGCCGCTGACGGTGGTGTTCGCCCACGGCTTCTGTCAGCGGATGGGCGCCTTCCACTTTCAGCGTGCGGCCCTCGCCGAACGCTGGGGCGAGCAGGTTCGGATGGTCTTCTACGACCAGCGTGGCCACGGCCAGTCCGGTTCGGCCTCGATCAAGACCTACACCGTCGAGCAACTCGGTAAGGATCTGGAAACCATTCTCCAAGTGATGGTTCCGCGCGGTCCGGTTGTTCTGGTCGGGCATTCGATGGGTGGGATGACGGTGCTGTCCCATGCCCGGCAGTTTCCGGAGAACTACGGTCGCCGGATCGTTGGAGCCGCCATCATCTCGTCGGCAGCCGAGGGGCTGCCCCGTTCGCCGCTGGGTGAGATCCTCAACAACCCGGCTCTGGAGGCGGTGCGCTTCGCTGCGCGCTACGCACCGAAGATGGTGCACCGGACCCGCGGCGCCACCCGGGCGGCGTTGCGGCCGATCATCAAAACCGCGTCCTTCGGCGACGCCGCCATCAGTCGGAGTCTCGCCTCGTTCAACGAGGACATGATCCATGACACCGAGGTCGCCACGCTGGTGGCGTTCCTGCACGCACTCGAGGTGCACGACGAGAGCGCCGCACTACCGGTGCTGGCGCGCATCCCTACGGTGATCGCCTGCGGCGACCGGGATCTACTCACCCCGGTCAAGCACTCCGAGGACATGGCGTCTGCACTTCCCGATTCGTTGCTGGTGATCGTTCCCGGCGCGGCGCATCTGGTGCAGATGGAAAGACCCGACGTCATAAACGACGCCCTGGTCCGTCTGGTGGAGCGCGCGACTCCCTCCCGACTGGTCGCATTCGCGCGGCGCATCAAGGACAGGGTGCGTGACTGACCTGAAGGGCGACGCGGGCACACTGACGCTGCCCACGGCAGAGGACACCATCGCGCTCGGCGAACGGTTCGGCAGGCAGTTGCGCGCCGGTGACGTGGTTGTGCTCTCCGGTCCGCTGGGAGCCGGAAAGACGGCCCTGGCCAAGGGAATTGCGCTCGGTCTGGAGGTCGATGGACCGATCACCTCGCCGAGTTATGTACTGGCGCGCGTCCATCGGGCCCGCAGGATCGGTGATCCGTCGATGGTGCACGTCGACGTCTACCGACTGTTGGACGGACCAGGCGGCACCGATCTGCTGGCCGAGTTGGACTCGCTGGACCTCGACACCGACCTGGAGGACGCCGTCGTGGTGGTCGAATGGGGCGAGGGGTTGGCCGAGCGCCTCTCCGAGCGTCATCTCGACATCGAGTTGCAGCGACTTCCCGACAGCGACAACCGCATTGTCACCTGGCGCTGGAGCAGGCCGTGATACGTACGGTACTGACCCTCGATACCTCGACGCCCGCGGTGGTCACCGGTGTGGTTCGACGATGCGCCGACGGTGCGATCGAGGTTCTGGCGCAGCGGATTTCGCACGAACGAAACGCCCACGCCGAATTGCTCACCCCGAACAGCCTGGCCGCCCTGGCCGATGCGGGTCTGACCCTGGCGGGAGTGGATGCCGTGGTGGTCGGCTGCGGCCCCGGTCCGTTCACCGGTCTGCGGGTCGGCATGGCGACCGCGGCGGCGTTCGGTCACGCCCTCGGCATCCCGGTGCATGGGGTGTGCTCACTCGACGCGATCGGTGTTCGCACCGGGGGTGAGGTGATGGTGCTGACCGACGCACGGCGCAGGGAGGTCTACTGGGCGCGCTACCGCGACGGCCTACGGGTCGACGGGCCCGGGGTGGCCTCCCCGGACGACGTGCCTGTCGCCGGTGCGCAGTGGGTGGCCGGATCCCCGCCGCAGGGCGAGTCGTTCGGACTGCCCCGCACCGGCGAGGAAGCTCCGTCGCCGGCGGGGCTGGTCTCCGCCGTCGCCGAGTGGGATGCCGAGCCCGATCCCCTCGTCCCGCTGTATCTTCGGCGCCCCGACGCCAAGACCCTGGCGGAGCGGGGAGCCGACGCCACGGGGAGAGTCCGCCGGTGAACGTCCTCTACGACAAGCTGACCCGCCGCGACGCCGCCCGGTGTGCGCAGTTGGAGGCCCAACTCTTCGAGGGCGACGACCCGTGGCCGGAGGCGGCCTTCACCCGCGCGGTCCAGGCCGCCGACAATCGTTACGTGGCCGCCCGGGTGGACGACACGCTCGTCGGTTATGCCGGCATCGCCCGCCTTGGCCGTCTGCCACCGTTCGAGTTCGAGATCCACACCATCGGGGTCGATCCCGCCTATCAAGGCCACGGCATCGGCCGCGCACTGATGGACCGGCTGATGGAGTACGCCGGGTCCGGCGCGGCGGTGTACCTGGAGGTGCGCACCGACAACGAGGCGGCGATAGCCCTCTACAACAGCCTGGGATTCGTCACCGTCGGCGTACGCAAGCGCTATTACCGGGTCAGCGGCGCCGACGCCTACACCATGGTCCGGGAGCCTCGATGACACGTCGCACGACCATCCTGGCTATCGAAAGCTCCTGTGACGAAACAGGAGTCGGTGTCGCCGGTCTGCACCCGGACGGAACGGTGAGCCTGCTCGCCGACGAGGTGGCCTCCAGCGTCGACGAGCACTCCCGCTACGGCGGGGTGGTGCCGGAGATCGCTTCGCGGGCGCATCTGGAGGCACTCGGCCCGACCGTTCGCCGGGCGTTGGAGACGGCCGGCATCGAACGGCCCGATGTGGTGGCGGCCACCATCGGGCCCGGGTTGGCCGGCGCCCTGATGGTGGGCGTGGCAGCCGCGAAGGCGTACGCCGCGGCATGGGGGGTGCCGTTCTACGCCGTCAACCATCTCGGCGGGCACCTGGCCGCCGATGTGTATGACCATGGCCCATTGCCGCAGTGCGTGGGTCTGCTGGTCTCCGGCGGGCATACCGATCTTCTGCACGTACGGTCGCTGGCCGAGCCGATGATCGAGTTGGGCAGCACCGTCGACGACGCGGCGGGGGAGGCCTACGACAAGGTCGCCCGACTCCTCGGCCTCGGGTACCCCGGCGGCCGGGCACTCGACGAATTGGCCCGCACCGGCGACCCGGAGGCCATCGTCTTCCCGCGTGGCATGACCGGCCCGCGCGACGCCCCGTACGCCTTCAGCTTCTCCGGGCTCAAGACCGCCGTCGCCCGCTACCTTGAGGCTCATCACGATGCGGACGCCGGCGATGTCGCGGCCGGCTTCCAGGAGGCTGTCGCAGACGTATTGACCGCCAAGGCGGTGCGGGCCGCCACCGATCTGGGGGTGTCCACTCTGCTGATCGCCGGCGGCGTGGCCGCCAACTCCCGGCTGCGGGAACTTGCCGAACAGCGCTGCGCTGCAGCGGGATTGGCGCTGCGGGTGCCGCGGCCGAGGTTGTGTACCGACAACGGGGCGATGATCGCGTCCTTCGCGGCGCACCTGGTCGCCGCGGGTGCCGCGCCGTCGCCCTTGGATGTGGCCAGCGATCCCGGACTGCCCGTCGTCCGCGGGCAGGTGGCGTGAGCGACCGCGACGAGATCGTCGGGTTGATATACCGCTACGCCGAACTCATCGATGCCGGCGACTTCGATGGTGTGGGAAGACTGCTCGGCCGCGCCGAATTCGGCGGTGCCGACACCGCGACGGTCAGGGGCGCGGACAACATCGCCGCGTTGTTCGCGAGGAGCACCAGGAGATTTCCGGACGGCACGCCGAAGACCCGCCACCTGGTTCTCAATTCGATCGTCGAGATCGACGGAGACACCGCCGCCGCCCGGTCGACGTTCTGCGTCGTTCAGGCCACCGATCGGGTCCCGCTGCAACCCATCGTCGTGGGCCGCTACTGCGACAGATTCGCCCGGGACGGCGACGGCTGGTACTTCGACCAGCGCATCGCCGATGTGGAGATGGTCGGCGATGTGGCCGATCACCTGCTTATCGATCTGCCCTGATCAGACCCTCGCTTCCCTCACGATGTGCGGGTGCGACTTCGCCCTCGGCGAATCCGCACCACCCCGTCTTGAGTGCTAGCACTCTCCGGTATAGAGTGCTAGGCGGCAGGCGGACAACCCCTGTGTCGGCTCCCGCGACGACGGCGCTAGGGCACGAACGAATGCCGAACACCTGGTGAACCCGGTCCGGGGAAACCCCCGGCCCAAGACCATCGAATAGTGGAGGACCACGTGGCGAGCGTGAACATCCGGCCCCTCGAGGACAAGATCCTCGTTCAGGCCAACGAGGCCGAAACGACCACTGCGTCGGGTCTCGTCATCCCGGACACCGCCAAGGAGAAGCCGCAGGAAGGCACCGTCGTCGCCGTCGGCCCCGGCCGTTGGGACGAGGACGGCGAGAAGCGGATCCCGCTGGACGTTTCGGAGGGCGACACCGTCATCTACAGCAAATACGGCGGCACCGAGATCAAGTACAACGGCGAGGAGTACCTGATCCTGTCGGCCCGCGACGTGCTGGCGGTCGTCAACAAGTAACAACAGATGTGTCACCGCCCCGGAAATCGCCGTGCTTGATCACGGTTGGTTTCCGGGGCGGAACACGTTGTCGGACAGGTTAAGAAGTCGGACAGGTCAACAGGAATGAGCACAACATGAGCAAGCAGATCGAATACAACGAGACCGCCCGGCGCGCCATGGAGGCCGGGGTCGACAAACTCGCCGACGCCGTCCGCGTCACCCTCGGCCCTCGCGGCCGGCACGTGGTGCTTGCCAAGGCCTTCGGCGGTCCCACCGTCACCAACGACGGCGTCACCATCGCGCGCGACATCGACTTGGAGGATCCCTTCGAGAACCTTGGCGCCCAACTGGTGAAGTCGGTGGCCACCAAGACCAACGACGTCGCCGGCGACGGCACCACCACGGCCACGGTGCTGGCCCAGGCCATCATCAAGAACGGCCTGCGCAACGTCGCGGCCGGCGCGAATCCGATCGCATTGGGCTTGGGTATCGGCAAGGCCGCAGACACCGTCTCGGCGGCTCTGCTGGAGGCGGCCACCCCGGTGTCGGGTAAGAACGCCATCGCTCAGGTCGCCACCGTTTCGTCTCGCGACGAAGAGGTCGGGGAACTGGTCGGCGAGGCGATGACCAAGGTCGGTGGCGACGGCGTGGTCAGTGTCGAGGAGTCCTCCACGCTGAACACCGAGCTGGACATCCGCGAGGGCATCGGCTTCGACAAGGGCTTCATCTCGGCCTACTTCATCAACGACTTCGACTTGCAGGAAGCCGTCCTCGACGACGCCTACGTGTTGCTGCACCGCGACAAGATCAGCTCGCTGCCCGACCTGCTGCCGCTGCTGGAGAAGGTCGCCGAGTCCGGCAAGCCGCTGCTGATCGTCGCCGAGGATGTCGAGGGCGAGGCGTTGAGCACCCTGGTGGTCAACGCGATCCGCAAGACCCTGAAGGCCGTTGCGGTCAAGGCGCCGTTCTTCGGCGACCGTCGCAAGGCATTCCTGGACGACCTGGCCATCGTCACCGGCGGCCAGGTGGTCAACCCCGACGTCGGCCTCACCCTGCGCGAGGTCGGCCTGGAGGTTCTGGGCACCGCCCGCCGGGTGGTGGTCTCCAAGGACAGCACCGTCCTGGTCGACGGCGGTGGCACCCATGAGGCGATCGCCAACCGGGTCAAGCAGTTGCGCTCGGAGATCGAGACCACCGATTCCGACTGGGACCGGGAAAAGCTGGAGGAGCGGCTGGCCAAACTGGCCGGCGGCGTCGCCGTGATCAAAGTCGGTGCCGCCACCGAAACTGCGCTCAAGGAGCGCAAGCATCGCGTCGAGGACGCGGTCGCCGCGGCCAAAGCTGCGGTCGAGGAGGGCATCGTCCCCGGCGGCGGCAGTGCCCTGGTTCAGGCTCGCGCGGCCCTCAAGTCGTTGCGCCAGAGCGTGTCCGGTGACGAGGCCGTCGGTGTCGACGTTTTCACAGAGGCTCTGTCGGCCCCGCTGTACTGGATTGCGGCCAACGCCGGACTCGATGGTGCCGTCGTGGTCAACAAGGTCAGCGAACTGCCGGCCGGTCACGGCTTCAACGCCGCAACGCTGACCTACGGCGACTTGGTGGCCGACGGTGTGATCGATCCGGTCAAGGTCACCCGCTCGGCGGTGCTCAACGCCGCCTCGGTGGCCCGGATGGTGCTGACCACGGAGACCGCGGTCGTCGAGAAGCCGGCCGAGGCCGAAGGACACGGGCACGGCCACCACGGCCACGCCCACTGATTCGCTGAACCACAGGCAGGGGAGGGCGGTTTCGACCGCCCTCCCTTTTCTGTGCTGACGTGGCGTTAATCGCTGAACCTCGGCACGTTTGGGGCTGTTTTCCCGGTGGAGACCTGGGTCACCGGAATGAATAAAGAACAAAAAACTAAGTAGACTTATCTCCAGATGAATGGAGACATCATGAACTCGGAGTTCGCACTCCGTATTTCCGACATACGACTTCTACAGACGCTTCGTCTTCTGGAAGGCACCTTCGCCGACCATCCCCACCAGTCGGTGGTTGCCGAAGTCTTGGATGCCATCAACGCCGCCCGAAGTGGACTCGAGATGCTCGGGGTCAAAACGCCAGACGAGTGCTGCGTTTAGGGTCAACCGTGGTCTCGCTCAGGAGGGCTGCAACGCCGCCGGGCGGCAGTCGGCCTTGACGGCGATCCCCCCAATAGCCCGGGCGATCGAGTCGGCGAGAGCCCGCGACGTCGGGGACACGGTCCACGTTCCACCGTCGACGTACACGATCGGCGGCGTCCCGAGGGAATTGGCGAGCTCGCACCCCACCCTCTCGTCGAGGTCCGCCCAGTCCTTCTTCTCGCCCTCGTCGCGCCAGATCGCGATGGAGACCGGCTCGGTGCCCAACGTGCACGATCCCACGTCGACGGCGCCCTCCTCGCCGATGCCACGGTGCTCCCGCCCCAACTGGACGTAGTCGGCACATGCCAGTCCCGATCGCTCCAGCGCATCGCGCACCTGGGAACTCGTCGAATAGGCGGGCGATCCCGTACCGGCGGGCGCCGGCCCTCCGCACCCCGCCAGTAAAACGGCCAGACAAGCCAGGAATGCTGTACGCATACCAGGGGAGTAGCCAGCGGTGCGGGGTCTAAACCGTCGACGACTCAAGCGCGTGGCATAACCTTGGAACCCCTCAGCACGACCAGTGGAAGGCGCCGATGGAGCGGATCGAGTGGAAGCAGCCCGATCACATCCGGTGGCTCGGTGCCTGCTTGTTCGGGCTGATCTTCGCCACCCTCGTGGGCGGCTTCAGCTCCATCATGGCCGTCGTCGTGGTCGTCGTGTTCCTCACCGGCGCGGTCCTGATCGGCCTGGAGGCTGTGCCGTCAGTCGGCCTGGAGGCTGCGCCGTCAGGCGGAGCGGCGACGGATGCTCCCCTTGAGCAAGACCTCGCGCTCGGACTCGCCGAGGCCACCCCAGATCCCGTAGGGCTCACCGACGCGTAGGGCGTGGGTACGGCACTGGGTGATCACCGGGCACTGCCGGCACATCTGCTTGGCGCGCAGTTCGCGTTGCGCCCGCGCACGGCCGCGCTCGCCTTCGGGATGGAAGAACATCGACGAGTCGACGCCACGGCAGAGGCCCTCCATCTGCCAGTCCCAGACGTCGGCATTGGGTCCGGGTAAACGCTGCGGCTCTAGCATTGAAAGCCCCTCTCCCCGCGCAATTCTCGCGTTTTTAAAATCTGTGGATGCTTGTCGAGGCTGTCGCCGATGACGTCTCGTAGCCACACGCTAGAAGGGGCGGGGAAACCCCGTCAACAGCCGTCAGTAGTACACATTCGGGTCGCGCAAGCTCCGGAATTTACGTCTCGTTCATCTTTATTCGACGATTGCGCAGGAGACGCTCGGCGCGGAGTCCGGCCCGCGCGAAAATGCCCGCGGCAGTTGACACGGCCGTAACGTGGCGAGCACAAACTTTTTACCCGGTAGCGTGGTTTGGCGATGGCTTCCGACACGGATCAGAATCCAGGGGAGGCCGACGCCGCGTTCGGCGCCGACCCGGACCGCTGGCCTCTCCCGGTCGCGGCATCTCCGGCGGACCTGTGGCTGCGTGCCGTTGCCGCGGGCGGACAGGGCCGTTACGCGGCCGCCCGTGCCGATCTCGCCCATCTGCTCCGTGAGACCCCCACAGGCCCGCTCGCCTCGCTGGCGTTGAGCACGCGGGCGTCCTTCCTGCGCCAGCTCGGGGGACATCGGCAGGCCCGTCGGTGGGACGGCGAGGCCCTCGTGCTGGCACGTGCGGACCCCGAGGCTGGCGTCGACGCCCTGGCCGGCTTGGCCGCCGACGCCCTGGGTGTCGGCCGGCTGGCGGCATCGGCCGTCCTGCTCCGGCGGGCCCAGGGACTACTGGATGCCGCCCCCGGCGACACGCCGAGACGGTTGGGCATCCGGCTCGCCTGGGTCGCGGCCGAACTGGCGATGGCGGGAGGCGACGGCGCCCGGGCGCTCGATCACGCCCGGCGCGGCGTCGAGCTCGCCGAGCAGGCCCTGCCGGCGCTGCGGCGCCACCGGGTCAAGAGCGACGTCGTCCTCGCTGCGGCCCTGTGCTGTGCCGGCGACCTGGCCGGATCCCGAGCGGTGGCGGACGCGGCCCTGGTCGACACCTCCGCCTACGGCCTGACGCCGCTGCGGTGGGCGCTGGCCAGCCTGCTGGCCGGCATCGGCAGCGCCACCCACAGTCCCGCCCAGATCGCCGCCGTCCGCGCCGACTGTGAGGCTTTCATCACCCGAAACGGCGGCCGATGGAGCAGCGGTGAGCCGGTCAAGCCCGGTCCGGCCGATATTGTCTCTAGCTGAGCCGGGACGACCAATCGGGCCCGGTACGTAACGTTGGGGATGCCGTTGTCGATGACTCTTCCGGGAGAACGTCTCGACGTTGCCGTCACTGAAGCAGTGGCCGGCAGTCGTGATGCGCTCCGGGAAGTAGTAGAGACCATCCGTCCCATCGTGGTCCGTTATGTCCGAGCGAGGATCGGATCGGCGGAGCGGGTGGGTCTCTCGGCCGACGACGTTGCACAGGAGGTTTGCTTGGCCGCCATCCAGGCGTTGCCGCGCTACCAGGATCAGGGACGACCCTTCCTGGCCTTCGTGTACGGCATCGCATCGCACAAGGTGGCCGACGCCCACCGCGCCGCCGCCCGAAATCGCTCCGAGCCCACCGATGTGGTGCCGGAACGACTGTCGCTGGACGACGGTCCCGAGCAGCTGGCCCTCCAGTCCGACACCGCCGCCCGGATGGAACGGCTGCTGGCCGTCCTGCCCGCCAAACAGCGGGAGATTCTCACCCTGCGGATCGTGGTGGGCCTGTCGGCCGAGGAGACCGCCGAGGCGGTGGGCAGCACACCGGGCGCGGTGCGGGTAGCCCAGCACCGGGCGCTGGCGCGGCTGAAGTCCGAGATCGCCGGAACAGGGGAAGACTATGCCTGACATCAGGCGTGATTCACGACAAGCGGGTGAACCCTCGCTGGATGCCATTCGGCGCAGCGACGAGTTCATCGCGGCTCTGGCCGCCGGCGAGTCGGTGGTGCCGCGCGACCATGCCGACGCGGAGCTGGCGGAGCTGCTGGGCGGATGGCGCGACGAGATGCGCTGGCCGCCGGCCACCGCGCTGATTCCCGAACCTGAGGCGGTCGCCGCCCTTGAGGCCGGACTGACCGAACAGCGCACCGATCGCCGTGACCCCAGGATCACGGCGGACAGTCTTGCCACGCGCAAGCGCAAGCAGCGCGGCCTGAGCATGGTCGGCGCGGCCGCGGCGGCCGTGCTGTGCATCGGCGGGTTCGGTGCGGTGGTGGCGACGGCGGGGCCGGGCGACGCGCTCTACGGGCTGCGCACGATGCTGTTCGGTACCACCAAACAGGTCCGCGACGACCAGGTCGGCCTCGCCGCCCGCACGGAGCTCAACCAGGTGCAGGAACTGATTACCCAGGGTGATTGGGACCAGGCCCAGGAGAAGCTGGTGGCGGTGAGTTCGCAGGTGGAGAGCCTCGGCGACGCCGGCCAGAAGGAGGAGCTGCTGACGCAGTTCAATGACCTGTCGGCCAAGGTGGTCGAACGCGATCCGGCGGCCACCGCGCCGCCGGGGGTCACCTACACGGTGTCGCCGTCGTCCACCGAGCTGGTTCCCACCGTGGTGCCCACCAGCGTCCCCGCTGCGCCGTCGCCGCCGGACACGCCGACGTCGGACTCCCCGACGGGCGAGTCGGCATCGCCGTCCTCGGAACCCGAGTCGGCGAGCAGTTCGGCGACCGACTCATCACCGTCGGCAGCGTCGACGACGGCGGCTCCGGCACCGTCCTCGACGACGGCGCCGGCCCCGCAGACGACGACCCCCACGAGTGGTACTCAGACCGCCGCGGCGGCATCGACGAGCACTGCCGGGCTCACGCCAAGGTCGACCACCAGCAAGGCGTCGGGGACGACGGGGGCCTCCGGCACCGCTCCTGCCGCTCCGGGGACGAGCGTTCCGGGACCGGCCGGTGAGACGCCCGCGGCTTCTGCGCCGGTGGCGGTGGCGCCGACGGCCGCGGCGGAGGCGCCCCAGTCGGTGCAGGCGACTCAGCCGACGATCACGGTCACGTCGACGGTGGTGCTGCCCGCGCCGGTCGGCTGATCGGCCGGTAGCTCCAGGGACGGCGGCACAGGGGGCGCTGTCTCACCGGACGCTGTTTCAGCGGAAGTTGTCTCAGCGGAAGTTGTCGTAGTCCGAGGTGGCCTCGTTGAGCGAGGCGTCGGCATATCCGCGGCAGTAGTCCCAGGTGACGTAGGCGTCCGGTTCGGGATCGTAGGCCGGCTCATGTGGACGGACGGTTCCGTCGATCAGCAACTGAAGAAGGTTGGCGCGCAACATATCCCAGTCGTGATAGTGGTCTTCGTGGCACTCGTCGCAGCACACCACCAGGCCGCGGATGCCCCGGTGCGCCAGCAGTGCCTCGTAGACGGCGAGATCGGCCAGATCGGCCTCGACCGCGGCGCGCTCGTGTGGGTCCAGGGGCTGACCGGGCTCGAGGGCGTCCAGCACCGCCGACGGATCGTTGGGATCGTCGGCGAACGGATCCGGCGGCAGCCCGGGTGGCAGATCGTCGCGCACGATCCCAGACTACGCGAGCAGCATAGGTGGCGCGCCGTCGAACCGACGATCCCGCCGCCCCGGTGGCGGGGGATGAGTGGGACATCCCGGCCCGGGAAGCCGCCTGGCAGCCGATAGGATTGGGGCTTGTTCAGCCCGCCGATGGAAGGCCGCACCGATGTCCATTGAAGGCAGCACCGCCAGCCCGCGGGTCCGCACCGGCGGCGACGATCCGCACAAGGTCGTCATGCTGGGCTTGACCTTCGACGACGTGCTGTTGCTGCCGGCGGCATCCGACATCGTGCCCGCCGCAGCCGACACCTCCAGCCAGTTGACCCGGAGGATCCGGCTCAAGGTGCCACTGGTCAGTTCGGCCATGGACACCGTGACCGAGGCCCGGATGGCCATCGCGATGGCCCGGTCCGGTGGCATGGGCGTGCTGCACCGCAACCTGTCCATCGCCGAGCAGGCCGGTCAGGTCGAGACCGTGAAGCGTTCCGAGGCCGGCATGGTCACCGATCCGGTGACCTGTTCTCCGGACAACACCCTGGCCGAGGTCGACGCCATGTGCGCCCGCTTCCGCATCTCGGGGCTGCCCGTCGTCAACGACGACGGTGCGCTGGTCGGCATCATCACCAACCGCGACATGCGCTTCGAAGTCGACATGGGCAAGCGCGTCTCCGAGGTGATGACCAAGCGGCCGCTGATCACTGCCCAGGAGGGGGTCAGTGCCGACGCCGCGCTGGGATTGTTGCGGCGCAACAAGATTGAGAAGCTTCCGATCGTCGACGGCCACGGACGGCTGACCGGGCTGATCACCGTGAAGGACTTCGTCAAGACCGAGCAGCATCCCAACGCCACCAAGGACAGCGACGGCAGGCTGCTGGTCGGCGCGGCCGTCGGTGTCGGCGACGACGCCTGGGAGCGCGCGATGACGCTGGCCGATGCGGGAGTCGACGTGCTCATCGTCGACACCGCCCATGCTCACAACCGCATGGTCCTGAACATGGTGGGCAAGTTGAAGTCGGAGGTGGGCGACCGCGTCGAGGTGGTTGGGGGCAACGTCGCCACCCGCAGTGCCGCGGCCGCACTGGTCGAGGCTGGCGCCGACGCGGTCAAGGTGGGCGTGGGCCCGGGCTCGATCTGCACCACCCGTGTGGTGGCCGGGGTGGGCGCACCGCAGATCACCGCGATCATGGAGGCCCACGCCGCGTGTGCCCCGGCCGGGGTGCCGGTGATCGCCGACGGCGGGCTGCAGTACTCCGGCGATATCGCCAAGGCATTGGCCGCCGGGGCGTCGACGGCGATGCTGGGCTCGCTGCTGGCCGGTACCGCCGAGGCCCCGGGCGACCTCATCTTCGTCAACGGCAAACAGTTCAAGAGCTACCGCGGCATGGGCTCGCTGGGCGCCATGCAGGGCCGTGGTGCGGCTGGGGGGACCCGGGGGTCCTACTCCAAGGACCGCTACTTCCAGGACGACGTGCTCTCTGAGGACAAACTCGTGCCGGAGGGCATCGAAGGACGGGTGCCGTTCCGCGGACCGCTGGCCACCGTCATCCACCAACTCACCGGCGGGCTTCGCGCCGCGATGGGCTACACCGGTGCGGCCACCATCGCCGAACTGCAGAAGGCGCAGTTCGTCCAGATCACCGCCGCCGGGCTCAAGGAGAGCCACCCGCACGACATCACCATGACCGTCGAAGCGCCCAACTACTACGCGCGATAAGGCCGACGGGCCCCGACGGCCCAGCAGCAAAAGACGGCTCAGCAGGAAATCAGCAGGAAAAGGGGATAGCCATGCGCGACATGGTGGAAATCGGTATGGGCCGGACCGCCCGCCGGACGTATGAACTCGACGAGGTCAACATCGTCCCGTCCCGACGCACGCGCTCGTCCCAGGACGTCTCCACCGCCTGGCAGATGGATGCCTACCGCTTCGAGATCCCGGTGGTGTCGCACCCGACCGACGCCCTGGTCTCCCCGGGGTTCGCCATCGAGCTCGGCCGTCTCGGCGGGCTCGGGGTGCTCAACGGCGAAGGCCTGATCGGCCGGCACGCCGACGTCGAAGGCAAAATCGCGCGGGTCGTGGCAGCTGCCGAGGCCGATGACGATCCGTCGGTACCCATCCGGCTACTGCAGGAACTGCACGCCGCGCCGCTGGATCTCGACCTGCTGGGCGAGGCCGTGTCCCGGGTCCGCGAGGCCGGGGTCACGACGGCGGTGCGGGTGAGCCCGCAGAACGCCGCCGCGCTGACACCGACGCTCGTGGCGGCGGGCATCGACCTGCTCGTCATCCAGGGCACGATCATCTCCGCCGAGCGGGTGGCTTCCAACGGCGAGCCGCTGAACCTCAAGACGTTCATCTCCGAACTCGACGTTCCCGTCGTCGCCGGTGGGGTGGCCGACCACCGCACGGCGCTGCACCTGATGCGGACCGGCGCCGCGGGCGTCATCGTCGGCTACGGGTCCACGGCGGGGGTGACGACCAGCGACGAGGTGCTGGGCATCTGCGTGCCGATGGCCACCGCGATCGCCGACGCCGCGGCGGCCCGCCGGGAGTACCTCGACGAGACCGGCGGGCGTTATGTCCACGTGCTGGCCGACGGCGACATCCAGACCTCCGGCGATCTCGCCCGGGCGATCGCCTGCGGGGCGGACGCCGTGGTGCTGGGCACCCCGCTGGCCGTGGCCGCCGAGGCCCTCGGCGGCGGCTGGTACTGGCCGTCGGCCGCCGCGCACCCGTCGCTCCCGCGCGGTGGTCTGCTGCAGGTCGCGCTCGGGGAGCGGCCGTCGTTGTCGCAGGTCCTGACCGGGCCGTCCGACGACCCCTTCGGGGCGCTGAATCTCGTCGGCGGTCTTCGTCGCTCGATGGCCAAGGCCGGCTACTGCGACCTCAAGGAATTCCAGAAAGTCGGGTTGACGGTCGGTAGCTGAGCCGGTGCCGGCCGGTCCATAATGACCGGATGGAACCGGACTACGACGTTCTCATCATCGGCTCGGGCTTCGGCGGCAGCGTCAGCGCGCTGCGCCTCACCGAGAAGGGCTACAAGGTCGGCGTGCTGGAAGCCGGCCGCCGCTTCGCGGACTCCGAGTTCGCCAAGACGTCCTGGCGGCTGCGGGAATTCCTGTGGGCCCCGAAGTTCGGCTGCTACGGCATCCAGCGCATCCACGTGTTGCGCAACGTGATGATCCTGGGCGGTGCGGGCGTGGGCGGTGGCTCGCTGAACTACGCCAACACCCTCTACATCCCGCCGGACCCGTTCTTCAACGACAAGCAGTGGTCGCACATCACCGACTGGCGGTCTGAGTTGATGCCGCACTACGACCAGGCGCAGCGAATGCTCGGCGTGGTCAAGAACCCGACGTTCACCGATGCCGACCGCCTCATGAAGGAGGTCGCCGAGGAGATGGGCTGCGGCGACACCTTCACCCCGACCCCGGTCGGCGTGTTCTTCGGCGTCGACGGCAAGCAGCCCGGTCAGACGGTGTCCGATCCCTATTTCGGTGGCGTCGGCCCGGACCGCACCGGCTGTATCGAATGCGGCGAATGCATGACCGGGTGCCGGCACGGTGCCAAGAACACCCTTGTCAAGAACTACCTGGGGCTGGCGGAAAAGGCTGGGGCGCAGGTTCTTCCGATGACGACGGTGACCAGTGTCAAGCAGGGGGCCGACGGCATCTGGGCGGTCGACACCGTCCGCACCGGCCGGTGGCTGCGCACCTACAAGTCGACGTTCACCGCGCGTCAGGTCATCCTGGCGGCCGGAACGTACGGCACGCAGAAGCTGCTGCACGCGATGCGCGACACCGGCACCCTGCCCCGGCTGTCCGACCGGGTCGGGGTGCTCACCCGGACGAACTCCGAGTCCATCGTCGGCGCCGGGCGTTACCGTGCGTCGTCCGACCTCGACCTCACGCACGGTGTGGCTATCACGTCGTCGATCCACCCGAGTGCGGACACCCATATCGAGCCATGCCGCTACGGCAAGGGTTCCAACGCGATGGGCATGTTGCAGACCCTGATGACCAACGGCTCCGGCCCGGGCGGCACCGACGTACCGCGCTGGAAGCAGCTGATCAAGGCTGCCGTCGCCAACCCCCGCGGAGCCCTGCGGGTGCTCTCGGTGCGGAAGTGGAGCGAGCGTTCGGTGATCTCGCTGGTCATGCAGCACCTGGACAACTCGATCACCACCTTCACCAAGGACGGCCCCTTCGGGCGCCGGATGACCAGCAAGCAGGGCCACGGCGAGCCCAACCCGACCTGGATCCCGGTGGGCAACCAGGTCACCCGGCGCATCGCCGAGAAGATCGACGGCGTTGCCGCCGGTACCTGGGGGGAGATGTTCAACATCCCGCTGACCGCGCACTTCCTCGGTGGTGCGGCGATCGGCGACAGCGCCGAGACCGGCGTCATCGACCCCTATCACCGGGTGTACGGATACCCGTCGCTCTACGTGGTCGACGGGGCGGCGATCTCGGCGAACCTCGGGGTCAACCCGTCGCTGTCCATCACCGCGCAGGCCGAACGCGCGGCGTCGCTGTGGCCGAACAAGGGCGAGACCGACCAGCGTCCCGCCCAGGGCGAGCCCTATCGGCGGATGGATCCGATCGAGCCGAAGCGTCCGATGGTGCCCGTCGACGCCCCCGGCGGCTTGCGACGGTTGCCGATCACACCGGTCGTATCGGCTCGCCCCTAAACTGTCCCGGTGCATCTTTCCGCGTCGCCCCGCCCTGTCCTGGTGGTGGACTTCGGTGCGCAGTACGCGCAGCTGATCGCCCGCCGGGTCCGGGAGGCCCGGGCGTTCTCCGAGGTCGTTCCCCACACCGCCAGCGTCGAGGAGATCAGGGCCAAGGACCCGGTGGCCATCGTGCTCTCCGGGGGCCCGGCCAGCGTCTATGCCGAGGATGCGCCGAAACTGGACCCGGCGTTGTTCGACCTCGGAGTGCCCGTGTTCGGCATCTGCTACGGATTTCAGGCCATGGCCCAGGCGCTGGGCGGCACCGTGGAGCGCACCGGCACCAGCGAGTACGGACGCACCGAGCTGACCGTGCTGGGCGGTGAACTGCACTCGGGGTTGCCCGGGACGCAGCCGGTGTGGATGAGCCACGGCGACGCGGTGACGGCTGCGCCCGCCGGGTTCGAGGTGGTGGCGTCCAGCCCCGGTGCGGCCGTCGCGGCCTTCGAGGACCGGGACCGGCGGTTGGCCGGGGTTCAGTACCACCCGGAGGTGCTCCACAGCCCGCACGGCCAGCAGGTGCTCAGCCGGTTCCTGCACGAATTCGCCGGCCTTCCGCCGGCCTGGACGTCGGCCAACATCGCCGAGGCGCTCATCGAGTCCGTCCGCGAGCAGATCGGCGACGGGTACGCCATCTGCGGGTTGAGCGGGGGAGTGGATTCCGCGGTGGCCGCCGCGCTGGTCCAGCGTGCCATCGGCGACCGGCTGACATGTGTGTTCGTCGACCACGGACTGCTTCGCAGCGGCGAACGCGAACAGGTGCAGAGGGATTTCGTCGCGGCAACCGGAGCCCGGCTGGTGACCGTCGACGCCGAGGCGCGGTTCCTCGAGGCGCTGTCCGGGGTGAGTCACCCGGAGGGTAAGCGCACCATCATCGGCCGGGAGTTCATCCACGCCTTCGAGGGCGCGGTGCGGGATCTACTGGTGGACAACGACTCCCACGGGCAACCCATCGAATTCCTGGTGCAGGGAACGCTCTATCCCGATGTCGTCGAGTCCGGCGGGGGCGCCGGCACCGCGAACATCAAGAGCCACCACAACGTCGGCGGGCTGCCGCCGGACCTGAAGTTCACCCTCGTCGAACCGCTGCGTCTGCTCTTCAAGGACGAGGTTCGCGCGGTCGGCCGCGAACTCGGCCTGCCCGAGGAAATCGTTGCCCGCCAACCCTTCCCGGGTCCCGGTTTGGGAATCCGGATCATCGGCGAGGTCACCGCGGAGCGTTTGGACACCCTGCGCCGGGCCGATCTGATCGCCCGCGAGGAGCTGACCTCGGCCGGTTTGGACAGCCAGATCTGGCAGTGCCCGGTTGTGCTGATCGCCGACGTCCGCTCGGTCGGTGTCCAGGGCGACGGGCGCACCTACGGCCATCCGGTGGTGCTGCGCCCGGTGTCCAGCGAGGACGCCATGACCGCCGACTGGACCCGGGTTCCCTACGACGTGCTGGAACGGATCTCGACGCGGATCACCAACGAGGTTCCCGAGGTGAATCGGGTGGTGCTCGACGTCACGAGCAAGCCGCCGGGCACCATCGAGTGGGAGTAATCCGTCGGACAAATCGGGCGAGCGTTACGTGCCTGAGGCGGCGGCGATTTCGGCGATCGACCTATCCAGGGTGGCGTTGAACTCGGCCTCGCTCTGCTGGGCCGTCAACCCCTCGGTGAGTGCCCGGGAGAAGCTGGCGATCACTCCGTGGTTGCGCGCCAGGCGCTGGCAGGCCTCGGCGCGGGTGTAACCGCCGGACAGGGCGAGCACCCGCATCACCCGCGGATCGTCCACCAGGTCGCGGTAGAGGTCATCGGTCTCGGGCAGCGTGAGCTTGAGCATGATCTGCCGGCCCTTCTCCAGCGTGTCCAGTGCGGCGATGATCGCCGCCGTCAACTGTTGCTCGGCGGCGGCCTTGGCGGGGGAGTGGATTTCGACCTCGGGTTCGATGATCGGCACCAGGCCGGCAGCCAGGATCGCACCGGCCACCTCGAACTGCTGGGCGACCACCGCGTCGATTCCCTTGCCCGGCATCGTGATCAGTGAGCGCATCTTGGTGCCGAAGATTCCGTTGTCCACGGCTCGAGCCAGCAACGCGTCCAGACCGGGGATCGGCTTCATCAGCTGGGCACCGTCCTGCTCGGCGGCAAGTCCCTTGTCCACCTTCAGGATCGGCACGATCTTCTTGACACCCCAGAGATAGTCCGCGCTTGCGCGGCCGTCGATCTCGCGGTCCATGGTGTCTTCGAAGAGGATGGCCGCGATGATCCGGTCGCCGGTGAAACTCGGACTGGTGATGATCCGGATGCGCATCTGATGGACGAGGTCGAACATCTGCGCGTCGCCGGAGTAGGCGCTCTCGTCGATGCCGTAGAGCCGCAGAGCTTTGGGGGTGCTGCCGCCGCTCTGATCGAGGGCGGCGACGAAGCCGGTTCCCTGGGCCATCTTCCCGGCTTGCTCGGGGTCGGCTCGTGCGGGGTCGGCGTGGGCTGAGTTCATGAGGGCTTCCCTGTCCAAGTTAGTCCGCTGTGGCCGAGTCCTTGACCAGCAGCCACACCAGTGTCGCCAGGCCGGTCGCCATGGACTGGGTGGTGAACACGAAGCTGAAATATTCGTGCCATACCGCGGCCAATCCGCACTTGGGCATGTCGGCCTTGACCACCATGGAGAACGCCAGCACTTCGCTGGCGCTGAGCATCATGATGGTCAGCACCGGGGCGACCCGCATGCCCGGGTTCAGTGCGGTGCTGTTTCGGCGCGCATAGTTCATTTCCATGCCCAGGGTCAGCAACACCACGGGGGTGATGTGGACCATGTCGGAGAAGAACCAGGATGCGACGTCACCGGCGCAGCCTCCCGCGGTATTGATCACCGGGTACCACAGTGCCGAAGCCGCCTGTGCGACAAGCGTTCCCGCAACCAGTGGTACCACCCAGCTCCGTGATATCGAGCCCGTGCCGTCGGTGAGGGCCGAGGTCAGCAGCAGTGCCATGGCGGTGACGAAGACCGCGGTCGACAGCAGGCTGACCCCCACCGATGTCGACAAGCCCAACCGGGCCCGCGGTGCGGCGGTGGCGATCAGGGTCAGGTGGGAGACCACCATGAGTGCGGCCCCCAGCCCCCAGCGGCTGGTTGGCAGCCTGCGCAGGAAAACCGCCGGAGTGGTTCCCCGGCCGCTGATGCGCCATTTCAGGAGGGCCGTCCCGGTCACCAGGGCACAGTCCAGGGCGAAGACCAGCCACGGTCCGGCGCCGGCGAACTGACTGCCGCTGAGATCGAGGATCAGCTCGACGACGTCATCGCTGTAGGTGAATCCGATCACCAGGATGAGCGCTGTCGCCATGGCCGGCCAGGTCGACTGCCGTCCGGGGGCGGTTGGCGTGGTCACGGCAGCAGCCTAGCCAAGTTCTTGACGGATGTCGGAGGCAAGGTGTTTACTGTCACCATCGAACATACATTCGAATAACTCAGTACACCGATAGTATCCGGAGGTGGCGATGACGGCATCTGCCGCCCTGGGGGATCGCCCTCTCACCCGTGCTGAACAGCTGGAACAGCTGCGACGCCAGATGGCGGCGGTGTCCGGGAAAGTCGGTTCCCGGTGGAGTTCCGGTGGCCGCCCGGCCGAGCTGCTACCGCGTTCTGAAAGTTTGCTGCCAGTGCCGGAATCGCTGGCCGGAGTCCTTCCCGCCGGGTTGCCCAGGGGCACGGTGGCCGTGCTGTCCGGAGCCCGGTCACTCCCGGTGGGCATGGCGGCCGCGGTGACTGCCGAGGGCGGTCACGTGGCCGTCGTCGGACTGCCCGGCTTCGGGCTGCTGGCCGCCGCCGAGATGGGTGCGGACCTGAGCCGACTCGCGGTGATCCCGGATCCCGGTGCGGATCCGGTCGAGATCGCGGCGGTCCTCGTCGACGGGATGGATCTGGTGGTGCTCGGCCTGGCCGGACGCGCAGTGCCGCCGACGCGTGCCCGCGCGGTGGTCGCCCGGGCCCGGCAGCGGGGTTGCACTCTGCTGGTCACCGGCGGGCAGTGGCAGGGCGCCTCGATGCGGGTGGAGGCGCGGGTGCGCGGCTACGACGTCACCGCCGGACCGGGCTTCGGGCGCATCAGCGCGGTCCGGATCGGCTGCACCCTGCGATGACCGGGCGGGTGCTGGCCATCTGGTGCATGGACTGGCCGGCCATGGCCGCGGCGGCATCGGCCGGGTTGCCCGCCACCGCACAGGTCGCGGTCACCTATGCCAACCGGGTGGTTGCCTGCTCGGCCGCTGCGCGGGCGGCGGGGGTCCGGCGCGGGCTGCGACGGCGGGAGGCGCAGGCGCGCTGTCCGCAGGTCCATGTGGCCGCTGCCGACATCGACCGCGATGCCAGGTTCTTCGAGGGCGTGACGGCGTCTGTCGACGATGTGGTGCCCCGTGCCGAGGTGCTGCGGCCGGGGTTGCTGGTGCTCGCGGTTCGGGGAGCGGCGCGATATTTCGGCTCCGAGCATGCCGCCGCGGAACGACTGGTCGATGCCGTGGCCGCGGCGGGGGCCGAATGTCAGGTGGGTATCGCCGACCAGCTCGCGACCGCGGTCCTCGCCGCTCGAACCGGCCGGGTGGTGCCACCCGGCGGGGACGGCCGGTTCCTGTCCGGGTTGTCGATCCGGCAGTTGTCCTGTGAGCCGAGTCTGGCCGGCCCGGGCCGGGAAGAGCTCGCAGACCTGCTGTGGCGCATGGGGATCCGCACGTTCGGTCAGTTTGCCGCACTACCCGGACGGGACGTGGCCTCGCGGTTCGGCTCCGATGCGGTGCTGGCATACCGGATGGCCCGCGGAGAGCCGGGGCGCGCGCCATCCGGTCGGGATCTGCCGGCCGAACTGGACGCCGTGCTGAACTGCGACCCGCCCATCGACCGGGTCGACGCCGCCGCGTTCGCCGGACGCACGCTTGCTGCCGCACTGCATCGCAGTCTGGAGTCGGCCGGGGTCGGATGCACCCGGTTGGCCATCCACGCCGTCACCGCCGGGGGAGGTGAACTGAGTCGGGTGTGGCGCTGTGCCGAGCCGCTGACCGAGGAGGCCACCGCCGACCGGGTGCGCTGGCAGCTTGACGGTTGGTTGGCGTCCCGGTCCCGGTCCCGATCTCGGGGGGGTTCCGGCCCCACTGGGCCGGTGGTCATGTTGCGACTGCAGCCGGTGGAAGTTGTTTCCGCAGAAGCGCTTCAGCTCCCGTTATGGGGAGGGCTGGGCGAGGACGACCGGTTGCGGGCCCGTCGGGCACTGGTCCGGGTGCAGGGCCTGCTCGGGCAGGAGGCGGTTCAGGTTCCGGTGCTCAGCGGCGGGCGCGGGCCGGCCGAGCGGATCACGCTGACCGCGTTCGGCGACGAACCGGTGCCCAGGGCTGCCCCCGACCGGCCCTGGCCAGGCCGGCTTCCCGAACCCTCGCCGGCGGTACTGATCGACTCGGGAGCGGACTCCGGTGCGCC
This sequence comes from uncultured Mycobacterium sp., assembly GCA_964439315.1. Taxonomy (GTDB): domain Bacteria; phylum Actinomycetota; class Actinomycetes; order Mycobacteriales; family Mycobacteriaceae; genus Mycobacterium. The sequence continues at coordinate 4,280 of CAYTOD010000026.1, read as the reverse complement.
GGGTTCCAGCGCCGTGGAACTCCTTGATACCCAGGGCAATCCAGTTCGGGTGACCGCTCGGGGCCTGTTCAGCGCGGAGCCGGTGCGAATGGACGGCGCCGGTGTCTCCGGTGCGCTGACGTGGTGGGCCGGCCCGTGGCCGGTCGATGAACGGTGGTGGGATCCCGATCGGGAGCGAACCGGGCGCACGGCCCGCGCCCAGGTTCTTGTCGACGGCGAATCCCCCAGGGCGTTGCTGCTGTGCTACCACCAGCGGCGCTGGCACCTGGAAGGTATCTACGAGTGAGCGGAGGTCCGAGAATCCCTGCCGGGACACACTTTTCCGACGATCACCGCCGCAACGAAAGTCTCCAGCAGACTGAGCGGCACCGCGGCCCACAGTATGGCTGTCGGCAGCACGCTCAGATTGCCGATCACCACCCACATCATCGGGAAGGCCACCAGCCAGCCCAGCAACGTCGTCTGTAGGAGGTTGAATCTGCGCGAGATGACGAACACGGCGATGGCGAACAACAACGACCACAGTCCCCACAGCGCACCGTTGACGGGCCGCGACGGAAAGGTCAGACCGAGGTGTCGATAGTGATCGACCCAAAGATGCAGCAGCAGAACATTGTTCCGGAAGAACTCGGAAGCGCTGATCCACAGCGTTGCCGCGAGAACTGCGGCGGCAGGCCTCATCGCCGCACCGCCAGGCGCTCCCGGAACCAGTCCGGCCACGGCTGCTTGGCATAGGTCGTCGAATCCACGCAGACGTGGGTCATGGCGGCCTCCGCGAGCACATCGTCGTCACGGGTGATCCGATAGTCCGACCGCAACGACGTGTGGCCGGGCGGGGAAATCGAGACTTGGACCATCAACTCGTCGTCGAACCGGGCGGGCTGACGGAACTGCAGTTCGGCGGCGACCACCACGAAATCCACTCCACGGTGCAGCAATTCGCGATAGCCGCCGACGAGTTCCTGCAGCGCCGCGGTGTGGGCCATGTCGACCCACGTCAGGTAGTGACCGTTGAACGCCCGGCCCTGCATGTCGCACTCGACGTACCGCACCCGTAGCGGCATCCGGGTGTCAGCGACCGTTGGCTCCCACGGTGAAATCGGTGATCCCGTCCCACTCCTTGAGCGTCCACCCGGTGACCGGGTTGCCTTCGACGACCACCTTGCCGGTATTGGGCAACGGGTGGTCCACGCGGAGGCTGTCCTTGGGATTGACGACGTTCATCAGGATCCACATCATGATGGCGTTGCCGCTGGAGAACGCGAGGGGCTTCTTTTCGCCGCTGTCGTAGATCTTCTGCACCGCAGAGCTGAACTGCTCGTTGAACTGCTTGCCGTTCAGTCCGCCGGGGATGGAGAACTCGCGGTTACTCGTCAGCCAGTAATCCATCGGCAGCAGGTAGGTCGCTTCCGACCGGCTGGCCGGCAGGCCCTCGTACCAGCCCGCGGAGATCTCGTTAAGGCCGGGCAGAACGTCGACCTTCTGGTTCAGCGCGCTGGCGACGGGTGCGGCGGTCTGCTCGGACCGCAGCAACTGCGAGGAGTAGACACCGTCGTAGCCCTGGCCCTTCAGTTTGTCTGCCAGTGCCGCCGCCTGCTGCTGGCCTTCGGCCGACAGCGCCGGACCGGGCGCCGCGGTCTCGATCACCCCTTGCTCGTTGGCGGTCGACTGCGCGTGCCTGATCAGGGTCAGGGTGATGTTTCGCACCTCGGGATGGGGTGACCCGCCGCAGGCTGCCAGGGAGAAGACGGCCATCAGTGCGGCGAGCACCGCGAGGAAGCCCCGGGTGCGAGAACGGACGCTAGAACGATGCATGGTGACTAGGGTGCCTTGTCAATCGCCGTCATGGGGCGAAATTCCCGCAGTGCGACGATGAGATCCTGATCTCAGGCTTCACGGACCCTTTCACCGGACCCTCAGGAGGACGCATGGCAATCGACCCCACGGCGATCGGCGCGGTCACCGAACCCCGCGTTTCCGAGTGGACCGACCGGGACACCCTGCTCTACGCGCTGGGAGTCGGTGCCGGGACCGCCGACCTGGCCTTCACCACCGAGAACAGTCACGACATCCCCCAGCAGGTGTTACCCACATTTGCGGTGATCTGCTGCATGGGTTTCGCGGCGGCGCCGCTGGTCGGCTCGTTCAACTGGGGCCGACTGCTGCACGGATCCCAGGAGATCCGCCTCTCGGCACCGCTTCCGCCGGCCGGCGCGCTGTCGGTGGTCGGTGAGGTCGCCGACATCCAGGACAAGGGCGAGGGCAAGAACGCGATCATCGTGCTGCGCGCCCGGGGCAGCGATCCGGCCACCGGCGAGCAGGTCGCCGAGACGCTGACGACGCTGGTGATCCGGGGTGCCGGTGGCTTCGGCGGTCAGCCCGGCCAGCGTCCGGCCGCCCCGGATTTCCCCGACCGCGAGCCCGACGCCCGCATCGCCCTGCCGACTCGGGAGGACCAGGCGCTGATCTACCGGCTCTCCGGGGACCGCAACCCGCTGCACAGCGACCCCTGGTTCGCCCGCGAACTGGCCGGTTTCGACAAGCCGATCCTGCACGGACTGTGCACCTACGGCTTCGCGGGCCGCGCGTTGCTGGCCGAACTGGCCGGTGGCGATGCCGCGAACCTGACCGCGATGTCGGCGAGGTTCTCCTCGCCGGTGTTCCCCGGGGAGATCCTGACGACATCGATCTGGCGCACCGGGGACGGCCGGGCCCTCTACCGAACCGAGGCCGCCGGGCCGGACGGTTCCAACGCTCGCATCGTGCTCGACGACGGGGTCGCCGAATATCGCGGCTAAGCCGCTATATGACGCCGCCCATGGCCAGGCCGACGAGGTAGGTGACGACCATCGCCGCGGCGCCGCCGACGACCACCCGCTTGGTCGCCCGGACCGGATCGGCGCCGCCGAGGCGCGCGCTCATCCACCCAGTGGCTGCCAGGGCGATCAGCACCGCCACGAAGGTGACCGGAATCCGGGGCGCGGGCGGCGTCAGCAGGATCGCCAGCATCGGCAGCAGTGCGCCGATGGTGAACGAGATCGCCGAGGAGATCGCGGCGTGCCACGGGTTGGTCAGCTCGTCGGGGTCGATGCCGAGTTCGACGTCGACGTGCGCGGCGAAGGCGTCGTGATCGGTCAGCTCCTTGGCCACGGTCCGGGCGGTCACCTCGGACAGCCCCTTGCCCCGGTACAACCCGACGAGTTCCTCGAACTCCTCGTCGGGCTTGGCGGAAAGTTCCCAGCGTTCCTTGGCCAACAGCGCCTTCTCGGTGTCGCGCTGGGTGCTGACCGAGACGTACTCGCCGAGCGCCATCGACAACGCACCGGCCGCCAGTCCGGCGACGCCGGCGGTGAAGATCGGACCCCGGTCGGTGGTGGCGGCAGCCACGCCGATGACGATGCCTGCGACGGAGACGATGCCGTCGTTGGCGCCGAGCACGCCGGCGCGCAGCCAGTTCAGCTTGCTGTTGATGGCTCCGACGTGCGGCTCGGCCGGATGAGTCTCTGAGGAAGGGGTCTCTGAGGAAGTCACCGCCTGAGCGTAGGGCCAACGTCCACCACTGTTCTATCGAACTGATGTTCGATAATCTGGCCGGATGGGCTGGAACGACGGGCCACCGACCTGGGCCGAGATGGAGCGGGTGCTCAACAGCCGGCCGCCTTCAGGCCTGCTCGCGCCGGCCGCCGACGGCAGCGACGCCCCGGCCTGGTCGCGCAAGCGCCCCGGCTATCTGGCGCCCCCCGACGCCGAACCCGGCCGATCCGGGGTGCGCTACGCCGAGTTGCACGCCCATTCGGCGTTCAGCTTCCTCGACGGCGCCTCCACCCCGGAGGAACTGGTGGAGGAGGCCGTGGGGTTGGATCTGCGCGCCATCGCGCTGACCGATCACGACGGGTTGTACGGGGTGGTGCGGTTCGCCGAAGCGGCCAGGGAATTCGGGATGAACACCGTCTTCGGGGCCGAATTGTCGCTGACCCGGGCCGCCCGCACTCAGGATCCCGACCCGCCCGGACCACACCTGCTCGTGCTGGCCCGCGGGGCCGAGGGGTATCGGCGGTTGTCCCGCCAAATCGCCGCCGCCCATCTGTCCGGTGGCGAGAAGGGCAGCCCACGCTACGACTACGACACCCTCACCGAGGCCGCCGGAGGGCACTGGCACATCCTCACTGGATGCCGTAAAGGTCATGTGCGTCAGGCACTCTCGGCTGGAGGTCCTGATGCCGCGGCTACTGCGCTGGCCGACCTGGTGGACCGGTTCGGGCCGGGCCGGGTCAGCGTCG
>CAYTOD010000025.1:30848-48361 GCA_964439315.1 uncultured Mycobacterium sp. | reverse complement strand
TGCCGCCGGCCGTACCGGCCGTGCCGTTGGTGCCGTTGGTGCCGTTCGGGTTAGCAGCCGTGCCGTTGGTGCCGCTCGCACCGGAGCCGCCACCGGCGCCGAGGCCGCCGTTGCCGCCGTTGCCGCCCTTGCCGAAGCTGGACAGGAAGCCGGCGCTGCCGCCATCGCCACCGTTGCCGCCGGCGCCACCGGCGCCGCCGTTGCCGCCGTCACCGGAGAGGAGACCGCCGGAACCGCCCTTGCCGCCGTTGGCCACGGTGACGGCGTTGCCGCCGTTGCCACCGGTGCCCCACCAGCCTGCCGCGCCACCGGTGCCGCCGTTGTAGCCGCCACCGCCGTTGCCGAGGATGCCGCCCTTACCGCCGTTGCAGGCAGCGCCCGCGGTGCAGTAGGGGGTGGTGCCGACGTCGGTTGCCGTGAAGGTGTAACCGTTGCCGATCAGAAGACCGCCGTTGGGATGCGTGGCGGTGCCGTTGCCGAACAGGCCCAGGAACGGGCCGGCGCCCAGGGCCTTGCCGAGGGCGTTAGCGGGCTGGCCGCTGGTGGTGGTGGCAGCCGGGTTCGCCGACTTGCCGTTGAGCTCGCGACGGACGAAGGCCAGACCGGCCCACGCCATCGGCGCGGCCGACGGGTTGCCGCCGGCGCCGCCGCCGAGCCAGGAGAGCAGGCCCTTGCCGAGACCGGAAACGCCGCCGGTGGCAGCGACCCGGGACGGAGCCGCGGTTGCGGCTGCAGACGCCGAAGAGGCCACGGACGGTGCCTTCACCGAGGCGACCGCCGCGGCCGGGGCTGCGGACTCAGCGTGCGAGTTGTTGTTGGAGGCGGTCGACGCCTGCGCGGGCGCGGGAGTCGACCGCACCGGCGCCACGGACGCGGCGGGGGCGGATCCAGGGGTGTTATCCGCTGCGCTGCTGTCCGAGATGGACGGGGTCGACCTCACACCCTCCGAAACGGAGGACCGCTGATTGGCGCCGGAGTTACCGGTGCTGGGTGCTGAGTTGCCGCGGCCGCGACCCGAGTTGCTCGAGTTGTCCGAACCGCTGTTGTCGCGCGGTCCGCGCACGGGGCGGGTTGCCTTGGTCTGAGCCGACGACGAACCCGGCGCGCTCGAACCGGTCGAGCCGGCAGAACCGGTCTCGTCGGCGAACGCCATAGGCATCGCGGCCACTGCCGAACCCACGCCGAGGGCAACGGCCAAGGCGCCAACCCGGCCGATGTACTTCGCGTAGCTGGGTGCGACGGTTTCAGCGGCCTGAGCTGCACGGCGGCTGAGTTCGATCGAACGCACCCGCCCCTTGGACGAACGCCGATGACGACCGGCGGGCTGGGACGTATTTCCTGCGGACATCACATGCTCCTTCTGCGACTTCGATACAACGCAAACCCCTGGTGGATGCGCGCGTGCTTCAGAGTATGCACGGCGGCAAGACCGTTGTCACGTTTTTTCTAGATTTTTCTCAGGTTATGTGGCTATATCGGCCGCCATCGGACCGACCACGGCGGAAGAGTTCGCGAGCGACAGCCGGCGGGCAGCCCCGCGGACACCGGAATTAGCCCACTACCAGAGCGAATCCGTCGCCGACGGGGGTTGGGAAAGTAGGGTTGGCTAACTCTGATGAGCCGTCTCGGAATTGCTTTTCCGGACCTCTTCAGCTAACCCGTGACGACCACGGTCTGAGTGTCCGCTAAGGGGCTCTAATCCATCTCTGCTACTCGGCGGGCCGAAACCGGACCCCGACGGCCAAAGGCCCTGCTTCCAGGGCAGTTGCGGCTCAGAGTGAACGCAACTGGCTCCGCAGGGTGATCTCCGCCGAGGCCGATGTGCTGAGAAATATCGGCAGCGGGAATGTGTCATCCGTCACAGTGTCGTCCGCGCTCTCGTAGAGGCCGATGGTGTAGACACCCTCTTCCTCGGCCACGAAAGGCAGGAACTGGAGGAAGGCGCGGAACTTGACCGACACCTCGGACTGGTCCGGCCATTCCCAGCTGAACTCCATGGTGGCGAGACGATTGCCGCTCGGAGAGGTGATCGCGATGTACCGGGTGAGGTGATAGTCCTCACCGCTGAGGCCGCAGACCGCAAGGACGACCGGGAGGGTGATCTCGGTGGGGAACGCCTCGACGAAGCCGACGGTCATCGGGAAGCCGCGAAGGTTAACTCCGCCTCCCGGCTGCTCGGTGGCGGTCAGTGATGGCGCGAACGCGACCACGCGCATTGGAGTACCCCGTCTCATCGGAAGTTCCAGACTCTTGGTCTGGACGTTTGGCCACAAAGACTTTCAGGGTACTGGCTTTAGGGATAACGGTGGCCTTTAGGGGTACCGGTGGACTGCGTGATCGGTAGCTGCTTTTCGGCGCACGCGTCGGAGATCGCGGCGATGACATCCTGCATGCGCAGGGTTTCCAGATCGGCGACGGTGACCGCTTGCGGGTCTGCGCGGTGCTGCGCGGCCACCCGAGAGTCGCGCAGCCGCTCGGCGCGCTCCACGACGTTGCGGGCGAAGCGACCGTTGTGCATGGCGTCGATTCCGTGGGTGCCGTCGGCGGCCCGGTGGGCCCGCAGTGTTCGGCATGCCGCCTCGAAGGCGTCGCGGGCGTCGGCGTCGAGGACGGTCGCCCGGGGCCGGCCGTAGCGGACGGCGATCTCGACAAGTTCGCCGGGACGGTAGGAGTCGAACCGCAGCGTGCGATTGAACCGTCCGGCCAGGCCGGGATTGACGGCCAGGAAGTCGTCGATCTCCTGTTGGTAGCCGGCGCCGATGAAGCAGAAGTCGAAGCGGTGCACCTCCAGCGCCACCAACAACTGGTTGACCGCCTCCATGCCGATCATGTCGGGGCGGCCGTCGTGGTGGCGTTCGACCAGGCTGTAGAACTCGTCGCAGAACAGGATGCGGCCCAGCGAGCGGGCGATCAGGGCGTTGGTCTTCGGCCCGGAGGCGCCGATGTGCTCTGCGCAGAAATCGGCGCGCTTGACTTCGACGATCTCCGGATGGCGGACGATGCCCAGGCCGGCGTAGATCTTGCCGAGCGCTTCGGCGGTGGTGGTCTTGCCGGTTCCCGGTGGCCCCACCAGCAACATGTGATTCGTCTGGTTGACGACCGGTAATCCATGCGCCTGGCGAAGTGTCCGGACCTCGATCTGGTCCTCGAGTTCGGCGACAGCCCGTTTCACGCCGGCGAGGCCGACCTGGTTGTCGAGCAGCGCGCGGCCCTCGGCGAGGAGTTCGGCGCGGCGTTCGCGGTTCAGTTCGCCGGATCGTTCTTCCTCGGAGCGTTCGGTGGTGCGATCCCATTTGTCGGTACGGCTGGCGATGGCCTGTTCGTCGGTGACCGCCAGGTGCAGGTGCGGGTCGGCCAGGGCCTGGCGGGCGGGGGCGGTCAGCACGCCGTTGACGGTCGCCCGGGACAGCCAGACCTCTGCGGGCTGCTCCTCGCCGAGTTGGCGATGGGCCATACCGCGGAGGTAGGCCAGGTCGACGGTGATCAGCGGGAAGTCGCTGAGGTCGGCGCCGGCCGCGGTGTCGGCCCAGTCCAGGGCGACCCGGGCCTGCCCGAGGTGCGCGGCGGCGTGGGCGGCCAGGGCGCCGGTGGCGGCCGTCACCGCGGACATGACGATCGCTCGGGGCGGCAGCACCCGGGCGGCCTCGACGATCACGTCGGGCCAGCGCTGGGTGGCGAACATCAGGTAGGCGCGGATGTACTGGCGCCAGTGGTGATTTTCCCAGGCGTCGAGCAGGGCGGGGTCGTCCAGGAGTGCGTCGGCGCGCCGGAACTCGCCGGCGTCGACGAGGGCACCCGCCAGCGCGATGCCGACGTGCGACGCGTCGGTGACGGTGATGGACAGATAGGGCCCCGCCTTGGCGGCCGCCGTCAGGGTCACTCCGAGGCGGTTGGACTCGCGGTGCAGCCTGGCGCCGTGGGTGTTCAGGGCTTCGAGGGTGGCCAGATCGTCGTCGCCGGTGGCGACCCGACCCAGCCAGGCGTCGGCCATCGCGGGGTCGGCACGGGTGGCCTCGGTGAAGAGTTGCCGGGCCGAGGCGGGGTCGGTGCCGAGGCAGCCGATCGCCCGGTCGAACAGCCGGCGGGCCTGGGGCGTCACGCCGGCTGCCGTTGAAGGTAGGCGTTCTCGGCGCGGGCGATATCGAGGTCGAGGTTCTGATTCCGACCGGCCGCGGTCACCCGGATCGAGGACGGGCCGGTCTGCACGATCAGTACGTCGGCTCCCTGGGGCGGCGCGGCACCCAGAGTGATCACTGTGGTGGCGGGGGCGGCAGCGGTGCGGAGACTGCCGTCGAGCATGCCGAGGGTGGTGCCGGGGACCGGCCTGGGCTGGTCGGTCAGCGTGATGCCGGGCATCTGCCACCGCGCGGCGTTGCCGGTGTGGACCGTGACCGCTTCGCCTGCGGCGGCTGCCCGCAGGACGATGAGCCTGGTGATCGCGTCGGTGGCGGCGATGTGTACGCGACCGGGGGTGGCGGGGTCGGTCAGCGGGAGCAGGAAGCGGTCGCCGCCGGGCAGCCTGCCCAGCAGGACTCCGGAGGGGCCGACGGGAATCGGCAGGGAATCGGGGAGCTTGACGGGGACCAGTCCGGGAAGCCGGGGCCGCGGCGCGCACAGGGCGGCGGCGAGAGCGGGGGCCTGCCGACCCATCCGGTGCAGCAGCCGGCTGGGCTCGGCGGTGGGGGGCTGCGGTGTGGTGACCGTCAGCGTTGCCGTCGCGCGGCCGTCGGGCAGGACCGTGATGGTCTGCAGGACGCGGTCGGCGGGCAGGGACCAGGCCTCGGCGAGCGATGCGGTGGATATGTCGCCATATTTATAGGTAGTAAGCCAACCGGTGTCGCCCCGAAGTCTGCGCCGTTTGACGGGTACAGCCGAGCAGTCCCAGCGTCGGTCGGCGGCGACGATGTCCGGCGCGGCCGCGATCCGGCAGCGGATACCCCGCTGGCGCAGCCCCGCGGCGATCCGTTGGGTGGCGGCCAGGGCCGCGGTGCCCGCGGTGTGGCGGCAGCGCAGGGCTTCGGCGTTGTCCAGGGAGCGGATCCGGATGATCAGCCAGGTCTCTCGGCTTCCGGCATACGGCACCGTCCCGAGGAGGGCGTCGTACACCAGCGGGTAGTCGCCGTTCGTCCGTCGCCGGGAGCCCGCGCTGACGACGCTGAGGGATTCGAGGGTCAGCCCCAGGCTCTGCCGCAGGTCCGGTACCAGGGCGGCGATATCGACGGTGTCGGTGGTGACCGCGGTCGCCGCACTGGTGAGCAAGGTGGGCTGGCGCGCCCTGCCCAGGAGTTGGACGGCGGTGGCGGCGACGCCGTCCTGGTAGCGGACTCCGCCCGTGGCCCGGTCGTTGGCCGCTGTCGCCGGTGGCGTCAGGGGGTTCACCGGGCGTTGCACCGAGCCTTCCCGGCCCGGGCGATAACCGCGATCAGCAGGGCGCAAGCGGCCAGTGTCGCGGCGAAGACGGCCGCGGCCCGATGCGCGCGCCGGTCGGGCGGCGGGGGTTCCGCGGGGTCGGTCAGCACCGCCACGCCGGAACCGGGGGCGGCCCGGTCGTCGGGTCCGACGTCGTAGGTGAGGGCTGCGACCGGGTCGACCAGGCCGTAGCCCACCTGGTTGTCGACGCCGCGTGCCGGGCTGTGGGCCGTCTGCTTAATGCGGCGGATGACCCGGCGCGCGGTCAGGGCCGGGAATTTGGCCCGGACCAGGGCCGCGACGCCGCTGACGTAGGCCGCGGCGAAACTGGTGCCCCAGAACGGCACCGGGGCCTCTCCGGGCCGGGCCGGTGGATAGGCGTTGACCGGTTGGCCGTCGCGGGGCGAAAGCCCGGTGATCGCGGTGCCGGGGGCCCCGACCCCCACCCACGGTCCGGCCAGGCTGCGGGCGACGGGCGCGCCGGTGGGGTCGACGGCACCGACGGCCAGTACGTAGTCGCTGAACCACGACGGGGACGAGACCGTCCGCACCTGGTGCCAGTCCCGGGGGTCACCGGGGTCGAGGGAGTCGACGGCGGGGTTCTGGGCGCAGCCGTCCTCGTCCTGATTTCCGGCAGCTGCGACGACGACGGCGTCCTTGACGGTCGCGGCGTACCAGACCGCCGCGCCGATGCTGCGCTGGTCAAGGGGGTCGGCGGCGGGCACGCATGCCGCGACGCTGACGTTGATGACCTTGGCGCCCAGGTTGGCGGCGTGGACGACGGCCCGGGCCAGAGTGGCCGCGGTGCCGGCCTTGCGGGCCTCTGCGGGGTTCTGGGACTGGAAGGCTCGGGAGGACTGGCGGATGGACATCAGCACTGCGTCCGGGGCGATGCCTGCGACACCGTCGGAGGGGCTGGGCTTGGCCGCGATCACCGAGGCGACGACGGTGCCGTGGGCGTCGCAGTCGGACAGGCCGTCGCCGCCGGTGATGTAGTCGCCCCCGGCGAGGACGTGGAGTCGCGGGTTGGGGGTGACCCCGGTGTCGATGACCGCGACCGTCACGCCCGCGCCGGTGGAGAACTGCCAGGCGGATTCGACGCCCAGTGCGGCGAAGCCGGGGGCCGGTTCGTTCACATCGGGGTGCGGGGCGGCGACCGCGGCCGCGCACAGGTTGCTTTGACGCATCGGCTCCTCCGGGCCGGGTGGTGCGTCGGCAGGGACCATGGCGGGGTCGACGACCGGCGCCGGAATGGCCTGGGCCGGAGCCGTCGCACCGGCGGCCAGGATCACGGCTGCGGCGATCCGCAGCAGTGCTCGGGCCGTCATCGCAGCCGGATCCAGTCGAACAATCCGCAAATCCACGCCGCCAGCGGGAGAGCCGCTGCGGCAGCAGTCAATTCGAGCCACTCCACGACCATTCGCACCAGCGGGGTGAATCGGGTGACGGGAACAAGAAGCGCTGCGGCCAGTCCGGCCGTGCCGAAGCCGAGCAGCAGCGCGGCGCCCCAGAGCACGGCGACTCCCCCGCCGGTGGCCAGCACCTGGCGAGCGGTGCCGGCGCAGAACGCGGCGGCGGCTCCCCAGACCAGCGGGACAGCTTGCCTGCGGTCTGCGAATGCCCTTGCGCGACTGAGGAAGACGACGACGAGCAAGGCAGCGAGAATCAGGGTGGCGGTCGCGTAGGGCCGGCCGGGGCTGATGGCCGCCCACACCGCGACCGGCAGCGTGACCGCGGCCGCCACGCAGATGCCGGTGAGCACGGCGTTCGCGCGAACCGCCGACGCGACGATGCTCGCGGCCGCCGGGGTGGTGTCCAACTCCTCCTCGGCGTCGCCCTCCACGGGTGACACCGCGTCGGCGGCCATCCCGTCGCGGCGGTGGAACAGGTCCCTTCCGGTCACGGACCCGAAGTGCGGCGGCCGGATTCGCGCAGCCCGCAGCGCCACCGTGGGTGCCCCGTTGATAAGGAACATCAGTCCGACGAGCGTGCCGATCGCCAGCCGCTGGCACGGAACCGGCTGCCACACCCTGATGCCGGCGACGACGGCGGCGATGGCGCACACGGCGATGACGGCCGCACCGACCGCGACGGTACGTCCGGTCAGCGCCAGTGCGCCGACGGTGCAGAACGACGCCGCGAGAGCGGTGATCAGGACGTGCGGGCTGCCGAGGCGGCCGGGAGTGACGGCGGCCGCCCCGAGCGTGAGCAGGGGAATCGCGTTCCAGGACAGGCCGATCAGGAGATCTGTGCGTCCCGGCCACCAGCGGCGGACGCAGAGCGCGCCGACAGCGATCGCCGTGCCGCCGCCCACGCCGACGAGGCCCACGAGAGTCGTGCCGTAAATGGCACGAGCCCAGGCTCCAAGAGCGAGTACCGATGCCGTCACCATCGCGAGGATCGCGATGGCGGCAGCGACCGCCGCGCTTTCGGTGACCGGAGGAAAGAGTTCCCGGCCCACTCTGGCCAGACCGGTGGACAGCGACTCGTAGTGCGGTTCGAAGGATTCGCCCTGGCCGGCGATCTCGAGGACCAGCGTGGCACCATCTCCGATGCCGAGCTCGTCGAGGGTCCTGGTGACGTCCAGCCGCGCCCCGTTGGCCCTCTGCAGCTCGTAGGCGGCGGCCGGGTCGAGGCCCGGGACCCCGCGTCTCCTCAGATCATCGCTGATGAGTTCGACGACATCGTCGAGGAACACCTCGATCGGCACCGAGGACGGATACACCTGGGCGACAACGTGTTCAGCGCACACGACGGCGACGGCGCACCGGGACGGGAAGGCGATTGCCGTCACGAGGCAGCCCTTCTGCGGGCCTGGTGGTGCGGAAGCCGGGCCAGCATCGCCCCCACCGCCGCGCCGATCGCTGCCGGTGATCCGGGGCCGACGACCATCCACCCCTTCCCGCCTCGGGTCACGTGCTCGCAGAGCAGTCGCCCGTCCGGGCCGTCGATGATCGTGACGGCGCCCGCGTCGATGTGCCTGCGGGATCCGGACCCGATGGCGACCAGCGAGGCCTGGCGGGAGCGCCCGGGATCGGCGGCCACGGTGAGGGCGGCGATCTGGTCGGGATCGAGGCGCTGCCGGATCATCCACCGCCGCTGACTCTCCGGATCGCGGACGCCGGCGATCAAGTCGACGACGTCGAGGGTGGCCGGGCGCATCGGGTGTGGGTGCGCCTCCCCCAGCAACCGGTCCACCAAGGAAGTGACTGCCGCCGAATCGTCCCCTGCGGGAGTGGTCATTCCACTCACCCGTACCAGGGAGTCGCATCGTTCCACCGCGACCCACCACTTCGAGAAGTTCGCCAGCAGAACGCGTTCCGGGGTGGCCGCCGTCCCCGCTTTCTGCACGTGCACGAGCACGGCGACCTCCCGGCGGGCGAGGACGGCCAGCCACTCCAGGACCGGCCGGTCGACGCCACCCGCGGCCGTGATTACGCCGGCGTGCCGGAGTTCACCGGCGGCCGGGTGTGCCAGCGCCATGGCGGGCGTCTCGGCGCTGGGCAGGTACGGGCGCAGGCCGAGTTCCGGTGCGAGCACCTCGGCGCCGGAGAGGACCTGCAGCACCCAGAGCCCATCGAGTGTCGTCGTCAGCATTCTGTTTCCGAACCAGGCTGGCCTAGAACAGGTTTCCCATCATGATGTCGGTCTGGTGGGCGCTCTCGTTGACCGCTCCGATGGTGCGGCCGTGCTGGTTCATCGTCTCGATGAGGCCCTGTAGACCGCGCAGCATCTGGGTCTGCGCCTCGTGGAACGACCCCGCCGCGGCACCCTGGAAGAAGTCGGCGATGGCATTGGTCCGCTGCTGAATGTCGTCGTGGATCTCCATCAGGTGCGCCGACCGGGCCGCCACGTCGGCGGCGAAGTCGGCCACGCTACCGTGGTTGTAGGTGATGTTGTCCGACATGATGTGGGTCCTTCCGGGGTCAGGCGTTGGCGGCGAAACTGGTCAGGCTGTGGGAGGCGTCAGCTTCGTGTTGCTCCATCATGGAAGCGGCCTGGCTCAGGCCGTGCGCGAGACGGGTGCCGCCGGAAATCGTCTGCTGCAGATCGTGATTGATCTGCGTGGCGGTGTTGACGGAGGCTAGCTGCGCCTGGCCGCCCCAGATCGCCGAGCCGAGACCCTCATGGGTGCTGAGATATCCGTTGGTGATCGCGGTGGCGTTCTCCAGTGCCGCCTCGATGGACTGGCGGGTACTTCTCAGCACCTCCGGTGTGACGACGAGTGTCATGGGTTCTCCTGTTGTGGACTGGAGCCCTGGGATGGGCTGTGCGGGTGAGTATTCGACTCCGGACCACACGGTGTCACTTCACCCCTGTGCAGAGTCCTCACGCAGAACGATCCGGGCCTGGACCACGGGGGCTTCGCTGCGTTCTCTATCTCGTCCGGGAGGCACGCCCAGCGGACCGGGCATTGCCGGAACGGATGTTGTCGGTCCACGTAATTCGGCAGCAGCGCTGAGCAATCCGGGCTTCAGCGCGGCCGGCCGGCCGCCGTTCTCCGGCACGACGGCGGCCTGTGGGCGGGCGTAGGCGGTGAGTCCGGCGCCGGTTATGGCCGGACCCGTTGCCGTGGGAGCGACGGGGTCAAAAGCCCCTCCCACGCCGGCACCGGCGACGCCCGCAGGACTCGGGATGACCAGCGCCCCAGGCACTTCGCCGTCGGGATCGGGGAGTCCCATCCCGTCGTCTCCGCCCACGCGGGATCCCAGAGACCCGGTCAGCCCGGACATGCTCTGCAGAGCCTGCAGTGGCATCTGGAACATGCCCGCGACCGGCGCCATGGCTCCCATCGCGGCCTGCAGGGGCTGCGCCAGCACGGAACCCATCTGCTCCAGCATGTTTCCCGCAGGGCTCTCGGCTGCCCTCTGGCTCGGCGCCGCCGCGATCTGCTCCGCGGACGCCTCCCCTGCGCTCTGTGCCACCGCGGCCGCAGCGACGGCGGGTCCAGCCGGGGAGGCACCGGGTGGCGAAGGCGGCGGCGGGACCGACAGGGCGGCGGTCAGTGCCGTCAGCGCCGCCCCGTATGCCGCGCCGACGCCGGCGTTGTGCGGCCAGTGCTCGCCGAAGTACTCGGCGTCCAGGGCGACGATCGCCGGCGTGAGCGCCCCCCACACAAGGGGATTCATCGCCACGTCGGCGGCTTGCTCGGCCCGGTTGGCCAGCGAGACCTCGGCCGGGATCATCGCCGACACCGCGGCGTCATAGGCGGCGACGGCCTCGGCGGCGATCGGCGGCTTCTCCTGAACCCATCCGGCGAGCACCTGCAGTGCCGTGTTCAATGCCGTCACTGTCCCGGCTGAACTCAAGCCCCCGACGCCCTCGAAGTCGACGGCGGTGACCGCGGTGTTCGCGCTCGACAAGGTGAACGCCAGCTCGGCGCCGCCCATCAGCGCCTGCCAGGCACCGGCGCTGGCGAGGGTGGTCGCGGTGCCGGCCGCACCGGGCCCGACCAGACGCAGATAGTTGGCCTCCGGCGGCGACGACGGCCAGGTGGGATCCGGCACGGCGACCGGAACCTACAGCGCCAGCGCCGTTGTGCTCAGGACATCGGTCGCGGTGTAGGTGGCGGCTGCGAGATTCTGGGCGACCGCGAAGAGGCCGCGGTCGGCAAGGTGCTCGGTGGCGGTCCCCAGATAGGTTGCGCCGGCGGCGTTCAGCGCCGCGGCGAACTGGGCGGAGTCGAGGTCCGCACCCATCGGCGTGACACCGATGAGGGCTTCCGACGCCGCCGCCGTTACCGCCGCCAACTCGGTGGCGATCCCGGTCTCCGCTGCCGCGGAAGCTCCGACAATCGGTGCACTGACATTGAGAACCACGACGATCCCTCCCGGCCGGGTACGCCGCTCCCCTGCGGCACGGCGCCCAACAGTAGGGCGGGCCTCGGGCGTTGGCTATTCACCCCCTGTCAGGCGACCGTCGGGACCGCCAGGTTGACGGTGCCGATATCGATGAAGCCCCAGGCCGTCATGTTCGCGTAGGGCAGTGCCGAACTGGCGATCTGCAGAGTCAGGGAGTCGGCGGCACTTCCGACGCTGTAGGCCAGAGGCGCCATGGGGATGTTCACCGTGTGTTCGCGACCGTCGAGGGTCACCGGAACCGGGGTGACGATATTGCCGACGACGTTTCCGGTCGCGTTGTCGACGAGTTGCGCGTACACCGCCCGGCTGGTGCCGAATCCCTTGTAGGTGAAACTCAGGGTCGGCGTGCCGGCGATGTCGGTGCCGACCGGCGGAGCGACGGCGAGGTTCACGGCGTTCCGTGCCTTGCTGCCGCTGGCGAGCGCGAACGCCGTACTGAAGGTCGTCGGCTTGTCCGGTGGCACAGCGGCTTTGGAGGGACCCGACCCGCCGAGCAGCGGAACCAGCAGCAGACCCTTGCCGCTGCCCTGGTAGGTCAACGGGGTCGGGGAGTTGAACGAAGGGTCGAACGGCGCGGTACCCGAGCTGTGGTACTGACCCGCCTGATCGAACCACTGGAACACCGGAATGGCGTCCGCGGGCGAACCGCTCTGCGCCACATACTGATCCAGCCATTTCAGGGTGTCGTTGAGGTTGACCTGACCCTGCTGGCTCTGCTCGGACTGGGGAAGCAGGCACACCCCGTGGCCGCCGCAGAACCAGGTGGTCTTCAGCGGCACGGTCGGGTTCGCGGTGCTGATGATCTGGCCGTTGGTCATCGCCGCGTTGAGTTCGAAGAGGATGTCGGGTGTGCCCTGCTGGATCAGGGTCGCGGCGGTGATGTTGTTGGTGAGCACGCCGGGCCCGGCGTTGGTCAGCAGTGCCTGCGCGCTGTTGCTCAGCCATCCGACCAGTGCCCCGGTGGCGATCCCGAGGTAGATCTGGGGGTTGATCCGAGCCTTGGTGGCCACCAGGGCCATCAGCAGTTCCGAGCCGATGACGGTCTTGAACGTCTGGCTGGGATACAGCGACTGGTTGAGGGTGTTCCAGGCGATCGACGGCACGATGGCGTCGATGCGTTTGTCCGGGGTGCCGGCGACGGTGAACTGGATTCCGCCGCCGTAGGATCCGCCGACCATACCGATGTACGGGTCGCCGCCCGGGTCGGTGGCGATCTGGCTCTGTGCGACGCTGGCGGTGCTGGTGGCCCACGAGATGATCGACGAGACGTCGCGGCCCTCGAAGTTCGGGTTGTCCAGTTGCATGACACCCCCCGAGGCCCACTCGCCGCGAGGGTCCCAGGTGATGACGTTGTATCCGCCGCCACCGCTGTAGCCACCGGGGAACGGGTTCGCGTCGGTGCGCAGCGTGGACAACCCGGGCACGATGTTGACCAGGCTGGGATCCCAGGCGTCCCAGACGTTCGTGTTACCGGGGAAGCCCAGATCCGGTCCGTTGAGCACGGTGGGCGCCGACGGCACCGCACCGGCCGCCACGTTGGCTGCCGGGAAGTAGTTGAGGCTGATCAGCGTGCCGTCGAACGAGGGCATCTTGTAGGTGAAGTCGACCGGGCGCCCCGCCGCCGTCAGATACGGACTCTCGGTGACGGTCACGGTCGTCGCCGCGCCGATCAGCGGCGCCAGCAGGACGCTCACCAGAGGAAGTTGGTGCAGCGTCTTGATCACCGGGTCGGCGAACAGGCCGACGATCGGAATCTTCTTCACGACGGTGTCGAACGGGGTGACCTCGGCGACGAGGACCTTGAAGTCCTCGGTCTGCCCGGAAGTGGTCAGGGTCGTCATGTACGGCACGTAGGAGAAGACGTCCGGTTGAGTGGCGCTGCCCGCCGGGGTCGGCTGCCAGGCGACCTTCCCGCCCAGGCTCGGCGGTGACAGCACGTCGAAGGTCAGCGGGCGGCCCGCCGCCGACGTGGCGTTGAGACTGCCCAGCAAGAGCCCACCGGTCCAGGAAGTGGCCGGGTTGACGGTGATGGCGGCGCTTCGGGTCTGCTTGGCCGCGGCGCCCGCGTGGACCTGCGGTCGTGCCACGGCCCTCGCCGCGGGGCTCGACTTGGTCGAGGAACGCGTCTGCACGGCTTGGGGTTTCGCACCTTCCGCCGAAGCCCGGTGCGGCACTGCTGCGGCGTTGTCGGCCGGGTCCGGAGACGTGCGGTCCGCCCATGCGCTCGGACTTGCGGCAAACACCGCCGCGCCCGCTCCCATCGCCACCGCAAGGCCGCCGACCCGACCCAGGACCGTCGCAGTATCCACTTCAAACCTCCCGCCGGCGAAACACTTCAGCGGAGGGTAACCGACCTATCGCTTCAGGGGGCTGTAGAACACCAGGCCGTTGCCCTTGTTGTCATAGACGACGGCGCGGCGTTCGTGGGCGTCGTCGTACGGGCCCTTCACGATGCCCCCGCCGCTAGCCTCGATGGCCTTCGCCGCGGCGTCCACGTCCGGGGTCTTGATGCCGACCACGACCTGGCCCGGGATCGGGTGGTCCACCGCCGTCGCCAGAGCCAGGGTGACCGAACCGCCGTCTAGGGCGGCAAAGTGGGTGCCGTCGCGGAACTTCACTGGCATACCGAGGGTTTCGCTGTAGAACCGGATCGATTCGTCGAGGTCGTCGGTCGACAGGATGATCATCCGGACGTCGTGCTCGCTCATGGCTTCTCCCTTGTTGAGGCTCGCTACGCTTCAGGGTAGGCCAGAGCTTCGAGGGGGCAGCATGTCGACACCGGCGGACACCGCACTGAGCGGGCTCACCTCCGAGCAGGCCGCGCGGCAGTTGGCCGCCGACGGCCCCAACGAGTTGCCAACCGCGAAGCGCCGCAACCTGTTCCGCGAGGCTTACGACGTCGTTCGCCAGCCAATGCTGCTGCTGCTGCTGGGCGCGGGCCTGGTGAACTTTGCGCTGTCCGAGCCACTGGACGGCGCGGTGCTGATGGCGTTCGTCGTGGTGGTGATCGCGATCTCGATCTATCAGGAACACAAGACCGAGAACGCCCTGGCCGCGCTGCGCGACCTTTCCTCACCCCGTGCGCTGGTGGTGCGCGACGGGGTGCAATGCCGTATCGCCGGCCGCGACGTGGTGCGCGGAGACCTGCTCATGCTCAGCGAGGGCGACCGGGTACCCGCCGACGCCACCGTGGTCGACTGCGCCAACCTCGCCGTCGACGAATCGGCGCTCACCGGCGAGTCGGTTCCGGTCCGCAAGGTGACCTCCGACGACCCCGGCGCACCAGTCGGCCGGCCCGGCGGGGACGCGACGCCCTGGATCTTCTCCGGCACCCTGGCAGTCAAGGGCCACGCGATGGCGGTGGTCGCCAAGACCGGTGCCGAGACGGAACTGGGCAAGATCGGCACGGCACTGCGCACCATCGAGCCCGAACGGACACCGCTACAGCGCGAAATCGACCGCCTGGTCAAGGTTCTCGCGGTCTTCGGGCTTGTCGCAGCCCTGGTGGTGGTCGTCGTCTACGGATTGACCCGCGGCGACTGGCTGTCCGGGGTGCTCGCCGGGATCGCCACGGCGATGGCGTTGTTGCCTGAGGAGTTCCCGGTGGTGCTCACGGTCTTCATGGCGCTGGGCGCCTGGCGGATGTCGCAACGGCACGTACTCACCCGACGTCCGCCGGTGGTGGAGACACTGGGCTCGGCGACGGCTCTGTGCGTCGACAAGACCGGCACGCTCACCCTCAACCGGATGACGGTCCGTCAGTTCATCGTCAACGGGTCGACCTACACCTGCGGCGACGATCCGCTCCCCGAGGAGTTCCACGAGGTCGCCGAGTTCGCGGTGCTGGCATCGCCGATCGACCCGTTCGACCCGATGGACAAAGCCTTCCGCGAACTCGGCGAGAAATACCTCACCGGCACCGAGCACGTCCACGGCGACTGGGAACTGGTTCGCGAATACCCGCTGTCGGAGAAACTCCTGGCCCTGTCGCATGTCTGGCGATCCCCTGGCGGCGGAAGTTACGTGATCGCCGCCAAGGGCGCCCCCGAGGCGATCGCCGACCTGTGCCACTTCGACGCCGACCGCCTCGCGGCACTGACCCGCGATGTCGAGGCGGCCACGTCGACCGGCCAGCGGCTGCTGGGGGTGGCGTGTGCGCGATTCGACGGCGGCGCAACGCTACCCACCGAGCAGCACGACTTCGAGTTCGAGTTCCTCGGGCTGGTCGGGCTGGTCGACCCGGTGCGGCCGGGAGTGGCCGACGCCGTCGCGGAGTGCCGGCGCGCCGGCATCCGGACCATCATGATCACCGGCGACTATCCGGGTACCGCACTGGCGATCGCCCGCGAGATCGGCCTGGACCACGACGCGGGATGCATCACCGGACGCGACTTCGAAGCGCTCTCCGACGACAAACGGGCCGAGCGGGTCCGCGCCGTCAGCGTGTTCGCCCGCATGGTCCCCGAACAGAAGCTAGAACTGGTGCGGGCGCTGCAGGCCGACGGCGCGGTAGTCGGGATGACCGGCGACGGCGTCAACGACGCCCCGGCACTGCGGGCCGCCGACATCGGCATCGCGATGGGCGCACACGGCACCGACGTCGCCCGAGAGTCCGCCGCGCTGGTGATCACCGACGACGACTTCACCTCCATCGTCGGCGGTGTGCGTCAGGGCCGCGGCATCTTCGGCAACCTGCGCAAGGCGATGTCATACGTGATGGCCGTACACATTCCGATCGTCGGCATGTCACTGATCCCGGTGTTCGTCGCCGACTGGCCACTGGTGCTGCTTCCCGCCCAGATCGCGTTCCTGGAACTCATCATCGACCCGGCCTGCTCGGTGGTGTTCGAGGCCGAGCAGGCCGACCCCGCGGTGATGGAGGCACCACCGCGGCAGGTCGGCGCGCCGATGTTCGGGCGCCGGGTGTTGACAGTCGCTGTGCTGCAAGGGTTGTCGGTGTTCGCCGCCGCACTGGGGGTCTACCTGTGGACGGTCCTCGGCGGTCAGCCGGACGCCGTCGTGCGGTCAGTCACCTTCGCCACACTCGTCGTCGGCAACGTATCGCTGATCCTGGTCAACCGCTCCTGGAGTCTGACGGTGTGGCAGACCTTCCGGCAACGGCGCAACCCCGCGCTGAAGTGGATACTGGTGGGCGCAGCCGCACTGCTGGCTGCGATGTTCGCGGTGCCGGCGCTACGCCGCGCCTTCAACTTCGGCCCGATCACGCTGTCGCAATTGGCCGTTGCGACGGCTGCCGGTTTTATCGGCGTGGTGTGGTTCGAGGTCTACAAGGCGCTTACGCGACGGTGATGCGGGGCAGCGTCCCGACGGGAGCGCTGGAGGCGAGCCCGCCGAAGTACGCGCCCGACCACATCCACAGGCCCGCCTGCAGTCGCAACGAACTGCGCCCGACCGCGGCGTCCCCCTCGGCCGCCGCCTGCATGCTGGACAGCACCGCCGCCTTGCTGACCATCAGATAGGCCGAACTCAGATCGACCAGCGCCGCATACGAGACCGGCGAGAAAGCCCCTGCCTTGGCGATGTTCTCCCAGACGGAACGGCCTGCGCCGGTGGCGCTTTCCAGCACCTTGGTCCACATCGCCATCTCCCGCCAGCGCAGTGTGGTCGGGTCGGCGAGCTTACCGAGGACGTCGTCGTAGCGGGTGGCGATCTCCAAGGGGAACGCACTCGAGTTGCAATCCAGGAAACCGTTGCAGGACAGCGTGTCCTGCATCGAGGGCACGCCAGCCGGCGGGTTCTCCAGAACCACCTGCAGGTAGCCGCGGTTGTAGCCGTAGAGGGCGAGCAGAACGGGAACGGTCACATGCGCGGTTGCGTCGACCAGCCAGTTGGGCCCTGCTGCGGCGCGGGTCAGACCGGCCGCCAGCGCATCGAACATCCTGATCCCGACGGCCGAGATGGTCGAGGCACGCGGAGTGGTGCCCGAGGCGGGCGGGGTGCCGATCCCGGTTCCGTTGTCGCGCAGGTTATCCCGCAACCAGATGCCGCCGAAGTAACCCGACGCGGCGAGGCTGCCCAGGCGGGTGCGCACCGTCTCCGGAGTGACGTCCGGGGCGGCGAGCTGGTCGAGACTGGACACCGCCAAGTCACCGAAGAAGAAACGGGCGTTGTCGTTCGAGTTACCGCCCGCCGCGACGTAGTCGGCGGCACGGGCGGCGATGACATCGCGAGAAACCGTGAACGAACGGCCCTTGGTCACCGGCATGGGGGGAAGGTCGACGG
>CAYTOD010000025.1:0-30838 GCA_964439315.1 uncultured Mycobacterium sp. | reverse complement strand
CCCCGCCCGTGGGCCCCCGGCCGGGGGGGACGGGCGCCGGCGCCGGGCGGGGCGGCGGCGGGGGGGGCGGCACGCGGGGCGGGGCCCGCCGCGCCGACATTCGCGGCGGGAGCCGCCGAGGCAGACGCACGACGGACAGCGGCGCTGCGGTCAGCCACACGGGCTGCCGCCGGCGCCGGAGTGCGAGCGGCACGGGATCGCGACGGCTTGCCCGCCTTCGCGGCCGGGCCGGGGTCGGACGGCTGCACCGCCGCTCGATCCTGAGTGGGCGTCCCGGACTCGGGGGCGGCCCACGCCGCACCGGCTCCAGCGAACGCGGCCGCACCGATGCCCAGGCCCACTCCGAGGCCGAGCGCCAGCCCCCCGACGCGTCCTACAGCCCCCGAAGCACGCACGATGTTCTCCTCAGCCGCGGCGCACATCAGGGGCGCCGCCCCCTCAGGCTATCAGCGCAGCAAACACCGGCCGAATCGTCAGCGTGGGAGATCCCACTGGACTGTCAGCGTGGGAGATCCCACTGCCCGAAGTCGGGGGCGAGCACGTCGTCGACGTCGACGCTGACTCCGTCGATGAGCGCGCCCGGATCGACAGCCGTGACCACCTCGCGCTGGAACAGCACGGCGCCCGGTGCCCGCTTGCCTGCCGACCATGCCTTGGTCTGCCAGGCCCACCGGAATCCCGGCGACGTCGATGCGCCGACCACACCGTCGGCGATCGCCCAGCCCAGCTCGTTGACCCCACCATAGATTCCGGTGCGAGCAGCGCCCAGCACCGAGTTGATGCCCCGGAACCATTGCGACGCGGTGCTTTTCCAGGTGGCGTAGTCCACTGGCTCGTCGACGCTGAAGAAGATCGGCGCGGTGTCCGGACCGCCCGCGGCCCCGTGCAGACGCAGCGCGGTCTGGGCGTCAGCCACCCCGCCGTCGAATCCGCGGGTGAAGTCCGACGGGCTGTTGACCCAGCCGGGCTTGCCGTACTGATAGATGCTGACCACGTGCAGGCCCGCCGCCCGCATCCCGTCGGTGAACTCCCGCGTCACGGGCTTGAAGTCGAACGTGGCGCCGGGGCGCAACTCCGAGACGTAGACCAGGGCGCCCGCGTATCCGGCAGCCTTGATCTGCGCCGGGGACACCAGACGGGTGGCGAAGTCGATCAACTGCAGGCCGGCGGCCTGGGCGCGCGGGGCGGCCAGCACGCCGGACCCCAGGACCGCCGGGGCCATCAGCGCGTACTTGAGGACCTCACGCCGCGTGGAACTCACCTGATCAGTTCCCGGCCGGAACCAGACCCGGGTTGCCGACACCGATGGTGATCCGCGGGTCGGCGGTCGGGTCGAGCCAGGTCAGAATCTGCTTCATCTGGTCGCGGCCGATGGCCACGCAACCCCAGGTGGGCGTGCCGTCGGTGACGTGCAGGAAGATCCCGGACACCTTCCCGGGAATCCGCTTCGGGTTGACCGCGATGTTGACCGCATAGTCGTAGACCGGGCCCGAGTCATAGAGATTCTCGGTGATCGACGACGGGTTCGCCGCGGAATGGACGTGGGTGTTGTACGTCGGCGACCCGGCGTCCTCGTCCCACCAATCCTGTTGGGTGGCTTGGAAATACGGCATCTTGGTACCGGGGTTGGGCTGCCGGCCGAAGGCCTGGTCGAACGCGAACGTTCCCACCGGTGTGCGGTGCACGCCGTCGGCGGGGGCGCCCACGCCGACGTCGCCGACCTTGGCCGGCGTGGGACCGAGGACGGCCTTCCACTGGTCGCCGACGCGCTGGTAGGCGGTGAGGGTCCCGGACGTCGAAGACTCACTGGGAACGCCGACGACGATCCACTGCATCGGCTTGGCGGGCACGGCCGCCGGTTCGGCGCCCGCGGGGGCGGCCAACGGCAGACTCAGCAACAACGCCGCGATGGCACGGGCTTTGAGCGATTTCACGGGCACCCCCGGTTCGAGAAACAAGTCCGCCCATCGTATCCGGCCTCGGACGGCTCCCCGGTTCCCGAGACAGCCTTGTAACGGGGTTGTGACCAGCGGAAACCGGGTTCGCTCGGAAATCCGGGCTCCCGAGGGTCGGCGTCAGGTGCCGGCGATGCATACGCCTATGGCGTAAGTCCGGCCGGTCCAGCCTGCCTACGCTGGAAGTCGACGACGAGTCGCGGCGGGCCCTGGAGTTCGAGCACCCGGAAGGGCACCGTCGATCGCAGTCCGGCCACCCAGGTGAGGGTCGCCTCGAAATCTCCGGCGGATTTCACCTCGGTGACGACGGCGGTGGCGCCGGCGACGGTCGAGGGTCCGGTGTAGGTGGGTTGCCCGCCGCCCCAGCCCTGCGCGGTCGCCGGATTGAGGGTCACCTGGACCATGGCGTTCGCACCGGGCAGTGGGACCTCGAAACCGGAGGCGTCGGCGCGCGCCGGCAGCGGCCGGTATCCGACGGTGTAGCCGGGCACCCGGTCGGCGAATTCCAGCACCAGATGGTCGAAGTCGCCGTCGGGGCCGAGGGTCACCGCGAACAGGTGTGCCATGTCGCCGGATGGCACCCGGATGACGTCGGCGGTTCCGGTGTCTGGTTGAGCCGCCGTCGTCGTGCACCCGGCCAGAACCAGGGCGGTGGCGAGCGCGCCGATCAACCTGCTAGAACGCACGCGCCGCCTCCCGTCGTCAGGACTCCCCGACCCTGGTCGTCAGGACTCCTTGACCCAGGAGTACCAGATCCGGTCGGCCACCGAGACGACGTCGTCGGACATCGACGACAGGCGCCGGTAGATCTCGCGGCAGGCGGTGACGAGACTGATGTCGGTGACCATCATCAGGTCGCCGGTGGCCTGCCGGTAGATCCGCTCGAGTCGACGTTGGGACTTGACCGCGGCGTCGGCGGACTCGGTCGCCGGCGGCCCGGCCTTCGCGGGCCGCTCGCTCAGGCGCGCGAAGGCCTCACGGAGGTGGCCGACTCCCTCGGCGAGCAGTGCGGCCATGTCGGCGGTCGCCGCGTCGGGCGGGAAGGCCATGGCCTCGGCCTCGCGCACGGTGTCCTTGGCGCCGTTGATCACCCGGTCGAGATCGCGCGACAGCTGAAACAGATCCTCGGGCGGAAGCGGCGTGGTGAAGGCCTCGCTGACCGAGTTGACGAGTTTGCGGCGCACCTCGTCGCACTCGTGCTCGGCGGCACGCACCTCGTCGGCGCGGGCGGCGTCCCCGCCGGCCCACGCGGCGAAGGCGTCCATCCCGCGGCCGGTGGCGTCGGCCTGGGCCTGCAGCATGCTGATGACGTCGGGGGTATCCGGGAGGAACCAGCGGCGGCCCTTGCGATCACTCATACCAGTGCTCTCCATCCGAGAAGGACGATGACGGCCAGCAGCGCGGCCGCCGGGATTGTGGTCAGCCACGCGACGCCCATCTCGCGGACGATCTCCCAGCGCACGTGTCGCCACCGGCGCCGGCCGGCACCCACTCCGACGACCGACGATGCCACCACCTGAGTGGTACTCACCGGGGCGCCGACCAGCGACGCGCCCAGGATGACGACGGTCGAGGTGGTCTGGCTGGTGAACGAGTCGAGCGGGGTCAGGCCGAAGATGCGCTGCCCGATGGTCTTGACGATGCGCCAGCCACCCAGCGCGGTGCCGAGAGTGAGTGCCAGGCCGGTGACGACCTTGGCCCACAGCGGCACCGACATGGTCGCGCTGTGCCCGGAGGCCAGCAGCAGCACCGCGATGACACCCATCGACTTCTGGGCGTCGTTACCGCCGTGGCTGAACGACAGCCCGGCCGCCGCGAGCCAGCCGCCGGCCCGGACGGGCCCGTTCCACCGGGTGGTCCACCGGCGCGAGAGCCGACGCAGCACACGCAGGAGCACGAATGCGATCGCGAACCCCAGCGGCGGGGAGATCAGCAGGGCCACCAGGACGCCGATCATGCCGGTGGGGTGCCACCCCTCGAAGCCGCCCCAGTGCACCGACTTCAACCCACCGGAGCCGGACAGGATGCCGTCGGTGATCGCGGCGCCGCCGAGTCCGCCGACCAGCGCATGGCCCGACGACGACGGCAGACCCAGCCACCAGGTCAGCAGATTCCAGGCCGTGGCTCCGGCCAGACCCGCACCGACCACCGGGACCATCTGCGGCTGCGGGACGGTGACGATCTTGCCGATGGTGTCGGCAACGGCCTCCCCGAGCAGGACCGCGCCGGCCATGTTGAATACCGCGGAGAGGACGACGGCCTGACCCGGCGTGGCCCCGCGGGTGGCCACCAGGGTCGCGATCGCGTTGGAGGCGTCGTGGAAGCCGTTGGTCAGCGCGAAGGTCAGCGCGAAACCGATGGCAAAGAACAGGCTGATCTGCATCTCGCCTCTTCCCCGCATCGGTGGATGCAATCGTGACCGTGAATTCGCGGTGTCCGGTCGGTGAACATAACAAAGACGTCGACGCTCGGGTAGGGCCGTTGGAATCCAGGCGCATGGGCCGGCCCTGAGATCGCTCTCCGATGAGGCCGCGGCCGCGGCGGTACAGTGTCCGGGTGTTCTCCAGGATTCTGGCCGCAGCCGCCTGCGCGGCAGGAGTGCTCGCCGGAGCGCCCGTCGCCGGGGCCGACCCCGCTCCCGCACCGGCCCCCGCGCTACCCCCGATCCCCAACGTGACCGCCTACATGCCGGTGAACCCCGCCGACTACACGGTCAACGGCGGCAAGTGGTTCGGCTTCGCCGGCCCGGCCGGAGTGGTCTGCATCCTGGACAGCTTCAGCGGCGAGTACGGCTGTAGCGGCCCGCTGCCCGGTGCGCCGGCGGGCGTAAATCTGGTCAGTGCGGGGCCGTCGGGAGCGCCGACGTTCGGCACCACCCCCCAACCGAAGTACGAGGCGGCCGGCAAGGTTCGCCCGCTTCCGCCGAACACCCGGCTGACCTTCCGCCAGACCGCCTGCGGCGTGGACGCCGACGGCGTCGTCGCGTGCCTGAACAGCCGCGATCAAGTGGGCTTCGTCGTCGGCCCGACGTCGACCTACATCGGCGCGAACACTCCGCCGCCGCCACCCCCGGCACCCTCGCCGGTGCCGGCGGCACCCCCGTTGCCCGCGCCGCAGCCCGCCTGATCACCCCGTCCGATTCCCCGCAGGGAACCGCCTTCCGAGGGCTACCCTTAACGGGAGGCGACGGAAGGGTGAACGGACCGGCGTCATGGCGAAGGAAAAAGTTCCGGCCAAGGAGCAGGGTTCGGGGTGGCTGCCCCAGATCGAGCCCGGCACCTACGCCGACGGCAAGCCCTACGACCAGCTTCAGTACCTCGCCTGCAAGCTCAGTCTCAAACCCGATCTGCTGACCTCACGCTCGATGCTGTTCGAGCTCGGCGAGTTGGTCAAACGCCCGGCCAAGGACAACGGTATGACGTTCCGGGAGGGCAGTTTCCGGCGTCGGCCGCACGGGATCCGCGAGGTCCAGTTCCTGGATACCACCGGCTTCAGGCTGTACAACAACGCCTTCATCCTGCGCCGCAGGGTCCGCTACCAGGATGGCTTCCCCGCCTCCGAGCCCGAGATCGTCTTCAAGTTCCGCCATCCCGACGCGCAGAAGGCGGCGGCCATGGATGTGCGGCCCAATATTCGCGGCCGGTACCGGATCAAGTTCAAGGCGCAGGCCCTTCCGCTGGGCGGCGAGGACGGCGGCATCCGGATGCTGTACTCGCACAACGTCCAGTTCAAACTCAAGAGACTTCCGGACGACGCCTCCCGTAGCGAATTCGACGTGCTCGCCGACGCACTCCCCCTGCTGCGGACCGTCCAGAACTCACTGGGCGAGCACATCGAACTGGTCAACGACACCATCGTCGAAGAGGTACACCAGGACGTCGGCCTGCTCGACTTCGGCAACGGCAGGCGTTCGGTGGTCAACCTGGCGCTGTGGCGCACCCGGGGCGAACACACGCCACTGGTCGGCGAATTGTCCTTTCAGATCAAGCTCAAACGCGGCGAGGACATCAATTCCCTGGACCTCGACCGGGGACGGTCCTTCTTCCTGCACCTCCAGCAGGAGGCCAAGGACCTGATCAAGATCGGCGTCACCAAAACCGGTGTCGTGTACCACCTCAGCGGGAACCCGCCGAACTCGCACGAGTAGTCAGCGCCAGCTTCCGAACTATCGCCTCAAGGGACGAGGCCGGCCGACCAGCGTGCGGCGAGAAGCGACGCGCCCCCGGCGATCGCGGCGCCGGCGACTCCGACCGCCGCCGTGATGGCGGTCGTGGATTCGTCGTAGGCCATCATCAGGAACCCGAAGGCGCCACCCACCATCAGCAGAGCCAACCGGGTGGGCGTCCAGCCCTCGGATGTGCCGAAGCGATTGCCGACCGCCATGCCCAGAACGAGCGCGATGGCATGACCTGCATTGGTGAAGTCGCCTCCGCTGAGCGCGACCGAGGTGACGGCGACGGCAAGCCACCAGCCCATCCACGACGCCCGCCATCGGCCCGGGATGGCCGCGGTGAACGTGCCGAGCACACCCACCGCCCCGTAGCTCATGCCGACGTCGGCGGAATCGGCGACCGACGCCGACAACAGTCCACCGGCCACCGCAGCCGCTAGTCCGGCCGCCACGATCAGCGTCGCGCCGACATGGCCGACGACGAAGGCGACCAGCAGGCGGCGACTACGCCACAACAACTCGCCGAGGGCCAGCAGAGCGGCCACGCCCGGCAGCCAGATGTACACGGGTCCGGCCTCGTTGACGAAGGCGCTGCCGACCAGCGTGCCGAGCCGGCCCTCACCGAGGTTGTGCAGATTCGTGCTCACCTGCCGGACGACCTCGGACTGGGTCCGCGGGCCGAGGTAGAGCAGCACTTCGGCCACCGCCAGCAGCGCGGCGGCGTAGAGAAGTGTCAGCCGGACCCTGCCCAATCCGGCCCATACGGCTTTGAGCATCTCCCCCACTATGCCCCTTGAACGGCTGCAGCGGCACCTCGAGCGAGGGAAATCACCCCGGGCTACAGCAGGGCGGCCAGCCAGTCCCGAACCTCGTCGATGCAGCTCTGTGGCAGCGACGAGTGGTCGTCGTGCGGGTAGTCCCGGACTTCGACGGCACCGCCGCTGGCTTTGACGGCGTCCACGTACGCGGTCTGCCAGGACACCGGGATCACCGTCCCGCCCTTGAAGGAGTCGATACAGACCAGGACAGGCGCGGCGGGCTTGACGTCCAGCGGGGCCGACGCGGCGGCGATGGCGGCCTTCCACGCGGCGGCGTTGGCCGGCTCGGCGGCCAGGATCGCGCCCTTCAGCCGGAACAGTCGGGCGATCGTGTCGGCGAGATGGTGCGCCGGCTGGATGTTCCATGCGGTCTCGATGATCTGCACGCCCAGCGGGGTGAACACGTCGGCCAGTGCCAGGGTCGAGGGATTGGCGGCGTGCAGCCCGCACAGCATCATGACCAGGTGCGCGTCGGGCGGCAGCGACGGATCGGGCGGCGCCGCAGGAGCGGACATGGCGATGGACGGGATGCCCAGGGACACCGGCACGGTGCCGACCAGATGCAGGTCGCCGAAGTCCGCGGCTGTCAGTTGGGCCATCGCGGCCGCCGCGCCCCCGCCCTGGGACCAGCCGACGCACGCCAGCTTCGTTCCGGCCCCGGCATCGAGGCCCCTGGCGGCACGGGCGATGTTGACCGCGTCGCGGGCGTTGGTCGGGTTGACCATGTACTGGTGCATGCCCTCGGATCCGAGCCCCTGGTAGTCGGTGGCGCACACCACCCACCCGTCGTCGATGAACCCCTGCAGGCCCGGAACTCCGTAGTCGATCTGCCTGGTGGCCTGCGGGCTGAAGTAGATGTCGAGTTCGCGAGCCGGATCGGGCTGTGCCGACGGGCAGCCCGCGTCACCCAACCCGGTGGTGCCGTGGCACCACGTCATGATGGGGCGGTCGCCGCCCGCGGTCATGATGGGGCGGTCGCCGCCCGCGGTCATGATCGGGCGGTCGCCGCCCGCGCCGGCGGGTGCGACGACCAGTCCGGTGACCTCGTGACCGACGTCGTTGACGTCGTTGGAGGCGTAACGGACACGCCAGGCGCGGGCGCCCGAGAGGGCGCACTCCACCGGCTCGTGACTCAGCAGCGTTCCCGGGGATTGCATAGCCGCAAGTTAACAGCGGCCCCAGTCCGCCGAGCGCCGGATGGCGGAACCGGCTGTGCAGTGACAGGATTCAGCGAATGCCCCGAGGATGCGCGGGGTGGGGCGCGATGGACGCGGGGTGATGATGGACTCGGTGCCGACCCCTTCGTTCGACGACGTATTCGACTGCGTCAGTTCATTTCTCGCGATGCGTTACGGGCTGACGGTCGAGGTGGGCGAACTCGGCGTCACCGATCGGGCGGGCACCTCGGCCAGCGAGATCGCCAACCTCCGGGAGGGCAAGGTACGCCTGTCTCCCGAGCGGTCCAGGGAGCAGCAGGGATTCGTCCTGGCACACGTCTTCGGGCACCTGGTTCAGCACTTGAACGCCGCCAGGTACTCCGGCCTGATCGCTCTGGTCGAGTCGCCACCACCGATCGAGTTCGACCCCGCCGAGGAGCGGGCCTACCTCGCGTTCGAGATGGAAGCCTCCGCCTGGGGTGAGGCCCTGATGCGGGCGTGCATGCCGGTGCCGGAAGAACTTCGGAGACGGTTCGCGGCCTACGCGATGACGGACTTCACCACGTACCTCTCCTATCTGAAGACGGGCGTCCAGACCGACGCCGAGAAGTTCCAGAAGATGTTCGCGCGCAGGGCGGCCACCGACGCCGGCCCGTTGTGGAACGCCGACGGCCGGGTGCTGCCGCCGTCGCTCGTCCTGGGCGACGTGAACATCTCGATCCTCTGACCCTCCGGTTAGGCTGCCTGAACACTTCGCCAGAGAGGCGTGCGCGGTGGAACAGATAGCGCTGATCCTGACCTGCCTGGTCATCGGCGTCGTGCTGCGACGCAGCGGGCGCCTGCCGGAGTCGACGACGAAGGTGCTGGGCGGCTGGGTCATCAACGTCGCACTCCCGGCCGCGGCCCTGAGCAACGTGCACGGCGTGACGCTGCGCCCGGACTGGTTGCTGGCCGCCGCGACGCCGTGGCTGGGCGCCGCACTGGCCGTCGCGGTGCTCGTCCCCCTCAGCCGGACGCTGGGATGGTCGCGGCAGCGCACCGGAGCGTTGCTGCTCCTCTCCGGTTGGGGGAACACCGCTTTCGTCGGACTACCGGTGATCGCGGCCTTCGCCGGAGAGCAGTGGCTCGGCCTCGGGATCGTCATCGACCTGTTCGGGTCCTACCTGGCGTTGTCCACCGTAGGGATCGCGATCGCGACCATCGCCGGCACGGGTCGATTGGACTGGGCGGCGGTCGGCAAACGGATCGCGACCTTCCCGCCGACCGTCGCCATCGTCATCGCGCTCGCCACCAATCACCTGTCACGTCCGGAGTGGCTGACCGCCGTCGTCGACTCGCTGGCGCACACCCTTACCCCGATCGCGTTGGCGGCGGTGGGATTCGCGCTGCGCCTCGACCACATCGCGGGCCGCCTCGGTGCGCTCGCGGTCGGCCTGGGCTATCGCCTGGTCTTCGCTCCGCTGGCCCTTCTGCTGATGTACGTGGCACTGGGCGACACGGGCGATCCGGTCGCGAAGGTGGCCATGCTGGAGATGGCGATGCCGCCGATGCTGGGTGCGAGCATCATCGCCATCGATCACGATCTGGAGCCCGAACTCGTCGCGCTGCTCATCGGGGTCGGCATCCCGGTTTCGCTGATCACCGCGTGGCTCTGGTGGTCGGTGATCGTTCCGCTGTGAACACCCGGGAACCCGGGAGCCATAATCGACAGCGGAGGTGGACTGGTGACATTCACACACATCGTCGCGTTCAAGTGGCAGGAAGACGGTTTCGACGACGCCCCTATCGCGGAGGCGCTGCGGAACCTGGTCGCCCGGTTCGACGGCGTCCAAAGCTACCGATGCGGTCACGACGCCGGATTCTCGCCCGGCGCTTACGATTTCGGGATCGTCGCCGCCTTTGAGGACCGGGACTCGTTTCTGGTGTACCGCGACCACCCCGAACACAAGCAGATCGTCACGGAGATGATTCTCCCGAACGCCGAATCACGGGTGTTCGTCCAACTGGAGGACTAGACCGCCGGGTCGGCTTCCAGGGTCTCCACGTCTTTGACGGCGCGGGCCGCGCGGTCGGCGGCGAGCGCGGGCGGCACGATCAGCGGCACCGCGACGAGCGCGATCAGACCGAACACCCACGCGCCGAGGGTGGTGTCCTCCCCGCCCAACAGCGGCCCGGCCAGGCTCGGCCCGATGGCCAGGCCCACCGAGGACATGCCAAGCATGAAGGCCACCAACCGCCCGGAGTTGCGGTCGAGGTCGGCGCCGACGGACAACATCAGCGGCAGGGTCACCCAGTACCCGAGGTTGATCGCCAGGTTGCCGACGATGTACGGCGTCGGCTCGTGGATGAGTGCCACGGCGAGGATGCCGGCCGCCGACAGCAGCAGACCGGCGACGCCGAGGGCCGGCCGGCTGACCCAGCGGCCCAGCAACCAGGGAGCCATGGTTCCGAGTAGGCCGATCAACTGCGAGACGCCCAGGAAACTCGACGTCGTCCCCGCGGACAACCCGGTCCGGGTGCCGAGTTCCTCGCCGAAGGTCCACAGTCCCGCCAGGGCCAACTGGGAGAGCGTGGCCGACAGTCCGAGCAGTATCGGCAGCGGGCTGAACATCTTCAGTGCGGGGGCGTCCCGCTCGACCTCGCTGCGCACCTCGGGGTGCTCCCGCTCGACCGTCTGGGCCGCGGCGGCCCGCCGCGCCGCGATCTCACGGGTGTCCGGCAACTTCCACCAGATCAGAACCAGGCACAGCAGTTGAACCGCCACCATCGCGGCATAGGGCAGCACGATCGGATACATATGGCGCAGATAGGGATTCGTGCTCAACATGACGAAGACGAAGATCATGTACCAGAACGTCAGCAGGCCGAAGGCACGTTCGCTGTTGTGCGCGTAGGACAGTGCGGCATTGCCGGCTACGAACGTCAGACCGCAGCCCAGACCGAGAGCGGCCATGCCGGCGGCCAGTGACCAGAAGCCGTTGTCGCTGACCTGGCTGATGTAGATCAGCGCCGCCGAGGACAGCACGATGCCGTAGGTGGAGATGCGTTTGAGGTCGCGGTTCCCGATGGAGTGGGCCAGCCCGAACTCGGCGACCGCCATCATCGCCAGCGACACGGTGACCAGCAGGCCCGCCTGGGTGTTGGACAGGCCGAAGCCCTTGTGGAACGAGGTCGCGTAGATCGGGCTGAGCAGGTCTGCCATCACACCGGCGACGCCGGCGGCGATTCCGCCGAGAAGCAGACCGCGGGGTTCCTTCATCGACGTCACGGTCGACGGCTACTGCTGCGCGATGATCAGCGGAGGAGCAGTGGGGGCGTTTGCCGCCGAAGCGGGGGCGGACCCCGGCGCGCTGTTGGTGTACTGGTATCCGGGTGGCGGCGGGCCGTCGGTCGAGTAGTACCCCGGCGGCAGCGCCGGCCGCGGCCCGGAGGGGCTCTTCGGCCCGGCCTGGGTCTCCGATCCCGGGGCGTTGGTCGAGACGTAACCCGGCGGCAGGGCGGGGGCGGGTCCGGCCCCGGGCGGGGGCACCGGGGCATTTCCCGCCCCTGCCATGCCCGCCCCTGCCAGACCGTCCGGGCTCTGAACCTCGTGCCAGAGGTCCTTGAGGGTGCCCAGGATGCCTCCGCCGGACTGACCCGAGCCATAGGTGGGGTTGGAGATCGGCGGGACCCGGGGTTGAGTCGGAGGCGGCGCGGCCGGATCAGCCGGTGGCGCGGCAGCCGGATCAACCGGGGCCACCGGAACCGGGGTCGGCATCGTCGTCACCGGTGCCGGTGCGGGATCCGCGGGATCGGCCGACGCCTGTCCCGTCCCGCTGAGAGCCGCACCGATGACGGCGCAGCCGGCGACAAGAGCCGCCGCTACTGAGCGGTGCCGTTCGGCCATCGTCGGGCGATCCTCTCCGTGCACGCCAACCCGGCCACGACCGGCCGGTACCGCTGAAGATACCGGCCCCGGCTGACGGCGATCAAAGCGACGACCGGGCGAGCGCTACTTGTTCAGGAAGCCCGATTGACCGGTGCCCTTGTTCAACCCGCCCGAGCTCGCCGTCCCGGAGTTGAAGAAGCCGGAGTTACCCAAGCCCTTCGGCGTCGGGCCCGAGTTCCCGATGCCCGAGCTGTAGTCGCCCGAGTTGAAGAGACCGGTGCTGTCGGCACCGGAGTTGAAGAAACCGATGTTGTGCTCGCCGGTGTTGAACGCGCCCACGTGCAGGATGCCCTTAGGACCGGAGTTGAGGAAGCCGGTGCTCTTGCCCTCGGCGGGAGAGTTGAAGAAGCCGGTGTTGTAGGCGCCGTCGCCGGAGTTGCCCATCCCCGAGCTGTAGCCGCCGCCCAGAACGATGCTGTCGGAGGAGTTCAGGAACCCCGAGTTGTAGTCCGTCTTGTTGAAGAACCCGGAGCTGCCGACGCCGGTGTTCCCGAAGCCCGAGCTGCCGGTCTTGATCGCGGTGCCGCCGATGCCGGTGTTGACCTGGCCGGCGTTCCAGAAGCCGGTGTTGGAGATACCGGAGTTGAGCGAACCGGTGTTGGTGAAGCCGGTGTTGAACATGCCCGTGTTGCCGGCCTGCCCGACGTTCTGGGTCCCGAGGAGCGGGTTGACCCCGTAGCCGCCGGCGTTGAACAAGCCGGTGTTGTCGACTCCGGCATTGAAGAGGCCGAGGTTGCCGAAGCCCGCGTTGAACAGTCCGAAGTTGTGGTTGCCGGAGTTGAACAGGCCAATGTTGTGCCCGAGGTATTTGAACGAACCGCCCGAATTGAGCATGCCCAGGTTGCCGGTGCCGGAGTTCAGCATTCCGAAGTTGAGGATGCCCGCATTGAACCCGCCGGTGTTGGTGCTGCCCGTGTTCCACATGCCGGTGTTGCGGGCGCCGGCGTTTCCGATACCGGTGTTGGTGTCGCCCGAGTTGAGCAGCCCCCAGTTGTTGATCCCGCTGTTCCACAGGCCGGTGTTGCCGACGCCCGAGTTGAACAGGCCCGTATTGCCGGATCCGGAGTTGAACAGGCCCGTGTTGTTGGTACCCGAATTCAGCCCGCCGAAGCCGATCTTGTGGTCACCGGTCAGCCCGATGCCGATGTTGCCGTTGCCGGTGTTGCCGAAGCCGATGTTGCCGTTGCCGGTGTTACCGAAGCCGAGATTGAAGTTGCCGTTGTTCCCCAGGCCGAAGTTCCACTTGGTGCCGTTGGCGTTGAGACCGCCGATTCCAATCTGATTGTCTCCGGCCAGGCCGATGCCGATGTTGCCGGTGCCGTTGTTGCCGAACCCGAAGTTCTTGTCTCCGACGTTTCCGACCCCCCAGTTCTTGGTGCCGACGTTGTCGACGCCGACGTTGCCGGTCGAGGGGTTGCCGTCGACGGTCGCATAGATCAGGCTGCCGTTGCTGAACCCGATGTTGCCGTTACCGACGTTGTTGAAGCCGAAGTTGCCGGTGCCGACGTTGGTGAAGCCCACATTGCTGGTGGCCACGCCGGGGTACAGGAGCTTGCCGGCCTCGAAGGCGGACTGGATGGCGGCGCTGCCGTTGCCGGCGCCGATGTTCTTGTTGCCGAAGTTGCCCAGGCCCACATTGGCGTCGCCGGTGTTGCCCCCGCCGAAGTTCTTGTTGCCGGTATTGCCGCTGCCGACGTTGAGGTTGCCGATGTTGCCGATGCCCAGGTTGAAGCCCGCGGAGAGCTTGGCCTTGGCCGCCGGCTTGGCTGCCTTGGAGTGGGCGGCGGGCGAGGCCGCCACCCGCTTGGCCGCCGAGGGCGCTGCCGCCGAACTCGAGCCTGCTTGCGATGCAGCGCTTCCCGTGTCGGCGAGCGCATCCCCGGAGGAAGCCAGAACCGCCGCGCTCATCCCGGCTGCCGCCGCGCCGGCCCACAGCCACCGGCGCATGGCCGCGGATTTGTCGATGCTGCGCTGAACTGTGGCGTTGCTCATGACCAGGCCCTCCGGGTGTCGCCGGCGCCGAACCTTCTGTCAGCACCGATCCGGACAGTATTAGCCCTGGCGGCACTGGAAGTTGGCGAAAACGACGGGATTCAGTCGCCCCGTGCGGTGCTCAGCGCGTCCCGGAACCGTTCGACGGTGGCGAGCTCATCGGCGATGGGCGCGGCGATCTGAGTCTCCGCCACCCCCTCGACCTCGGTCCGAAGCGCCGACAGCGCGGATCGTGCCGCGCGCCTGGCGCTGGTTCGCGCGAGCAGCCGTCCGATGACCGCGAGCACCACACCCCCGAGCAGGCCGACCACGAGTAGCAGCGTGGGAACGGGGAATCCCTCCACCCTGGGTGCCGCGCCGACGTGGAACTGCAGATACTGCAAGCCGGCCAGAGCCAGCAGCCACAGTCCACCGGCCAAGGCGACGGCGAACAGCACCCACTGCAGCACACCGAAGAGGCTCCACCAGCGGGGGTTTCGCGGAGGGACCAGCGGAGCACGGGTGACGGCCTGGTCGAGGTGATCGGTCAACGCGGCCGCGGCGCGGTCGGCGACAGCGCGGCTGCTCTGCACCCAGGCCTGCGGCGCCCCGGCGCTGGCGTCGTCGACGTAGTTCATCACCGCGGTGTTGGCCCGCGCCCTCGCGACCGGATCGTTGGACGGCAGCGACGAGCGCACCAACCGTGGATCGACGCCGGGGCGCTCGAGACGCAGTTGCGCCACGGGGTCCTTACGCAAGCGGCTCAGCCATTTCAGCGGTGGCCACCCGACGGCCTGAGATGCCTTGATCTGACTGGACTTTTCGATCGCCGCGGCGATCACGGGAGCACCGGCCGCCTCGGTCAGAGCGTCGGTCAACCGGGACAGGTCCCTCGCGTCGGCGCCGGCGACGGGAGTGCCGGGGTCCTCGGCGGCCTGGGCTAGGGCATCGGCGGCGGTGGCGACGTCGGCCGCCAGGCGGGCGACCGCGGTGCGGCGGCCGGCCACCGAACCGAGGATCCGGTCGGCCAGGCTCTCCAGGCCTTCGCCGCTGCGGTTGGACGTGCCCAGCACGACGGCGTCGGACAGGCCGTCCTCGGCCACCAGCCGGCGCAGATGCGACAGGCAGGCACTGGCGTCGGCGACGGGCAGCCGGTCGACCTGGTTGAGCACCACCACGGTGACGTCGTCGTGGCGGGAGAACCGGCGCAGGTACTGCTCGTGGACCAGGGCGTCGGCGTACTTCTGCGGGTCGAGCACCCACACCATCAGGTCGACGCGTTCGACGAAGTGGTCGACGCGCGCGCGATGCGAGGACTGGGTCGAGTCATGGTCGGGAAGGTCGATCAGCACCAGGTCGGCCAGTGCTTCGGCGCCGTCCGCGGCGACGTGCCATCGGGTGACTCCCAGCCACTGCAGCAGCGCGATGGTCTCCGGGGTCTCCTTCCAGATCGCAGCCAGGGGTTCCGACGTGGTGGGACGCAGGACGCCGGCCTTCGCCACCTCCGCGCCCACGATCGAGTTGAACAGCGTGCTCTTGCCCGCGCCGGTGGACCCGGCGAACGCCACCACGGTGAGTTGCTCGGACAGGCCCCGTCGTGCCGTCGCGCGGTCGGCGATCGCCCGAGCCTGCGCGACAGCGGCCGCAGGCAGCCTGCCGTCGGCGAGGTCGGCCGCCGCGGCCAGACCCGCCAGCCGCCGGTCCAGGGCGGCCCCGTCGATATCCGACGCCGGCTGCGCCCGAAGGGGATTGAGCCGGGCCAGAAGCTCTTTCATCATTCGCCGTTCCACCAATCCCGCAGGCTCTTGCGCCAGTCCTTCCTCGGCGCGGCCTCGCCCGGTGCCGGCGGACTGGCGGGCAGCAGCGCTTCGGCGTCCTCGGCGTTGCGGGCGTGCTGGATCTCCCTACCCGCGGCCTGCAGGCGGGCGGGCAACTCCGGATCGAGTTCGAGAGCATCCAGACGGGAGGTGAACCGGCTCTTCTCCTCGGCCATCAGGCCGCTGACCCGTTCGGTCAGTTTGTCCATGGCGGCCTTCGACATCCGCCGCACGCCGTCCTCGCCGAACACCGCCTCGAGCAGTTTCTGCGCCAGAATCGTTGTACCACTGGCGATTCCGATCTCGGCACCGGAGAGCCCGCCAGTGGTCGAGAACACGGCGACCATGAGCGCCAGCGAGATCGCGTTGACGCCGTACGCCATGGCACGGGCCGTCTGCCGCTTGTCGGCGCCCTCCGTCCGGATCATGTCGAGCAGATCGTCCTGCCACGCCCGGACCAGCGCGGCCGCGCGGTCGGGGAGGTCGGCCGAGGCGCGCGCCAGGTCGGCGCCGGCCAGCAAGGCCCGCCCCGCGTCGTCCCGGCGCCAGGCCAGGTCGGTACGCCGGGCGGCGTCGTTGGCGGAGTCGATGAGGAGGGTCGCCAGACCCGATTCGATTGCCTCGGCGACCTTTTCCGGGGGCGGAGGCTCACCGCGGAACGCCGCACCGATGCGGTCCCGTAGGCGACCGACACCCTCTTCCAGCCGCTTGAGCAACTGGCCGGTGCCGACGAATTCCTGCCAGCGGGCCAGCACCTCGCCCCGCATCAGCGAGCCGTCCGCGGCCGCCTCCTCCAGGGCGGCGACCGCCCCGGCATAGGACTCGTCCGCCTCCGCACGCAGCTTTCCGGCTGTCTTCAGTTGTTGGGCAACGGCATCGGTGATCACCGGCAGATCGGCGACGATGTGCCCGACGGCGCCGTCCACGGTGCGCCGGGCCACCGCCGCGCGGGTGGCGGCATCGGTCACCAGGCTGGTGAGCCAGGCCTGCATCTCGGCCGTGCGATCGGCGGGAAGCATGCCGTCGACCAGTGGCGACTCCGGGATGACGAAAAGCGGTGCGCTGCCTAGGCGTTCGGCGGCCAGCATCTGGCGCACGTGGGCCGTCACCTCGGCCATCGCCTCGGGCGGAACCCTGTTGAGCACGATCACCACGGCGGCGTTGCGGTCGACCGCCGCCCGCAGCGCCGCCCACGGCACGGCGTCGGCGTAGCGGGAGGCGGTGGTGACGAAGAACCACAGGTCCGCCGCGGCCATCAGCATGCCCGCCATCTCGCGGTTGGTCTGCGACACCGAGTCCAGGTCCGGGGCGTCGAGCAACCCGATACCGGCGGGCACGGTGTCGACGGAGACCAGACGCAAGCCGAACACGTCATCGGTGCCGGCCAGTGCGTTACCGCCGGTGATGCGCGGCAACCGGGGCAGGATCTGGTCGGAGGCGAACCACGCGGCGTCCGCGGGGTTGTGGGCGAGGACGGGGTGTCGGGTCGTCGGCCGCAGCACCCCCGGCGTCGTCACCGGCGTGCCGACCAACCTGTTGACCAGAGTGGACTTCCCGCTGCCGGTCGAACCGCCGACGACGGCCAGCAGGGGCGCGTCGGCGTCCCGAAGGCGCGGCAGGATGTAGTCGTCGAGTTGATTGGTGAACGTCCCGGCCATGGCGCGCGCGGCGTCGGCGCCGGCGACGGGCAGCGGGATGCGGACCCGGCCAAGGGCACCGCGCAACGACTCCAGCGGCGGCAGCAGAGATCCGGACACCGGTACATCGTGCCGTAAACGGACCTACGGCATGTTGTTTATGGCGTCCGGGTCAACGGCTCGCGTTGTGGACCAGATCGACGGCGTATTGGGTCATGAAACGGCCCGCCGGAGGTTCGCCGGGGTTGCACGATCCGTCGGACTCGCCGACCCGCTTGACCCACAGGTAGGCGTCGGCGTTGGGGCTGGCGGTGGCCGTGGTGGGCGCGGTGCCCAGTGCCCGGCCGCTGGGGTTGCACCAACTCAGCGGGGAGTCGGCTGCGGGGCCTGCGCCGTTGCGCGAGGTGTCGATGACGTAGTGCGCGCCGTTGGTGAGCGCCGACACCGTATCGCCGTAGCCGATTTCCTCGTCGGTGGTGAAGAAGTTCGTGGTGTTCAGGCTGAAGCCGCGGGCCCGGGTGACACCGGCCTGGTTGAGCCGGGCGGCCATCTCCTCGGCGCCCACCCACCGGGAGTGCCCGGCGTCGACGTAGACCGCGGCGGCCGGATCGCGGGTCAGGGCGTCGACGGCGTAGTTCATCAGGCTGAAACGTTCCTGGCGCTGATCGGCCGACAGGCAGTCGGCCATCGCCAGCGCATCGGGTTCGAGGATGACCGCCGCGGGCCGGGAACCCAGGCCGGCGGCGACGGCGTCGATCCAGCCCTTGTAGCCGGCGGCCGATGAGAAGCCCCCGGCTGCGAAGCTTCCGCAGTCGCGGTGCGGAATCGCGTAGATGGTCAGCACCGGCATCGCGCCGGAGGCCTGCGCGGCCCCGGTGTACCGGGACACCGTGCTGGTGACCGTGCCAGCCGGGAACGCCTGATCCAGCCAGTAGGCCTGCGGGGTGTTGGCGATCCGGGCCAGTTCCGGACTTCCGGGATTGTTCTTCGCCGCGGTCATGGCCGAGGAGATCGGGTCGACGTAGAAGGGCCGCCCGGCCAACGGGTTCGACGCATCGGCCAACCGCACCGGCGGGGAGGCGACACCGTGGACGCCGAGACCACCGGTGAACGCCACCGAAGCCACCGCCAGAAGGGGGGCAATCCAGCGCCCGACCGCGCCGGCAGCAGAGAGGATCATCCCGAGAAAATAGCAGCGCGCATGGAAGACGTTGTGGTCGTACCGATTACGCGGCCCACAGAAGAAACATCAGCCTCACCGGCATCATCAGCACCACCGGCTGAGGGCCGTGGGACCTCAGTGGCCGGTGAACTCGTCCATCGAGTTGTACACCCCGACCTGGCGCAGATACAGGTCGCGCAATCGGGTCGGCAGCACCCCGGTGAGCACCTTGTTCAGCCGCGAGGTCCACGGGATGACGACGAACGGGCTTCCGGCGAGCATCGCATTCCAGGTCTGGTCGACGACGTCCTCCTGCTTGAGCATCGGGGTGAACAGGATGCCCTTTGCGCCCTCGAACATGCCGGTGTTGATGTAGGTGGGGCAGACCGTCGTGACGCGGACCTTGTGGTGGCCGGCCTGCTCGAGTTCCAGTCGCACCGAGTCGGAGAAACCGACCGCCGCCCACTTCGACGCCGCGTACGGGGCCATCCTCGGGACGGCGTTGAGCCCCGCCGACGACGCGATGTTGACCAGACGGCATTGCGCGCCCGAAGCGATCATGGCGGGCAGCAACTCGCGGGCTACCCGCATCGGACCGATCGCGTTGACCTCCATGGTCAGTTCCGCGTCACGCAGATCGGACTCCCAGAAGTAACCGTTGCCCCGGATGATGCCCGCGTTGTTGAACAGCACGTGGATGACGCCGAGGTCGGCCAGTGTCCGCTTGGCGGCCTCGTCGACCGCGTCGGCCGAGGTGACGTCGACAGCCTCGTAGCGGATCGCGCTGCTGCCGAGGTCCTCCAGTTCGGTCGCGGTCTCCTTGAGTGCGGCCTCGTTGTTGTCCCAGAGCACCACCGCCGCGGCGCCCTCCTTGACGGCGTGGGTGGCGAACAGCTTGCCCAGGCCCATGGCGGCGCCGGTGACGAGGACGTTGAGCCCCTTGACGGATTTCATGACGGACTCCTCCGGATTCGTTCGGCCATTTCTGTTCTACCCCGCCCTGTCAGGACGGGTAGGTGATGTGCTTCACCGAGGCGTCCGGGCCCAATTGGATGTAGCCCCCGCCGAACTCGCTCGAGACGTAGATCGAGATGGTCAGCGTGTCCGGCGCGGTGGGGTCGCGGGCCGGTTCGATGACCAGGTAGGTGGTCTTGACCTCGGAGGGCTTGATGTTCAAGGTCTCCGGCGCGCCGCGCAGGACGCCGATGACGGCCTTGGTATCGAACTTGCCCAGATCCACCAGGGCCGCGTCGGAGGACTTCGTGGTCGGACTGGGGTCTCCCCAGCCGCTGCTGTAGGTGTAGCTCAGGGTGCGCCGGGAGTCGCTGGAGTCGGGACGGTCCAGCACCGCATAGTCCGGGTAGATCACCAGCCGGTAGCCCATGGTGTCGCCGAACTTCTCGCGCATCTGTTCCAGCAGCCCGTTGAGCCCGCCGAGGGACTCCAGTTGCCGCGGCGGGGTCAACACCACCGGAGCCACACCGTCGGGCTGGGCGCCCGGGTCGAGGCCCAGGCTGAACGGCGAACTGGTGGTGCCGTAGAGACCCCAGCCGATTCCGATGCCGAGCGCCACCAGCACCGCCCCGACGGCGGCCCGGATCCCCCAGGCGACCCCCGAGCCGACCGCGGGCGTGGCTTTGAGGGCGGGAAGTTGAACCGGGGCGTTGGCGGTCTGGAGATCGCCGACCAGGGCTCGCAACTCCCCCAGCGTCGCGGCGTTGGTCGCTGACTTGACCCGCTGCCCGTGCTCGGCCATCGACAGCTGGCCCTCGGCGAGCGCCGTGTCGAGGATCTGGCAGGTGTCGTTGCGGTCGCTGTCCTTGGCCCGCGTGCCGTTTGTCTGACCCGTCGCCACGTGTTGATCGTAGGAGCTATTCGGCATATCGCAGGAGTTACCGGTCGGTCAGCCCGCCACCGGCAGGGCCCCGACGTACTCTGGTCACCGTGCGATTGCAGCGACAGGTGGTGGACTACGCCCTTCGGCGGCGCTCCCTGCTGGCCGAGGTGTACTCCGGCCGGACGGGCGTTACCGAGGTGTGCGACGCCAATCCCTACCTGCTGCGCGCCGCGAAGTTCCACGGCAAGCAGAGTTCGGTGATGTGTCCGATCTGCCGGAAAGAACAGCTCACCCTGGTGTCATGGGTGTTCGGCGACCACCTGGGCGCGGTCTCCGGGTCGGCACGCACCGCCGAGGAGTTGGTCCTGCTGGCGACCCGATTCGAGGAGTTCGCAGTACACGTGGTGGAAGTATGCCGAACCTGCAGCTGGAATCACCTGGTCAAGTCCTACGTCCTCGGTCTGCCCCGCACTGTGAAGCCGGCGAAGGGCACCCGGGGCGCTCGGACCGCCAGTGAGTAGCGGCGAGGGCACGGACCTGCCCGGAGGCACCGGGCGCCACCGCGCCGACAGCGAGTCCGAGGGCATCCTGGAGCGGCCGGTGAGCCGAGAGATTCCGCCCGACGACCGGCTCACGGCGATCATCGCCCCGGTCCGCGACGACGACACCCATGATCCGGTTGAGGCGGTGACGGCAGCTTTGAACGCGAAACCCGCACCGAAATCGGGTGCGCAGTCGTCGACGGGGGCCCTGTCAGGAGGGGCACTGTCGACGGGGGCCCACGCGGCCCCGAAGCCGTCGTCGTCTCCCCCGCCGGCCGATCCGCCTCCCGGCCCGGACGCACCGGTGTGGGAACGCTGGCTGCACAGCCTGCGCGGGTGGGGATGGCGTCGCTGGCTCGCCCTGGCGGCCGCCGCATTCATCGTCCTGCCGATCCTCACCTTCGGCCTGTCGTATCTCCTCGTCAGCGTCCCCAAGCCCGGGGACATCCGCACCAACCAGGTGTCGACGATCTACGCCAGCGACGGCTCGGAACTGGCGAAAATCGTTCCGCCCGAAGGTAACCGGGAAGACGTCGACATCAACCAGGTACCCGTGCACGTCCGCAACGCGGTGATGGCCGCCGAGGACAGGGACTTCTACACCAACCCCGGCTTCTCGATCTCCGGCTTCGCCCGCGCGGTGCGCAACAACCTGTTCGGCGGCGATATCCAGGGCGGCTCCACGATCACCCAGCAGTACGTCAAGAACGCCCTCGTCGGCGACCAGCGGTCCGGCCTCGGCGGCATCATCCGCAAGGCCAAGGAACTGGTGATCTCCACCAAGATGTCCAAGGAATGGTCCAAGGACGAAGTCCTGCAGGCCTACCTGAACATCATCTACTTCGGTCGTAGCGCCTACGGGATCTCGGCGGCCTCGCACGCCTACTTCAACAAGCCGGTCGACCAGCTCACCGTCTCGGAAGGCGCCCTGCTGGCCGCGCTGATCCAGCGGCCGTCCACCCTCGACCCGGCCAAGAACCTCGAAGCCGCCACGGCACGGTGGAACTGGGTCCTCGACGGCATGGTCACCATCGGTGCGCTCTCCAAAGATGAGCGCGCACAGCAGGTGTTCCCCGAGACGGTATCCCTCGACCAGGCCTCGACGGCGAACCTGACCACCGGCCCCAACGGGCTGATCGAGCGTCAGGTGATCAAGGAACTGCTGGACCTGTTCAACATCGACCAGCAGTCGCTGAACACCCAGGGTCTGGAGATCACCACCACGATCGACCCGAAGGCGCAGAAGGCGGCCGAGAACGCCGTCGCCAACGCGATGGCCAATCAGATGCCGGAGATGCGGGCCGCGGTGGTGTCCATCGACCCGCGCACCGGCGGGGTCAAGGCGTACTTCGGCGGCACCGACGCGGCGGGCTTCGACTTCGCCCAGGCGGGGCTGCCCACCGGGTCGTCGTTCAAGGTGTTCGCGTTGATCGCCGCCCTCGAGCAGGGCATGGGGTTGGGCACGCAGGTCGACAGCTCCCCTCTGAAGGTCGACGAGAAGCTGACGATCAACAACTCCGAGGGCGAGAGTTGCGGCACCTGCAGCATCGCCGAGGCACTCAAGCGCTCGCTGAACACCAGCTACTACCGGTTGATGCTCAAGCTGCGCAACGGCCCGGAGGACGTCGCCGACGCCGCACACCGCGCCGGGGTGGCCGAAAGCTTCCCGGGTGTGGACCACACCCTCTCCGAGGACGGCCTGGGAGGCCCCCCGGCCCCCGGCGTGGTGCTGGGCAAATACGAGACCCGCGTCATCGACATGGCCTCGGCCTACGCCACGATCGCCGACTCCGGTGTCTACCACCACCCGCACTTCGTGCAGAAGGTGGTCAACGCCCAGGGCGAGGTGCTCTTCGACGTCACCAACGAGAGCAACACCGGTGAGCAGCGCATCGAGAAGCCGGTGGCCGACAACGTGATTTCGGCAATGCAGCCGATCCCGGGCTACTCCAACGGCCACACCCTGGCCGGCGGACGGCCCGCCGCGGCCAAGACCGGGACCCACCAACTCGGTGACACCGGCGCCAACCGGGACGCCTGGATGGTCGGCTTCACCCCGCAGCTGTCCACCGCGGTCTGGGTGGGCACCGACAAGGGCGACAAGCCGTTGGT
This sequence comes from uncultured Mycobacterium sp., assembly GCA_964439315.1. Lineage (GTDB taxonomy): Bacteria > Actinomycetota > Actinomycetes > Mycobacteriales > Mycobacteriaceae > Mycobacterium. Next base: position 7,731 of record CAYTOD010000025.1, on the reverse strand, counting down.
CAACAGCTGGGGCGGCCCGGTCTACGGGTCCGGCCTGCCCGCCGACATCTGGAAGAACACCATGGACGGCGCCCTGGCGGGCACCGACTTCGAGTCCTTCCCGGTGCCCGCCGAAGTCGGCGGCTCGGCCGGAATCCCGCAGGCGCCCCCGCCGCCGGTTCAGCAGTACCAGCCGCCGGCTCCCTCGCAACCGGCCGCGCCGCCGCCGTGGACTCCGGGTCCGGTTCCCAACGGCGTCGAGGTGTTGCCCGGCGTCACGCTGCCCACTCCGCCGCCGGGTAACCCGTTCCCGCCGCCGGGCAATCCGTTCGAGCCCCCGCCCCCGCCCGCGCCGGAGCCGTTCCCGGCGCCTGCGCCGGCCCCGGCCCCGGCACCCGAGGTCGCCCCGCCGCCTCCTCCGGTCGAGCAGAACGCGCCACCCGCGCCGCCGCCGGCCCCGTGACCGGCGGCCGACCCGTCGGCCCTGTGCATCCCGACGGCCCTGCGCATCCCGTCGGCACCCTGCATCCCGATGGCATCGGTGCGGGGTTCGACGACGACACCACTCCACCCTCGACGGTGTCGCCGCGGCCTCTCGCCGAGGACCTGCGCAGCGTCCAGGATCGAGACCTGCCCAGCCGCACCGATGTGACGGTGGCCGCGCTGTCCGAGGTCGTCGGCGGACCGGTCGGGCGCCACGCGCTGATCGGCCGCACCCGCGTTCTGACCCCGCTTCGGGTGATGTTCCTGATCGGCCTGGTTCTGCTCGCGATGGGGTGGACCACCAAGTCGCCCTGCCTGCAGAGCACCGGCAGCGGAGCACCCGACCAGCGGGTGGCCAACTGGCAGAACCAGCGCGCCTACTACGAGCTGTGCTACTCCGACATCGTCCCGCTCTACAGCGCAGAGTTGTTGAACCAGGGCAGGTTTCCGTACAAGTCCAGCTGGATCGAACTGGACTCGGCCGGCCGGCCCAAGACCCAGTACGACGGCAACCCCGCGGTGCGGTACATGGAATACCCGGTGTTGACCGGTGTCTACCAATACGTTTCGATGGCGCTGGCCAAGACCTACACCGTGGTGGCGAAGGCCACCAAATGGTCGGTGCTGAACGGCGTCGCCGAAGTGGTGGTGTTCTTCGACATCGCCGCCTTCGGCCTGGCGCTGGCATGGCTGGCCACCGTATGGGCTTCCGCGATGCTGTCCGGCCGTCGGATCTGGGACGCCGCACTGGTGGCCGCGTCGCCGATCCTGATCTTCCAGTCCTTCACCAATTTCGACGCTCTCGCAGTCGCTTTGGCGACCGGCGGCATGCTGGCCTGGGCCCGCCGCCGGCCGGTGCTGGCCGGGGTGCTGATCGGCATGGGGGTGGCGGCCAAGCTCTATCCCGCGCTGCTGCTCCTGCCGTTGCTGGCACTCGGAGTCCGCACCGGGCGTCTGGCCGGCGCCGTGCGCACCACCGCGGTGGCCGCGCTCACCTGGTTCGCCATCAATGTCCCGGTGATGGTGGCCTATCCGCGCGGCTGGTCGGAGTTCTTCCGGCTCAACAGCCGACGGACCGCTGACATGGACTCGCTGTACAACGTCATCACCTCGTTCACCGGCTGGGCCGGGTTCGATCCCGATCTGGGCTTCTGGCAGCCGCCTCTGGTGCTGAACGCCGTCGTCGCGGCCCTGCTGGTGTTGTGCTGCGCCGCAATCGGTTACATCGCGGTGACGGCCCCGCGCCGGCCGCGCGTGGCCCAACTGGCCTTCCTGGTGGTGGCGGCCTTCCTGCTGGTCAACAAGGTGTGGAGCCCGCAGTTCTCGGTCTGGCTGATTCCGCTGGCCGTGCTAGCCCTGCCGTATCGGCGCATCCTGCTGGTCTGGATGACGGTCGACGCACTGGTGTGGGTGCCGCGGATGCTCTACCTCTACGGCGAGGGCAACAAGGGCCTGCCCGAACAGTGGTTCACGACAACGGTTCTGGTGCGCGACATCCTCTTGGTCGGCCTGATGTCCCTGGTCGTCCGGCAGATCTACCGGCCCGACGAGGACCTGGTGCGCCAGGAGGGCGTCGACGACCCCGCCGGCGGGGTTTTCGACGGCGCCCCCGACGAGTTCCCCCAGTGGTGGCCGCAACGACTCCGGCCCCGTCATCGGCAGGAGGTGTGGGATGCAGATCGCGATCCCGTTGTTCCCGGGTAACACGGCGCTGGATTCGGTGGGCCCGTATGAGGTGTTGCAACGGGTTCCGTCCATCGACGTGGTGTTCGTCGGCGCGCGCCGCGGGGAGGTCCGCACCGACAACGGCATGCTCGGGCTGATCTGCGACGCCACCTTCGATGAGGTCACCGAGCCGGACGTCCTGGTGTTCCCCGGCGGAGTCGGCACCCGCACGCTGATCAAGGACCGGCAGGTTCTCGAGTGGGTGCGCGCGGTGCACGCCCAAACGCTGTTCACCACCTCGGTGTGCACCGGCAGCCTGGTGCTGGCTGCCGCCGGTCTGCTCGACGGCATGACCGCCACCACCCACTGGTCGTGTCAGGACATCCTCGCCTCGCTGGGCGCCGTCTACACCGCCGAACGGGTCGTCGAACACCTTCCCGAACGCCTCATCACCGCCGCCGGAGTGTCCAGCGGCATCGACATGGCGCTGCGCCTGCTGGAACTGCTGGTCGACCGGCAGGCCGCCGAGGCCAGCCAGCTGATGATCGAATACGACCCGCAGCCGCCGTTCGACTCCGGCAGCGTGGCCAAGGCCTCGAAGCAGACCCTGCTGCTCGCCCAGGAGTACTCCGGACAGCGGTCCTAGCGGCCAACATCACTGATTTCGCTGATCAGGACCCACTCCTGTAGCCTTGGGCGGTTGCCGACGCAGGCGACCCTCCTGCCATGCCAACCGGGTGTGGCCGCGACGACCATAGGAGGTGATGAGGTTTCCATGCGTCCATACGAAATCATGGTCATTCTTGACCCCACTCTCGACGAGCGCACCGTCGCCCCGTCGCTGGACACGTTCCTGAACGTGATCCGCGGTGACGGCGGCAGTGTCGACAAGGTCGATATCTGGGGCCGGCGCCGTCTGGCCTACGAGATCGCCAAGCACGCCGAGGGCATCTACGCCGTCGTCGATGTCAAGGCCGCTCCGGCCACCGTGTCCGAGCTCGACCGTCAGCTCAACCTGAACGAGTCCGTGCTGCGGACCAAGGTGATGCGCACCGACAAGCACTGAGTCCTTCGGACTCGGAAAAGACTCGTACCTACTGAGTCTCTGCCCTACTGAGTCTCTGCGTAGGGAGTCCGTTCGTCGGACCCCCTACGTGGGCTCCCGGCATATCCCGCCAATTTCAGGAGGACCTCGTGGCCGGTGACACCACAATCACCGTCGTCGGAAATCTGACCGCCGACCCCGAACTGCGGTTCACCCCGTCGGGGGCAGCCGTCGCCAACTTCACCGTGGCGTCCACGCCGCGGATCTACGACCGCCAGAGCGGGGAGTGGAAGGACGGCGAAGCGCTGTTCCTGCGCTGCAACATCTGGCGCGAGGCCGCCGAGAACGTCGCCGAGAGCCTCACCCGGGGTTCCCGCGTGATCGTGACCGGACGGCTGAAGCAGCGGTCCTTCGAGACCCGTGAGGGCGAGAAGCGCACCGTCATGGAGGTCGAGGTCGACGAGATCGGTCCTTCCCTGAAATACGCCACGGCCAAGGTGAACAAGGCCAGCCGCGGCGGCGGTGGGGGCGGCGGATTCGGCGGCGGTGGCGGCGGCGGTGGCGGTCAACGCCAGGCCGGCGGCGGCGGAGGTGCCGAGACTCACGACGATCCGTGGGGCAGCGCCCCGGGGCCCGGTTCGTTCGGCGGCAACGACGACGAACCGCCCTTCTGACACCCAACTTTTTAACGAAAGAGATTGACTATGAAGGCAAAACCCACCAAGAGGCGTCCGGCACCGGACAAGCCGATCAAGGCCCGCAAGTGCGTGTTCTGCTCGAAGAAGGGCAAGACGCAGGTCATCGATTACAAGGACACCGCGCTGCTGCGTACCTATATCAGCGAGCGGGGCAAGATCCGCGCCCGCCGTGTTACGGGTAACTGCGTGCAGCACCAGCGCGACGTGGCCATTGCCGTCAAGAACGCCCGCGAGGTTGCCTTGCTGCCGTTCACCTCGGCGACTCGATAAGGAAGGGAGGCCGACAATGAAGCTGATTCTGACCGCTGAGGTCGACCACCTGGGCACCGTCGGCGACGCCGTCGAGGTCAAGGACGGTTACGGACGCAACTACCTGCTGCCCCGCGGCCTGGCCATCCCGGCCACCCGCGGCGCCCAGAAGCAGGCCGACGAAATCCGCCGGGCACGCGAAGCCAAGCGGATCCACGACCGCGAGCATGCCGACGAGATCAAGGCGGCGATCGTGGCCCTGGGCCCGATCTCGCTGCCGATGAAGGCCGCCGGGGATGCGGGCAAGCTGTTCGGTTCCGTGACCGCCAGCGACGTCGTGATGGCCATCAAGAAGGCCGGCGGCCCGAACCTCGACAAGCGCGCGGTGCGCCTGCCCAAGGTCCACATCAAGGAGACCGGCAGCCATCGCGTCAGCGTGCACCTGCATCCGCAGGTTGAGGCCGAGGTCACCCTCGAGATCGTCGGTACGCACTAAGGAACGCAACGAAATCCCCGGGCGGTGGCCATCGGCCGCCACCCGGGGATTTTTGTTTGGGTTCGACAATTTACGGGAACACGCAATCGGAGTTAACCCGAGCACAAGAAAAATTTGATCGGGAAACAGGTCTGCAACACGCCCGGATTACACACCCGAACCGACACGCCGGACGACTTGTCATCCACAGCCTTATAGGTACTTTTACCAGCGTTTACGTGCCGAAATACCGGGTACTTATTTATTGATGCACAAGTTGTCCACAACCCGCCAACACCGATGTGAGTACCTGTCCACAGGCCACTAACACCCTCATCCACAAGCCCGCTTTGCGGCGGTTCCAGCAACCTCTACCGTTCCCTTCGGGCGCGACGCGCGGGCGGTTCTTCAGCCACTGATGTCGGTGCCCGGCTCTACCGTGAGACTGTCCGGCCGAACTCCGATTCGAGCCGGTAAGCAAGAGGAAAGGGGAGGCGGATGGCAGTCGTCGACGACCTCGGCCAACCCGGAACCGACTCTCCCCCGCCGGAGGATTTCGGCCGCCAGCCTCCCCAGGACCTCGTTGCCGAGCAGTCCGTGCTGGGCGGCATGCTGCTGAGCAAGGACGCCATCGCCGACGTTCTGGAGCGGCTGCGGCCGGGCGACTTCTACCGGCCGGCCCACCAGAACGTCTACGACTCCATTCTCGATCTCTACGGCCGCGGCGAGCCCGCAGATGCCGTCACCGTGGCCGCCGAACTCGACCGCCGCGGGCTGCTGCGCCGCATCGGCGGGGCGCCGTATCTGCACACCCTGATCTCCACGGTGCCCACCGCCGCCAACGCCGGCTACTACGCGGGCATCGTCGCCGAGAAGGCACTGCTGCGCCGCCTCGTCGAGGCCGGCACCCGCGTTGTGCAGTACGGCTACGCCGGAGCCGAAGGTGCCGACGTCAATGAGATCGTCGACCGCGCTCAAGCCGAGATCTACGACGTCACCGAGCGCAAGACCGCCGAGGACTTCGTGGCGCTCGAGGCACTGCTGCAGCCGACGATGGACGAGATCGACGCGATCGCCTCCCAGGGCGGCATCTCCCGCGGCGTGCCCACCGGGTTCACCGAGCTCGACGAGGTCACCAACGGGCTGCATCCCGGTCAGATGATCGTGGTGGCGGCGCGACCGGGTATGGGGAAGGCCCTGAAACTCGACACCCCGCTGCCGACCCCGACCGGGTGGACCACGATGGGCGAGGTCCGCGTCGGTGACTATCTGATCGGTGCCGACGGCCGCCCGACGCGAGTGGTTGCCGCGACGGAGGTCATGTTCGGCCGGCCGTGCTTTGAGGTGGAGTTCTCCGACGGCTCGGTCATCGTGGCGGACGCTGAGCATCAGTGGTTGACGGATACGCGGGCATCGCGAAAGTCGGCCCAAGCGGCTGCCGCCGGATACAACCGCTCCAAAACCCAGCGCACCTTCGCCGGCGTTCGCACCACGCAAGAGATCGCAGACACGTTGCGGTGCGCGACGGTCGACCGGAGGCTGAATCATTCAGTCGCCAATGCGCGTCCACTGCAGACACCTGATGCGGATCTTCTCGTACCCCCGTACACGCTGGGTGCCTGGCTTGGCGACGGGACTAGCGCGAGCGCCCAGATCACTTCAGCCGATCCCGAAATCATCATGCATATCGAGGCCGAAGGCATCGAGGCGCACAAGTCCGCTGCCGCGATCTACCGCTACCAACTGTGCCCCCCCGATGATTCTGGTTACGCATCACGCGAATGCGCCGTGTGCGGAAAGCGATTTGTTCCGAAGACAAGTCAGGTGCGTACATGTGGACGTTCCTGCGGTGGCCGTGCCCGATTCCTCTCCGAGTCCGTGCCCTCTCCCACCTGCTCGAACTGCGGCAACCCATCCTGCGGCCTGAAACTCTGCCAGACCTGCCGCAATGCTGTCGGCACGTTGCAGGGGAGGCTGCGGACGATCGGTGTCCTCAACGCCAAACACATCCCGCAGCAATACCTACGGGCTTCCGAGGAGCAGCGCCGCGCACTGCTGGCAGGACTGTTGGACACCGATGGAACGGTTACCAACGGTGGAACTATCCAGTTCAGCGTGACGGACCGGCGATTGGCAGACGACGTCTTCGAACTCGTCGTCAGTCTCGGCTACCGCTGCCAGCGCACAACCAAGCGGGTCAACGGAAGATCAGAGGCGTCCTCCACAGCGTTCATTTTGAACTTCTCGTCGTGCGACGAAGTCTTCCGACTCCATCGGAAAGCCCTGGCACACAAGGACCGCCGGGCCGACGTAGGCAGCGCGCGCCTGGGATCGCGGTTCATTACCGATGTCCGCCCGATCGCGAGCGTTCCCGTCCGTTGTGTCGAGGTGGACAACGACGACCATCTGTATCTAGCCGGCCGGTCGATGATCCCGACACACAACTCGACACTGGGACTCGACTTCTTGCGCTCCTGCTCCATCAAGAACCGGCTCTCCAGCGTGGTGTTCTCCCTGGAGATGAGCAAGACCGAGATCGTGATGCGCCTGCTATCGGCGGAGGCCAAGATCAAGCTCGCCGACATGCGGTCAGGACGGATGAGCGACGACGACTGGACGCGGTTGGCTCGCCGGATGAGCGAGATCAGCGAGGCTCCCCTCTACATCGACGATTCGCCGAACCTGACGATGATGGAAATCCGGGCGAAGGCGCGCCGGCTCAAGCAGAAGTCGGATCTGCGACTGGTGGTCATCGACTACCTGCAGCTGATGACCTCGGGCAAGAAGGTCGAGTCGCGCCAGCAGGAAGTCTCCGAATTCTCCCGTCAGCTCAAGCTTCTGGCGAAGGAGATCGAGGTTCCGGTGGTGGCCATGAGCCAGCTGAACCGCGGCCCGGAACAGCGGACCGATAAGAAGCCGATGCTGTCCGACCTCCGCGAGTCAGGCGCCATCGAGCAGGACGCCGACATGGTGATCCTCTTGCACCGTCCGGATGCCTTCGAGCGGGACGATCCCCGCGGCGGCGAAGCGGATCTGATTCTGGCCAAGCACCGCAACGGCCCGACGAAGACCATCACCGTGGCGCATCAGCTGCACCTATCGCGGTTCACGAACATGGCGCGGCAGTAGCTGCTGCT
>CAYTOD010000024.1:0-49807 GCA_964439315.1 uncultured Mycobacterium sp. | reverse complement strand
TGTCCGGGGGACTGGACTCCACCCACGCACTGATCGTCGCGGCCAAGGCGATGGACCGCGAAGGCCGGCCGCGCAGCGACATCCTGGCGTTCACCCTGCCCGGATTCGCCACCGGCGAGCGCACTAAGAACAATGCGATCCGGCTGTCCAAGGCCCTCGGCGTGACGTTCGAGGAGATCGACATCCGATCGACGGCGGAGTTGATGCTCACCGAGCTCGGCCACCCGTACGCCCGCGGCGAGAAGGTCTACGACGTCACCTTCGAGAACGTGCAGGCCGGGTTGCGCACCGACTATCTGTTCCGGATCGCCAACCAGCGCGGTGGCATCGTGCTGGGCACCGGGGACCTTTCGGAGTTGGCGCTGGGCTGGTCGACCTACGGGGTCGGTGATCAGATGAGCCACTACAACGTCAACGCCGGCGTACCGAAGACCTTGATCCAGCACCTGATTCGCTGGGTGATCGCCTCAGGCCAGTTCGACGAGGAGGTGGGCGATGTCCTGCAGTCGGTGCTCGACACCGAGATCACCCCGGAACTGGTCCCCGCGGAAGACGGCGAGCAGGTGCAGAGCAGCGAGGCCACCGTCGGGCCGTACTCCCTACAGGACTTCAACCTGTTCTACGTTCTCCGATACGGCTTCCGGCCGTCCAAGATCGCTTTCCTGGCCTGGCATGCCTGGAGCGACCCGGCGGCCGGCGACTGGCCACCGGGCTTCCCGGCAGACAAGCGACCGGGCTACTCGCTCAAGGACATCCGGCGATGGATGACCGTCTTCGCCCGCCGGTTCTACTCGTTCAGCCAGTTCAAGAGGTCGGCATTGCCCAACGGGCCCAAGGTCTCCCACGGGGGATCGCTGTCCCCGCGCGGGGACTGGCGCGCCCCGTCGGACATGGCCGCCACGGTCTGGCTGGAGGAAATCGACCGGGAGATCCCCGAAAGCTGATCTCAGTCAGCGGGTTTCGCTCCGAGAACCCGCAGCAGATCGGGCTTCATCGCCTGCAATTGGGCGCCCCAGTAACCCCAGCTGTGGGTGCCCGCGGGCGGGAAGTTGAAGACGGCGTTGTGCCCGCCGGCCGCCAGGTACTTCTTCTGGAACTCCTTGGTGGTGTCCAGGGTGACGTTCTCCAGATAGGCCGCGGGGAACGACGCGAGGAAGGACGGGTCCGGGTCCAGTTCCGTCGGGGTTCCGGTGCCGCAGTACACCCAGACCGCCGTGCCGTTGGCCGCCAGTCGCGCGACGTTGACGGTCGGGTCGTTGCGCTGCCAGGCGGCGTCACCCTTCGGGCCCCACATGGCGGCGGCGCCGTAACCCCCGGCGTCGCGCATCGCCACGTTGATCAGGATGGGCCACAGGCCCGCCGAGGGATTCAGGAAGCCCGACAGCGACGCCGCGAACAGGAACTGGGTGGGGTGCCAGATCGCCAGCGTCAGCGCCGAGCCGCCCGACATCGACAGGCCGACAACGGCATTGCCCAACGGTTCGACGCCCTTGTTGGCGGCCAGCCAGGCGGGCAGTTCCTGGGTCAGGAACGTCTCCCACTTGTAGGTCGAGCAGCCGGCCGCGCCGCAGGCCGGCCGATACCAGTCGGTGTAGAAACTTGACTGCCCGCCAACCGGCATCACCATCGACAGGCCGGACTGGAAGAACCATTCGAACGCGGCGGTGTTGATGTCCCAGCCGTTCGTCTCGTTCTCGGCGCGCAGGCCGTCGAGCAGATAGACCGCGTGCGGGCCGCCGCCCTGGAACTCCACGCGGATGTTGCGGTTCATCGCGGGGGAGGGAACGTCGATGATCTCGATCGGCAGGCCCGGCCGGGAGAAGGCGCCGGCCAGGGGCGTCGGTGCCGTGAGCAGTGCCGCGGCGACCACGCCGCATAGCCGGATCAGGCGGCGCGCGCCGCGGGTACTCATGCCAGGGAAGCTAGTGACGCCGGCCGGCGGCGTGGAGCGGGCCACGCGGGGCGTGACCGCATCGTTAGGCGTTCGCCGTCCTTATGTTTAAAACGCCGCATGTTTAAAACGCCGCGGATAAGTCGGTACGGATCGGGACGCCGATCTCGCGTACTGCGGGCGTCTGGCAGGATCACCCGCAACGTGTTCGCTGAATCGACCTAAAGGCTGATTGATGTATCCCAACCGCGAGGTTTTCGCCCACCCGCCCATCGTGATGGCCACCGCGCAGGCGTTGTTCACCGATTCGCCGCGCCTGCATCAGCAGGAGACCGTGAACGGCATCGTCGCCGCGTTGAGCGAGCGCTTTCCGATCAGCGACCAGATCACCGGGATGCGTATGCAGGAGGCCGCCCCCGGGACTCAGCCGCAGATGGTGCCTCACCAGGGGCTGATCATGCGCAATCCCGACCACACCGAGGCCATCACCCTCACCTCGGACTCGGTCACCTACGAGACCACTGCCTACCGGAGCTACGAGAGCTTCGAGAACGGCCTGATGGCCGCCGCTCAGGCGCTGGTCTCGATGAACGTCCGCCCGGCGGTCCGCCGGATCGGGATGCGCTACATCAACGAGGTCCGGGTGCCCGAGAAGGTCACCGATTTCCGGGGCTGGTCGGAATGGATCGACCCCGCTCTGACGGCCACGACGGCCATCGGCTCGGCTGATGTTCCGGTTCGTGCCGTACAGGGTGCCGTCGCGTTCGACCTGGGCAACAACGCGGGGTTGACGTTCGGGTACGCCGCGCTGCAGGAGGGCTCCGTGATCAACGCGCAGTTCCTCGCCAGGTCGCCCATTCCGCCCGGACCCAGCTTCGTGCTCGACATCGACGGCTACTGCGAGTTCAAGGACGTCACCCTGCAGCTGGACACCGCGTCGCTGGGCGAGTATATGACGGCCATCCACAGCCACGTCGGCGGCGCTTTCCAGCACGCCATCACCGACAGGGCGCGGTCGCTGTTCCGGGGCGGCGAGGCCTAGCAGACCGGGGCGGGGGCTTCGGCACCGCACCGGGCACCCTGCCGCCGCCCTCGGGCACCCCCACCCTCCGGTTGGTGGGGAACCGATACCCTGGGGCGATGAGTGTTGATGCCGCCCCCGAGACCGTGGCGGACGTTCGCGAGGCCGTTCACGCGGCCGCCCGGCGGGCGCGGAAAGCGGCGCGGGTGCTGGGTTGCCTGACCACTGCTGAGAAGAACCGCGCTCTGCATGCCGCCGCCGACGCTCTGCTGGCGCACACCGAGCAGATTCTGGCCGCCAACGCGCGCGATCTCGATGCCGCCCGGGCCGCCGGCACGTCGGAGGCGATGCTGGACCGGCTGGCCCTCAACACCCAGCGGGTCGACGGGATCGCCGCCGGGCTGCGTCAGGTCGCCGGTCTGCCCGACCCGGTCGGCGAGGTGCTCCGGGGCAGCACGATGCCCAACGGCCTGCAGGTCCGACAGCAGCGGGTTCCGCTCGGTGTGGTGGGCATGGTGTACGAGGGCCGGCCCAATGTGACGGTCGACGCCTTCGGGCTCACGCTGAAGTCCGGGAACGCCGTCCTGCTGCGGGGCAGTTCCTCGGCGGCCAACTCCAACGCCGAACTGGTGAGCGTCATCCGCGGCGCACTGCGGGCCGAGGGTCTTCCCGAGGATGCCGTGCAGTTGCTGCCCAGTGCCGACCGCTCGAGCGTGACCCACCTGATCCAGGCCCGCGGTCTGGTCGACGTGGTGATTCCGCGCGGGGGAGCGGGGCTGATCGAGGCGGTGGTGCGGGATGCCTGCGTGCCCACCATCGAGACCGGGGTCGGCAACTGCCACGTGTACGTGCACGCCGCCGCCGACCTCGACGTCGCCGAGCGGATCGTGCTGAACGCCAAGACCCGCCGCCCGAGTGTCTGCAACACCGCCGAGACCCTGCTGATCGACGCGGCGATCGCCGACGCCGCGCTGCCGCGTCTGGTCGGCGCACTCGAGCAGGCCGGGGTCACCGTGCACCAGAACCCGACCGAGGACGAACTGCGCACCGAGTTCCTCTCCTTGGACATCGCGCTCGCGGTCGTCGACGGCGTCGATGCCGCCATCGACCACATCAACACCTACGGCACCGGCCACACCGAGGCCATCGTGACCACCGATCTGGCTGCGGCGCAACGCTTCACCCAGCAGGTCGACTCGGCGGCGGTGATGGTCAACGCCTCCACCGCCTTCACCGACGGTGAGCAGTTCGGGTTCGGCGCCGAGATCGGCATCTCCACCCAGAAGTTGCACGCGCGAGGGCCCATGGGTCTGCCCGAGCTGACCTCGACCAAGTGGATTGTGTTCGGCGACGGCCACATCCGGCCCGTCTGAAGACTGGAGAGTCCGTGACTGATTCCGCCCGGGGTGCGCTGGCACCGCTGTTCGCCGACATCGACGATGTGACCGCCAAGCTCACCGCGACCGGCTACCTGCCCGACACCGCCACCGCCACAGCGGTTTTCCTGGCCGACCGGTTGGGCAAGCCCCTGCTGGTCGAAGGTCCGGCAGGTGTCGGCAAGACCGAGCTGGCCCGGGCGATCGCTCAGGCCACCGGTTCCGGCCTGGTCCGGCTGCAGTGCTACGAGGGGGTAGACGAGGCCCGTGCGCTCTACGAGTGGAACCACGCCAAGCAGATCCTGCGCATCCAGTCCGCCACCGGGACCGACCACGACTGGGAGCGCACCAAGGACGACGTGTTCAGCGAGGAGTTCCTGCTGTCCCGGCCGCTGCTTACCGCGATCCGGCGTACCGAGCCCACCGTGCTGCTGATCGACGAGACCGACAAGGCCGATATCGAGATCGAGGGCCTGCTGCTGGAGGTGCTCTCCGACTTCGCCGTCACCGTCCCCGAATTGGGCACCATCACCGCGTCGCGCAAACCCCTCGTAGTGCTGACCTCCAACGCCACCCGCGAACTCTCCGAGGCTCTCAAGCGCCGGTGTCTGTTCCTGCACATCGACTTTCCCGATCCCGAACTGGAACGGCGGATCCTGCTGTCCCGTGTACCGGAACTGCCCGAGCGCCTGGCCGAGGAACTGGTCCGCATCATCGGCGTGCTGCGCGCCATGCAGCTCAAGAAGGCGCCGTCGGTGGCCGAGACCATCGACTGGGGAAGGACGCTGCTGGCGCTGGGCATGGACACCATCGACGACGCCACCATCGCCGCGACCCTGGGCGTGGTGCTCAAACACCAGTCCGACCAGCAGCGCGCGGCCGGCGAACTCAGGCTGAACTGAGAGGGGCTGAACCGACATGGCCGCCCGCCGAACCCGGCCCCCACAGCCGCTGGCCCCGCACGGACTCCCCGGCCACCTCATCGGGTTCGTCGAAGCCCTTCGCGCACAGGGAATCTCGGTGGGCCCCTCGGAGACCGTGGACGCCGGTCAGGTCCTCGGCGTGCTCGACCTGTCCGACCGCGAAGCGGTGCGCGAGGGCCTGGCCTGCGCGGTGCTGCGCCGGGCGGATCACCGCTCCACCTACGACGCCCTCTTCGACCTGTGGTGGCCGGCGGCGCTGGGCGGCCGCACCGTGCTGGAGGACGAGACCGGCGACGCGGTGCCCGACGGACCCGACCCCGAAGACCTCGATGCCATGCGGGCGATGCTGCTGGAGTTGTTGACCGACAACCCCGACATCGGCGATCTCGACGAGCGACTGGTGGCCGTGATCGCCCGGATCGTCGAGGCTCACGGCCGCTACACATCCAGTCGGGGACCGTCGTACTCGTCGTATCAGGCGCTGAAGGCCATGGATCTGGGCCAACTGCAGGGCCGTCTGCTGGCGGGCCTGCTCGCCCCGTACGGCGACGACCCGAGCCCCAGCCAGGAGCAGATCGCGAAATCGCTTGCCGCGCAGAAGATCGCGCAGCTCCGCCGGATGGTCGAGGGCGAGACCAAGCGTCGCACCGCCGAGCGGCTGGGGCGTGAGCACGTGCAGATGTACGGCATTCCGCAGTTGGCCGAGAACGTCGAGTTCCTGCGCGCCTCCGGTGACCAGTTGCGCCAGATGCGCCGGGTGGTGGCGCCGCTGGCGCGGATGCTGGCCTCGCGGCTGGCGGCCCGGCGACGACGGGCCCGGGCCGGGTCGATCGACCTGCGCAAGACACTTCGCAAGTCGATGTCCACCGGCGGGGTTCCGATCGACGTCGTGCTGCGCAAGCCCCGACCGGCCCGCCCCGAACTCGTGGTGCTCTGTGACATGTCCGGATCGGTGGCCGGATTCAGCCACTTCACCCTGCTGCTGGTGCACGCGCTGCGCCAGCAGTTCTCCCGGGTGCGGGTCTTCGCCTTCATCGACACCACCGACGAGGTGACCCACATGTTCGGCCCCGACGCCGACCTGGCGGTGGCGATCCAGCGCATCACCCTGGAAGCCGGCGTTTTCACCCGCGACGGGCACTCCGACTACGGCAACGCCTTCGTCTCGTTCACGGAGAACTTCCCCGGGGTGCTGTCCCCGCGAAGCTCGTTGCTGATCCTCGGCGACGGCCGCACCAACTACCGCAATCCCGCCGTCGACGTGCTCTCCCACATGGTCACGGCCAGCCGCCACGCCCACTGGCTCAACCCCGAACCCGAGCACCTGTGGGGCAGCGGCGACTCCGCGGTGCCCCGCTACCAAGACGTCATCGCCATGCACGAGTGCCGCTCGGCCAAGCAGTTGGCCGCCGTCATCGACCAACTGCTCCCGGTCTGAGAAGTAAGCTTTCACCCCATGCAATCCGGGCGCAGGATCGGCGTGATGGGCGGGACGTTCGATCCCATCCACAACGGCCACCTGGTCGCCGCCAGCGAGGTGGCGGACCTGTTCGGACTACACGAGGTGGTGTTCGTCCCCACCGGGCAGCCGTGGCAGAAGGAGCGTTACGTCACCGCAGCGGAGGACCGCTACCTGATGACGGTGATCGCCACCGCTGCCAACCCCCGATTCTCGGTCAGCCGGGTCGACGTCGACCGGGGCGGGCCTACCTACACCAGCGACACGTTGCGGGATCTGCGGGCGCTCAACCCCGATGCCGAGTTGTTCTTCATCACCGGAGCCGACGCCCTGGGGTCGATCCTGACCTGGCAGGGCTGGCAGGATCTCTTCGGCCTGGCCAAGTTCATCGGCGTCAGCAGGCCGGGCTACGAACTCACCGACGCCCACGTGGTCGCGGCTGTCGACCAATTGCCTCCCGACGCGCTGACCCTCGTCGAGGTTCCCGCGCTGGCGATCTCCTCCACCGACTGCCGGGCCCGCGCCGCGCAGGGCCGGCCGATCTGGTACCTGGTGCCCGACGGTGTCGTCCAGTACGTCGCCAAGCGGGCTTTGTATCGCACATCCGTTGCAGCACAAACAGTTCACTCACGAATGGAGGGCCGGTCATGACCGCCACACCCGAAGCGGTTCGGATGGCGGAGGTGGCGGCGAAAGCGGCTGCATCCAAGCTGGCGCAGGACGTCGTGATCATCGACGTGTCCGGCCAGCTGGTGATCACCGACCTTTTCGTCATCGCCTCGGCGTCCAACGACCGTCAGGTCGGCGCGATCGTGGACGAGGTGGAGGAGAAGATGCGCCAGGCCGGCTACAAGCCGGCCCGCCGCGAGGGCACCCGGGAGGGCCGCTGGGTGTTGCTGGACTACATCGACATCGTCGTGCACATCCAGCACATCGAGGAACGGGACTTTTACGCGCTGGACCGGCTGTGGCGGGACTGCCCGCAGATCGAGGTCGACTTAGATGCCCCGGAGGACGCCCCGGAGCACGCCCCGGATGACTCGGACGGCACCGCCGCCGGGGAACCGTCGTGAGGGTTCGCCATCTGGTGATGCTGCGCCACGGCCAGACCGAGTTCAACGCCGGCAGCCGGATGCAGGGCCAGCTCGACACCGATCTCACCGACCTCGGCCGGGCTCAGGCACTCGCCGCCGCAGAGGTGCTCTCGACCCGCCAGCCACTGGTCATCGTGACCTCCGATCTGCGCCGCGCCTACGACACCGCGCTGACACTGGCCGACTGCGATGACGCGCCGCTGCGGGTCGACGCCCGGCTCCGGGAGACGCATCTGGGGGACTGGCAGGGTATGACTCACCTGCAGATCGACGAGGCGGCGCCCGGTGCCAGGCAGGCCTGGAGGCACGACGCCACCTCGGCCCCGCACGGCGGTGAGAACCGCATCGACGTCGCGAACCGCAGCGTGCCACTGGTGTCCGAACTCGTTGCCGGCGAACCGGAATGGGGCCTGGAGGATTCCGACCGCCCGGTGGTGCTGGTGTCGCACGGCGGACTGATCGCGGCGCTGACCGCCGCCCTGCTGGATCTTCCGGTGGACAACTGGCCGGTCTTCGGCGGGATGGGCAACGCCAGCTGGACGCAACTGTCCGCTCACGGTGCCGACGACGCCGACTTCACCGAACTGCGCTGGCGGCTCGACGTGTGGAACGCATCGGCCCAGGTGGCCAACGATGTCCTCTGAGAGGACCCTGCTGGTCTTCTGCGACTCGCTGTCCTACTACGGACCGCAGGGCGGCCTTCCGGCCGACGATCCGCGGATCTGGCCCAATATCGTTGCCGCCCAACTGGGTTGGGACTGCGAATTGATCGGACGGATCGGGTGGACCTGCCGCGACGTGTGGTGGGCGGCCACCCAGGATCCCCGTGCGTGGGCGGCGCTGCCGAAGGCCGGAGCGGTGATCTTCGCCACCAGCGGAATGGATTCCCTGCCCTCGCCGCTGCCCACCGCGGTCCGCGAGACCATCCGCTACATCCGACCACCCCGGCTCCGGCGCTGGGTTCGCGAAGGCTACGGCTGGCTGCAGCCGCGCCTCTCTCCGGTCTCGCGATCGGCGCTGCCGCCCAAGCTCACCGTCGAATACCTCGAAATGACTAGGGGTGCAATCGACTTCAATCGTCCGGGTATCCCGATCGTGGCATGCCTGCCCTCAGTGCACGTCGCCGACAGCTATGGGAAGGCCCATCATGGGCGCGCGGGCACCGTCAACGCCATCACCGAGTGGGCTGCGAATGAGGGAGTCCCGCTGGTCGACCTGAAAGAGGCCGTCGAACCGCACATCGTCGGCGGCCGCGGCAACCCGGACGGAATCCATTGGAACTTCGAGGCGCACGAGGCCGTCACCGAGTTGATGATGAAGGCCCTCGCCGAAGCCGGCGTGCCGAGCGACGACGCCGGGCGCTGAGTCGTGGCGGTCGTGGTGGTGACCGACTCCTCGGCCCGGCTTCCCGCCGAACTGCTCCAGCGCTGGGGAATCCGGGTGATCCCGCTGCACATCCTGCTCGACGGCAGGGATCTGCGCGACGGGGTCGATCCCGTTCCTCTCGACCTGTACCAACGCCCGGCCACCACCGCCGGAGCGAGTCCTTCGGAACTGGCCGAGGTCTACCGTGCCGCTCTCGCCGACAGCGGAGGCGACGGTGTGGTGGCGGTGCATCTTTCCGCGGCCCTGTCCGGGACTGTAGGCGCCGCCCGGCGCGCTGCCGATGAGTTCGGCGGGTCGGTGCGCGTGGTTGATTCTGCGTCGGCCGGTATGGGTACCGGTTTCGTCGCGCTGGCCGCCGCGCGGTCCGCTGATTCCGGATCTGATCTGAATACCGTTGTCTCCGAGGCGGAGTCGACGATTCCGCGGGTGAGCACGTTCATCGTCGTTCAGCGGCTGGAGAATCTTCGCCGCAGTGGACGGATCGGTACCGCGGCATCCTGGCTGGGGACCGCGCTGGCGGTCAAACCACTGCTGCGCATGGACGCCGGACGGCTGGTGTTGGCCCAACGGGTTCGTACCACCTCGAAGGCGACTGCCGCGATGGTCGAGCAGGTTCTGCAGATCGTCGGCGAGCGGCGGGCGGCGCTGGCGGTTCAGCACGTCGACGCGCCAGACGCCGCGATCGAGGTGGCGGCCACCTTGACCAGCGCGCTCCCCGCGTGCGGGCAGCCCCTGATCACCGATCTCGGCCCGGTCCTGGGTATCCACCTCGGGCCGGGTGCGGTCGGCGTGGTGGTCGCGGTCGAGGGTTAGCGTCAGCCGCGCAGTTTGTTCAGCCAGGCCCGGGCATCGGCCACGCAACTCTGCGGTAGCGAGAAGTGGTCGTCCTTCGGGTACTCGCGGGTCTCGACGGTGCCGCCGAGTGCCCTGGCCGCATTCACATAGGCCGTCTGCCAGCTCACCGGGACCACGGTTCCGTTGTCGAAGGTGTCGATGCACACCAGTACCGGGGCGCTCGCCTTCTTCTCGGCTGCCGAGCCCGCATCGATGGCGGCCTTCCACTCGCCGAAGTTCGGCGGTTTGGGGTTGAGCACCGCGCCCTTGAGCCGGAACATCCGGGCGATGGTGTCGTTGAGGTGGTGCACCGGCTGGTTGTTCCACGCCGTCTCGATGATCTCCACGCCCAGCGGGGTGAACGCCTCGGGCAGTGTGAGTTTCGTCGGGTTGGCTGCGTAGGTGCCGACCAGCACCATCACCAGGTGGGAGTCCGGAGGCACGTTGGGATTCGTCAGTGCCGCGGTGATCGAGGAGGGGTTTTCCAACGCGATCTTGCTGACCCCCGGCGACATCGGGACGGTGCCGATGAGTTTGAGGTCGCCGTAGTCGGCGGGCTCGAGTTCAGCGACTGCTGCCGCGGCACCGCCGCCCTGCGACCAGCCCGCGCAACCCAGTGTGGTGCCCGCGCCGGCGTCGAGTTTGCGTGCCGCGTGCGCCATGTACACCGCGTCGCGGGCATTGGTGATGTTGACCGTGTACTGGTGTATCCCGGGGGTGCCCAGGCCCTGATAGTCGGTGGCGCACACCACCCAGCCGTCGTCGATGAACCCCTGCAGGCCGGGGACGCCGTAGTCGATCTGCTGGGTGGCCTCCGGCTGGAAGTAGGTGATCAGTTCGCGGGCCGGGTCGGGCTGCGCCGACGGGCAGGCGGCGTCGCCGAGGCCAGTGGTGCCGTGGCACCAGGTGAGGATCGGCCGGTTGTCGCCCTTGCCTTCTGGGGCGATCACCAGGCCGCTGGCCTCCTGGGCGACGCCGTTGACGTCGCGGGAGATGTAGCGGATGCGCCAGGCCCGCGCCCCCGTGATCCCGGTGTCGATCGTTTCCTGGGAAAGCAGGCTGCCCGGTTCGCCTTTGGGAGGTTCGGGGATCATCGCCTTGGAGGTCGGCGCGGGGGCGCTGCCGGCCTTCGGGCCGGTCGGTTTCCAGCATGACGCGATCAGGGGGGCTGCGAGTGCGACGCCGCCGATTCCGGCGATGAGTTTCCGGCGCTGAATATCCATGGGTCCGAAAACTACGCGAATCGCCCGGTGACCGGTGGCAGATCTTTGAGCGTGACGATCCCGGGGGGAGCGGCCACCACTGCGGGCACCGCGTTGGTCACCGGCATCGCGGTGTAGATCATCCCCAGGCCCATGAAGCCGGGTTCGGTCCAGTCCTTGGGCGGCAGGCAGTGCAGGACGGTGCGCATGTTGGGCAGGCCGAAGACTTGGATGACGTGTCCGTGCTCGAGTGGTTTGGGCGGAACCACGTGACGGCCCATGGTCCAGTTGAAGCCGACGCTGACGACGTTCCGGTCGCCCACCCATCCGCGGTGATAGCCCATCACCCCGGCGACGGTGCCCTCCGGGATCGTCATGAAGCCCAGGTCGCTGTCCCCGGTGGCGGGGGTGAACGTCACGTCGAACGTCATCCGGTCCAGTTGCGCGCCAATGGCATCGGCCATCATGGCCGCCGACTCGGCGAACACCTCGCTCTCGATCCGCACACTCTCCGCCAGGCCGGGGGTGCCGGGGTCCTGCGAGAAGCCCATCGCGGTCTGGGTGCCGGCCGACTCGTAGGTAGAGCAGTCCACCGATTCGGTGATGCGGATTTCGTCGACCCGCTCGCAGGCGCCGGAGAGCACCATGCCGACCATGTTCGTCATCCCCGGATGAGCGCCGCTGCCGAAAATCGTGGAATTGCCTGTCGCACAGGCTGTCCGGATCCGGTCGATATCGGCGGGATTCTGCTTTCCCCCGGTGATCCAGGCTGCCGACGTGCACACATTGACACCGGCTTCGAGTAGCCGGACCAGTTCGTCGATGCTCGGCCACAGCGGGTTGTAACAGCAGGCATCCGGCTCGGCCGCCAGCAAGGCGTCGATGTCGTCGGTGGCGGTCACCCCGGTCGGCTCCGGCCAGCCGGCCAACTCGGCGGCATCCACCCCGACCTTGTCGGCGCCGTGGGCGTAGACCCCGACCAGTTCCATATCGGGGCGGCCGATGATCGCGTGCAACGATCTGCGGCCGATGTTCCCCGTCGTCCACTGGATCACCCGGATGGTCATGGGCCCAGCCTAGGGACAGCCGGTTGTTCACAGTCCGTGATTGGTCCACAGGCCCGGGGTGGCGTACGCGGCCGGCGCCTGCTCGCTGTCGCCCGCCGACCCTACGTTCGCCCCATGCGCTCCGAGGAACCAGCGGCCATCCTGCAACGCCTGCGGTCCCGGCCCGACCCGGGCGCACACTCCGACGATCCCGAGGACGACGACGGCGAGGCGGAGCTGCCCAGCTGGGTTCCCGACGGCCTGCCTTCGCGGCGTTCCGACTGGCTCGCGGCGGTGCGCGCCGACCCGGGCCGGGCGGGCGGTATCGCGCTGGGAGCCGTTGCCGCCCTGGCCGTTGCGGTCACCGTCTTCACGATGATTCGCAGCCACCCGGAACCGGTGGCGTCGGCGAAGCTGCCACCGGTGGAGATGGTCTCCTCGGCAATTCCCACGACCGCACCCGGTAGCCCGGGCGGGGCCGGGCCGGTGTCGAGCACCGAGTCCGCGCACCCGGTGGTGGTCAGCGTGGTCGGGCTGGTGCGCCAGCCGGGCCTGGTCACAGTGGCACCCGACGCGCGCATCGCGGACGCGGTCGCGGCGGCGGGGGGCACCCTGCCCGGCGCCGACACCCTGGGGCTTAACCTGGCCCGTCACGTCGAGGACGGCGAGCAGATCGTCGTCGGCATCACCATGCCCGCCGGCCGGCCACCGGCACTGGGCAGTTCGGCGAGAACGGGGAAGGCTCCGCCGTCATCGCAGACTGCTGGCGCCAAACCCGTTGGGCCCCTTGATCTCAATACCGCCACCATCGATCAGTTCGACGGGCTGCCGGGCGTCGGTCCGGTGACCGCGGCGGCGATCGTCGCCTGGCGGACCGTCAACGGCAGATTCAGCACCGTCGACCAACTCGGTGAGGTCGACGGCATCGGACCGGCCCGGCTGGACAAGCTCCGGCCCCTTGTCCGGGTGTGATCCGCGACGACGGTGCGCAGCCACCTACCCGCCCGGAGTTCGACCTGCGGCTGGTCCCGGCGGCGTTGGCGGCATGGGCGGCGACGGCCGCGGGCATCACGTGGTGCATCGGCCCGGCGATCGCGACGGCGATGCTGGTGCTGTCGGCTGTGTGGGCGCTGGCCTGGTGGCGGCTGGGCGATCGATGCCGGGTGTTGGGCGCCGCCGGGGTCGGCGTGATCGGCGCGGCGGTGGTGGCCGCCGGATTCGCGCTCGCGGCAGGCCTGCGCGCCGACGCCGTGCGTCATCACCCGCTGACGGCCGAATTCGGGGCGACCATCGGGGTGACGGTCGCACCCGATGAGAGTCCCCGATCGGCGGGCAACGGCCGACTGATGTTTCGCGCCAGCCTGATTCGGGTGGGCGACGACGAGAGCGACGGCTCCGTGACGGTCTTTGCGGCAGGACACCGGTTTGCCGACCTGTGCCCCGGGCAGCCCGCCCGGTTCCGTGCGCGCGTCTCCGCGCCGCGCCGCCACGATCTGAGTGTCGCGGTGCTCACCGCCGTCGGAGACCCGGTGCCGGGCCACCCCGGGGCGCTGCAACGGGCGGCCCAGTCGCTGCGGGCCGGCTTCGCCGAGACCGCCCGGGAGGTGCTGCCCGCCGATCAGGCTGCGATGCTGCCGGGACTGGTCCTCGGCGACACCTCGGCGGTCGGTCCCGCCACCACCGCGGAGTTCCGCATCGCGGGACTGACACATCTGACCGCGGTGTCCGGCGCCAACGTGACCATCGTCTGCGGGGTGGTGCTGTTCTCGGCGCGACTGGTCGGTCCGCGCGTCGCCGTACTGCTTGCGGCAGTGGCCTTGGCAGTTTTTGTCCTCGTGGTTCAACCCAGCGCCAGTGTTCTTCGCGCGGCGGTCATGGGAGCCATCGCTCTGGTGGCGGTGCTCTCGGCCCGGCGCCGCCAGGCCATCCCGATCCTGGCCGCCACGGTGCTGGCGGTCCTGCTCTGCGCGCCTCGACTTGCGGTTGACGCGGGTTTCGCGCTGTCGGTCTCCGCGACCGCTGCGCTGGTCGTGCTGGCACCGGTCTGGTCCGCGAGGCTGACTGCACGCGGCTGGCCCAAACCGCTGGCTGACGCGGTGAGCATCGCCCTGGCGGCCCACCTGGTCACCGCTCCACTGATCGCGGCGATCTCCGGAAAACTGAGCATGATCTCGGTTCTCGCCAATCTCACCGTGGCCATTGCGATTCCGCCGATCACCGTGCTCGGTACCGCTGCGGCCGCCGTGGGCGGGCTGTGGCCCGGGGCCGCCGGCGTGCTTGTCCGTTTCACCGGACCGGAACTGTGGTGGCTGCTACGGGTCGCCCACGCCGCGGCCGCTGTGCCCGGCGCGGCGATATCGGTGCCCTCCGGATGGCCGGGGCTACTCGGCGTTGGATGCTCGATGGTGGCGGGGGTCCTGCTGTGGCCGCGGCGGTGGTTCCGACGGACGGCAGCGGGAATTCTGCTGGGCGCTCTCGCGTGGTCGGTGTCCGGGGCTGTCGGCGGACCGTGACACCATCGAGGAGTGAGTCCACGACCCGCCGCACCGATTCCTGGTCTTCACCTGGTCCTCGGCGACGGGAAAGTCGAGGAACTGCTCGCCGATCGGGCGGTGGGGACGATTCTGCGCGCCGCGCGCGCGGCGGCCGGCACCGACGACATCCCGGTCAACCGGTTGCGGGCCGGCGAGGTGTCGATCAGCGAACTCGCCGAACTGCTCAGCCCGTCGCTTTTCGCCGACGAACGGGTGGTGATCCTCGAGGACGCCGGCGAAGCGGGCAAGGATTCTGTCGCGCTGATCGCCGATGCGGCGGCGGACCTCCCGGCCGGCACGGTCCTGGCGGTGATCCACTCCGGCGGCGGGCGGGCCAAGGCACTGGCCGCTCAACTCCAGGCGCTGGGCGCCCAGACCCATCCCTGCGGCAAGATCGCCAAAGCGAAAGACCGCAGCGACTTCGTCAAGGGCGAATTCCGCGCACTGAATGTCAAGGCCGACGACGACACCGTGGACGCGCTTCTCGATGCGGTCGGATCGGATCTGCGCGAACTGGCGTCGGCGTGCTCACAGCTTGTCGCCGACACCGGCGGCCGGGTGAACGCCGAGGCGGTGCGCAGGTACCACAGTGGGCGGGCCGAGGTGACCGGCTTCGACATCGCCGACAAAGCGGTGCTGGGCGACGTGGCGGGGTCAGCCGAGGCCCTCCGCTGGGCGAGGGCCAGCGGTGTGCCCCACGTGTTGCTCGCCGACGCACTGGCCGAGGCGGTGCACACCATCGCCCGGGTGGGTCCGTTGTCGGGCGACCACTATCGGTTGGCGTCCGAACTCGGGATGCCGCCGTGGCGCGTGCAGAAAGCGCAGAGACAAGCGCGCGGGTGGTCGGTGGAGAAGGTGGCGACTGCGATCAAGCTGGTCGCCGATCTCAATGCGAACGTCAAAGGAGCCGCAGCCGACGCGGACTACGCGCTGGAAGACGCGGTGCGGAAAGTGGCGGAACTGGCGGCCCGCGGCCGTTGACCGATCAGAGCTTGTTGAACGCCTGGGCCAGCGCGGACTTCTTGTTCGCGGCCTGGTTCTTGTGGATGACGCCCTTGGTGGCCGCCTTGTCCAGCTTGCGGCTCGTGGCGGTCAGCAGCACGCCTGCCTTGTCCTTGTCGCCCTCGGCGGCAGCGGTGCGGAACGCACGGATGGCGGTGTGCAGGGAGGACTTCACCGACTTGTTGCGCAGCCGGCGGCGCTCGTTGGTGAGGTTGCGCTTCTTCTGCGACTTGATGTTGGCCACGCGTGTAGTTCCTTCAGCTAATAAGTTTGTTGTGGTCAGCCGGGACACCAGGTGCCCTCGCGGCGCCTTGAGAGACTATCAGAATCAGCCCTGATGGCCCAAAGTGGAGCCGCTCAGCCAGCGGAAACAGCCATTCTGATGCAGCATGTGACGGGTGACCCTCAGTAAAGCCCGTGGCGGAACCCGGAGTCGTACCCCGTCAGCGGCCACCCAGCGCGCCGGGACGCTGGAGGACGGCGACAGTTTCGTGGGCTACCGCGACCTGGGCCCATACGCCGCCGCCTTCGACGAGATGTTCGACCGTCAGGGCCGGGTCCGTCCGCCCTACAAGGGGATTTTCACCGAACTGGCGCCGACCGACACCGACGAACTCGGTGCCCGGGCCGACGCGCTGGGCCGCGCCTTCGTCGACCAGGGCATCACCTTCGCGCTGTCCGGGCAGGAGGAGCGGCCCTTCCCGCTCGACCTGGTGCCCCGGGTGATCGCGGCCGCCGAATGGGCCAAGTTGGAGGCCGGAATCACCCAGCGGGTGGTCGCGCTGGAGAAGTTCCTCGACGACGTCTACGGCGACCAGGAGATCCTGCGCGACGGGGTGCTGCCACGCCGGCTGGTGACCTCCTGTGAACACTTCCACCGGGAGGCGGCCGGCATCCATCCCCCCAACGGGGTGCGCATCCACGTGGCCGGCATCGACATCGTCCGCGATGCACAGGGCACCTTCCGGGTGCTGGAGGACAACCTGCGCTCGCCGTCGGGGGTGTCCTACGTGATGGAGAACCGCCGGGCCATGACCCGGGTGTTCCCGAACCTGTTCGCCACCCACCGGGTCCGTGCGGTCGACGATTACCCGTCCCATCTGTTGCGCTCGCTGCGGAACGCGGCGGCCACCAACGAGTCGGACCCGACCGTCGTCGTGCTGACCCCGGGTCCGTTCAACTCGGCCTACTTCGAACACTCGCTGCTGGCGCGCCAGATGGGGGTGGAACTGGTCGAGGGCCCCGACCTGTTCTGTCGGGACAACGCCGTCTACATGCGCACCACCGAGGGCGAACGTCAGGTTGACGTCATCTACCGCCGCATCGACGACATCTATCTCGACCCGATGCAATTCCGGCCGGATTCGGTTCTGGGGGTGGCTGGCCTGCTCAACGCCGCCCGCGCGGGCAACGTGGTGATCTCCAGCGCGGTCGGCAACGGCGTCGGCGACGACAAGCTGGTCTACACCTACGTGCCGACCATCATCAAGTACTACCTCGGCGAAAAGCCTCTGCTGGCCAACGTCGACACCCTGCGCTGCTGGCTCGACGAGGAACGTGCCGAGGTGCTCGACCGGCTCGACGAACTGGTGATCAAGCCGGTGGAGGGATCCGGTGGATACGGCATCGTCTTCGGTCCCAGCGCTTCGGAGAAGGAACTGGCCGCGGTGCGCCGCAAGGTGCAGGCCGATCCCCGCGGATGGATCGCCCAACCGGTCGTCCAGTTGTCGACGGTGCCGACCAAAATCGGTGACACCCTGGCACCCCGTCACGTGGATCTCCGCCCGTTCGCAGTCAACGACGGCGACAAGGTGTGGGTGCTGCCCGGTGGACTGACCCGGGTCGCGCTGACCGAGGGCTCGCTGGTGGTCAACTCCAGCCAGGGCGGCGGCTCCAAGGACACCTGGGTGCTGGCATCCCGAACCTCATCGGGCGCAAGGGAACTCGCCTCCGCGCAGGTGGTGCGCACGCTCCCGCGGTCCGCACTCGGAACCGAGAGGCACCCCCTGCAGCAGCAGGCCATGACCGACCAGCAGCAACAGCAACAGCAGCAACAGCAGACGGGGGATCAGTGATGTTGGCCCGCAACGCCGAAGCGCTGTATTGGATCGGCCGCTACGTCGAACGAGCCGACGACACCGCTCGCATCCTCGACGTCACCGTCCACCAA
The DNA here is from genome assembly GCA_964439315.1 of uncultured Mycobacterium sp. Taxonomy (GTDB): domain Bacteria; phylum Actinomycetota; class Actinomycetes; order Mycobacteriales; family Mycobacteriaceae; genus Mycobacterium. The sequence goes on along the minus strand of CAYTOD010000024.1, from coordinate 31,869 downwards.
CTGCTGGAGGACTCCACCGTCGACCCCGATCAGGAGTCCCGGATCCTGTTGCAGGTGTTGGGGATCGACCCTCCTCAGACGAAGCTCGACATGTGGGCCCTGACCGACATCGTCGCGTTCAGCAGGGGACTGCCGGGTGGCTGCTCGATCGTCGACGCGATCAGCGCCGCCCGGGAGAACGCCCGCTCGGCCCGGGAGGTCATCTCCAGCGATATGTGGGAATGCCTCAACACCACGTACAACGCTCTGGGCGAGCGGGAACGGGCGGCTCGCCGGCTCGGCCCGCACGAGTTCTTCACCTTCGTCGAGGGCCGCGCTGCGATGTTCGCGGGTCTGTCCGACTCGACGCTGTCGCGCGACGACGGCTACCGATTCCTGGTGTTGGGCCGGGCTGTCGAGCGGGTGGACATGACGGTGCGCCTGCTGCTGTCGCGGGTGGGCGACAGTGCGTCCTCCCCGGCATGGGTCAGCGTGCTGCGCGCCGCCGGTGCCCACGACACCTACCTGCGCACCCATCGTGGCGTGCTGGACGCCAATCGGGTGGTCGAGTTCATGCTGCTCGACCGGTTGTTCCCGCGGTCGGCCTTCTTCTCCCTCACGCTCGCCGAGCACAGCCTCGACGAGTTGTTGCAGGGCGCCGCCGACCGGGCGGGCCCCGGAGCCGAGGCGCGCCGCCTGCTCGGCCGTTCCCGAAGCGAACTGGAGTTCGTCAGTCCCGGCGCGGTGCTGGATTCGCTGGAGAACCGGCTGGCCGGCCTGCAGGCCACCTGTCGAGATGTGGGAGAAGCGTTGGCTATGCAGTACTTCCGGCCCACACTGTGGGTCGCGTGGTCGGACGCCGGCCACGAGCCGATGGGACGCGAACTGGTCGAGGAGGGCGAGATCTGATGTGGCGGATGCGTGTCGTTCACGCGACCGGGTACGCGTACAAAAGTCCGGTCACGGCCTCCTACAACGAAGCCAGGCTCACGCCACGGTCGGACTCCCGGCAGAACGTGATCATCAACCGTGTCGAAACCGCCCCCGCGACAAGGTCGTACCGCTACGTCGACTACTGGGGGACGGCGGTGACGGCGTTCGATCTGCATGCTCCGCACACCGAACTGGAGGTCACCTCAGCCTCGGTCGTCGAGACAGACAAGCCCGAACCGCCGGCTGCCGACGTCGGCTGGACGGAACTCGGTTCGGAGGCCGTCGCCGATCGTTACCACGAGTTCCTGACGCCCAACCCCTACACCCCGGCCAGTAAGCGCATCGACCGGGTTGCCGGTCATCTGGCCAAGGGGCGCGACCCGCACGGCGCGGTGCTGGCAGCAGTCGACTGGGTGCGCAACCAGCTGCAGTACGTCCCGGGCAGCACCGATGTGCACCACTCCGGCTTGGATGCGCTCAAGGAGGGCAAGGGCGTCTGTCAGGACTTCGCCCATCTGTCGCTGATCCTGTTGCGGTCCATGGGAATTCCCGCGCGCTACGTCTCCGGCTATCTGCATCCCAAGTCCGATGCCGAGATCGGTGAGGCGGTCCAGGGCGAGAGCCACGCCTGGATTCAGGCGTGGACCGGCAGTTGGTGGAACTACGATCCGACCAACGACACCGAGATCAACGAGCAGTACATCAGTGTCGGCTCCGGGCGGAGCTATTCCGATGTCACGCCGCTGAAGGGCATCTATCTCGGCCGAGGGGCCAGCGACCTCGATGTGGTGGTCGAGATGACAAGGCTCGCCTAGGTTTTCACCCGACCGAGATGCGCAGCAGGTCGTCGCCGAGTTCCACCCGGCCGTCGAACTCGCCGGCGGCCAGAGCCCGCCACTGATCCTCCTGCCCGGGTACCAGTGCCGGGACGTAGTGGGTCAGAACCAGGGTCCCCACGCCTGCCCGTGCGGCGGTGGCGGCGGCCTGTTCGACCGACGAGTGGTAGTCGAGGATGTCCCTGATCCGCTGGGCCGGCATCTTTTCGACGAGGTCCTTGCGGATGACCGTGTGCACCAGGGCGTCGGCGCCCTTCGACAGTTCGTCCAGCGTCGGGCACGGGACAGTGTCTCCGGCCAGGACCACCGATGCGCCGTCGTACTCGATCCGGAAGGCGATGGTGGGTTCGACCGGGCGATGGTCGGTGGGGGCGACGGTGATCCGCACTCCGTTGGAGTCCCACACCTGACCCTCGGTGTACTCGTGCACCTCGATCGCCGGCGGTTCGGTGATGTCGGGGTGATGGTGGATCCGGTAGGAGATGTCCGGGGCCAGCGCCGCCAGGGTGGCGTCCACCACCGCTCGGGTGCCGGGTGGGCCGATGATGGGCAACGGGTTGGGGCCCAGCGTCCCGATCCAGCGACTGGTGATGACGTCGGACAGGTCTGTGATGTGGTCGCTGTGCAGGTGGGTCAGCAGCAGGGCGGTGAGGCCCGGGGCCTGGGCGCCGGCGGCGGCGGCGCGCATCAGCACGCCACGACCGCAGTCCACCAGGAAGGTCTGCTGCCCCGCGGTGACAAGGGTGGCCGGACCCGCCCGGTTCGGGTCGACCATCGGGCTGCCGGTTCCGAGCAGGGTTACGTCGATCATGCGTCTGTCTTACCCCGGTGCGGCGCCGGCGGGTCTTCCGCCCCGCGTCTGCGCGCCGTAGCCTGGTGTGAGATCAGTCACAGGAGGTCAGCCATGCGAATCGCCGACATTCTGCGCGCCAAGGGCTCATCGGTGGCGACAGTCACCCGGACGACCACCGTGGCCGGCCTCCTGGCCGACCTGGCGGTGCGCAACATCGGCGCCATGGTGGTCATCGGGGAGGACGGTGTGGCGGGCATCGTGTCCGAGCGCGATGTGGTCCGCCACCTGAACGACGCCGGCCCCGACCTGATGCGCAGGCAGGTCGACGAGATCATGAGCACCGAGGTGGTGACCTGCAGGCCCGACGACCACATCGACGACCTTGCGGCGCTGATGACCGACAACCGGATCCGTCACGTCCCGGTCGTGGACGGCGGACGGTTGGTCGGCATCGTCAGCATCGGCGACGTCGTCAAGAACCGAATGGAGGAACTTCAGGCCGAGCGCGAGCAACTTCAGGCGTACATCAGCCAGAGCGGGTAGCGCCCGGTAGCTGACGCCTCCCGTCGAATCAGTCCCGGAAGGGTGAGCCCGGCTCTGCTGTACCGGGGGCCAACGGTGAGTCCAGGTTCGGGCCCGGGCAGTTGATCGTGTTGTTCGGATCCATGCAATTGATCCGAGACGGCGCGAACGAAGGGCCCGTTGTGGGATCGCCGGAACCGTTCGGGGTCAAGGGAAGTTGCGGGTGGCCCAAACCGTTGGCGGAAGCGCCTGGTGTCACTGCCAGGAAGCCCGCGCATGCCACTGCGGCCCCTGCGGCCGTCAGTGCCAGTCGCCGGATCGCGTGTGTTGCCGACATCGCCGCAAGACCTCCTGCATGGTTCTGATTGGAACGTGGGACGACGATCCGGGAGCTAGCTCCAGGAGTACTCGGTGCGCAGCCGCACGGCGACCACCTCGAAGGTGGTCCGATCGAGGATCGCGCCCTCCCTGCGGATGCTCTCCTCGGGCACTTCGAGAACGCGGTCCAGGCGCACGTAGCTGGGCCGGCCCTCGTAATCCCAGTCGCCGGCCCCGATGCCGACCCAGGCCAGGTCGTTGGAGTGATGCGGCTGGCTGGACACCATCAGTCCCAGCAGCGTCTGCCGATCGCGTCCGACCACCAGGACCGGGCGATCCTTGCCCTTGGTCGGATCGTCCTCGTAAACCACCCAGGTCCAGACGACCTCGCCCGGGTCGGCGCGGCCGTCGAGATTGGGTGCGTAGACCAGCCGGCGGGCCCGATGCGCGGTGGGGGAACTGTCCTGGGTGACCGGTCGGCCGGCGGTGATCTCGACGGGCGGGGGGCCGGGGAGTGCGGTGGCGACCAGCGCCTCAAGCCCCATCATGATGCCCTGCTGAATGACACGCTGCACCGTCGCCGGGTTCTGGAGATGACGAATGAACCTCGGTGCTTCGTTGAAGACGAGGTGCTCGGTGTTCCTCAGAATCTGCTGAAACGTCTTCCACTGCGACGCCATTCTCGACAGCATAGCGACGGCCTCGCGGTTGCGGACAACCCGTGATTGTGAGCTGTGACGTCGGTGTCGATACTCTGGTGACCTCGAAAAGTCCGTCAGAGTGCCGCTCCCCAGGAGATTCCCATCAGCAGTTTCGCCGATCAGACGTTCACTGCGCCGGCGCAGATCCGGAACTTCTGCATCATCGCTCACATCGACCACGGCAAGTCCACGCTGGCCGATCGGATGCTGCAACTGACCGGCGTCGTCGACGACCGCTCCATGCGTGCGCAATACCTGGACCGGATGGACATCGAGCGGGAGCGCGGCATCACCATCAAGGCGCAGAACGTGCGGCTGCCCTGGACGGTGAAGGAGGGCGGCGACGGGCTCGAGTCCGGGGACTACGTCCTGCACCTCATCGACACTCCCGGCCACGTCGACTTCACCTACGAGGTGTCCCGCGCCCTGGAGGCCTGCGAGGGGGCGGTCCTGCTGGTCGACGCAGCCCAGGGCATCGAGGCCCAGACGCTGGCCAACCTTTACCTGGCGCTCGACCGCGACCTGACGATCATCCCGGTCCTCAACAAGATCGACCTGCCCGCCGCCGATCCCGAGCGCTACGCCGGGGAACTGGCCCACATCATCGGTTGCGAGCCCGAGGACGTGCTGCGGGTGTCGGGGAAGACCGGCGCGGGGGTGGCCGAACTGCTCGACGAGGTGGTCCGGCAGGTGCCGGCCCCGACCGGTGACGCCGACGCCCCGGCCCGGGCGATGATCTTCGACTCCGTCTACGACATCTACCGCGGCGTGGTCACCTACGTCCGAGTGGTCGACGGGAAGATCACCCCGCGCGAGAAGATCAAGATGATGTCCACCGGGGCCACGCACGAGCTGCTCGAGGTCGGCATCGTCTCCCCGGAGCCCAAACCCACGCAAGGCCTGGGCGTCGGCGAGGTCGGTTACCTCATCACCGGCGTGAAAGACGTCCGTCAGTCGAAGGTCGGTGACACGGTCACCAGCGCACGCAACGGCGCCACCGAGGCGCTGACCGGCTACCGCGAACCCAAGCCGATGGTCTACTCGGGCCTGTACCCGGTGGACGGGTCGGACTACCCGAACCTGCGCGATGCCCTGGACAAGCTCCAACTGAACGACGCGGCACTGACCTACGAGCCGGAAACGTCGGTGGCGCTCGGATTCGGTTTCCGCTGCGGCTTTCTGGGGCTGCTGCACATGGAGATCACCCGCGAGCGCCTCGAGCGGGAGTTCGACCTCGACCTGATCTCCACCGCGCCGAACGTGGTGTACAGGGTCATCGAGGAGGGGGGTGCGGAGAAGATCGTCACCAACCCCTCGGACTGGCCGGAAGGCAAGATGCGCGAGATCTACGAACCCGTGGTCAAGTGCACCGTCATCGCGCCGAGTGAATTCATCGGGACCATCATGGAGCTGTGCCAGTCCCGCCGCGGCGAACTCGGCGGCATGGACTATCTCTCACCGGAGCGCGTGGAACTTCGATACACCATGCCGCTCGGCGAGATCATCTTCGACTTCTTCGACTCGCTGAAATCGCGCACCCGCGGGTACGCCAGCCTGGACTACGAGGAGGCCGGCGAGCAGGAAGCGGCCCTGGTGAAGGTCGACATCCTGCTGCAGGGCGAGGCCGTCGACGCGTTCAGCGCGATCGTGCACAAGGATTCGGCGCAGGCTTACGGCAACAAGATGACCGTCAAGCTCAAGGAACTCATCCCGCGCCAGCAGTTCGAGGTCCCGGTGCAGGCGGCGATCGGCTCGAAAGTCATTGCCCGCGAGAACATCCGGGCCATCCGCAAAGACGTGCTGGCCAAGTGCTACGGCGGCGACATCACCCGTAAGCGCAAACTGCTGGAGAAGCAGAAGGAGGGCAAGAAGCGGATGAAGACCATCGGCCGGGTCGACGTCCCGCAGGAGGCCTTCGTCGCCGCACTGTCCTCCGACGCCGCGGGCGACAAGGCCGGCGACAAGAAGGGCAAGTAGCTCAGGCCGGCCCGGGAATCAGGTCGGCGCGTTCGCCGGCTGGAACATCCCGGTGCCGTCGGCTTGCTCCTCGGCGCGGATGACGTGCACGACGGCGTTGATCAGCGCCAGGTGGGTGAAGGCCTGCGGGAAGTTGCCCAGATGCCGGCCGGTGCTGGGTTCGATCTCCTCGGCGTAGAGGTGCAGCGGACTGGCGAAGGACAGCAGCCGCTCGCACAGATGCCGGGCCCGGCTGATCTCGCCGATCTCCACCAGCGCCGACACCAGCCAGAATGAGCAGATCGTGAACGAGCCCTCGGTGCCGGACAGGCCGTCGTCGGTCTCCTCGGTCCGGTAGCGCAGCACCAGGCCGTCCTCGGTGAGTTCATCGGCGATCGCCAGCACGGTGGCTCGCACCCGAGGGTCGTCCGACGGCAGGAACCGCAGCAGTGGCACCAGCAGCAGCGAGGCGTCCAGGGCGGGATCGCCGTAGCGCTGGGTGAAGACCCCACGCGCGTCCACGCCGTGGGCCAGGATGTCGGCCTTGATCTCGTCGGCGATCGCCCGCCACTGCTGGGCGTAACTCTTGGCGCCCTGCAGCTCAGCCAGTTTCGCGCCCCGGTCCAGCGCCACCCAGCACATCACCTTCGAGGAGGTGAAGTGCTGGGGTTCGCCGCGGACCTCCCAGATGCCCCGGTCGGGTTCGCGCCAGTGCGCGATGGCTTCGTCCACCTGCTCTTTGAGCACGGGCCACAGCGCATCGGAGATGTTCTCCCGCGACTTGCAGTGCAGATACACCGAATCCAGCATGGTGCCCCAGATGTCGTGCTGGCGTTGGTTGTAGGCCCCGTTGCCGATGCGCACCGGCCGCGCCCCGTCATAGCCGGAGAGGTGGTCGAGTTCGCCCTCGGCCAGTTCGCGTTCGCCACCGACGGCGTACATCACCTGAAGTGGCTGTCGCTCATCGTCATTGGCGCCGGAGACGTCTGCGATGAAGGAGAAGAAGTCGTCGGCCTCGCGGTCCAGGCCCAACGTATAGAGACCCCACAGCGCGAAGGTCGAATCCCGTACCCAGGCATAGCGGTAGTCCCAGTTGCGAACGCCGCCAGGCGTTTCCGGCAACGACGTGGTGCTGGCGGCCAGCAGCGCGCCGGTCGGGGAGTAGGTGAGTCCCTTCAGAGTCAGCGCACTGCGCTGCAGATAGGCCCGCCACGGGTGGTCGGGGAAATGGCCGACGTTGATCCACTGTCGCCAGGCCTCGCTGGTCTGCCACATCTTCTCGGTGGCCTGCTCGTAGGTCTGCGGGGCGGGATGCCGCGACCAGGACAGCGCGACGAAGGCGTTGTCGCCCTCTTTCAGGCGGGTGCGCGCCCGCGCCTCCCGGCCCTCGATCCCGATCCGCAGGTTGGTGGTCAGCCGCAGTGTCGGGTGCGAGTCGGAGTCGGCCCGGGGACGGGCGATCGCCTCGCCGTAGGCGTCCGCGGAGTACTCCCACGCCGCGTTGATGCGGCCGTAGTCGAACGACGGCTCACAGTTCATCACCAGTTCTACGGTGCCGCTCACGCACCGCACGGTCCGCAGCAGGATGTGCTCGGCATCCCAGTCCATCGGTGTGCGCCGATGGGTATGGGACCGGGCGTCGAGGTCGTGCCAGGGGCCCATCACCAGCGCGTCTCGCACGATGACCCAGCCGGTCGGGGTCTGCCAGGTGGTCTCCATGATGAGGCTGCCCGGGAGATAGCGGCGGGCGGCCGGCACCGTCACCCCGTACGGTCCCAGGCGGAAGTGCCCGGCGCCGCGGTCCAGGATCGCGCCGAACACGCTGGGGGAGTCCGGGCGTGGCACGCACATCCACTCCACCGAGCCGGCCGCGGAGACCAGACAGGTGTTCTCGCAGTCCGACAGGAAGGCGTAGTCGGCGATCGGTGGGAACTGGCTGCGGTGCGGGGGGACCTGCGGGTAGCCACCCGGCCTGGCGATGGACAGCGGTGTCCCGTCCGGGTCGGCGGCGCTGCGATTGGCGCGTTCGGGTTCTCCACCTGCGGGTTGGACGTCCGGTGCCATGCCGTCATCATTGCGGTCGCCGACCTCGTCGTCCACGGATCGGCCCAAAGACCTGACGCCACCCGGCCGGGGCCTAGGCTGAGGGAATGTCCGGGTTCTTGAGCTGGTGGGACAGCGCCGAGTTGTGGCTGTCGGGCCGCGGCTTCGTGCTGCAGACCATCATCGTGATTCCGGTGGTGCTGGGACTGGCCTACGCCCTGGCTGTGGGAATGGACGCGGCTCTGGGCCTGAGCATCCGGGGGCTTCGCACGGTGGGTCGTCGAGGGGCCGATTTTTCTCACGCTGATTTTAGTGACCACGATCCCCGCCCGGACGGCGGTTCCAGGCGGTGAACGGCATGCCCAGGTCCCGGGTGACCCTTGCGCTGGTGACTTTGCTGCTGCTCGTCGTCGTCGTCTGGTTGATCAACCGTTAGGCGCTGCGTAGGCTCGCGGCGTGCGTTCGGCAACTGAGGAAACTCCCATGACAGCGGTGTCTACCGCCGGTGGGTATCTCCGTGCCGTCGTTTGCTGTTGTCGCTGACCCCGCCCCTCTGCGGCTGACGGTATCGGCGATGGCTTCGGTGAAGTCCGGGCTCGATCACCCCCAGTCCCAGCCGTATCCGCGAGACCACCCCCACTGATCGAGACCGTTGAGAAAGGCTGTTCATGAAGATGTCCCTCACCCCCCGCTGGAAGGCGGTCGCCGCGCTGGCCGTCACCGCCACGGTGCTGACCGCCTGCGGCGGCGGCGCCAGTGATGTCGCGGGCAGCAGCGGAGGCGAGAAGGCCGACACCACCTTGAACCTGGTCGCCTACGCCGTGCCGGAGCCGGGCTGGAGCAAGATCATCCCGGCGTTCGTGGCCACCCCCGAGGGCAAGGGCGTCGCCGTGACCACCTCCTACGGCGCCTCCGGCGACCAATCCCGCGCCGTGGCCGACGGCAAGCCCGCCGACATCGTGAACTTCTCGGTGGAGCCCGACGTGACCCGCCTGGTCAAGGCCGGCAAGGTCACCGCGGAGTGGAACTCCGACGTCACCAAGGGAGTGCCGTTCGGTTCGGTGGTCAGCCTGGTGGTGCGCAAGGGCAACCCCAAGAACATCAAGGACTGGGACGACCTGCTCCGTCCCGATGTCGAGGTGGTCACCCCCAGCCCGCTGAGTTCCGGTTCGGCCAAGTGGAACCTGCTGGCGCCGTACGCGGTCAAGAGCGACGGCGGCAAGAATCAGCAGGCCGGTCTTGAGTACGTCTCCAAGCTGGTCGAGGAGCACGTCAAGACCCGGCCCGGTTCGGGCCGGGAGGCCAGCGACGTGTTCCTGCAGGGCACCGGCGACGTCTTGATCAGCTACGAGAACGAGGCGATCAACATCGAGCGCAACGGCAAGGACGTCGAGCACGTCAACCCGCCGCAAACGTTCAAGATCGAGAATCCGGTCGCCGTGCCCATGCCGACAAGGCCACCGCGTTGAAGAACTTCCTGTTCACCACCGAAGGCCAGAAGATCTGGGCGCAGGCCGGGTTCCGTCCCGTCGATCCCGCTGTGGCCGCTGACTTCGCCAAGGACTTCCCGGCGCCGGCCAAGCTGTGGACCATCGCCGACCTCGGTGGCTGGAAAGCGGTCGATCCGGCGCTGTTCGACAAGGATAATGGGGCGATCACCGCGATCTACAAGAAAGCCACCGGATGACGGCAGCGCTCGAGGCCAGTGAGGCAACGGCTTGGGGCCGGCGTGGTAACACCACGCCGGCCCTGGCCGGTGCTGCCTCGATCTGGCTGAGCGTGATCGTCCTGCTTCCGCTGGCGGCCATTCTGTGGCAGTCCGCAGAGGGCGGCTGGGGTGCGTTCTGGGCGGCGATCACCTCGCCCTCGGCGTTGGATTCGTTCCGGGTGACGGTCACCATCGCCATCGGCGTGACTCTGGTCAACGCGGTGTTCGGCCTATTGGTCGCCTGGGTGCTGACCCGTGACGCGTTCCCTGGCAAGTGGGTGATCGACACGGTGATCGACCTGCCGTTCGCGCTGCCCACCATCGTGGCGAGTCTGGTGATGCTGGCGCTTTACGGACCTGCCAGTCCGGTCGGTGTGCACCTGCAGCACACCAAGTGGGGCGTGGGCGTGGCGCTGCTGTTCGTGACGCTGCCGTTCGTGGTCCGGTCCGTGCAGCCGGTGCTGCTGGAACTGGACAGCGAGGTCGAGGAGGCGGCGGCCTCGCTGGGGGCCAGTGCCCCGATGATCTTCGCCCGGGTGATTCTGCCCGCGCTGCTGCCGGCGCTGCTGTCCGGTGCGGGGCTGGCCTTCTCCCGGGCCATCGGCGAGTTCGGATCGGTGGTGCTGATCGGCGGTGCCGTCCCAGGGGAGACCGAGGTCTCGTCGCAGTGGATCCGCACGCTGATCGAGAACGATGACCGTACCGCCGCCGCCGCGGTTTCCATTGTTCTGCTTGTCGCTTCGTTTCTGATCCTGCTCGTCCTGCGCATCGCAGGAACCCGGGCGTCCAGGCGGGAGGAAATGGCCGCGTGACGATTTCCCCGTGGGCCCGCCACCTCATCCGGTTCGCGGCTGTGGCCTATGTCGCCGTCCTGGTCGTCGTCCCGGTCGGCCTGATCCTCTGGCGCACGTTCACACCGGGTTTCGGTGCGTTCATCGGATCCATCACCACGCCGGCCGCCCTGTCGGCCCTGTATCTCTCGCTGCTCGTCGTGGCGATCGTGGTCCCGCTCAACGTGATCTTCGGTGTCCCGACGGCACTGCTGCTGGCCCGCAAACAATTCCGGGGCAAGGGCGTTCTGCAGGCGGTGATCGACCTGCCGTTCGCGGTCTCGCCGGTGGTGGTCGGCGTGGCACTGATTCTGCTGTGGGGCTCCGCCGGTCTGCTCGGTGGCGTCGAGCACAGCCTCGGTATCAAGATCATCTTCGGCCTGCCCGGGATCGTGCTGGCGAGCATCTTCGTCACGGTCCCCTTCGTGATCCGCGAGGTAGAGCCGGTGCTGCATGAGCTGGGCACCGACCAGGAGCAGGCTGCCGCCACCCTGGGCGCGACGTGGTGGCAGACGTTCTGGCGGATCACCCTCCCGTCGATCCGGTGGGGCCTGACCTACGGGATCGTGCTGACCGTCGCCCGGACGCTGGGGGAGTACGGAGCGGTGCTGATGGTGTCGTCGAACATGCCCGGCAAGTCACAGACGCTCACGCTGCTGGTGTCGGACCGGTACAGCCGCGGTGCCGAGTACGGCGCCTACGCGATCTCGACCTTGTTGATGATGGTGGCCGTGCTGGTGCTGGTGGCGCAGGTCATCTTGGACGCCCGGCGTGGAAAGGTGGGCTGATGCGTAATTCCCACGGCGCTCCCGGCTCGCCGCCGGCGATCACCGTCACCGGCGCCAACAAGCGCTACGGCGACTTCAAGGCTCTCGACAACGTCGATTTCGTCGTCCCCGCCGGGTCGCTGACCGCCCTGCTCGGGCCCAGTGGCTCGGGGAAGTCGACGCTGCTGCGGGCCATCGCCGGTCTGGATCATCCGGACAGCGGCACCGTGGTCATCAACGGCCGGGACGTGACGGACGTGCCGCCGCAGCGTCGCGGAATCGGCTTCGTCTTCCAGCACTACGCCGCGTTCAAGCACATGACCGTGCGCGACAACGTCGCCTTCGGCCTGAAGATCCGCAAGATGGACAAGGCCAAGATCGAGAAGAAGGTGGACAACCTCCTCGAGGTCGTGGGCCTGGCCGGGTTCCAGACGCGCTACCCCAGCCAGCTTTCCGGCGGGCAGCGTCAGCGCATGGCACTGGCCCGGGCGCTGGCCGTCGACCCGCAGGTGCTGCTGCTCGACGAGCCGTTCGGCGCGCTGGATGCGAAGGTTCGCGAGGATCTGCGGGCGTGGCTGCGGCGTCTGCACGACGAAGTCGACGTCACCACCGTGCTGGTCACCCACGATCAGGCCGAGGCGCTGGACGTGGCCGACCGGATCGCGGTGCTCAACAAGGGCCGCATCGAGCAGGTCGGCACGCCGACCGAGGTCTACGACAGCCCGGCCAACCCCTTCGTCATGTCTTTCCTCGGCACCGTGTCGTCCCTGAACGGAACCCTGGTGCGTCCTCACGACATCCGGGTCGGCCGAACCCCAGGTATGGTGGGAGATGTACAGCAGCACGCCAACGTGAACGACGGCGTGGTGGAAGCCATCGTCGACCGTGTCGTGTATCTCGGCTTCGAGGTTCGGGTCGAATTGACCAGTGCGACAAGCGGTTCGCCGTTCATCGCCCAGATCACCCGCGGCGACGCGGAGGCCTTGGCGCTCCGGGATGGTGACACCGTATACGTGCGGGCCACCAGGGTGCCGCCAATCGCGGGCGCCGATCAGATCGTTTGAGGAGGACTGCTATGACAGTGTCGGCTCGCGGGTTCGCGGCGTTGGTAGGTATGTGCGCGGTCGCCGCCTCGGCCCTCGCGGCGTGCAGTGTGACGACATCGGGCAGCCCGGCCGAGGGCTCGTCGTCGAGTATCCCGACGGAGTTCTCAGCGGCGGTCACTACGACGGATGTTTCAACCCCAACAGAAAAGGAGCCTGCTGTGACCGGAGGAAATGGCGGACAGGGCGGTAAGGGTGGCGCCGGTGGTCAGGGCGGTGCCGGGGGGCAAGGTGGCGCAGGCGGAGCCGGTGGCGCAGGCGGTGCCGGCGGTCAGGGCGGTCAGGGCGGCAAAGGTGGCAAGGGCGGTCTGGGCGGCGTGGACGGTGCCGATGGCGCCGACGGCGCCGCCCGCGCCCATGGTGCGGCCCGCCCTCCCCGTGCGCCCCGCGCCCCCGGCCGCCCCGGCAAGCGCGACCCAGAAGCGCTAGGCCCCCAGGCCGCCCGCCCCCGCCCGGGCGAACCGATCGAGGGCGGTCATCGCGACCAGGCGGTGAGCGCCCAACGGCTCTGCCATCTCGACTCGCTCGGTCTCGGCGACCGATGCGACCCGGTCGGTGATCCGGCCAGGTGCAATGAACCACGGCGCCACAACGATTCGGTGTGCGCCGAGAGCCCGTAGCTCGGCGATGCCTTCGCTCACCGGAGAGTGCGTCCCGGTGGCGTGGGCCACCCGCACTCCGGCCCATCCGGCTCCATCGGTGAGGCTGTCGGCCAGGGTGGCGGTTCGGGCATTGGCCGCTGCGTGCGACGAACCGACCGCCACCACCAGGATTCCGGTCTCGGAGCACTCCGGCCTGACGCGCAGCTCTGCCAGTCGTTGCCGCATGACCTCGACCAGTCGAGGGTCCTCGCCGAGTGCGTCGGCTTGGACGATGCGCGCCCGCCGTCCGGTGTTCGCCTCGGCGATGATGCCCGGGATGTCGATGCGTGCATGGTAGGCGCTGGCGAGCAGCAGTGGAGTGACGACTGCGGGGCCGTTGAGGCCGTTGAGCACATCGCGCAGGTTCGGTTCACTGTTCTCGCAGAATGCCACTGCCACATCGAGATCCGGCCGCAGCGCGCGAATCTCGTCGGCCACCGCATGGGTGGTGGCCGTTGAGCGCGGGTCGGCGCTGCCGTGTGCGGTCAATATCAGTCGCGGCGGGCAGGAGCGAAGCGACTCGGGGATATTCATCACGATGCGTGCAGCCCGCACTCTGTCTTCGCCCGGCCGTGCCAGCGGCCGCTGCGGGGGTCGGCGCCATCGGCCACCTTGACGGTGCAGGGCGCGCATCCGATCGACGGATAGCCTTCCTCCACAAGGGGATTCACCAGCACGCCGTGGGCGTCGATGTAGGCCTGCATGTCGTCGTCGGTCCAGGCGGCCAGCGGGTTCACCTTGACCAGTCCGAACGCCTCGTCGAAGCTGATCAGCGGGGCGTTGGCCCGGGTCGCGGAGTCCACCCGGCGGATCCCGGTGACCCACGCCGCGTAGCCGCTAAGGGCACGCCCCAGCGGGACCACCTTGCGCAGCTGGCAGCACTCGTGCGGGTCACGGGCGAAAAGGTCCTCGCCCAGCAGCTTGTTCTGTTCTGCGACAGTGTGTTCGGGCGTCACGTTGACGATGTTCACGCCATAGACCGACTCGACCGCATCCCGTGTGCCGATGGTTTCGGCGAAGTGGTAGCCGGTGTCGAGGAACAGCACGTCCACGCCTGGCCGGACCTTGGCGGCCAGGTCGATGAGCACCGCGTCCTGCATGTTGGAGGCCACCACATACCGACCGCCGAAGTTCGCGTCGGTCCAGTCCAGCAGTTCACGAGCGGTCGCGCCCTCGAGGTCGGCGGCGCCGCGGGCCGCCAGCTCCCGCAACTCGTCGACGTTCACCTCAGTGGCGTTCGTCCTATCGACGCTCATCGAAGTGCTTCTTCGTCGGCGCGAACCGCCCACTGCGCGAACCGCTCTCCCTCGGTGCGCTGGGCGATGAAGTTGCGCACCACCCGTTCGATGTAGTCGCCCAGCTCCGCGCTGGTGACCTTGTGCTGGCGGAGCTTGCGGCCGAATCCGCTGTCCAGACCGAGGCTGCCGCCCAGGTGGACCTGGAAGCCCTCGACGGGGCCCCCCTGTCCGTCATCACCGCCGTCGTCGACCATCTGGCCCTTGAAACCGATGTCGGCCACCTGTATACGCGCGCACGAGTTCGGGCATCCGTTGAGGTTGACCGTCACCGGCACGTCGAGTTCGGCGTTGAGGTCGGCCAGTCTCTTCTCCAGGTCGGGGACCAGCGACTGTGCGCGTACCCGGGTCTCCGCGAAAGAGAGCTTGCAGAACTCGATACCCGTGCAGGCCATCAGATTTCGTCGCCACTGCGACGGGGTCGACTGCAGGCCCAGTGCGTTCAGCCCGGCGGTGAGTTCTTCGAGCGCCTCGTCGGGGACGTCGAGCACGATCAGCTTCTGGTGCGGGGTGAATCGGACCCGGTCGGAGCCGGCCCGCTCGGCCAGGTCGGCGACGGCGGTGAGAATTGTCCCGGACACCCGTCCGGCGATCGCTGCGACCCCAACCGCGTTGAGCCCGTTGCGAAGTCGCTGCACACCGACGTGATCGATGGGCCGAACCACCGGCTCGGGCGCGGGGCCGTCGATCAGCGGCCGCTTGAGGTACTCGGTTTCGAGGACCTCGCGGAACTTGGCTGTGCCCCAATCTTTGACGAGGAACTTCAGCCTGGCCTTGGCGCGCAGCCTGCGATACCCGTAGTCGCGGAAGAGGCTGACGACCGCCTCCCAAACGTCCGGTACCTCATCCAGCGGCACCCAGGCCCCGAGCCGTTGAGCCAGCATCGGATTCGTCGAGAGTCCGCCGCCCACCCACAGATCCAGGCCGGGTCCGTGCTCGGGATGGTTCACCCCGACGAACGCCACGTCATTGATCTCGTGCACCACGTCCTGAAGTCCGCTGATCGCGGTCTTGAACTTGCGCGGCAGGTTGGCGTACTCGGGCTTGCCGATGTAGCGGCGCACGATCTCGTCGACCGCGGGGCTGGCGTCGATCACCTCGTCGAGGGACTCCCCGGCCAGGGGGGATCCGAGCACCACGCGGGGGCAGTCGCCGCACGCCTCGGTGGTCTGCAGACCGACCTCGTCGAGCCGGCGCCAGATCTCCGGCATGTCCTCGATCCGGATCCAGTGGTACTGGACGTTCTGCCGGTCGGAGATGTCGGCGGTGTCCCGGGCGAACTCGGTCGAGATCTGGCCCAGCGTGCGCAGTGCCGCGGTGGTCAGGGCTCCGCCGTCGCTGCGCACCCGCAGCATGAAGTAGGGCGCTTCGATCAGGTCGACGTTGTCCTCGCCGGTGAAGGTGCCGTCGAAGCCCTCCTTGCGCTGGGTGTAGAGCCCCCACCACCGCAGCCGGCCGCGCAGGTCGGTCTTGTCGATGCTGTCGAAACCCTGCTTCGAGTAGACCGTCTCGATGCGCTCCCGGACGTTGAGCGCGGGGTCTTCCTTCTTGAACACCTCGTTGGCGTTGAGCGGTTCGCGGTCGCCGAGCGCCCACTGGCCTTCACTACGAGTCTTCGGGGTGGTCATTCGCACTCCTGGGGTCAAGGAGCTGACGAGCGACGGCGCGCATCCACCGGGATAAAATTGATCCGGCGGCGCAGAACCGTCGGCCAGCTGACGTGGACGGGTCTACGGCATCAAGCCGGACAACAACAGCAGCTGCAAACGCGCTTGAAGTCGACATGCCGCCGCACCACCAGCGCAACGTTGCGCTGCATCGACGTACCGGCGGACATGGCGACAATTCTGCCACGGCACCCGGTCAGCGCCTAACCGGGCAGACTGGGTGCCATGCTGCCCGCGCTCGCTGTGACCCCGGGCACAGCGTTCGGGGTCTACCTGCACGTACCGTTCTGCGCCACCCGCTGCGGCTACTGCGACTTCAACACCTACACGGCCGGAGAACTCGGGGGCACCACCCCGGACGGCTGGCTGGCGGGGCTGCGGACGGAACTGGCGCTGGCCGCCGATGCCGTCGGCGCCGTGTCCGTCGACACCGTGTTCGTCGGCGGGGGAACTCCGTCGCTGTTGGGCGCCGGGCGTCTCGCGGCGGTGCTGGACGCCGTCCGGGATCACTTTCCTTTGGTCGCAGGCGCCGAAGTCACCACCGAAGCCAATCCGGAGTCCACGTCGCCGGCCTTCTTCGACGCGGTGCGCGCTGCCGGGTACACCCGCGTCTCGCTGGGCATGCAGTCCGCCTCGGCACGCGTGCTGACCGTGCTGGACCGCACCCACAGCCCCGGGCGGGCGCTCGCCGCGGCGCGGGAGGCTCTGGCGGCCGGGTTCGACCACGTGAACCTCGACCTCATTTACGGCACGCCGGGAGAGTCCGACGACGACCTGGCCGACTCCGTGGATGCCGCCCTGTCCACCGGCGTCGACCACGTGTCCGCCTACGCCCTGGTCGTGGAGGACGGGACCGCCCTGGCGCGGCGGGTGCGCCGCGGCGAGATCGCCGCTCCGGACGACGACGTGCTTGCGCACCGTTACCGGCTGCTCGACGCTCGGATGTCGGAGGCCGGACTGAACTGGTACGAGGTGTCCAACTGGAGCCGGCCGGGCGGGGAGTGCCGGCACAACCTCGGGTACTGGAACGGCGGGCAGTGGTGGGGTGCCGGCCCCGGTGCGCACGGGTTCGTCGGGGATGTGCGGTGGTGGAATATCAAGCACCCCAACGCCTATGCCGAAAGCCTGACCGAGAGCCTTTTGCCGGTGGCCGGTTTCGAGCGGCTCACCGCACGGGACCGCCATGTCGAAGAGGTGATGCTCGGCATTCGCCTGCGTGTCGGGTTGGCGGAGCAGACGCTGACGGACTCCGAACGCGGACGCGCCATGCGGGCCGTCGAGGACGGACTGATTACGGTGGCCGGCGGACGGCTGGCGCTGACCGATCGTGGACGATTGCTGGCCGACGCGGTGGTCCGCGACATCCTCGACGAGACGGCCTAGCTCACGGCTCCCATCGGTGGGGGAACCGGTCCGATGCCGAACGGTCCGACACTGGCGGGGCCGACTCCGATGGACGGCGGTTGACCCACCCACGGCGGCTCGATGTAGGTGGAGTTGCGGCCGCTGCCCTGGCATCCCGAGGCCGAAGCCACGTGTTCGCAGGCGGATCCGTACCCGGCGGGCGGCGGAGCGACGGCAACGGCGCCGACGATGGCGGCGGCAAGAAGCCCGATGATCATGGTCACCCGGCCCGACCCGCTGGGACCTTCGCCGGCTGAAGGTCCACTGCGGGATCATCGAGATCGACTCCGATCTCGGTCCCGGTCACCGTGATGACCCGGTCGTCGGCGTGGTCGAAGAACAGTCCCGTCACCGCCACGCGGCCCTGCCGGTGAAGGTCCCGGATCAGTGGGTGCTGGGCGATGATGTCGGCCTGCACCGCCACATTGACGATCCCGAACCGGTCGACCGGACCGAACCCTCCCTCGGCCGCAGTGCGGGCCAGGGGGTGGCCGCCGTCCCGGTAGGCGGCCCGGGTGGTCTCGGCGTGGGCGAGCCAGGACCTCACCCGTCGTTCCGGATCGGACTGGAGGTCCCCGTCGAGAACGGCGCACATCGCGCTGCACCCGGAGTGGCCGCACACCACGATCCTGGAGACGTTCAACTCGCCGACGGCGAACGCGATGGCCGCCTCGATTGAAGGGTCGAATTGGCCTGCGGGAACAAGGTTTCCGACGTTCCGCACGATGAAGAGCTCGCCGGGATCGCTGCCCATGATGGCGTTCGGGAAGATCTTGGGGTCGGTGCACGTGATGAAGAGGGTCTGCGGCCGGTCGGAATCCGCAGTCCGACGGTGCTCGGCGCCGGGGGATCCCTCGACGGTTACCGAACCGCCGGATGCCTCATGTTGACGCTGCCAGGCCTCGATGAACTCCCGTGCGGCGTGGTCCATGAACGCGACTGAGATGCGCAGGCGCACAGCTGTTCCGGTCGGGATGGCGTTCAATGCCTCGTGAAGTCGTGGCAGTGACAGGAAGGTGCACGAGCCTTCCACCGCGACGCTCCAGTCGTTCGGTCCGAGCTGTTTCGCGGAGATCTTGGCGTGACCCGCCCGCCAGGCAGTGCGTGCTACTGCCACGGCCAGCCCCAGCAGTACGCCATGTAGGAGGTTGAGGAAGACCACTCCGGTGACGGTGACCAGATAGACCACGATGTCCCCGGTGCGCCGGGCGGTTTCGATGTGGGTGATCTTCACCAGCTGGATACCGATCACGATCAACAGCCCGGCCAGGGCTGCCATCGGGATCTTCTCGGCCAGCCCGGCGAAGGGCAGCGCGAAGACCAGCACCCAGAGGCCGTGGAACATGCTCGAGGCCCGGGTTCGGGCGCCGGCGGTGACGTTGGCCGAGCTCCGGACGATGACGCCGGTGATCGGCAGGCCGCCGATGGCGCCCGAGACCATGTTGGCGGCGCCCTGCCCGACGAGCTCGCGGTCGAGGTTGCTGCGCGAACCGGTGTGCATGCGATCGACGGCGACGGCCGTCAGGAGGCTCTCCACGCTGGCGATGAGCGCGACCGTGAGTACCCCGGCGGCGAACCCGCCCCAGTTGCCGTCCGGCAGCGCCGGCAGGGCGAGGGCGTCGAGAAGTGATCCGTTCAAGGCGATGCGCGGAACGTCCATGGCGAAGACGACCGACACGACGCTGGCGGTAAGGATTGCGACCAGCGGTCCGGGGATTTTCCGCATCCGGGCCGGAACCCAGCGCCATGCCACCAGGATCCCGATCACCAACATTCCCAGCACAATTCCGGTGGCGTCGGCCCGCGATGCGTGCGCCGGCAGCGCGGTGATGTTGTGCCAGGCCGAACTGTGCGATTCGCCCGACAGAAGGACGTGTACCTGCTGCAGGGCGATGGTGATGCCGATCCCGGCGAGCATGGCGTGCACCACCATGGGCGAGATCGCCAGCGCCGCGCGCCCGATCCGGCTCAGGCCGAACACGATCTGCAGCAGCCCCGCACAGACCGTGATCGCACAGGTGACCGTCCAGCCGAATTCCTCGATCAGCCCGGCGACGATGACGGTCAGACCTGCCGCAGGCCCGCTCACCTGCAGGGGGGATCCGCCCAGGGCGCCGGCCACGATTCCGCCGACGATCGCTGCGATCAGGCCGGCCAGCGCCGGGGCGTCGGAGGCGACTGCGATACCCAGTGACAGGGGGAGTGCCACCAGGAACACCACGAGTGACGCCGGAACGTCGAAGCGCAGTATCGCGGCCAGGCGGCCGCCCCGACGGGTTTCTTGGATTCCGGCTGGATCACGCATGGAGCCGAGGTTAGGCAGCGTGACACCGGGTCGCCAAGGCCGGACGCCGAACGCATAGAAAATCCATATCAGCGATCACCGTGCGGCCGATGAGGTCCAGCGGCAACGCATTTCAGGTTTCCGGGGCACCGGGGGAGACACCGGGCGCAGATATGGAATTCATATGGGATCCATGACAAACGGACATGGTGTGCAGACAATGGACCCATGCCCGGGCAGGTTTCCCCGCGTTCGCCGCGTCAGCGTCAGGCCGTCCTCGGTCAGTTGCCCCGGATCACCAGGCCCGACGGTTCGCCCATCCGGGTGCTGCTGGTCGACGACGAGCCCGCACTGACCAATCTGCTCACCATGGCCCTGCACTACGAGGGCTGGCAGATCGAGGTGGCGCGGGACGGCCGGCAGGCGATGGCGAAATTCGCCGAGTTCGGCCCCGATCTGCTCGTGCTCGACATCATGCTGCCCGACATCGACGGACTTCAGATCCTGAAGATGGTGCGCGAAGCGGAGGTCTACACCCCGACACTGCTTCTCACCGCTCGCGATTCGGTGATGGACCGGGTGACCGGCTTGACCGCCGGTGCGGACGACTACCTGACCAAGCCGTTCAGCCTGGAGGAGCTCGTCGCGCGGCTGCGCGGACTGCTGCGCCGGTCGAACGCCATGGCGGCTCCCGAGGATGAGGTTCTCAAGGTCGGCGATCTGGTGCTCGACGGATCCAGTCGCGAGGTGACGCGGGCGGGTGAGCCGATCGCTCTGACCGTGACCGAGTTCGAATTATTGCGCTATCTGATGCGTAATCCTCGGCGGGCGATCAACCGGACCGAGATCCTTGAACGAGTGTGGAATTACGGATTCGGCGGACGCTCCAGCGTCGTCGACCTGTACATCTCGTACCTGCGTCGCAAGATCGACGCGGAGCGGGAGCCGATGATCCACACTGTGCGGGGCGTAGGCTACATGCTGCGTCCGCCGCAATGATTTTGCCGCGGCGCTCACGCGCCGCAATGATTCTGCCGCGGCGCTCACGCGCCGCAATGATTCTGCCGCGGCGCTCACGCGCCGCAAGGATCCTGCCGCGGCGCTCCCTGCTGCGGCAGCTGGTCGTCGGAGTCTCCGCCGTCGTCAGTGCGGTCGTGATGGCTGTCGGCGCCGTGGCCGTGCTGAGTCTGCGCGGCGAGGTCGTCACTATGGCGGACAGCCAAGTGTCGCACTCGCTTTCAGCACTCGGATATTGGTATGCCAACTCCGGCCGGCCGACTCCCGGGGGTGGTTCGGTCGCTGCCGGCTATCCCGGGCAGGCGCCCGGAACAGTCGTTGCGGTGCTCAGCGGGGACAGTCCGATCTTCACCGTGGTGATCAACGACGACGGTCCGGCGGGCGCGCCGGCCGAGGTTGCACGGGCTCTGGCGTCGGTTGCCGTGCGCGACGGCGCGACCACGACGGTCACGCTGGGCGATCTCGGTGCGCACCGGGTGGGCAGTCGCGACCTCGGCGGTGGCCGGCGGCTGGTGTCCGCGGTGTCCATGGAAGAGGCCAACCGCACTCTGGCCTGGAACACCGCGCTCATCGGCGGGCTCGTGGTGCTGGCCTTGCTGGCCACCGCGGCCGGTACGGTGATCGTCGTTCGGCACGCTCTGCGGCCGTTGCGTCGCGTCGCCGCCGTTGCCGGGAACGTCGCGATGGTGCCGTTGCAGGCCGGTCAGTACCGGATCACCGAGCGGGTCGCCGTCGAGGACACTGATCCCGAGACCGAGGTCGGGGTTGTCGGGCACACCCTGAACCAGATGCTGGACAACGTTGACTCGGCGCTGACGAGCATGGCCGAGACCGACCGGCACATGCGCCAGTTCCTCACCGATGCCAGCCACGAATTGCGCACTCCGCTCGCGGCGATCCTCGGCTACGCCGAGCTGACCCGCCAGGAGAGCGATGTGCTGCCGCCGATGACCGAGTACGCCCTCACCCGTATCGAGGCCGAGTCGCGGCGAATGTCCGATCTGGTCGCCGACCTTCTGCTGCTGTCCCGACTCGATGAACGTCAGGATCTGGACGTCGAGGACGTCGACCTGTGCGACGTCGTCGCCGACGCGGTCAACGACGCCGCGGTGACGGCGACCGGTCACCGCTTTGTCGCGGAGTTGCCCGACCGCGCCGTGGAGGTCCGCGGCGACCGGGCCCGTTTGGTCCAACTCGTCGCCAACCTGCTGGCCAACGCCGGGCTTCACACCCCACCCGGCGTGACCGTCGTCGCTGCCGTGGCGGCGACGACGGACGGCGTCGAACTCACCGTCACCGACGACGGTCCCGGCATTCCCCCCGAGATCATGCCGAACCTCTTCGGCCGCTTCGTCCGTGCCGACAGGGCGCGGTCTCGCGAGATGGGTTCCAGCGGACTGGGTTTGGCGATCGTCGCGTCCATCGTCGAGGCCCATGGCGGAACTGTGTCGGCGGAGTCGGTGCCCGGCCGCACGGTTTTCACGGTGTGCCTGCCCGCAGGGGAAGCCGAACGCTAGTCACCTTCCTATGTATGCGATATGTGTTTCGTGACTTACATGTCGGGTATAGCTAGTGTGGTGGCACAGGCTCCACCAGGAGCGGACACACCAACAGAAGGGAACGATCACGATGACCGGGACGCGCGGGTACAGAGCTCTTCTCGTCGCCGCGGCCGCGACAGCATTCGCCCTCCTGGCGGCCCCCGCCGCCGCCGCGGAGTCCAACACCGTGACCTGCCGGGACAGCGGCACGGCAACGGTGTGCCAGAAGCAGGGGCATTCGTCGCTGCAGGCCAGTCCGACGGTGCGCAACCCCTCGGGTGCGCTTTTCAGCTCGCCGTGGTTGCCGGGCTACGGGCGCGGGCACCTGCCGCCGTTGTTGGCGATGGACTGATCCCGCTGGGCGGGGGCCCTGCTGCCGGGCCTCCCCCCACCCCCGGAGGCCCGGTGGCAGTGCACGGCGTGGTCTGCTAAATATACTGCTGGGAAACCCGAAACATTCGGAGAAACCCCAGGAGGTGAGTCAGATGGGCAGTGCCGACGACCGCCGCTTCGAGGTGTTGCGCGCAATCGTCGCCGATTTCGTCGAGACCAAGGAACCCATCGGTTCCAAGGCCTTGGTGGAACGTCACCACCTCGGTGTTTCCAGCGCCACCGTCCGTAACGACATGGCGGTGCTGGAGGCCGAGGGATACATCGCCCAGCCGCACACCAGTTCCGGCCGGGTGCCCACCGAGAAGGGCTATCGCGAGTTCGTCAACCGGATTCACGACGTCAAGCCGCTGTCCACCTCGGAGCGCCGCGCCATCCTGTCCTTCCTGGAATCCGGCGTCGATCTCGACGACGTGCTCCGGCGCGCGGTGCGGATGCTGGCCCAGCTCACCCGTCAGGTCGCGATCGTGCAGTATCCGACGCTGTCGGCGTCGACCGTCCGCCACCTGGAAGTGGTGGCCCTGACCCCCGCGCGACTGCTGATGGTGGTGATCACCGACTCCGGACGCGTCGACCAGCGCATCGTCGAACTCGGCGACACCATCGACGAGCATCAGCTCGCCCAGCTGCGCGAACTGCTGGGCCAGGCGCTGGAAGGTAAGAAGCTGTCCGCGGCATCGGTGGCGGTGGCGGAGTTGGCCACCCGCATCAACAGCCGCTCGGGGCCGGGCGGCACCCTCGCCGACGCTGTCGGGCGCTCGGCCACCGTTCTGCTGGAATCGCTGGTCGAACATCCCGAGGAGCGGCTCGTGATGGGCGGCACCGCGAACCTGACCCGCAACACCGCCGACTTCGGCGGCTCGTTCCACTCGGTGCTCGAGGCCCTCGAGGAGCAGGTCGTCGTCTTGCGGCTGCTGGCCGTCCAACAGGAGGCCGGTAAGGTCACCGTTCGCATCGGCCACGAGACCGAGGCCGAGCAGATGGTCGGCACGTCGGTGGTGACAACCACCTACGGCAGTTCCGGGACGGTCTTCGGCGGTATGGGTGTCGTCGGTCCGACCCGGATGGACTACCCCGGCACCATGGCCAACGTCGCCGCGGTTGCGATGTATATCGGCGAAGTTCTGGGCAACCGCGCCGGCTGACGGACGAAAGGTCAATCGTGGCACGCGACTATTACGGCTTGCTCGGTGTGCAGCAGGGCGCCACCGACGCCGACATCAAGCGCGCCTACCGGCGCCTGGCCCGCGAACTGCATCCCGACGTCAACCCGGCCGAGGAAGAGCGGTTCAAGGAGATCAGCACCGCCTACGAGGTGCTGTCCGACCCGGAGAAGCGTCGCATCGTCGACCTCGGTGGCGATCCGTTGGCCACCGCCGGCGGCGGAGGGTTCGCCGGATTCGGCGGTTTGGGCGACGTCTTCGAGGCTTTCTTCGGTGGCGGCGGCGGTTCGCGGGGGCCGATCGGCCGGGTCCGCCCGGGATCCGACTCGCTGCTGCGGATGCGCCTGACTCTCAACGAGTGCGCGACCGGGGTCGCCAAGCAGGTCACTGTAGACACGGCGGTGCTCTGCGATCTGTGCCAGGGCAGGGGTACGCACGGCGCTTCCAGGCCGGTCACCTGTGACACCTGTCAGGGCCGCGGTGAGGTGCAGAGCGTGCAACGGTCCCTGCTCGGGCAGATCATGACCTCGCGGCCGTGTCCCACCTGCCTGGGGGTCGGCGAGACGATTCCCGATCCCTGTCACCGCTGCGGCGGGGACGGCCGGGTGCGCGACCGGCGGGAGATCACCGTGAAGATTCCGGTGGGTGTCTCCGACGGCATGCGGGTGCGACTGGCCGCCCAGGGCGAGGTCGGGCCCGGCGGTGGCCCGGCCGGGGACATCTACGTCGAAGTTCACGAGAAGCCGCACGACTTCTTCGTGCGCGACGGCGACAACCTGCACTGCACCGTCACGGTCCCGATGGCCGACGCGGCACTGGGTGCCTCGGTGACGGTGGAGGGCATCCTTGAGGACGCCTGCGAGATCACCATCGCGCCGGGCACCCAGCCTGGTTCGGTGACAGTTCTACGCGGACACGGAATGCCGCATCTCCGCTCGGGGGCCCGCGGCGACTTGCATGCCCACATCGAGGTCACCGTTCCCACCAAGCTGGATGCCCGGGTCCGGGAGTTGCTCACCGAGGTCAAGAGCCGCGGGGGCGAGAAGCCGGCCGTCAAGCCGCTGCGCTCCGCCGCCCAGGCAGGAGGCGGTTTGTTCAGCCGGCTGCGCGAAACCTTCACCGGCCGCTGAACTTCCGGGTCGGACACGTGGCCGCGACGCTGTTCTATGCCGAGACCATTCCGGCGGTGGGTGGCCTCGCCGTCGTCGATGGCGACGAAGGATTCCACGCGGCCACCGTGCGTCGCATCCGCCCCGGTGAGCATCTGGTGCTCTCCGACGGCGAGGGCGTCGTAGCCGAGTGCGTGGTGGAGACCGCCGACAAGCGGTCCCTCTCGGCGCGGGTGCAGCACCGCAGCACCGCGCCGCGACCCTTCCCTCCGGTGACGGTGGTGCAGGCCATTCCGAAGGCGGAGCGAGCCGAGTTGGCGGTGGAGTTGGCCACCGAGGCCGGCGCCGACGAATTCCTGGCCTGGCAGGCGGCCCGCTGCGTGGCGCGCTGGGACGGCGACCGTGCCGACAAGGGCCTGCGCCGGTGGCGGGCGGTCGCCCGGTCGGCGGCCCGGCAGTCCCGTCGTCCCTACATCCCGGCCGTCGCAGGACCGGCGTCGACACGGGCACTGACCGGCATGGTCGCCCGCGCCGTCGAGGCGGGCGCCGTTGTGCTGGTACTGCACGAGTCGGCGACCGTACCTCTGGTGGATA
The DNA here is from genome assembly GCA_964439315.1 of uncultured Mycobacterium sp. Taxonomy (GTDB): domain Bacteria; phylum Actinomycetota; class Actinomycetes; order Mycobacteriales; family Mycobacteriaceae; genus Mycobacterium. Next base: position 6,275 of record CAYTOD010000024.1, on the reverse strand, counting down.
TCCCGGTGGCACAAGCGGAGTCGATCATGATCGTGGTCGGGCCGGAGGGCGGGGTCAGCGATGAGGAACTCGAGGCACTGACCGGTGCGGGCGCGGAGCCGGTCCGCCTGGGTCCCACCGTTCTGCGCACCTCGACGGCCGCGGCGGTCGCCCTCGGTGCGTTGGGAGTCCTCACCCCGCGGTGGTCGGTGGACCGGTAGAATCTGTGCTCATCGCTATGAAGGAATTCCTGTAAGGCACCAGAGAGCAGGCATCGAAGACCACGTGACGCCCCGCGAGACCAACGCTGCAATGCCGGTGCGTAGCAGCATGACTGTTCCGCCCGACCTCGTCGTGGGCTTGTTGGGTTCGGCCGATCAGAACCTGCGCGCTCTGGAATCCGCCCTCTCCGCCGAGATCCATGTCCGGGGCAACACCATCAAGATCTCCGGTGACGTGGCCGACGTCGCATTGGCCGAACAGGTGATCGCCGAGCTCGTCGCGATTGTGGCCGGAGGGCAGGCACTCTCGCCGGACGCGGTGCGCCGCAGTGTCGCGATGATGTCCGGCGCCGGGAACAGCTCGCCGGCCGAGGTGTTGACTCTCGACATCCTCTCGCGTCGCGGCAAGACCATCCGGCCCAAGACCCTCAACCAGAAGCGCTATGTCGACGCCATCGACGAGAACACCATCGTCTTCGGTATCGGCCCGGCCGGCACCGGCAAGACCTACCTGGCCATGGCCAAGGCCGTCAGTGCGCTGCAGACCAAGCAGGTCACTCGCATCATCCTGACCCGCCCTGCGGTGGAAGCCGGTGAGCGCCTTGGCTTTCTCCCCGGCACGTTGAGCGAGAAGATCGACCCGTACCTGCGTCCGCTCTACGACGCGCTGCACGACATGATGGATCCGGAAGCGATTCCGAAGCTGATGAGCGCCGGGGTGATCGAGGTCGCGCCGCTGGCATATATGCGCGGACGCACGCTCAATGACTCGTTCATCATCCTCGACGAGGCGCAGAACACCACCGCCGAGCAGATGAAGATGTTCCTCACCCGGCTTGGTTTCGGCTCGAAAATCGTTGTCACCGGCGACATTACGCAGGTCGACCTTCCCGGCGGGGCCACCTCGGGCCTGCGGGCCGCCATGAATATTCTCGACGGCATCGACGACATCCACTTCTCCGAACTCACCAGTGCCGATGTCGTCCGACACCGGCTGGTGTCGGACATCGTCGACGCCTACGCCAAAGCTGCTGAGCAGCAGGTAAATCGGACTCAGCGACGTTCGGTCCGGCGGTAGATGCGATGACCATCGAGGTGTCCAACGAGTCCGGTATCGACGTTTCCGAAGAGGAACTGATCAGCGTCGCCCGCTTCGTCATCCGGCGCATGAACGTCAACCCGGCCGCCGAACTGTCGATGGTGCTGCTCGACCTCAACGCGATGGCCGACCTGCACATGCGCTGGATGGATCTTCCCGGCCCGACCGACGTGATGAGCTTCCCGATGGACGAACTCGAGCCCGGCGGGCGTCCCGACGCCCCCGAGCCCGCACCGTCGATGCTCGGCGACATCGTCCTGTGCCCGCAGTTCGCCGCCAAACAGGCTGCCGCGGCCGGCCACAGCCTGGGCCAGGAGTTGGCGCTGCTCACCGTGCACGGCGTGCTGCACCTGCTGGGCTATGACCACGCCGAACCGGACGAGGAGAAGGAGATGTTCGCCCTCCAGCGGCAACTGCTGGAGGAATGGGTTGCCGACCAGGTCGAGTCCTACCAGCGGGATCGCCAGGCCGAGAAGGACCGGCGACTGTTGGACAAGTCCCGCTACTTCGACGAGCCGTGACCGGACTGGCGTCCCTGGTGGGCGCGATCGCGCTCATCCTGCTCGGCGGTCTGTTCGCGGCCATCGACGCGGCCGTGAGCACGGTCTCCAAGGCGCGTGTTGACGAACTCGTCCGCGACGAACGGCCCGGGGCCAAGAGGCTGGCCAAGCTGGTCGCCGACCGGCCGCAGTACATCAATCTCATCGTGCTGCTGAGAATTGCCTGTGAGGCGACAGCCACGGTCATGCTGGTGGACTTCCTCGATGACCGCCTTGGAACCAAAGGGGCGCTGATCGCCACCGCGGTGACAATGACCATCGCGAGCTTTGTCGTGGTCGGGGTGGGCGCCCGTACCCTGGGCAGGCAGAAGGCCTACCCGATCGCGCTGGCCTCCGCCGTTCCCCTGCAGGCCATTTCGGTTCTGCTGACCCCGATCAGCCGGCTGCTGGTCCTGCTGGGCAATGCGGTGACCCCGGGTCGCGGTTTCCGCAACGGCCCGTTCTCCTCCGAGATTGAACTCCGTGAGGTCGTCGACATGGCCCAGGAACGCGGGGTGGTGGCCGACGACGAACGCAAGATGATCCAGTCGGTGTTCGAACTCGGTGACACCCCGGCCCGCGAAGTGATGGTGCCGCGGACCGAGATGGTGTGGATCGAGAGCGACAAGTCCGCTGCCCAGGCGACCTCGCTGGCGATTCGCAGCGGGCATTCGCGGCTGCCGGTGATCGGTGAGGACGTCGACGACATTCTCGGTGTCGTCTACCTCAAAGACCTTGTGCGGCGGACGTATTACTCCGCGGCCGCCGCGCGGGACATTACCGTCGCCGAGGTGATGCGGCCGGCGGTGTTCATTCCCGATTCCAAACCGCTGGACGATCTGCTCAAAGAGATGCAGCTCGACCGCGTCCACATGGCGCTTCTCGTCGACGAGTACGGCGCGACCGCGGGCCTGTGCACCATCGAGGATGTGCTGGAGGAGATCGTCGGCGAGATCGCCGACGAGTACGACACCCACGAGGTGGCCCCGGTAGAAGATCTGGGCGACAACAGGTTCCGGGTCTCGGCGCGCCTGCCGATCGAGGATCTCGGCGAACTTTACGGCCTCGAGTTCAGCGAGGACCTCGATGTCGACACCGTCGGGGGACTGGTGGCGCTGGAACTGGGCCGGGTTCCACTTCCGGGTTCGGAGGTGGTCTCACACGGGATCCGCCTTCGCGCCGAAGGCGGCCGGGACCACCGCGGCCGCCAGCGCATCACCACCGTCCTGGTGAAACCCAGCGACGCCGACGAGGTAGGCCGTGATGGCTGAGTTCCGTTCCGGGTTCGTCTGTCTGGTCGGCAGACCCAACACCGGCAAGTCCACGCTGACCAACGCTCTGGTCGGGACCAAGGTCGCCATCACCTCCAACCGGCCGCAGACCACCCGGCACACCATCCGCGGCATCGTGCACCGCGACGACTTCCAGATCGTGCTGGTAGACACTCCGGGACTGCACCGGCCGCGCACACTGCTCGGTAAGCGGCTCAACGACCTGGTCCGCGATACCTACTCCGACGTCGACGTGATCGGGTTGTGCCTGCCCGCCGACGAAGCGATCGGCCCGGGGGACCGCTGGATCTACGAGCAGATCCGCGAGGTGGCGCCCAGAACCACCCTGGTGGTCATCGTGACCAAGATCGACAAGGTGCCCAAGGACAGGGTCGCCGCCCAACTGGTCGCCGTCCACGAACTGGCCGGCGAGCACGCCGCCGCCATCGTGCCGGTGTCGGCCACCACCGGTGAGCAGGTCGACGTGCTCACCGGCGTCCTCGCCGAACAGCTACAGCCCGGACCGGCGTTCTATCCCGACGGCGAGCTCACCGACGAGCCCGAGGAAGTGCTGATGGCCGAGTTCATCCGCGAGGCGGCACTGGAGGGCGTGCGTGATGAGATGCCGCACTCGCTGGCAGTGGTGATCGACGAGATGAGCATGCGCGAGGGCCGCTCGGAGGACCAGGGCGAACTCATGGATGTGCGGGCCATCATCTACGTCGAGCGGGACAGCCAGAAGGGCATCGTCATCGGCAAGGGCGGCACCCGGCTCAAACACGTCGGCAGCACCGCACGACGCCAGATCGAGCGGCTGCTGGGTACCAAGGTGTTCCTGGAACTACGGGTCAAGGTCGCCAAGAACTGGCAGCAGGACCCCAAACAGCTCGGTCGCCTGGGTTTCTGAAGTGTCAGTCACGCACGATGTCCCAACCCGGTGACAGACTGAGCCAATGCGGCTGTACCGGGACCGGGCGGTCGTGCTGCGCCAGCACAAGCTCGGTGAGGCCGACCGCATCGTCACTTTGCTGACCCGTGACCACGGCCTGGTTCGCGCGGTCGCCAAAGGAGTGCGCCGCACCCGCAGCAAGTTCGGGTCCAGGCTGGAGCCATTCGCCCACATCGACGTTCAACTGCATCCCGGCCGCAATCTGGACATCGTCACCCAGGTGGTGTCCCTGGACGCTTTCGCCGGCGACATCGTCAACGACTACGGCCGATACACCTGCGCGTGCGCGATGCTGGAGACCGCCGAGCGGCTGGCCGGCGAGGAGCGCGCGCCCGTGCCGGCACTGCACCGGCTCACGGTCGGGGCTCTGCGGGCGGTGGCCGACGCCCATCGCCCCCGTGAACTGGTTCTCGACGCCTATCTACTCCGCGCCATGGGGGTCGCGGGGTGGGCGCCGGCTCTGACCGAATGCGCCCGGTGCGCCGCACCCGGCCCGCACCGTGCGTTCCATGTCGGTGCCGGCGGAAGTGTGTGCATGCACTGCCGCCCATCCGGCTCGACCACGCCGCCGCAGCCGGTGCTGGATCTCATGGCGGCCCTCTACGAGGGCGATTGGTCCGTCGCCGAGAGCTCCTCGGCGGCGCACCGCAGCCAGGCCAGCGGATTGGTCGCTGCGCATCTGCAGTGGCATCTGGAACGTAAGCTGCGGACATTGCCGCTGGTCGAGCGCACCGATCCGCGTGCCGCTGACCACCGAGCGGAGATCTTCAGGCAGGATGAGGCTCATGGTGATGGACCGGGTGAGCAGCTCCTGGCGAGGGGCTGACCGCCGGCGGCAGGAGCGGTTTCCTCAGCTCCCACCGCCGCCGGGCGACTACCCGTCGTTCCCCGACACCTCAACCTGGCCGGTGGTCTTCCCTGCGCTGCCACCCGCGCCCGACGGCGGCGCCAGCCGCCCGCCGCAGCACATCTCCGGAGCCAGGCCACCGGCGATTCCGGCCGCTCAGCTTCCCCAGCACATCGCGGTGGTCATGGACGGCAACGGCCGGTGGGCCACCCAGCGCGGGCTGAGCCGTACCGAGGGCCACAAGATGGGCGAAGCCGTCCTCATCGACGTCACCTGTGGCGCAATCGAATTGGGCGTCAAGTACCTTTCGGTGTACGCCTTCTCGACCGAGAACTGGAAGCGCAGTGCCGACGAGGTCCGATTCCTGATGGGCTTCAACCGCGAAGTGGTACGGCGTCGCCGGGAGAACCTCGCCGTGATGGGCGTGCGGATGCGCTGGGTGGGTTCGCGGGCGAGGATGTGGCGCAGCGTGATCAAGGAATTCGACATCGCCGAGGAGATGACGGCGAACAACGACGTCATCACCGTGAACTACTGCGTGAATTACGGCGGTCGCGCCGAGATCGCGGAAGCCGCGAAGCAGATCGCCCGGGACGCCGCGGCCGGGCGCATCGACCCGGAACGGGTCAATGAGGCCATGGTGGCCAAGCACCTGCACCGCCCGGATATCCCGGACGTGGATCTGTTCATTCGTACCTCCGGCGAACAGCGGTCGAGCAATTTCATGATCTGGCAGGCCGCCTATGCTGAGTACGTGTTCCAGGACAAGCTCTGGCCTGACTACGACCGCCGCGACCTGTGGGCCGCTTGCGAGGAGTACGTCCACCGCAACCGCCGGTTCGGCCGGGCTTGATGTCCCTTCACGACGTCCTGGCCGAAGTGATTCCGGTCGAAACCGAGGACGATGGCGCGCTCACGGTGGCGTTTGAGGGCACTTTCGCGTCGTTGCGTCCGGTGCCGATCGCTGATGAACTGCAGATGCTGTCCCTGAACCAGTTGCTCGCCTGGGACCTCCCACTCAACGACAGGTTGCGCAAAACCGTTGCGGCGCAAGCACACAAGACCACTCTCGGTACCGTCACCCTCGTCGACCGGGGTCGGCAGGCCGACGTCGTGCTGCGCTACAACTTTCCGGTCGGCGGCCTGAGCGACTCCGCGCTGCAGACTCTGGTGATGCTGGTGCTCACCACCGGTGCCGAAGTCCGGCGGGAGATCGCCGGCTGACGACGGCCGTCCCCGACGGTGCGTGTCGCTGATCCGGATCGCGGGTCGCTACTCTTAGCGGGTCTGAGACCTGACTAAGGAGTGGCATCGTCGTGGCGTCCGTGATCGATTCCGTCGTCAACCTGGCCAAGCGCCGGGGCCTGGTA